>NZ_DASZAW010000108.1:0-36809 GCF_035944845.1 Devosia sp. | reverse complement strand
TGACCGCGGTCGCCACCATGGTGCTGGCGGCGATCGTCCTCCCCGATGCGTTCAAGCTCGCCGGCATGGTGCTGCCGCTGGCCATCGGCGGCGCCTGCGTCGTCACCTCGATCATCGGCACCTATTTCGTCAAGCTCGGTGGCGACAACAACATCATGAACGCCCTCTACAAGGGCCTCATCGCTACCGGCGTGCTCTCGCTGATCGTGCTGCTGCCCACCCTGATGTGGGTGTTCGGCGGGCTCGACGTGCAGCTCGGCATCGAAGGCGGCAAGCAGTTCACGCCGTGGAACCTGTTCTGGTGCGGCGTTGCCGGCCTCGTCATCACCGGCCTGATCATCGTCATCACCGAGTACTACACCGGCACCAACAAGCGCCCGGTCAACTCGATCGCCGAAGCATCGGTGACCGGCCACGGCACCAACGTCATCCAGGGCCTCGCGGTCTCGCTGGAATCGACTGCGCTGCCGGCGCTGGTGATCATCATCGGCATCATCGTCACTTATAACCTCGCGGGCCTGTTCGGCATCGCCTTTGCCGTCACCACCATGCTGGCTCTCGCCGGCATGATCGTCGCCCTCGACGCCTTCGGTCCGGTGACCGACAATGCCGGCGGCATTGCCGAAATGGCCGGCCTCGACAAGGAAGTGCGCCACAACACCGACGCGCTCGACGCCGTCGGCAACACCACCAAGGCCGTGACCAAGGGTTATGCCATCGGTTCGGCCGGCCTCGGCGCCCTGGTGCTGTTCGCCGCCTATACGCAGGACCTGCAGTACTTCTCGGCCAATGCGACGGAAGGCTCGTTCTTCTATGGTCTGGGGCCGCTCACCTTCTCGCTCGCCGACCCCTATGTCGTCGTCGGCCTGCTGTTCGGTGGCCTGTTGCCGTTCCTGTTCGGCGGCATGTCGATGACTGCCGTGGGCCGCGCCGCCCAGTCGGTGGTGGTGGAAGTCCGCCGCCAGTTCAAGGAAAAGCCGGGCATCATGGCCGGCACCGAAAAGCCCGATTACGGCAGGGCCGTCGACATGCTGACCAAGGCGGCGATCAAGGAAATGATCGTCCCATCGCTGCTGCCGGTGCTGTCGCCGATCGTCGTGTTTGTCGCCATCTACTGGATCGCCGGCACCGCCGCCGCCTTCTCGGCGCTCGGCGCCATGCTGATGGGCGTCATCGTCACCGGCCTCTTCGTCGCCATCTCGATGACCGCCGGCGGCGGCGCCTGGGACAACGCCAAGAAGAGCTTCGAAGACGGCTTCACCGACAGCCACGGCGTCAAGCACTACAAGGGCTCCGACGCCCACAAGGCCTCGGTCACCGGCGACACCGTCGGCGACCCCTATAAGGACACCGCCGGCCCGGCGGTGAACCCGATGATCAAGATCACCAACATCGTGGCCCTGCTGCTGCTGGCGGTGCTGGCGCATATGGCGGGCGGGGCGTAAGCGCCGCTCAGGCCATAAATATGCAGATAGCAAAAGGCCCGGGAGCGATCCCGGGCCTCAATCCTTTAGCCGGCCTAGCCTACGCCACTTCCGGCCGTCCCCGCCCCGTCACGCTATCCACTTGCTCCAGCGCCGGCCTTACCTCGATGCTGGCGACCCGCATGATCGGGCTGGTCTTGGCGACCGCAATGGCCTCGTCGATATTGTTTGCCTCGACCACGAAGAAGCCACCCAGGTGCTCCTTGGCCTCGGCGAACGGCCCATCGGTGCTGGAGAATTTTCCAGCGCGCTGCCGCACCGTCACGGCGGTCTGCGGCGCCTCGAGCGGTTGCGCCAGGATCAGCTTGCCGCTGTCGCGCAAGCCCCAGTCGAAGGCGATCGAGTCATCGGCGAGCTGCCGCCCTTCGGCCTCGCTGAGCGCGCCGACGGCGACGCTGTCGATGTAGACTAGGCACACGAACTTCATGCGAACCTCCTGTTTGATGGAGATTGGTCGAACTGTCGGGCGGGGATTCGACATCTTCGAGAGGCGCCGGCACAACGGCTCTTGCGTCCCCTCTCCCTTGGGGGAGAGGGTCAGGGTGAGGGGGCCTTGCCGCAAACACCGAGCACGTGGAAGGCCCCCTCACCCGACGCTTCGCGTCGACCTCTCCCCCAAGGGAGAGGTGTCACCGCGCCCGCATCTGCTCGCGGAACCCGCGCATCCCCACCAGCTCCAGCCCGAGTTCGGCATACATCTCTTCCACCGCGCCGGAGCGGAACAGCTCGTATTCGGCGAGCCGCAGCGGGGCGTCATCGGAGATCATCGCGATGTCGCCCGGCTTGGTGAAGTGGAAGGCGCCCCAGGTGAGGCCTGGCTTCGACCAGTCGAGGATGCCGCGGTAATCAGCCGCCGTCGGGCTGAGATTGCCGAACGGCGTCGAGATGACGCCGGCGAAAGCCGGGTTGCCGCGGCTCTCGGCCCGCTCCCGGGCCCGATCCAGCGCGGCCGAGGGCTCCACCCAGGCATCCTGCGGGCCGGGGAGGAAGATCGGCAGGCTGTAATCCGCCCCGAGCCGCTCGTAGAGCTCGACGAACTCCGGCAGCCACACCGTGCCCATATGCGCATCGAGATGCGTCACGTCGATGCCGGCCGCGAACGCCGCATCGATCTGCGCCCTCAGTTCAGCCTCCACCGCTGCGACGTCGGCGCCCTGCGTTTCCGCCACCCGACGCGGCATGAAGCCCTCGGCGTCGCACATGCCGTTATCGGCGGTGCCGGTCATCGGCCGCCAGCGAAAGCGGTCGAACTCTGAGGTCAGCGTCAGGTGCACGCCGATGTCGAGCTCGGGGTTGTCGCGCGCCAGTTGCGCCATGTGCGGAAACCACGGACACGGCACCATCACCGAGCCGCAGGTCACCACCCCCTGCTCGCAGAGCTCGAGGAACGCCATATTGGCACTCCAGCTCGCCCCCAGATCGTCGTGGTGCACCACCACCTGCCGCCCAGCCTGCATTGAATCGTCTCCCTCGTTCTCCGACAGCTGTCGGTCGTGTGTCACCGTAGAGTTCCGCCGGGCCGCAAGCTATGGGCCGAGCATTTCCCGCAGCCGGTGGATCAGCCGGCCGCGCTCCAGCGTCAGCCCTTTGTAGTCGAGCTGCTCAGGCGTCAGCGCTTCCAGCTGGTCGATGAGCGCTGTGGCGATCGACGCTACTTGCTGATGCTGCTCCAGCGCGGCGAGAGGATCGACATGGATCCTGATGGTGAACAGCATGTCGCCACTGAGCGGCAGCCGTCGCAGCGTCTGCCGCTCGACCCTGAGGTAGACACTCTGGGCCCGCTCTCCCGGCCCGAAGCGCAACGCCGAGGGATCGGCAGTTTCGGGGTGGTACAGCCGGTCATCGCCATAGAGCGACCAGTTCCAGCGAACCATTGGTATTTCGGGCCGCGCGTGATCGAACATGCGGGTCATGAGCTCGGCATTTCTCGTACCGGGGCCGAAGCCGGGCACCGGCCCATGCACATCATGCAACAGCCGCCCGAACTTGTCCCGAAGCGACCACGACGAGGGAAACGACAGCGATGCGGCGACCAGCCGCCACCCGGCGAGGTCCCGCCGCATCAGCACAAGGTCTTCCTGAACGAGCTGGGCTGCCAGCCGCAGCGGCTCGACCCCCGAATCGAACGTGACACACCGGTTGGCAGGCACGACTTCGATGCCGTTGGCTGAGCGGCGATATAGGCTCGGATGCCGTCCAATCAGGTGCTCTGAAAGGAGTGCCAGCACTTCCGCCTGGGCCGCTTCAGTCCCTGGCTCGGCCAGAAACGCTGCCCCTGGGTAGGTTGCCGCCACGCGGTCCTTCTCGGCGAGGTCGGCGGCAAGCCGCTCGTCCACGTCGATCCAGTCTCTGAGCTCGAGCGGACGTATTCCGATCTGGAACAGTTTCGCCGAGCCATCATATGGAGTGTGGAGCGTCATGGCCCGACTTTGGCGACAGGGCGCCATTGTCGCAAGCCGGGCTTTGTTGCACGCTCACGAAGACAAAGAGAAAACCAGATGCGCATCATCGTCATCGGCGGCAGTGGCCGCACCGGCATCCTGATCGTCGAAAAACTGGTGAAGGCCGGCCATGCCGTGGTCGCCACCATCCGCAACCCCAGGCACATGGCAGAGACGGTGAAACGCGGCGCCGAAACCATCGTGCTCGATCTCGAAAGGTCGCCGCTCAGCGATTGGACCACCACCATGAAAGGCGCCGACGCCGTGGTGTTTGCCGCCGGCTCGGCGGCCGGCGAAGGCAGCGCGCTCGATCGCATCGGCACGCGCCGCACCGTGCATGCCGCCGAAAATGCCGGTGTGAAGCGCTACCTCTCGATTTCCGCCATCGGCGCCAGCACCGGGCTCTCCACCCGCTCGATGGATGACGAAATGAAGGACTATTACAAGCAGAAGCGCGCCGCGGCGAAGTTCATCACCGGCTCCAGCCTCGCCTGGACCATCCTCGAGCCGGGCGAACTCACCGATGGCGGCGACACCGGCAAGGTGCGGCTGAGCCAGCAGGCGATCGACGAGGAGTCGATCTCGCGAGCCGACGTCGCGGCCGTTGCCGTAGCGCTGCTCGAAGAGCCGAAAGCGGCCGGCAAAGTTTTCCAGCTCACCCGCGGCAACCAGACCATCGCCGCTGCCCTCAAGGCGGCGCTCGGCTGATGGCGCCCCAGATCGGCCCGCTGCTCGGCTCCGGCAAGATGGCCGAAGCCTTCCATTACGGCGAGCATGTGCTGAAGCTCTATCGCCACCCCGCCAACCGCTCGGTGGCGTTCGGCGAAGCCGCCATCCTCGCCATTGTCGGCGAGCACGGCTTGCCGACCCCGGCGGTGCATGAAGCCGGCCCTTACGCCGGCCGCTGGGGCCTCGTCATGGACCGCGCCCCGGGCCAGCCGCTCGCCAGCCTCGCCGCCGCCGACCCGACACTGCTGCCCGCGGCGCTCGAGGCCATGGTAGGGCTGCACCTCGCCATCCACGCCCGCACCGAAGTTCGGCTCTCGCCGCTGAAACCGCGCCTCGCCGACCGCCTCGGCCGCGTCGACCTCGATGCCGCGCTGCGCGCCCGCCTGCTCGCTCGATTGGCAGACCTGCCCGAGGGTAACCGGCTCTGCCACGGCGATTTCCACCCCTTCAACATCATCGGCCCGCCCGGGGCGGCAATGATCGTCGATTGGCCCGACGCCACCTCCGGCCCGCCCGCCGCCGACGTCGCCCGCTCCTACCTCTTGATGCACCACGGCGCCGGCCCCGAGTTGGCCGACGCCTATCTCCGGGGCTATCTCGCCGCGAGTGAGTTGACCGAAGCCGAGGTTCGGGCCTGGCTGCCGATCATTGCGGCGGCGAGATTGGCGGAGAACGTACCGGAGGAGAACGAGCGGCTGCTGGCGCTGGCGCGGGGGTAGTCTCTAGGTAAGCGGCCGCCGCCCCTCTCCCCTGAGGGGAGAGGGTAGTGCAGCTGGGACCTTTAGGTCCGTAGCGGAACTAGGGTGAGGGGTTCAGCTTCTCAGTAAGCGCGTATGGTGCCGCTTCACCCCTCAACCGGCCTTCGGCCACCTTCTCCCCTGAGGGGAGAAGGTGCAGAGCCACCAGCGCCGGAAGAACTTCAAGGCTAGACCCCCGCTCTCACGGCACCAACACCAGCTTCCCCAGCGCCTGCCCCGCACCGATCCGGGCGAACGCCGCCGCCGTCTCCGCCAATGGATAAACCCGGTCGATCGCCGGCTTCACCTCGCCCGCCGCAATCAGCGCCCCCAGCTCCGCCAGCTGCCCGATATCCGGCCGGTGCAGCACCAGCCCCAGTTGCTGCCCATCCGGCTTCGACGTCATCGCCCCAATCGACGCCACCGCGAGGATAGTCGGCGTCGTGCCGCCCACCACTGCCAGCCGGCCGGCGCGCGTGAGCACCCGGCGATACTGTGCCAGTGGCCGTGCGGCCACCATGTCGAGGATCAGATCGTAGCGCGCGCTGCCGGCGGCGAAATCGGCGGCGCGATAGTCGACGACCTGGTCCGCCCCAAGCCGCTGCATAAGTTCCGCCTTCTCGGCGCTGTCGACCCCGGTCACCTTCGCGCCCGCCCGTTTCGCCAGCTGAATGGCGAACGTCCCGGCGCCACCGCCGGCGCCGTTGATCAGCACCTTGTCGCCGCGTCGCACTTCACCCTTCCAGCGCAAGCCCTGCCATGCGAGGAGCCCAGCCTGCGGCGTCGCCGCAGCCGCCTCGAAGCTCACGCCTTCGGGGATCATCGCCAGCGCCGCTTCCGGTGCGCAGACGAACTCGGCAAAGCCGCCCCAGTTGGCTCCACTCAGATCCCCGAACACCTTGTCGCCGACGGCAAGCCGGCCGACCCCGGCCCCCACTGCCTCGACGACGCCCGCGACATCCGCGCCGAGGATCGGGTGATACGGCTTCAGCAACCCACCCAGCCGCGCCAGGAACGGCTGGCCGCGCAGCAGGTCCCAATCCCAGGAGTTCAGGGAGGCGGCTTTCACCCGGATCAGCGCCTCGCCCATGCCCGGCCGAGGCTTCTCCACTTCGACGAGCCGCAGTTGCTCCACTCCGCCATACGCCGAATAGACCACCGCTCGCATCGCGCTCTCCCTCTCGACCTCACTCTCGGTTGCCAGCGTGCCGCTTGACAAGCTCTGCCAATGTTCTCTTTATGTTCTCATAAGCACGGAGAATCCCGGATGGAGCCCGCCGCCACCATCCTCCACGCCGATCTCGACGCCTTTTACGCCTCGGTCGAGCAGCTGTTGAACCCGGAACTGCGTGGCAAGCCGATCGCTGTCGGCGGCGGCGTGGTGCTGGCCGCCTCCTATGAGGCCAAGGCCTTCGGCGTGCATGGCGGCATGTCGGGCTGGGCAGCCAAGGAACTCTGCCCAGGGCTGATCTTCACCGGCGGGCATTTCGAGGAGTATCAGCGGCTCGGCGACGCGGCGATCGGCATTCTCGACGACTACACCCCGCTGGTCGAGCGCATCTCGATCGATGAGGCCTTTGCCGATGTCGCCGGCTGCGAGCACCTGTTCGGCAGTCCGGAAACCATCGCCCGCACGGTGCGCGCCCGGGTCCGGGCGGAGCTGGGCCTGCCCATCTCGGTCGGCGTGGCCCGCACCAAGCACCTCGCCAAGATCGCCTCGCAGGTGGCCAAGCCCGATGGCCTCGTTGTGGTCGATCCCTCGCGCGAGCTCGAGTTCCTGCACCCGCTGCCGGTCGGGCTGATGTGGGGCGTCGGCCCCGTGACCGAGGGCAAGCTCGAGGATGAGGGCATCCTGACCATCGGCCAGCTGGCCGAGCAGCGCACCGAATGGGTGCAGCGCATCCTCGGCCATGCTGCGGGTGAAAAGCTCAGCGCTCTGGCCTGGAACCGCGACCCGCGCGGCATCGTCACCAACCAGCGGGCCCGCTCCGCCGGGGCCCAGGCCGCGCTCGGCAGAAAGCCGTTCATCGAGCGCATCTATCGGCCGACCCTGCACCACCTCGCCGACCGCATCGCTTCGCGCCTCCGGGTAAAATCCTGGCACGGCCACACCATCACGGCGCGCGTCCGCTTCCGCGACCTGCGCGCCGTCACCCGCTCGATCACCATCAGTTCTCCGATCTCGGCCACCGTGACGCTGGCCGAGATCGCCGAGGATCTGGTGCGCGTGGTGCAGGCCGATCACCCCGACGAGCGCACCATCACGCTGCTCGCCATCTCGGTGGCCCAGCTCGAGCGCGATCCGCTGCTGCAGCTCGAACTGCCGCTCGGCCTCGCCGACGAAGCCCGCCGCCCCGGCGCCCGGCGCGGCGCCTCCCGCCTCGTCGCCGATCGGGCCATGGATGCAGTGCGCACCCGTTTCGGCCGCGAAGCCATCGGCTATGCCTCGGCAACGCTCGAACTCGAACGTTCCGTCCCCGACGCTTTCCGCGGGTTGGCCGAGAAGCCGCTGTAAGACGTTCTATCGTGGCCAGCACCCCTCACCCGTCTCTCGCTTCGCGCGATCCACTCTCTCCCCGACGGGGAGAGGAAAAGTGGTGGCCGCTGCGCTCTCCGGATTCTTCTCCCCGTCGGGGAGAAGGTGGCCCGAAGGGCCGGATGAGGGGTAAGCCACAATGGCTCAGGGTCAAACCCTGCGATAAATCAGCTTCATCACCCCGCTGTTGAACCGCTCGCTGTCGACCAGCTCGATATCGAAACGCCGTTCGAGATTGTCGAGCAGCCGCCGGCCCTTGCCGAGGACGATCGGGTGGATCAGCCAGTGATATTCATCGACGAGGCCGAGATTGGTCAGCTGCTGGACGATCGTGGCGCTGCCATAGGTGAGGATGTCGCCACCCGACCGTGCCTTGAATTCGTTGACCTTCTGCGCATCGAGCTCCCGCCACAGCTCTGAAGTCGGCCATTTCGCCGCCTGCAGATTGTGCGAGATCACCACCTTATGGAGCTTGTTGATGCGGTCGGCATAGGTCTTCTCCCAGGCCGCTACGGTCGGGTTGGTGGGCACGCTAGACCAGTACTGCGCGAAATCCTGGTAGGTGCCCTTACCCAGCAGCAGGCTGCTGGCGCTGTTGACCAGCCCGATCTCGTAACTCGACAGCTGGTCGTCGCCGCGAATCCAGTCCATCTCGCCCATCGGTCCGGCGATGAAGCCGTCGAGGCTGATCCAGTGTGTGCTGATGAGCTTGTTCACGTCTCGTCTCCTGTAATCAACGTGATTGTTAATTAACATATTCGTTGATTAATGAGCAAGGCCGGTCCTGTCAAGCCCGCCAGCCGTATTTCCGCCATCCGTGCCTGCGAGCCATTTGCACCAGGGGGTTTTGGGGGATTTCGTTGCACAAACTGCTGATCGCGCTGGTGCTGGTGCTGGCCTGCGCCGTGACGGCCACTTTGGCCTATGCCCCCTACCTGCCGCAGCTGGTCGCCGAGGGCGTGCCGCCGAATTTGGGCACCTGAATCTACCCCACCCACGGTGTCACCCCGGCGAAGGCCGGGGCCCATCCTGAGGTGCTGCAGGAGGTCACCGCTCGCCGGTCACCTCCGGGTAGAGATCGCGCCAATCCGGATTTCGCGCCTCGATGAGCCGGATCTTCCACGCGCGATGCCATTCCTTCAGCCGCTTCTCGCGCCGGATGGCGGCCTCGGCGTCCTCGTGCACTTCGTACCAGACCAGCCGCTTGACGCCGTAGCGTTTGGTGAAGCCTTCGAACCAATTGTTCTTATGCTGCCAGATGCGCACCTCGGGATCGCCGCTGACGCCAACGTAGAGCGTCCCGTTCTTACGGCTCGCCATGATGTAGACGATGAAGACCTTGTCCATTGCCGCACTCAAGCATGCCTTGCGTTAGTCGTCAGCAGTGGAGGGTTGCCTTGTGCCTTTGCCCACCTCGACATCTCAGGATGGGCCCCGGCCTTCGCCGGGGTGACACCGTGGGTGGGGACGGTCAGTGTCCCCTGGGACGCGCCGCAACGCCCGAAACAAAAAGGGCCGGAGCGATGCTCCAGCCCTTCAAAATTGTCCGGCCCGCGCCCATGTAGCGCAACGCCTCAGTTTCTACATATGGGGCACAAGGGGCTTGCTTCAAGCCCCCCACCTTGCGTTACCACCACCGCCGTGCGTGCTGACGACCTGGTCCCTCGTCGCGCCCCGACATTGACTTTCGCCTCATCAACGCTTAATCCGCCGCTTAACTATTTTTGCGGCGCACGCTGTCGATTTCGCCACTGGTTGCTCGTCGTACTGGTGAAGCCAAGGAGATTTCCCGATGACCCCGCCGGTAATTGCCGCCCCCACGCAAGGGCGCTATGCGCCCTGCGGGCTGCCCCCCGCCAGCCCATCTGTGCCATTCAGCTACCCCGATTTTGAACCTTTACACCGCAAGGCAGGCCGCAAATGACCTCCGAAACGATGACCGATGTCCCCTCGACTGCTGCTGCCGCGCCGGTCGAGCCTTCCACCGCCGCCCGCAACCGGCTGGTGATCGCACTGCTGCTCGTCTCGACTTTCGTGGTGTTTCTCAACGAAACCATCATGAGCGTCGCGATCCAGCCGCTGATGACCGACCTGGGCGTCACCGCCAGCGCCGCGCAGTGGCTCACCACGGCGTTCCTGCTCACCATGGCCGTGGTGATTCCGATCACCGGCTTCCTGTTGCAGCGCATCAACACCCGGCCGATCTACATGCTCGCCATGGCGATCTTTTCGGCCGGCACGCTGATCTGCGCCATCTCGCCGGGCCTCGAGCTCCTGGTGTTCGGCCGCGTCATCCAGGCGGTCGGCACCGCCATCATGATGCCGCTGCTGATGACCACGGTGATGACGCTGGTGCCGCCCGAATCGCGCGGCAAGACCATGGGCAATATCTCGATCGTCATGTCGGTGGCCCCGGCCATCGGCCCGACCATCGGTGGTTTCATCCTCACCCATTTCGAGTGGCGCTTCATGTTCATCCTGGTGCTGCCGATCGCGCTCGCGGCGCTGGCGCTGGGTGCCTGGCGGATGAAGAATGTCTCGACCCCGCGCTCGACCCCGCTCGACCTGATCTCGGTCGTCCTGTCGGTGCTGGCCTTCGGCGGCATCGTCTATGGCCTCTCGAGCTTTGGTGAAGCCGCGTCGGCCGCCGGCGAACATGGCATGTCCCCGTGGATCCCGCTCGGCGTCGGCCTTGTCACCATGGTGCTGTTCGTCTGGCGCCAACTGAGCTTGCAGGATAAGGCGCTGCTCGACCTGCGCGCCTTCGGCATCACCAACTACACCCTGTCGGTGGTGATGATGGCGATCGCCATGATGTCGCTGTTCGGCGTCATCATCCTGTTGCCGCTGTTCCTGCAGAACGTCATCAAGCTCGATCCGCTGCAGATCGGCATGATGCTGCTGCCGGGCAGCCTGATGATGGGCCTGCTCGGCCCGGTGGTCGGCCGGCTCTATGACAAGTGGGGCGCGACGCGCCTCCTGGTGCCGGGCTCGATCATCGTCAGCGCCGTGCTCTGGGGCCTCACCCTGGTCGATCAGTCGACCTCGATCTGGGTGATCCTCGCCGGCCATATCGCGCTCTGCATCGGCCTCGCCATCATGTTCACGCCGCTGTTCACCGCCTCCCTGAGTTCGCTGCCGATGCAGCTCTACTCGCATGGCTCGGCCATTCTCGGCTCGGTGCAGCAGGTGGCGGGTGCGGCCGGCGTGGCTCTGTTCATCGCGCTGATGACCATCCAGTCGACGGCGCTGACCGCCGCCGGCACCGAGCCGGTGACGGCGCTCGCCGCCGGCATCCGCACCGGGTTCATGACCGGCGCCATCATCTCGCTGTTCGCCATCGTCGCGGCCTTCTTCGTCAAGAAGCCGCCGGCGAACCCCGAAATGGCCGGCATGGGTGGGCATTAGGAGCGTGATCAGGAAAAGTTGCAGACTTTTCCGGTTCGATCTCGCGACCACAAGAAGGTTCCACCTAGTGCTTCACGTGAATCAATGAACGATCGGGCGCCGGAGACCTCTCCGGCGCCCGGTTTCTTTTCGGCGCCTGTCGAAATGCCCGCACCTCGCCCGACATTGTCTTGAGAGAGATGAGGGAGTTCAGCGATGACCGAGATCACGCAACTGATGGATGGAATCCTGCTCGGGGAATGCCCGCGCTGGCATGATAACAAGCTGTGGTTCGCCGACTGGGTCGGCCAGAAACTCTATACTATCGACCAGTCCGGCCGCTCTGCCATCGAGGCGGAGATCGCCTCCCTGCCCTTCTCGTTCGACTGGCTGCCCGATGGCCGCATGCTCCTGGTGCATGCGGCCGACAACGACTTGAAGCTGCGCCAACCCGACGGCAGTTTTGCCCGCTTCGCCGACCTGTCGGGATTGTCGGAACGGGGCTGCAACGAGATCACCGTGCACCCCAAGGGCCATATCTATGTCAACAATGTCGACTTCGACTTCCCCGGCGGCGAGTTCCGCCCCGGCTTCATCGCCCTGGTGGCGCCCGACGGCACCAGCCGCAAGGTCGCCGAAGGCCTCGCCTTCCCCAACGGCATGGCGATCCTCGCCGACGGCAAGACCCTGGTCTGCGCCGAATCGTTCAACGGCAACCTCACCGCCTTCGACATCGCCGAGGACGGGAGCCTCTCCAATCGTCGGCTCTGGGGCAATGTCGGTGAATACGGCAATGACGGCATCTGCGCCGATGCCGAAGGCGCCATCTGGACCTCCACCGGCCCCACGGTGCTGCGCATCCGCGATGGCGGCGAGATCGTCGAAAAGTTCGAGCTCGACCGCATGTGCTTTGCCGTGATGCTCGGCGGCCCCGATGGCCGAACCCTCTACATGGTCGCCAACGAGTGGACCGGCAGCGTCGATGTCAGCAAACCGACCGGCCGGGTGTTCGGCACCAGGGTCGCGGTGCCGCACGCGGGGTATCCGTAGGGGCTCTGGGCCGCCAACGCCGGTGGCTGTGGACCCCCACCCTTGATCCCTCCCCGCAAGGGGGAGGGAGACGCAAACTGAGATGCTTGTTTGAGGGTCTCCCTCCCCCTTGCGGGGAGGGGACAGGGGTGGGGGTCAGCCCGCGCCGGCGTCTAGAGTGCCCCGAGCCGCTCGAACGCACTTAGCCGCGGCGGCGAGGCCAGTACTGCCGCAATCGCCGCAACACACTGCTCCGGCGTCAGCACCGAGCTGTCGACCTCGAGGTCATAGATCCCCGGCTGGTGTACCGCTTCCTGCCAGCGCCGCACCGGCTCGGGCACACCGGTGCCACCGACATAGAACCCACCCTGTGGGTCGGCATTGCGTCGCGCCATGATCACCTCGATCGGGCAGCGCACCCCGACGAACAATACCGGCAAGCCGCCGAGCCGCCGCGCCGCGTCCGCGAGAGTTCCGAGCGGCTGCGAGTAGCTGTCGTGATGGCCGACATCGACCACCACGTCCTCCCCGGCGCGCGCCCGTTCAGCGATCTCGTCGTAAAGCTCGGCATAGAGCCGCACCACAGTCGGCTCGAGGTCCGGTCGCTCACCGCCCGGCCGGAGCCCAATGCCGGGTAGCTGCTCCTTGGGGAGGCTGGCGTTCATCTGGTCGACGCCGAGGTTAACCCATCGCCCCGGCAGTTGAGCCATCACCGCCCGCGCGATCGAGGATTTCCCGGCCCGCGGCGCCCCGTTGAGGATGACGATCTGTCCGCTCATTGCTGCCCCTCATGCCGCCAGAAAGAGAAAGGCGCTCAACCCGTTAGGGGAGCGCCTTTCATTGGCTGGGACCAGGTCGCCGGGAGGGACAGCGCCCCGATCCAACCGTTGACCGATATATGTGAACCCGGTTTCACCGTTTCAAGGGGTGCCTATCGCATCCGGCCCCGCAAGTTGAACCACCACAACACCACGAGGCCGATGGCCACCACGATGAGCCCGATATAGAGCCACTGCGACTGCCCCGACATGGCGCTGCCGGCCAGCATGTTGGCGCCCTGCAAGGTCCAGAGCCCACCCAGCAGCACCAGCACCACGCCGATGATCGTCCCGAAAATCCGCATCGTCATCCTCCACCCGACCTGGGGAGACTGGGCCCGGCAGCTCCGGCCGGCAAGCCGATGCCGCCGAAATGATGGGACTACTCGATCCGCTGCCCGGGCTGGCTGGTCCCGCCCTGGTGCAGTTTCAGGCTCTTCGCCTTGCCGTCGGCGCCGAGTCCAAAGCTCAGTTGCGCGTCCACCGCCCTGTAGAAGAACGTCGTTTCGTTCTCGGCGAACACCGGGAGCTTCTGCTGCCCCGTCGCCTGTACGAACAGCGCACCGCCCTCACGCGTCACCTCCAGCACGAAGGCCGGAGTCAGGGCATATTTGCCGACAAGACGGTCGAGCAGCGCCGGATCGATCTCGGCCGCCTGCCGAACTTTCGGCATCGGCGTCAGCGGCAGGCTCTCGGCAATGATATGAAAGCCGATATCCTCGATTCCCGCTGCACTCGCCATGTTGGAGAGCACCACCGCGCCCTTCACGATCGGCGCATCGAGGTCGATTTTGCCGGCCAGCACCTCCTGAGCGAGCAGCACATTGGTGAACAGCTTGGTGACCGAGCCGATCTCGAACACCGTGTGTTCGTCGATCTTTTTTGCATCGCCAAGTGCCGGATGACCATAACTGACGAAGCGGGGCACGCCGTTTTCGATCACCGCGACGGCGATGCCGACATTCTGCTCGGCGGTATCGATGCGCTCGACAAGGATCTGTTCGATCGCGGCATTGCTGGGGCTTTGCGCCACGGCAACAGTCGGCAGCAGGGCGGCGGCGAGTGCGGTCAGTACGGCTTTCATCCGGTCCTCCAAAGTGAGCCCCCGATATGGGACTCACAGTTGGAGAGACAAGCATTGCGTGAGGATTGCCTCAGTTGAGCTTATTGCTCGGCCTTGGCGCGCTCGATCGATTCGAGGATCACCTGGCGGGCATCGTCGACACCGCCGAGCTTTTCGATCTTGGCCCACTTGCCCGGCTCGAGATCCTTGTAATGGGTGAAGAAGTGCTTCACGCGCTCAAGCTGGATCGGTTGCATGTCGGTGATGTCGTTGATCCCGTCATACATCTTGGTGAGCTTACTGACCGGCACGGCGAGGATTTTTTCGTCCTTGCCGCCATCGTCTTCCATGAACAGGACGCCGAACGGCCGGCAGCGCACCACCGCACCCGGCACCAGCGGCCGCGAGTTCATCACGATGACGTCGAGCGGGTCGCCGTCGCCGCACAGGGTATGCGGCACGAAGCCGTAATTTCCCGGGTAGCGCATCGGCGTATAGAGGAAGCGGTCGACGAACAGTGCGCCCGAGGCCTTGTCGATCTCGTACTTGATCGGCTCGCCGCCCAGCGGCACCTCGATGATCACATTGAGGTCGTCGGGGGGGTTCTTGCCGATCGGGATCGCGTCGATATTCATTGGGGTGCCTTGGGTCTGCCTAACCGTGTAGTTCGGCGGGTTGTGGCCCATTCGGGGCCATGATTGCAAGGCATACGAATGCGCAGGTGGCATGCAGCCTTAAGGAGGATTTGCCGTGATGAGACGGGTTTTCGCCAGTGCGCTTTATCTCGCCATCGGACTGTTGCCCATCGCACCGGCTGTCGCCCAGCAGATCGAATCGAGCGAGACGAACCTCGATCTCAACCTCGACTGCACGGTGATGCAGTCCGACGATTTCCGCTCCACCTGGGCCTGTCCCGGCCTCAAGGGCATGCCGGTCATGGTTGCAGAGAGCGACCTCAGGATGTCGGTATCCTATGGCCTCACCTCGACCACCGAGAAAGCCGCCAGGCAACAGTTGCAGCCGCCCAATCGGCTGGGCGACAAGATCGAGTGGCGCGTCTCCAATGCCGATGGCTACTGGAAGCCGTTTGCCTCGATCCTGCGCTTCCTCACCAAGGCGGAGGACGGCAAGCCCGAGGGCGAGGTGCTGGTGGTGACCAAGATCAGCCCCGGCGCCACCTGCCACATCGCCTATGTCGATGCCCTGGCCAACCCCGACGCCGAAGCCCTGGCGCGCAAGGCTGCCGATACTACGGCCAAGGATTTCGACTGCGAGACGGGCGAGCCGGACTATGTCGGCAAGTTCGAGGCCTGGAAGCGCTGAGCGCTCCGCCACCCGCGGTGTCACCCCGGCGAAGGCCGGGGCCCATCCTGAGATGCTGCGGAAGGCACTCGCTCACGGCCACCCACCGGGTCATTCCCGCGAAAGCGGGAACCTCCGTTTGCGATGCCGGCAAAGAAAACAGAGGTCCCCGCTTTCGCGGGGATGACTCCGTGGGCAAATGGTGAAACTTCGACGCAGCCCCTACAGCCGCACCGCCGTGCCCGACACCGAGACCATCAGCATCGAGCCGGCCTGCCCGACCACTTCGTAGTCGATATCGACCCCGACCACCGCATCCGCGCCGAGCCGTTGCGCTTCGGCCCTGAGCTCATCGAAGGCGGCGTTACGGGCGTCGCGCAGTGCCCCTTCATAGGCGCCGGCGCGCCCGCCGACGATGTCGCGGATACCGGCGAACAGATCCTTGAAGATATTGGCGCCGACGATCACCTCGCCGGTGACGATGCCGAGATAATCGCGGATCGGCCGGCCTTCGAGCGTCGGCGTGGTCGAAATGATCATCGCTCAGGCCCGCGCCATCTGGTTGCGAAGCACCGTGCGATCGCGCGACGACACGCCGATCAGCTCGGCAATGCGCCACACCATGTTGTCCTCGAGCTCGTGGTTGCGCTTGTCGGCAAACACCACCTGCCACATCATCCTGATGATCTCGACCTTCTCGCCCTCGTCCAGCGAGCTCAGCGCCGAGGTGAAGCGATAGAAGTCGACCGATTCCTGGTCGCGCTTGGTGGCTTCGGCGATCAGCTTGCTGACCTCGGTCTCGTTGAGCCCGTAGTAATCCATCAGCGTCCCCTCGAGCGCCTCCCGCTCGGCATCGCTGATCTGCCCGTCGATCGCGGCGAGATGCACCAGCAAAGCGGCGACCGCCAACTTCGGCTCCATGCTGAGCACGGTGGCATCGGGTCTCTGGAAGATGGAGCGCAACGCATCGAACATGGGGAGGAGTCCTTCGGATAGCAGGAGGAACATAGGCAGTCCCGCCCGATCGCGAAAGAGCCCGCTTGCCGCAGCGCGAGGAAGTGAGCGGGACGTGTGAGGGATTCATCCGGCTTGACTCTCCACCGGACTCTAGTGTTCCCTATTTGTTCTAATTACCGACAACAGGGAGGCTCAGATGCCGGGCCTCGCACGCCACGATCTCGCTGCCTTACGACTGAAAATTGCCGCCCTGGAAAAGCGTCCGCTGCTGGCTGAAGGCGCTGCCATGCTGGCCGAACGGCTGGGACAGGCTGCCAATGATGGAGCCGAGACTGCCGATCCGCTCGAGCTGCTGGCTGCCCCCAATGGCTTGCTGCATGAAGTATTTGCCGATGAGCAGCGCCAGGCCGGCGCAGCACTCGGTTTCACCTTCGGCCTCGCCCGGCAATTGCTGACCGGGGAGCGGCAGGCGGTACTCTACCTGCAGCTCGCGGGAGAGGGGCAGGAACTTGGGCTGCCCTACGGCCCCGGGCTCACGCAGTTCGGCATCGATCCGGCACGATTGGTGATCGGCCGCGTCGACAGCATGACCGAACTGCTCTGGGCGATGGAGGAAGCCATCGCCTGCCGGGCGGTCGCCGGGGTCATCGCCGATCTGGCGAGCCACCCCAAGGCGCTGGATTTCACCGTATCGCGCCGGCTTAGCCTCCGTGCTGCCGCAGCCGGCACCTCGGCCTTCCTCGTGCGCTATGGCCGGGGGCGGGAGGCAAGCGCGGCCAAGCTCCGCTGGCGGATCTCGCCGGCCATGAGCGGCGAACTGCCCTTCGATCCGCGCGCCCCGGGCCCGCCGCGGTTCCAGATCGAGATCGAAAAAGGCCGGCTCGGCAACAAGACACAACGCGCCGAAGGCAAGACCATGCTTGTGGACTGGACAGAAAATGGCTTCGTTTCAGTCGAACCCAAACCTCGCACCGGAATTGTCGTTCGGCGAACGGCGCCGCCATCTCGCCCTGTCGCTGCCCCGCTGGGCCACCGATTGTCTCAGGCGGGCTGACCCGGCGCTCGCTGCTTCGAGCCGGCCACTCGCCCTGTGGGAAAAGCAGAAAGGGGCCATGCGGCTCGCCGCGGTGGATGCTGCAGCGGCGAGAGCCAACCTGATCCCCGGGCAGAACCTCTCCGATGCGCGGGCCCTGGTGCCCGAACTCGAGGTGCGCGAGATCGACCGCGCCTATCTCGAGCAGGTGTTCGCCGATTTTGCCGACTGGCATTCCAATGCCAGCCCGATCGTTGCCGTCCACACCGCGACAGCGCCCTATGGCGACCTGGTGCTCGACATTACCGGAGTCGCTCACCTGTTCGGCGGCGAAGCGAAAATGCTCGAACTGCTGGTCAGCCGGTTGCGCGCCCTGGGTTTCACCGTCTCCGGCGCCATTGCCGATACGGTGGGAGCAGCCTGGGCCCTGGCGCATTTTTCTGCCGGCCGCATCATTCCACCGGGTGAAAGCGAGGCTGCCCTTGCCGCCCTGCCGATCGTCGGGCTGCGGCTCGAGGAGGCGCAGGTCGCCGGGCTCAACCAGATGGGGTTGAAGACCATCGGCCAGCTCTATGGCCGGGAGCGGCGAGCGCTGCAGGCCCGCTTCGGCGCCTCGCTGATCGAGCGGCTCGACCAGGCGCTCGGCCGCATCGAAGAGCGGATCACCCCGCGCCTGCCGATCGCCGAATATTATGCCGAACGGCGCTTCGCCGAGCCGATCGGCTACATGGACGACGTGCTGATGACGGCGCGCGATCTCGCCATCCAGCTCGGCCTGCGGCTGGAGGCAGAGGGCATCGGCGCGCAGACCTTTCATCTCCTGCTCTATCGGGTCGACCACAAGGTGATGAACCTCACCATCAATGCCGGTCGAGCGACCCGTGACCCCGACCATATCGCCCAGCTGTTCGTGCACCGCTCGGAGCGGCTCGAAGGCGAATACGATGCCGGCTTCGGCATCGACATGATCCGGCTCGCCGCCAGCTCGCTGTCCGAGGTGGAGAGCACCCAGCTCGGGGCGTTCGTGGTACAGGATGGGGCCCGCGATCTTGACCGGCTCTATGATCGGATGACCAGCCGGCTCGGCCCGCTGGCGCTCACCCGCTCGAAATTCGTCAACACCCACATCCCGGAGCGGGCCACCAAGCTCGAGCCGGTGATCGCCCAGACTGAGGACGATCCGGAAGCGCTGCCCGATCCGGAACTTCGGCGGCCGCTCCGCTTGTTGCCCAATCCGGAGCCGATCAACGTGATGGCGGAGGTGCCGCATGGCCCGCCGATGCGGATCATCTGGCGGCGCATCGCTTACCGCATCCTCAAGGCCTCGGGGCCGGAGCGGATCGAGGCCGAGTGGTGGCGCTCGGGCAAGAACCTCGAGGTGCTGGAGCGGCCGGAGCGCGGCAGCAAGCGGCGTGACCCGCGCGACGACCCCAAACAGACCGACAAGCCCAAGCCCAAGGAGCCGGAACATGTTTCCTCACTTGCAGCCTTTGATCCGCTGACCACGGTGCGCGACTACTATGTCATCGAGGACGATGGCGGCCGCCGCTTCTGGATTTTCCGCATCGGTCTCTATGGCGCAGCCGAAGCGCCGCGCTGGTTCCTGCACGGGTTCTTCGCATGAGCCGCCCCGCCTATGCCGAACTGCTGGTGACCTCCAACTTCTCGTTCCTGAGGAGCGGCTCGCACCCCGAGGAACTGGTCTCGGCGGCGATCGCCCTGGGGATGAGCGGCGTCGGCATCTGCGATCGCAACAGCTTTGCCGGCGTGGTCCGCGGCTATGTCGCGCACCGCGATCTCAAACACACCGCACCGGATTTCCGCTACGTCGTCGGCGTCCGGCTCTGCTTTGCCGACGCTACCCCCGACATCGTCGCCTACCCCTCGGACCGCGAGGCCTATGGCCGGCTCTGCCGCATGCTGAGCCGCGGCAACCTGCGCGAGGAAAGCGAAAAGGGCAAATGCGTGCTCTGTTTCGCCGACCTCGAGGAGTTCATCGAGGGCCAGCTGCTGATCCTCCACTGCGACGAGACCCGCTGGGAGCATTCGGCCGCAACACTTGAGCGGCTGTCGCAGCTCAGCCCGGGCAATGTCTGGCTGGCCGCCGCTGCCACCTTCAAGGGCACCGACCGGGCCAGGCTCAATCGGCTGGCCGAGATGGCTGCCACTGCCGGCGTGCCGCTGCTGGCGGTCAACGACGTGCTCTACCACGAGCCCAACCGCAAGATCGTCCAGGACGTGGTGACCTGCATCCGCGAACACCTGACGCTCGAGACCGCCGGCCGGCGGTTGCAGCAGAACGCCGAGCGGCACCTGAAGCCGGCGAGCGAGATGATCCGGCTGTTCGCCGAGCATCCCGATGCGATCACGCAAACCCAGGTGTTGCTGGATCGCATCGGCTTCAGCCTCGACCAGCTGAAATACAACTATCCGACCGAAACCATCGGCAATGGCGAGACGGCCCAGGAAACGCTGGAGCGGCTGACCTGGATAGGGGCGCATGGGCGTTATCCGAATGGGATCCCCGATAGCATCAAGCAGAGCCTGTGGAGCGAGCTCTGCCTCATCGCCTACAAGGGCTACGCTTCCTACTTCCTCACCGTCGAGGATGTGGTGCGCTATGCCCGCCATGAGCTGAAGATCCTCTGCCAGGGGCGCGGCTCGGCCGCCAATTCGGCGGTCTGCTATTGCCTGGGGATCACTGCGGTCGACCCCACCCAGGTCAAGCTGGTGTTTGGTCGCTTCCTGAGTACCGAACGCGACGAGCCGCCCGATATCGACGTCGATTTCGAGCATGAGCGGCGCGAGGAGGTAATGCAGTACGTCTACAATAAATATGGTGGCGAGCGGACCGGGCTGACCGCCACCGTCATCTCCTACCGCTCGAAGAGCGCCATCCGCGAAACCGCTAAGGTGTTCGGGATTTCCGACGACACCATCGGGGCGCTCAACCAGCTGCATTGGGGCTGGGGCAATGCCGCCGATCTCAAGGGCATCAAGATGCTGGGGCTCGATCCTGACGATCCCACCCTGACGCAGATGTTCAACGTCGTGCCGGTGCTGAAATCCTTCCCCCGCCATCTCAGCCAGCATGTCGGCGGCTTCGTCATCACTCGCGATTCGCTCGAAAGCCTGGTGCCGATTTCGAAGACGGCGATGGAGAGCCGCACCATCGTCGAGTGGGACAAGGACGATATCGATGCGCTCGGCATCCTCAAGGTCGATATCCTGGCGCTCGGCATGCTCACCTGCCTCCGCCGTTCGTTCGAGCTGCTGCACCAGCACTATGATCGCGATGTCACGCTGCCGCAGCTGATGGCAGAGGAGACCCAGCCCGAGGTGAAGGCGCCGGTCTACCGGATGACGCACCGGGCAGACACCATCGGGGTGTTCCAGATCGAAAGCCGGGCGCAGATGTCGATGCTGCCGCGGCTGAAGCCGGTGGAGTTCTACGATCTGGTCATCGAAGTCGCCATCGTCCGCCCTGGCCCGATCCAGGGCGGCATGGTGCATCCCTATCTCAAACGCAGGCAGGGGTTCGAAAAGGTGGAGTCTTTGTCGCCGGAGCTGGATGCCGTGCTCCATCGCACCAAAGGCATCCCGCTGTTCCAGGAGCAGGCGATGCAGATTGCCATTGTCGCCGCCGGCTTCACCCCGGGAGAGGCAGATCGGCTACGCCGAGCGATGGCGACATTCCGGCGTAACGGCACCATCCATACCCTCAAGGACCGGTTCCTGAGCGGCATGAAGAAGAACGGTTACCCCGACGACTTCGCCCAGCGCTGCTTCGCCCAGATCGAAGGCTTTGGCGATTACGGATTTCCCGAAAGCCACGCCGCTTCGTTCGCGCTCCTCGTCTATGCCTCATGCTGGATGAAGTGCCACTATCCCGATGTGTTCGCCTGCGCGCTGCTCAACAGCCAGCCGATGGGGTTTTACTCGCCGGCGCAGATCGTCCGCGATGCCACGGAGCACGGGGTCGAGATGCGGGTCGCCGACGTCAACCGCTCGGACTGGCTGCATGTGCTGGAAGAGGGCGTTCCAGCACGCGAGCGGCTCGCCAAACAGCATGCCGAGATGCGCGACGATATCCTGTCGGACAAGGCGATCCGGCTCGGCCTCAGGCAGGTGATCGGGCTGAAGCAGGATCATGCCAACCTGATCATTGCTCGTCGCGGTGATGGCTATGCCTCGATCCGTGACCTCTGGGTGCGGACCGGCGTTCCGGTGGCGACACTGGAAAAGCTGGCCGAGGCCGATGCCTTCGGCTCGATGGGGCTCAACCGGCGCGAGGCGCTCTGGGTGGTGCGCGGCCTCAACGGCGTGGCAGGAGCCGAGCAGCTGCCGCTGTTCGCGATCTCGAAAAAAGTTTCCAAACCCGATGATGCCAACACTGACCTCCCAGTCATGGCTCCTGGAGAGTCCGTGGTGCATGACTATCGCACGCTGTCGCTGTCGCTGAAGGGACACCCGGTCGGGTTCCTCCGTCCCGAGCTTGATCGACGCCGCATCCTGCGCTGCGCCGACCTGATCGACCAACCCAACGGCGCGATCGTCGAAACCGCCGGCCTGGTGCTGGTGCGCCAACAGCCGGGGACGGCGAGCGGCGTGATCTTCATGACGCTGGAGGACGAGACCGGCATCGCCAACATCATCGTGTGGAACAAGACCTTCGACAACAACCGCCGCGTCGTGCTGGGCTCACGCCTCCTCGCTGTGCGCGGGCAGCTGCAGCGCGAAGGGCTGGTGACCCACCTCGTTTCCCGCAGCTTCACCGATTTCACCCCGAGCCTCCTCGACCTGGCGCAAGGCCTCGATATCGGCAACGGCATCCTGGCGCATGGCGACGAGGGTCGTTCCGGCCCGCAACCCGGCCGCGACGAAGGCGAACGCCGCCGCCGCGAGCAACTCGATCGCGAGGCCTATGCCGCGCTGCCATCAGGTCGGAATTTTCATTAGGGCGCTCTCGCACCAAGATCGGTGGCCTGTTCGATCCACTGCAACCGCCCCACACTCGGTGTCATCCCAGCGAAAGCTGGCGACCCATTTCGCAGCCCGCGCCGAAGGAGAGTTGGGTCCCAGCTTTCGCTGGGATGACACCGGTGGGTGGGAGAGAACCTGCCAAGCCCCGAGGCTCATCACCCCCTCGCCCGGGCAATCAGCTCGGCCGAACCTCAGCGCCCCGAACGCAAGGGGCCGCCCTTGCGGACGGCCCCTGCAGCTTTCAGCGATGGCTCCGCTTCAGCTGTCCATCTTCGCTCCGGACACCACGGCATGCAGATCGATCAACCCGACCATGCGGCTTTCGTGCGTGACGATGCCGTTCAGCAGTTCGGTGTCGATCGAGTTGCCCTCGGGCACATTGTGGATGTCGGATTTGGCCACGGTCAGGATGTCCGACACCGCGTCGACCAGGATCCCCACCCACTTTTCGCCCACGCTCATCACCACCACGACGTGGTTCTTGGTCGGCGAGGTCTGGCCTTCGCCGAAGCGGGCGCGCAGATCGAAGATCGGCACGATGGTGCCGCGCAGGTTGATCACCCCGCGAACGAACTCGCGCGTGTTGGGCAGCGGCGTCGCCCCGTTCCAGGCGCGGATTTCGCGTACCGTGGTGATTTCGACGCCATAGGTCTGCTCACCGATCGAGAACGCGATCAGCTGCAGCGAGTTGGCGCCGGCGACGCTGGCACCCGACGACATGTCGTCCTTGAATGCGAGAGCTTCCATTTGGTCTTCTGCCTTTCCTGCCGGCTTTCCTGGCCGGCGTCCTCATTGTCCGTCTGCGATCAGGCGGCGCTCTTGTGCGCCGTGCTCGCCGATTTCAAACCCTGTACGTCGACGATCAGCGCCACGTTGCCGTCGCCGAGGATGGTGCCGCCGGCGATGCCCTCGATCGACTGGAAGTTCTCCTCCAGCGATTTGATCACCACCTGCTGCTGGCCGATGATGTCGTCGACGATCACCGCCACCTTCACCCCGCCTTCCGCCTCGCACAGCACCACGAAGCGGTTGTCGCGCGCGACCTCGGTGCTCATCTCGAAGCGCGAGGCCAGATCCACCACCTGCACATATTCTCCCCGGACCTGCAGCACCTGGCCGCCGGTCGGCATGCGCGAGAAGTTGGCGCGCGCGCACTGGATGGTCTCGACGATCGAGGAAAGCGGGATCACGTAGGGAGAGCCCGCCACTTTCACCAGCATCACGTCGAGCACGGCGAGGGTCAGCGGCAGGCGCAGCGTCATCCGCGTGCCCTTGCCGGTCCAGCTCTTCACATGCACCGAGCCGCCGATCTTCTTGATGTTACTGAGCACCACGTCCATGCCGACGCCGCGGCCGGAGATGTCGGAGACTTCCGAAGCGGTGGAGAAACCCGGTGCGAATATCAACTGGTCGATCTGCTCGTCGCTCAGCGCCTGCTCCGGCCCTACCACGCCACGGTCGCGCGCCACCTGCAGCACGCGTTCGCGGTTGATGCCGCCGCCATCGTCTTCCACGGCGATCAGGATGTTGCCGCCCGCCTGCTCGGCGGAGAGCCGGATCACCCCGCCTTCGGCTTTGCCGGCCGCCATGCGCTTGTCCGGGCTCTCGATGCCGTGGTCGGCCGAGTTGCGGATCATGTGGGTCAACGGGTCGCTGAGCTGCTCGATGATGGTCTTGTCGATCTCGGTATTCTCACCGATGGTTTCGAGCCGGATCTTCTTGCCGGTCTTGGTCGCCAGTTCGCGCACCAGCCGCGGCATGCGGGAAAATACCGTCTTCACCGGCTGGGCCCGGATCGACATCACCGAATCCTGCAACCCGCGCGTCGTCTGCGCCAGCACTTCGAGGCCGCGCACCAGTTCCTGGTAGCGGGCCCTGAGTGTCTCATCCATCTGCTGGGTCAGCATGGACTGGGTGATCACCAGTTCGCCCACCATGTTGACCACGCGGTCGATCTTGTCGAGATCGACGCGGATCGACTGCACGCCATTGCGGCGATCCTCGACGCCCGAGCGGCGGTCGCTCTCTCCGTCGAACTCCTCGGCCTGGGCCGCCTGCTTGAGCGGCGGCGGCAGCACCGGCGGCGCTCCCTTCAGCGCCGGCTTCATGCTCTCGGCCAGCGCCGCAAAACTCAGCAGTTCGGCGACCGGCGCCGCTTCACTTGCAGCGGGTTCCGGCTCGTCCGCCATCAGTTCGGCGAACGACGGCATCGCTTCGATGGCCGCGTCGAGTGCTTCCTCAGCCACGGGAGCAGCGCCCTGCGTGATCTCGAGGTCGCAATTGCCCTCGACGAACTCGAACACCTCGGCGATTGCCGCCTCGGTCACGGTCTCGGAACTGAGGGTGATTTCCCAGCTGCAATAGACCCCGAACGGCTCGAAATCGGCAAGCGCCGGGATCTCGTCAAGCACCGCCCGCACTTCGATCTCACCAAGCGTGCCGAGCTCGCGCAGCAGCAGCAGCGGGTCGTTGGCGCGGGCGTAAAGCTCGGAATGCGGGGTAAAGCGGATGGTCCAGCGCCCAGCCTCCGGCGCCAATGGCGGCGCTTCGAACGCGTCATCGAGCACGGCCAGGCTCAGCGGCTCCTCGGCCACCACATCGTTGTCGTCGACTTCCGCGCCGGCGATGGTCACCATCACCGGCACGAAGTCGATGTCGAACTCTTCCATCGGCTCGCCCGCCATATCGGGGTCGCCCGAAGTCAGCGCGTCGAACTGGTGCTTTTCCTCGGCACCATAGCCGGCTTCGAGCTCGGTGCCATCCTTGGCCGCGGCGACGAAGTCGGCCACGATGTCATTGGCCCGGATACAGAGCGCCGCCACGGATTCGCTGAGGTCCACCCGTCCGTCGCGGACATGGTCGAGCAGCGTCTCATAGGCATGCGCGAACCCCACCAGCCCCTGGAAGCCGAACGCCCCACCGCCGCCCTTGATCGAGTGGATGGCGCGGAACACCGCGTTCAGCCGGTCGCTCGAACGGTCGCCCTCCTCGATGGCGGCAAACTGCTCCTCAAGTTCGAGCAGCAGCTCCGAGCACTCGTCGAAATAGGTGGCCTTGAAGTCGTCGAGGTCGCTCATGGACTAGTCACGAACCCTTCTGGGTTGCCGGGAAGGCGAGGCAAGAACTCAGCAGCAAAAACTAGTGCACCACGCGGTGGATCACCGAGATCAGTTTCTCCGGGTCGAACGGCTTGACGATCCAGCCGGTGCCGCCGGCGGCGCGGCCCTGGTCGCGCTTGTCCTGGCTGGTCTCGGTGGTGAGGATCAGGATCGGCAGCGAGTTGTGCATGCCCGAGGCGCGAACGTTCTTGATGAACTCGATCCCGTCCATGACCGGCATGTTGATGTCGGTGATCACCACATCGACGCTCTCGTTCTTGAGCACGTCGAGGCCCTTCTGGCCGTCTTCGGCCTGCAGCACCTCGAAGCCCGCATTGCTGAGCGTATGGTGCAGCATGGCGAGAATGGTTCTGGAATCGTCGACCGTCAGTACACGCATGAATTACCCTTCCATGATCGCGGCGAACGGAGCCTCGAGCCCCAGCCGCGAAACAGCCAGCTGGAACGCCTCGGAGGGCGCGCTGACCGAAAATGCGAAATTGTTGCGACGGGCGGTCTCGGCGGCACTCAGCAGCATGAACAGCGCGTTGGTCGCCACCCGTTCGATCGCCGCTGCCGAGACCGTAACCGGCCCGGATTCGATGGCGTCGACCAGCTCGTCGCGAATAGGATCGAGCGCGTCGAGATCGACGATCGCCGGCAAGGCGATAGTTTTGCTGCGTGCCTGAGCCATCTACTTTGGCTGCCCCCGTGGACTTCTGCCCGGCGCCAGCATCCGATGGAACGGTTTAGGAAGTGCTAAATTCGGTCGATTTCGGCGCGTCAGGCAGCGCTGATCACCGCCCGGATCGAGGTCCGGTCGACGCCCGCCAGCGCGTTGGGCCGCCACTGCGGCTTCTGGTCCTTGTCGACCAGCACGGCCCGCACCCCCTCGGCAAAGTCCGGCAGCCGGCACAGCAACCGGGCAAGCCGCAGATCGGCAGCCAGCACGTCGGCAATATCGGCCAACCGCCGCGCCGCGTGATGGCTTTCGCCGATGGCCACAAGGCTCGTCGGAGAACGCAGCACCAGTTGCGCCAGCTGCGGCTCTTGTCCGGCGATGCCGACGATCGCCGCGGTGTCGGTCCAGTCGAGCTCGTGCTGCCGATCGGCTGCGGCGCACAGCGCTGCCTCACCCACCGGCGCCATCTCCGCCTGCATCAGCGCGCCGAGTGCCGCATCGATCCGCGGCGCAGCCGCCGCGGCTGCAATCCCGGCCCGCACCGCGTCGCGCCGCGCCGGATCGATGGCGCAGTCGGTCAGCCCCAGCGCCAAGGCGTCGGCGACACCGACCGGCACCCCGGTCATGGCGAAGGCCAGCGCCCGGTGTACCGGCGCCTTCGACAGGATGAAGTTCACCCCCACATCGCAGGTAAAGCCGATCGCCGCTTCCGGCATGGCAAAGCGCGCTTCGGCCGTGGTGAAGCGGAAGGCGCAGTGCCCCGCAATGCCGATGCCGCCCCCCATCACGATGCCATGCGTCAGTGCCACCGTCGGTTTCCGATAGCGCGCGATGATGCCGTTCATCCGGTACTCGGCGGCAAAGAAGGCGTCGGCTTTCGCTGCCTCGCCGTCTAGCACGGCCCGGCGCACCGCCCTGACGTCGCCGCCCGAACAGAAGCCGCGCGGGCCCCTGCCCTCGAACAGCACCAGCCGGATCTCCTCGTCATCGGCCCATTGCTCCAGCGCCCGGGTGATGCCGTCGATCATCTCGAGGCTCAGCGCGTTGATCGCCTCGGGCCGGTTGAGGGCGATGATGCCCAGGTTGCCCTCGCGAATCACATCGAGCTGGCCGGTCATCTCTCAGGTTCCCATGTTGCTGCCCCGGTGGTAGAGCACCCCGCATGAAGGCCATCAACCCCCCGACCCCGCTCACCAATGTGCATCTGACCGGCATCGCCCGCGACCTCAAGGCGCGGGCCGATTCCGGCCGGCCGATCCGCATCGGCGTCATCGGTTCGGGCGAGATGGGCACGGATCTGGTGACCCAGGGCGGGCTGATGCGCGGCATCGAAGTGGCGGCCATCGCCACTCGCCGCCCGCACACCGCCCGCGCCGCCATGGCCATCGCCTATGGCGACGACGCGCACGCCGTCGAAGCCGATACCGAGAGCAAGGTCACTGCCGCCATCGAGGCCGGCAAGATGGCCGTCACCTCGGCCGAAACCCTGGTCAGGAACCCGCTGATCGACGTGGTGATCGATGCCACCGGCAAACCCGGCGTGGCGGCGGACTATTGTCTGACCGCGATGGAGCACGGCAAGCACCTGGTGATGATGAATGTCGAAGCCGACGTCACCATCGGCCCCTACCTGAAGCACGAGGCCGACCGCCTCGGGGTCGTCTATTCGGTCGGCGCCGGCGACGAGCCCAGTAGCTGCATGGAGCTGATCGAGTTCGCCTCAGCGCTCGGCTACCGCATCGTTTCGGCCGGCAAGGGCAAGAACAACCCGCTCAATCACGACGCGGTTCCCGACGACTATCGGGAGGAAGCGATCCGCCGGAACATGAACCCGCGCATGCTGGTGGAGTTCGTCGACGGTTCGAAGACCATGGTGGAGATGGCCTGCATCGCCAACGCCACCGGGCTCGTCCCCGATGTGCCGGGCATGCACGGCCCCCGGGCCGACCGCGACGAAATGGTCAAGGTGCTGATCCCCAAGGCCGATGGCGGCATTCTCGACAAGAAGGGCGTCGTCGACTTCACCATTGGCAAAGGCGTGGCGCCGGGCGTCTTCGTCATCGTGGAAGCCGAGCACCCGCGCATCATCGAGCGCATGGACGATCTGCATGTCGGCAAGGGCCCGTACTATGCCTTCTTCCGCCCCTACCACCTGACCTCGCTGGAAGTGCCGCTGACCGCGGCGCGCATCATGCTCTACGGCAAGCCCGACATGGTACCGATGCCCAACCCGGTCGCGGAGGTCTGCGCCGTCGCCAAGCGTGACCTCGCGGTCGGCGAAAGCTTCGATGCCATCGGCGAGACCTGCTATCGCAGCTTCATCCTCACCGTCGAGGATGCCCGCCGCCAGCATGCCGTGCCGGTCGGCCTGCTCGAAGGCGGCAAGGTCACCGCCCCGGTGAAGAAGGGTCAGCTCCTCACCACCGCCAACGCCCTGCCCGACCAGACCACCCGGCTCTATGCCCTGCGCCAGCGTCAGGACCAGATGCTGGGGGTCTAGGGTCCGGCCGGCGGGCGTTCAGCCGTTGATCCCGTTCAGTACCGGCGGGCTCGGGTCGTCGGGACTTCGCCGCATGATCAGGTCCACCTTGTTATAGGGTATCTCCACCCCGGCGGCGTCCAGCTTCAGCTTGACCTTCTCGTTGAAGTCCACGTTGGTGCGCCACCAATCGGTGGAGGCCACCCAGCTGCGAAGCACCAGGTCCACCGAACTTGCCCCCAGGCCCGCCACGAACACGATCGGGGCCGGCTCGCTCAGCACGCGCTCATCCCGGGCCACCTCCAGCATGGCGGCGCGGGCATCCGCCAGGTTGCTGTCGTAGGAAACCCCGACTTTTGTCTCCACCATGCGCGACGGCTCCCGCGTGAAGTTGGTGATCTTGGCATCCCACAGACGGGCATTCGGCACGAAAATGTAAATGCCATCATAGGTTCGCATGCGCGTGCCGAACAAACCTATCTCAACGATGGTGCCGGTAATGCCCTCGCCATCGATGAATTCGCCGACGCTGAACGGACGCAGCCAGATGATCATCACTCCGGCAGCGATGTTGGACAGCGTCCCCTGCAGCGCCAGCGCGATGGCCAGACCAGCGGCGCCAAGCACCGCCAGTATCGATGCTGTCTGCACCCCGAACTGAGCCAGGACGACGACGACGGTAACGACCAGGATGCCGTAGCGGGTGAGTTCCGAAATGATCGGCGCGATGGTGTTGTCGATCCCGCGAGACCGCGGCAGGAGCGCCCGAACATGTCGCGACAGAAAGCCCGAAAAGTACCAGCCAGCGGCAAGAACCAGGAAAGCCGTGAGTACGCTCAGGGCATTGCCAACCACCCATTCGGTGGATAGCGCGACGAAATTTGCATATTCCAATGAGCTTGCCTCCAATCGTTGCGTGGCCGTGCTGGCAGCCGAACGTCGGTCCATCCACGACCAGGCGAGTTTAGGGCAATACCGCGTCGATGCCACCCCGCGGGGCCAAAATGGGCCAGTCGAATCGGCGGGCAAGGGCTCTAGATGCGGTTCAACCCCAGCAGCTCCATCGCTTCGGCGTTGCCGGGGCGCGACCAGAACAGTCGATGCAGGTCAGGCGGCAGTTCATCGCGGTACGAGCCGACCATGCCACGCCGGAAGAAGCGCGGATCCGTCTCGCGCAGCGTTGCAAAATCCGGCGGCTCGCCCCCTGCGAGCAACCGCCGTTCGGGAACCAGCGTGGCCATCGTCTCGGTGACTGTCTCGGATGGTCTCGCGATCAGCTCGTCGTAACGCAGCACTCGCCGCTGGCCGGCCGCAGGCTGTAGCCAGCTCAGCACGTTCTTGCCCCAGCTGCCGGTGCCGATCGGCGTGTCACGCTCGATCATTTCGCGCAGCCGCGGTTCGAACTGGGCGGGATCGTCCTCGCTCATCATCCGGGCCCACGACACCAGGCTGTCGCGGCCATCGCGGACCAGGCAGATCGCCCGGTCGGCCTCATCGACATCGGCATCGCGCTGCCGGTGGGTCTTGACGAAGTACAGAGCCTCGGAAGCCCGCATCTCTGCGTAACTCACCTGCCGCTCCGCATAGCCGACAAAGTCCTCGCCGAGCCGGCGCGCCACCCCGTCGACATCATACACAGTCGAACTCTGCACGCCGTACAGCCGGTTGAGCAGGATGCGAAGGAAGGTGTTGCCCGAGCGCGGGAACGACGCCAGCCAGACGATCACCCCTCAGCTCCCGCGAATGGCGATCTTGCCCTGCCGGCCCTTCTCGTTGCTGGCCTCGGCCGCTTCCGCCGCCTGATCGAGCGAAAACACTTCGGCGATCGGCAGTTTCAGTTCGCCGCGCGCTGCCTTGCCGACGAACTCGATGATGGCGCCGCGGATCTGCTCGGGCGTGTGGAAGTTCGACGGCTTGGCGGCCCAGAACCCCTTCACCACCGCGCGCTTGAACAGGAGGTTATCGGCACTGATCTGCATCGGCCGGCCACTGAGTGCGCCGAACGAGATCAGCCAGCCTTGTTCCGCCACCAGGTCCAGCAGCTCGTCGGAGGCCCGGCCGGCTACCGAATCGAGGGCCCGGCGGATCGGCGCGCCGCCGGTGATCGCTCGGGCGCGCTCCTGCCAGTCCTCATGCTCGCTCGACACCGCGTCGCCGATCCCCTCGGCGGCGAGTTCGGCCACCGCTGCTTCGCGCCGCACGATATTGAGCACGCGCACGCCGCGTTCCGCCGCGAGCTGGGCGATGATCTTGCCCACCGCGCCGTTCGCCGCGTTCTGCGCAATCCATTCGCCGGCTTCCACCTGCAGCTCGCCGAGCAGGCGCCAGGCGCTGAGCGGCATCGACACCAGCTGGCACGCCGTCGCGTCATCGATCCCATCCGGCAGCGGCACCAGCGACTGCGCTCCGGCGAGATAATATTCCGCCCAGGCCGCACTCGCCCCGCCGGTCACCCGTTGCCCCGGCTTGAGGTTGGTCACGCCTTCGCCGAGCTTGTCGACCACTCCAAGCGCTTCGGTGCCCGGCACATAAGGCAACGCTGGCTTGTAGCCATAATGCCCGGTAACGATCATCAGGTCGTGGTTGTGGATCGGCGAGAGCACCAGCTTCACACGCACCTGCCCCGGTCCCGGTTCGGGCAACGGCCGCTCCTCGACCCGCAGCACTTTCCTCGGGCTACCGAACGCATCGAACACCACGGCCTGCATCACAAACGCTCCATAAAGTCGGCCACGCCTTCCAATCGCTTTGCCAGCACGCTGACGAACCCCCGCACCTTGGGAGTGATGTTGCGATTGGAGGGACAGACCGCGTTGACGTCGACCGACTGTATACGCCATTCGGGCAAAACCCTGACCAGTCGCCCGACCGAGGTCGCGCAGCACACCGCCGATGTTGATCTGCACATGCTGCGTCGTGGGATATTACGCCAACTGGTAGAGGATCGGCATGGCCGCAGTCCGGTTGGCTTCGAAGTGCTTGAGGACGTAAGAGCGAAAGCTCTGCTTGAACAACAGGGCCGGTACGATGTCGCCGGCCCGGTCCCACCGGCAATGGTTGATCACCGTATAGGGGCTGGCCTCCGGCGGCTGTGGAACCAGCAGTGTCGAGTTGTCCAATCCGGTCTGGTCGGAGAACCAGCCGGCGGTGTACTCCCACACCGCAAGGTTCTGCTCGAGCCGGTCGGCGAAAAAGAAGTTGAACAGGAATACCCCGTCGCGCGCATGGTTCACCGGCCCGATGTGCCGTGCGTTGCTGGCCGAGACCACCAGCGACCTTTGCGCCTCAATGCCCGCGACCATACTTCGCAGTTCCTGCGCAGCGCTGAGCTTCTGCGCCGCTTCGAGGGTGGGCGTTTCGACCAGCAGCACCAGGTCGAAGCGTGCCACCGGCACATCTGGCCGAGCCTTCAGAAAGGCACCCCGTCCTGGCGGTCGCAACAGGGCCTTGAAAGCGGTCGCCTCGAGCGCCTCGCCGGCGGCGACAAGCCCTTTGGCGTAACGCTTCAGCGCCGTGATCGCCTGCTTCTTCGCGGCACTTTCGATGAAGTACCCGATCGGCGGACGTCGATCGATCTCGAGCGCCACCACCACAAAGCCGTGCTTTGTCGTTTCGGTCAGCCTGACCTTGGGAAAGGCACCCGATTCGGGCAGGGTCACCAGTGTCGTCTCAGTCATCTACGTGCCTCAATCAAGTGTCTGTCGGTAGCGCAGCATGGCGATCGCCGAGATCACCAGGAGGATCGCGACCAGCGCCCAGAGTTCACCGGTCACGTCAGCCACCTCACCGCCCTTCAGCATGACCTTGCGCACGATGCGCAGGAAATGCGTGGCCGGCACGCCCTGGCCGATGAACTGCGCCCAGCCGGGCATGCCGGCAAACGGGAACATGAAGCCGGAGAGGAGGATCGAGGGCAGGATGGTGAAAAAGCTCAGCTGCATGGCCTGCATCTGGCTTTTGGCTGCGGTCGAGATCAGGAAGCCGAGCGCCAGGTTCACCACGATGAACAGGTTGAAGCCAAGGAAGAACGCCCACACGCTGCCTTCGAACGGCACACCGAACACCAGGCTCGCCGCCGCGAGGAACACCGCCGTCTGCACGTAGCCGACGAACACATAGGGGAGGATCTTCCCCAGCATCACCTCGAGCGGCTTCACTGGCGTGGCGATCAGCATCTCCATGGTGCCGCGCTCGGTTTCCTTGACGATCGCCACCGCGGTGATCATCACCATGGTCATCGACAGGATGATGGCCAGCAGGCCCGGCACGATATTGGTCGAGGTCTTGCCTTCGGGGTTGTACTCCCGGTGCACCACCATCGAGAACGGCGCCGACCCGGCCTGCTGCGCCAAAGGCCCGGTCAGCGTCTCTGATATCGCCACGCTGACAATGCCCGACAGCGCCGCCACTGCCCCGCCCGTCGCCGACGGGTCAGAGGCATCGGCTGCCACCAGGATCTCCGGCTTGTTGCCGCGCACCACGTCGCGCTCGAAATCCTCGGGGATCACCACGACGAAATTGGCGGTGCCGCGCCGCAGCGCCTCCTCGCCCTCGCCGACGCCGGTCACGGCGCCCTGGAAGGCGAAGTAGGAGGAGTTCTGCATTCCAGCGATCACCGCCCGGCTGAGCGGCCCATTGTCGCCCATCTCCACCAGCGTCGGCAGGTTGCGCGGGTCGGCATTGATGGCAAAGCCGAAGAGGAACAACTGGATGATCGGCAGCCCGATCATCATGCCGAAGGTGATGCGGTCGCGCCGCATCTGGATGAACTCCTTGTAGAGCACCGCGCCGAAGCGCCTGAGCGAGAAACCGACGGTCATGCCGCAGCCTTCCCCGCTGCACCTGCACCGTCGCCGGCAAAGTTGTCGCGCGCGCCCGTCATCAGGTAGATGAACGCCTCTTCGAGGCCCGCCACCTGCAGGCTCCAGCGATGCGTGCCCTCGGCCCTCAGCCGTTCGACGGTCGCTTCGAGCGCCGCCTTGTCGGTACCCGAGACATGCAGCACGGTGCCGAAGCGCGCTACCTGCACCACACCCGGCTCCGCGAGCAGCCGATCCTCGAGTTGGGCCAGTTCAGGCCCTTCCACCCGCCAGGTCTCGAGCCCCACCATTTCGGGGATCTTTGCCGAGGGACCGTCGATCAGCTTCTTGCCGTAGGCGATGTAGGTGATGAAATCGCACTGCACCGCCTCGTCCATGTAGTGGGTCGAAACCAGCACCGTAACGCCCAGGGCGGCAAGCCGCCGGATTTCATCCCAGAAATCGCGGCGCGCCTTGGGGTCGACGCCGGCGGTGGGTTCGTCCAGCAGCAGCAGCTTGGGTTCGTGCAGCAGGCACGCCGCCAGCGCCAGCCGCTGCTTCCAGCCGCCTGACAGCGAGCCGGCGAGCTGCTTCTGGCGATCGGCGAGGCCGAGATCCACCAGCGCCTGGTCGACCCGTTGCTTCTTCCGATCGAGCCGGTACATCCGCGCCACGAAGTCGAGGTTCTCGCGGATCGAGAGGTCCTCGTAATACGAGAACTTCTGCGTCATGTAGCCGACCTGCTCCTTGATCTGTTCGGCTTGTTTGCGCACGTCGAAGCCGAGACAGGTGCCCTCGCCTTCATCCGGCGTCAGCAGCCCGCACAGCATGCGGATGGTCGTGGTCTTGCCCGAGCCGTTCGGCCCGAGGAAGCCGTAGATCGCTCCCTTCGGCACCTGGATGTCGAAATGGTCGACCACCCGCTTGGGCCCGAAATTCTTGGTCAGGCCATGCACGTCGATGACGAGCGGCTCGCTCATTGCTGCACCCGCTCCACCGTCACCGGCTGGCCGGGATGGAGGCTTGCGCCATCGAGCGTCGCCTCGACCAGGTAGCTGAGCCGCTGCCGTTCGGCGCGCGAGTAGATCACCGGCGGGGTGAACTGCGGATCGGAAGCAAAGAAGCTGACCCGCGCCGTCATCCCGTCCGGGCAGCCGTCGCAGCTCACTGCCACCTGGTCGCCCAGTGCAAACTCGGGTCGCGCTGCCTCCGGCACATAGAACTTCACCTTGAGCGCCCCCTCCGGCAGGATCGAGACCACCGGCGTTCCTGCCGCGACAATCTCTCCGGCATCGAAGAACACCCGTTCGATTCGCCCCGCCGCCGGCGAGGTGATGGTGCGATCGGCGAGATCGGCATTGGCCTTTTCGGCATCGGCATGCGCCGCCGCGAGGTTGGCCTCGGCCTGCACCTGCTGCTCGGTGCGCGCCGGCAGTTCCGCCACCTTGAGCTGCGCCTGAAGCTGCCGCACCGCCGCTTCGGCACTGGCCAGCGTCGCCCGGTCCTGGTCGAGCTTGGACTGCGGCACCAGCCCCTCCTTGAACAGCTTTTCGCTGCGCGTCGCGCTTTCTCCGGCGAGCTGGAGGTCGGCCTCCGCCTTTTCGAGGCTCGCCCGGATCACGTCGATTTCGTCGGCACGGCTGCCGGTGGTGAGATTCTTGAGCCCCGCCTCGGCGGCGGCCACCCGCGCTTCGGCCGCCGAAAGCAGCGCGATCTGCTGCTCCGAGCGCAGCCGAAACAACAGGTCGCCCATAAGCACGGTGTCGCCCTCGCGCACCGAGATCGTTTCGATCGGTCCGGCGGTGGGCGAGGAGGCATAGACGTAGCGCGCCTCGACATAGCCGTTATAGCGCGGCGCCTCGGTGGCACCGAAACCGGGGATGACGAGGGCAATGAGGCCGAACAGCCAGGCGAAGAAACCGTCCATCATCGTCTCCTCAGCTCGCCGACCATTGTTTGGCGCTCGGCGGAGCACTGATCCCGTCGAACAGGATCGTCAGATGGTTCTCGACCAGCTGTTCCATATGCAGCCCGCCTTCCGGCGTGATGCCGAAGATTTCGGCCATCGCCACGTGCAGCATCATCGGCCCGATGATCGAGCGGATGGTCAGGCTGGGATCGACCTGCCGCAGGTAGCCCTGTTCGATGCCGCGCCTGAGCAAGCCCTCGACCGCCGGGATCACCCGGTCCAGCACCTCGCGCCGATACATTTCGGCGAGGCCGGGAAACCCCATTGCCTCGCGGAAGATCAGCTTGGGCATGGCCATGACCTTGGGATCGCTGATCCGGCCCGCCAGCATGGTCAGCACCATCCTGAGCACGATGCGCGGGTCACCCTCATAGTCGTGCAGGGTCGTCAGCGCCGAATTGGCAATCGGCAGGATGGCGCGCCGCACCAGCCCCTCGAGCAACGCTTCCTTTGATGGGAAGTAGAGATAGACCGTGCCCTTGCTGAGTCCGGCCCGCTTGGCGATGTCCTCGACCCGGGTCGCGGCGAAGCCCTTCTCGATGAACAGCTGCAGCGCTGCATCGAGCACCTCGTCCGGCCGCGCCTCGGCGCGCCGGCGGAACTTTGGTCCGCGCTCTTGATCGCTGGTGCTCATCGCTCGTTAGCCTTACTGACTGTCTGGTCATCAGCTTAATAACTGACCAGTCAGTCATTTGCAAGCGGGATCATGGCGAACCCGGTTGGTGCCGGATGGATTCAACTTTCGGCTAACCGGGGATGCTCACGTTGACATCACGCAGGCCAAACGACCCCTGCCCTAAGGTGCCACTGTCCCCGTGCGGCGGACCCCCCAAGCGCGGCCGGTAGCTGAAACCTCCTCAGCCACCGGCCGCGGCAGGTCCACCAAACCGACGGCCCTCCCCCACGCCCCCGAAACGGGGAGGGCCTTTCGGACTTTTTCTGTCTTTAGTTGGCGCGTTGACCCACTGGCCGTCATCCCGGCGAACTCAGGGGACCCATTGCTCAGAGGTTGGTCGGGCGCGAACCGCCCCGGCCCATCACAGCCTCGGGATGACGGCCGGTGGTGGAAGCTCGATGCAGCACCCTATTGGCCGACGCCAAACCGCGCCATCACACCTTCGAAACGCCCCCATCCGGTTAGCTCCGGGTTAACCCTAACCGCCTAGGATCAGCCTTCGATCGGCGCGCCGTCTGCCGCCGGTTCAGCGTTCCGTTTGTAGAGTGTACCAGACGATGCCGGCACAGCACCTGCTCGAAGACGCCCGTCGAGAGACCGCCCCCGC
>NZ_DASZAW010000107.1:0-6679 GCF_035944845.1 Devosia sp. | reverse complement strand
CGTCGCCTATCTGACCAAGGCCGTCGGCTGATCGCCGACCGCTAACGGCTCTTCTTCGATGGAACTGCGCCGCGTCGTCGTCACCGGGATGGGGATCGTCAGCCCTTTGGGCTGCGGGATCGAACCAACCTGGGCCAACATCCTCGCATCCAAGAGCGGTGCCAAGCGCATCGACGACTTCCAGGTCGACGATATCGCTTGCCAGATCGCACACCGGATCCCGTTGGGCGATTACGCCGACGGCAAGTTCAATCCCGACGAATGGATGGACGTGAAGGATCAACGCAAGGTTGATCCCTTCATCATCTACGCCATGGCGGCGGCCACCCAGGCGATTGAAGACGCCGGGGTGGAACCCAAGACCGAAGAAGAAAAGCACCGGATCGGCACGCTGATCGGTTCGGGCATCGGCGGCATCGGGGGGATCTACGAAACCTCGATCACCTTGCATGAGAAGGGCCCGCGCCGCGTCAGCCCGTTCTTCATCCCGGGCCGCATCATCAATATGGCGTCGGGCAACGTCTCGATCCGCTTCGGCCTCAAGGGCCCGAACCACTCGGTGGTGACGGCCTGTTCGACCGGCGCGCACGCCATCGGCGATGCGGCCCGGCTGATCATGCTCGGCGATGCCGACGTGATGGTGGCCGGCGGCGCTGAATCGCCGGTCAACCGCATCTCGATCGCCGGCTTTGCCGCTTGTCGTGCGCTGTCTACCGGCTTCAACGATCGTCCGGAAATGGCCTCGCGTCCTTATGACAAAGACCGCGATGGCTTCGTCATGGGCGAGGGTGCCGGCATCGTGGTGCTCGAGGAATACGAACGGGCCAAGGCACGCGGCGCCAAGATTTACGGTGAAGTGATCGGATACGGCCTCTCGGGCGATGCCTACCACATCACCGCCCCCTCCGAGGACGGCGATGGCGGCTTCCGCTGCATGCAGATGGCGGTCAAGCGCGCCGGTATCGACCCCTCCGAGATCGACTACATCAACGCCCACGGCACCTCGACGCCGCTCGGCGACGAGATCGAGCTCGGCTCCGTCACCCGCATGCTGGGGGCTGCCGCACCGAAGGCAGCGATGAGCTCGACCAAGTCGGCCATTGGGCACCTGCTCGGCGCGGCCGGCTCGGTGGAAGCGATCTTCTGCCTGCTCGCCATGCGCGACTCGATCGTGCCGCCGACGATCAATCTCGACAATCCGTCGATCGATTCGGTGATCGATCTGGTGCCCCACAAGCCGAAGAAAAAAGAGGTCAACATTGCCCTCTCCAATTCCTTCGGCTTCGGCGGCACCAATGCCTCGCTGATCTTCCGCAAGGCGAGCTAGAGCGAGATCAGGAAGGGTTGCAGACTTTTCCGGTTCGATCTCGCGACTACAAGGATCTGGGGCAGGGTGCGGTCCAAGGAAGCGCAATCCTGCTCTGGAGCGACCGAACCTCGGCGCCCGCAACGGCGCCGGTTTCGTACTGATGTCACTATTGCAGCGACTATTGCCCGCGTTTGTGGAGGTTTGACCGATGGCCAACGAGCGCAGCGATAAGCGGGCCAGGAAGAGAAGTCGCGGCGGCGGCGGCCTGCTCAGCGTGGTCAACGCGCTGCTCACTCTCGTCGTCATCGGCATTCTGGTCGCCGTCGGCATCTTCCTTTACGGCGCCAGCCAGTTCTACGCCCCCGGCGCAGTCAAGACCGAGGCCAGCTTCACGGTCGAAAAGGGTTCGTCGGTGATGACCACGGCCCGCCGCCTCGAAGAGCAGGGCCTGATCCCGCAGGGCCAGCTGCTGCCGTCCGAATGGCTGTTCTGGGGTGGCGCTCGCGCCCTGAAGAAGGAAGGCGGCCTCAAGGCCGGCGTCTACGCGCTGAAGCCGAATTGGTCGATGGCCGACATTCTCACCGAGCTGACCGAGGGCAAGCCGCTCGATTTCTTCGTCAACGTCATACCGGGCGATACTTCATTCCAGGTCGCCGAGCGGCTGAACGCCGAGGGTCCGAACCTCACCGGCGAGCCTGTGCCCGTGCCACCCGAAGGCACGCTGCTCGCCGTGCGCTACGATTTCTTCCCCGGCGATACCCGCATCTCGGTGCTCGAGAAGATGCAGGCCGAGATGAAGAAGAAGGTCGACGAGATCTGGGCCGGCCGCGACCCGGCCATCGACTCGGTGATCAAGTCGCCGGCCGAACTGGTGACCATGGCATCGATCGTCGAGAAGGAAACCGGTCTTGCCTCCGAGCGCCCGCAGGTGGCAGCGGTGTTCATCAATCGGCTGAAGAAGAACATGCGCTTGCAGACCGACCCTACGGTCCTCTACGGCGTCACCGAGGGCAAGGCGGTGCTCAACCGCGGTCCGACGTCCTCGGAGCTGAAGGCCAAGACCGCCTACAACACCTACCAGATCGACGGCCTGCCGCCCGGTCCGATCGCCAATCCGGGCGAAGACGCACTTCGGGCTGTCGCGCATCCCGCGGCGATCAAGGACCTCTATTTCGTCGCCAAGAGCGCCAACCCGGCAGATGGGCATCTGTTTGCCGAGACCTATGCGCAACACCGAAAGAACGTGGCGCTCTACCGCAAGGCTGCCGCCGAAGCCGATGCCGAGGCAGCCAAGGAAGCGCTCGAGGCCGAGCAGGCCGAGGGCGCCGGCGAAGCCGTCGCGCCTGCCCCCTGATGAGCGCCGCGCTTGCCAGCATGACCGGCTACGCCCGCGCCGGCGGCGCGCTGCCGGGCGTCGGGTTCAGCATCGAGATCAAGTCGGTCAATGGCCGCGGTCTCGACCTCAGGATGCGCCTCGCCTCCGGCTTCGATGCGCTGGAAAGCGAAATCCGCCGCTTGATCGGCAAGTCGATTACCCGTGGCTCGCTGACCGTCTCGCTCAACGTCGACCGCGAGGGCGAGGGCGGCCGCGTCGTCGTCAACCATCAGGCGCTCGAAGCCGTCCTCGAAGGCTTCAAGTGGCTGGAAAGCCGCGTCGACGCCGACAAGCCCCGTCTCGATGGCATTCTTGCGCTGCGTGGGGTGCTCGAGCAGCACGAAACAGCGCTGTCGGCCGATGAGGAGGAGGCGCTCAACGGCGCCATCCTCGGCGCTGTGGCAGAGGCGGTGGCCGGCCTCGTTGCAGCGCGCCGCGAGGAGGGGGGCCGGATCGCCGCCATTCTCGGTGAACGGATCGATGAGATCGCCGCGCTCACCAAGGCCGCAGAAATCCACCCCGGCCGCAGCCGCGACGCCATTCTGGCGCGGCTGCGCCAGCAGGTGGCCGAGCTCAGCGAGGCGAGCCCCACGCTCTCCGACGAGCGGCTGGCACAGGAGGCGGTGCTGCTCGCCACCAAGGCCGATATCCGCGAGGAGCTCGATCGGCTGGGCGCGCACATCGCCGCCGCGCGCCAGCTGATCGCGGGTGGCGGCCCGGTCGGCCGCAAGCTCGATTTCCTGTCACAGGAATTTAACCGCGAAGCGAATACGCTTTGCTCCAAATCCAACGACGTGGCCCTGACAGCCATCGGCCTTGATCTGAAGGCCGTGATCGATCAGCTCCGCGAGCAGGTCCAGAATATCGAGTGACCCCGGGCGATCGCCGCGAAGCAGCCGAGCGCCTGCGCAGGGCAGAAGGACGAAGCACGAATGGAATTCACGCGACGCGGAGTGATGCTGGTTCTCGCCTCGCCGTCCGGGGCGGGAAAGTCATCGATCTCCCGCGCCCTGTTCGAGGATGATCCGAACATCGCGCTGTCGGTCTCGGTGACCACGCGTGCTCGCCGTACCGACGAGATCGACGGCAAGCACTATCACTTCATCGACGTGCCGACCTTCAAGAAAATGCGCGAGGACGGCGAGCTGCTGGAGAGCGCCGAAGTTCACGGTAATTTCTATGGCACGCCGCGTTCTCGGGTCGAGGAGCGGCTGTCGGCCGGCCGCGACATCCTGTTTGACATCGACTTCCAGGGCACGCTGCAGCTCTATGAGAAGTGCCGCCCCGACATGGTGACCATCTTCATCCTGCCGCCCTCGATCAAGGAATTGCGCAAGCGCCTCGAGCGTCGCGCCCAGGACAGCGCCGGCACCATCGACAAGCGACTGAAGAACGCCCGCATCGAGATGCAGCACTACAACGAGTACGACTATGTACTGGTCAACGAGGATCTCGAGGATTCCACGTCGCGCGTGCGCACTATTCTCGCAGCAGCTCGCCTCGCCCGCCCACGCTTCATCCAATTGGATAAGTTCGTCAAAGACTTGCAGGATCAGATAGACTCTCTTTAACAAGAGTCTGGAGGGTTGCGAGCCTCCAAGCGTCATCAAGGCGCAATCAAACTGTTAAGGTTGCACCTTAACGCTTCCGACAGCTGCCTGTGGATAAGCCTGGGCAACTGTGGATGGTTCGCTTGGCCACAGTTCCGAAACCTCGGAATTGGGCGGAACCTACCCTCGCGGGGGACTTGAGCATGCCGTTCGAAGTGAAAGCGTGCAGCATCGACGAAATGCACCGACATCCGACCTTTGCCGATCGGACCCAGGCAAAGGTGAAGGTGCTGCTGCGCGAGGTCCGCTCGCGCGAGACCTTCGACCACAACCTCACTTTGCGCGTCTGGGCCAACACCAACGACAAGATGAGCCCGTCGGAAATCAAGACCGCGCTGCTCGTCAAGGCCGCCGCCATCCTCAAGCGCACCGTCTCGGTCGCCGAAATCGAAGTCGGCGGCGACGGCGCGGTGACACGGCCGACGGTCAGCGGCTGATCTTCTCGCCAAACTCATAGTCCGGCGCGGGCTGCCCCCACCGTTGATCCCTCCCCGCAATGGGGAGGGAGAGGCTAGCTGCGATGTTGTGGGAGGTCTCCCTCCCCCTTGCGGGGAGGGGACAGGGGTGGGGGGCGGCCCGCACCGGCTTATGGCGATCACCTACCGCCGCGACACCAGCATCACGAATTTCGCGATCATCCCGGCCGCAAAGCCGAACAGCATCAGGCCGAAGGTAAACGGCCCGAGAATCTGGGTGATGCCGTCGGGTGATGCGAGGTCGAGGTTGACCCAGGCAAAGAACAGCACCCCGAGCCCCAACAGGATCGCCAGCGTCCGCCAGCGCTGCGCGAACAGTGGCACCGCGATTGGAATGCCGAAAGCCAACAGCGCCGTGATGATGGCGATGACCCCGCTCATCCGCGGCGCGCCCTCGCAAGCTTCAGGAAGGTCTCGACCGGCAGCACTTCGGCGCGCTCGTCGCCCCTCAGGTCCGCTGCTGCCAGCAGCGGCTCCATCGGTGCGCCGAGCGATTTGAGGCTCTGGCGCACCATCTTGCGGCGCTGCCCGAAGGCGGCCCGGGTGACGGCCTCGAGATCGCGCACTTCAACGCCATCATTAGTCACCCTGGGCTTCAGGTGCACTACGCTGGAGGTGACCTTGGGCGGCGGGGTGAACGCCTCGCGCCCTACGTTGAAGGCGATCCGCGCCTCGGTGCGCCAGCCGCACAAGACGCCCAGCCGGCCATAGTGATTGTCGCCGGCCTTGGCGACGATCCGTTCCGCCACCTCGCGCTGGAACATCAGCGTCAGGCTCTCGAAGAAGGGCGGCCACGTCTCCACGGTGAGCCAGCGGGTCAGCAACTCGGTGCCGATATTGTAAGGCAGGTTCGAGACGATCCGGGTCGGGCCGTCGACCAGCGCGGCGTAATCGACCTCCAGCGCATCGCCGGCCATCACTTCGAGTCGACCCGGATAAGCCTCGGCGATCTGCGCGAGGGCCGGCAGGGTGCGCTCGTCGCGCTCGATGGCGATGACTTTCCTCGCGCCCTCGGCCAGCAGCGCTCGCGTGAGACCTCCGGGACCGGGCCCCACCTCGATCACCGTCGCAGCGTCCAACGGCCCGGCGACCCGGGCAATGCGGGCCGTCAGGTTGAGGTCGAGCAGGAAGTTCTGTCCGAGCTCCTTCCTGGCCCTCAGGTCATGTGCGGCGATGACCTCGCGAAGCGGCGGGAGATTGTCGATCTGCATGGCAGCGGGGATAGCGGATTTATCGCGTTAGGCAAATGGTGGTGAGAGAAGGCGCTTGACCTTGCCATGATGGGAAGGTGCAGGGAAGGGCACGGCCACCGAATTGGGCCGGACTTGGAAGGAGAAACATATGAACAAGTTCACCCTTGCCGCTGCCCTGCTGCTGGCATTTGCGGCCCCCGCACTGGCGCAGCAGGATCATGGTGCCCACGGCGCGGCTGCCACCCCGTCCAAGCTGCCGGCGATCTGCCTCGCCAATGCACCGCAGCCCGCAACTCCCATGGCGATGCAGCACGGGGCAGGGGCCACCGGGGCCCATACCGAGCTGATGGCCGGCATGGACGCGATGAACGCCGACATGATGGCCGGCGGCACCGCCACCGACATCGACGTCGCCTTCGTCTGTTCGATGATTCCACACCATCAGGGCGCCATCGACATGGCCAAGGCCGAACTCAAGCACGGCGACGACCCATGGGCCAGAGAGATGGCGCAGGCGGTGCTCACGGCCCAGGAGAAGGAGATCGCCGATATGTTGGCCTGGCTGGAGCAGCAGCCGCAGTAGTAGCCTACTGAAGCTGGCGGTCCCCACCCGGCCTCCCCGGCAGGGGGCAGTCGGCAGTCGGCAGTCGGCAGTAGGGGTTGTCACCCCTAGTTGTTACGGCTACGCCTCGACTGCCGACTGCCGACTGCCGACT
>NZ_DASZAW010000106.1:0-95903 GCF_035944845.1 Devosia sp. | reverse complement strand
TACTGGGTGATGGAACACGACAACCCCGCCGACGTCGACCGCTTCGCATCCCGTTCGATCGCCGCCGTCACCGCCTGGAAGTGAAAGAGGCCACATAATGGATATCGGTTTTCAGCTGTTCAGCGCCCGCAATTACCCGCTGGCGGACGTGCTCAGGAAGGTCGCCGCGCTCGGCTACACGCATGTCGAGGGCTATGGTTCGCTCTACACCGATCCGGCCGCGCTGAAGGCGCAGCTCGACGCCAACGGCCTCACCATGCCGACCGCGCATATCAGCCTAGGCGACCTCGAGGATACGTCCAAGACCTTGAAGCTGGCCGAGACGCTCGGCATCAAGGTGGTGGCCTGCCCCTGGCTCGCCCCGGCCGACCGGCCGACCTCGGCCGATGGCTGGAAGACGTTCGCTGATCGCCTGCAGAAGATCGGCAAGCCGTTCCAGGATGCCGGCCTGACCTTCGGCTATCACAACCACGACTTCGAATTCGTAGAGTACGACGGCAAGTTTGCCATGGACTGGCTGCTTGAAGCCGCCCCCGCGGTGAACGTCGAGGCCGACGTCGCCTGGATCGTCCGCGGCAAGGCCGACCCGGCCACCTGGCTGCCGAAATTCGGCGACCGCATCGTCGCCATCCACGTCAAGGACATCGCTCCCGCCGGCCAGAACGCCGATGAAGACGGCTGGGCCGATGCCGGACAGGGTATTGTGCCCTGGAAGGCATTGTGGCCGATCGTCCGCAACCAAACCAAGGCGCAGTACTTCATCGCCGAACACGACAACCCGAACGATATCGACCGCTTCGCCTCGCGCTCGATCGCCTTCATCAAGACCCTCGGAGCCTGACAAAATGGCAAAGACCTATGGCGTCGGCATCATGGGTGCCGGCAACATCTCGGCCGCCTACCTGCGCCTCGCCCCGCTGTTCAAGAACCTCGAAGTCCGCGCCATCGCCGACATTCTTCCCGAGGCCGCGAAGAAGCGAGCCGGAGAGTACGATGTCGCTGCGCAGACCCCCGATGAGCTGCTGAAGAACTCGGAAGTCGATGTGATCGTGAACCTCACGATCCCCTCGACCCACTTCTCGATTTCGAAGGACATTCTCTCGGCCGGCAAGCACGCCTATTCCGAGAAGCCGTTTGTCCTCAGCGTCGAAGAAGGCATCCAGCTCAAGGCGCTGGCCGATGAGCACAAGCTCAAGGTCGGATCGGCTCCCGATACTTTCCTCGGCGGCGCCCACCAGCAGGCCCGTTCGATCATCGACTCGGGCAAGGTCGGCAAGATCGCGTCGGGCACCATGCACGTGCTCAGCCGCGGCATGGAGCACTGGCACCCCAATCCGGATTTCTTCTTCCAGCCCGGCGGCGGTCCGATCCTCGATCTCGGCCCTTACTACATCACCGACCTGATCAGCCTCGTCGGCCCGATCAAGCGCGTCACCGCCTTCACCGGTTCGGCCCGCGCCGAACGCGAAGTGACCACCGAGGGCTCGCCGTTCAAGGGCACCTTCATCAAGGTCGGCACGCCGACCACGATCCACGCCATCCTCGAGTTCCACTCCGGCGCCATCATCACCCTTGGCGCCAGCTGGGACGTCTCCAGCCACGGCCATCACAATATCGAGCTCTACGGTACCGAAGGCTCGGTCTACGTGCCCGACCCGAACTTCTTCAACGGCGACGTGACCATCACCGACCGCGCCGGCAACAAGGAGAAGGTGACCCCGTGGGATCACCCGTTCGGCAAGGCCAACCAGGATCTGGATAAGCCAAACCCGCGCGCCAACTACCGCAACGCCGGCCTCAGCGACATGATGGACTCGATCGAGACCGGCAAGAAGGCGCGCTGCGACCTCGATGTGGCGTTGCACGCCGTCGACGTCATGACCTCGATCCTCCGCGCCGGCGAGACCGGCCAGGTGATCACCCTGCAGACCACCTGCGAGCGCCCCGCCGCGCTCGGCATCGAAGAAGCCCGCGCCCTGCTGCGCTGAGGCCATTGCATCGAAACACTGAAAGGCCCGGACATCCGCCCGGGCCTTTTTCTTTTGTCACCCAGCCAGGGTCATTTCATCGCTGGTGCGGACCGACCCCCACCCCTGTCCCCTCCCCCTAAACATGGGGAGGGAGACCCTCACACAAGTGCCGGTGTTTTCGTCTCCCTCCCCATGTTTAGGGGGAGGGGACAGGGGTGGGGGTCAGCCCGCACCGGCGTGCCGCCAATCACGTGATGGTCTCGGCGCGCGGCGACGTCGGCAGCTACACCAGCGAGGTGCTCTCCGCGCTGGGGCGCAGCCGCCGGGTGCAGCTCACCGTGACGCATTTCATCGTCGCGCTTGCTGCCATTGCCGAAACCGACCTGATCGGCACTATTCCTGTTAGCGTCGTCGGCACCTACGGCCGTCGCTTCGGCCTCGCCACCGCCCCGCTGCCGTTCGACCAGGGCGATGCCAGCTTCGTGCACCTCGTGGCTCCGCGAGCCGGTCTGATGGATGCCGGCCTGGTCTGGTTGATGGACACCATCGAGCGTCTGGTGCTCGAGGACCCCGGCAGCTGAAGCAAAGGCCGCAAGCCCTGCCGGTTTCCACGTTCCATCACCTTGACAGTTCCGAGCCGAGCATGAAGGTAGCTGCCGACATGTCAGCGGCGGCCCGGCTCCATCCACACGCGGAACTCCAAGCGGGCAGGCATCCGGACTGATCTGAGGTACGTGCACGTAGTACGGCGGAACCGCGCCGTCCAAGGGAGGTATTCTGATGCGCACCATCAAAGGGCCGGCAATTTTCCTCGCCCAGTTCGCGGGCGACAAGGCCCCGTTCGATACGCTCGACAACATCTGCGGCTGGGCGGCTGACCTCGGCTACAAGGGCGTGCAGATCCCGACTTGGCTGACGCATTTCGTCGATGTCGAAAAGGCCGCGACCTCGAAGACCTATGCCGACGAGGTGAAGGGGACGGTAGAGAGCCATGGCCTCGAGATCGCTGAACTCGCGAGCCACATCATCGGCCAGCTCGTCGCCGTGCACCCGGCCTACGACACGCTCAGCGACGGCTTTGCCATTCCGGAAGTACGGGGGAACCCGACGGCGCGGCAGGAATGGGCGGTCAAGCACCTCATGGCCTGCGCCGCGGCGTCGAAGAATCTCGGTCTCAAGGCCCACGCCACCTTCTCCGGCGCGCTCGCCTGGCCCTACCTCTATCCCTTCCCGCAGCGTCCGGCCGGTCTCGTCGAAGAAGCCTTCGATGAACTGGCCCGGCGCTGGACGCCGATCCTCAACGAGTTCGACAAGCACGGCGTCGACGTCTGCTACGAGATACATCCGAGCGAGGATCTGTTCGACGGCGCCACCTACGAGATGTTCCTCGAGCGAGTGAACAACCACCCGCGCGCCAACTTGCTCTACGATCCCAGCCACTTCGTGCTGCAGCAGCTCGATTACCTGCAGTACATCGATTTCTACCACGAGCGGATCCGGATGTTCCACGTCAAGGACGCCGAGTTCAACCCGACCGGCAGGCAGGGCGTCTACTCCGGCTTCCAGTCCTGGGTGAACCGCGCCGGGCGCTTCCGTTCGCTCGGCGACGGCCAGGTCGATTTCGCCGGGATCTTTTCGAAGCTCTCGGCTTACGGCTTCGATGGCTGGGCGGTGCTCGAATGGGAATGCGCCATCAAGTCGGCGGAGCAGGGGGCGGCCGAAGGGGCGCCGTTCATCCAGAGCCACATCATCAACGTCACCGAGAAGGCCTTTGACGATTTCGCCGCATCCGGCACCGACCGCGCGGCCAATCGCAAGATTCTCGGACTGAGCTGAGGAACAGGCGCGGGGCTCGCCCCGCGCTCGGGTGTCATCCCTGCGAAAGCAGGGACCCAAGCCTCCGCCCACTCGGGCTGAAAGTCGGGCCCCTGCTTTCGCAGGGGTGACATCGCAAGTGCGGCGGGACCTTAGCCAACAACACAAGGGAGCAGGAACAAAATGGCAGAGAACGGCGCTCCGCGCATTCGCCTGGGCATGGTCGGTGGCGGTACCGGTGCCTTTATCGGCTACGTCCACCGCGTCGCCGCGCGCATCGACGGCGACTATGAGCTCGTCGCCGGCGCCCTGTCGTCCAACGCGGCGACGGCGCTTGAATCGGGCAAGAACCTCGGCCTCGCCGAAGACCGCATCTACACCTCGTACGAGGAAATGGCCGCCAGGGAATCCGCCCGCAAGGACGGCATCCAGGCCGTCTCAATCGTCACCCCCAACCACGTGCATTTCGGCCCGGCCAAGGCCTTCCTCGAGGCCGGCATCCACGTCATCTGCGACAAGCCGCTGACCTCGACGCTCGACGATGCGCGGGCGTTGGCGGCGATCAAGCCGAAGAAGGGGGCGAAGTTCCTTCTCACTCACAACTACACCGGTTATCCGCTGGTGCGGCAGGCGCGTGAGCTGGTGAAGTCGGGTGCGCTGGGCAAGATCCGCGTCGTCCAGGTGGAGTACCCGCAGGACTGGCTGACCAATGCCGCCGACCCCGGCAACAAGCAGGCCAGCTGGCGCACCGATCCCAAGCGCTCGGGCGCCGGCGGCGCCATCGGCGACATCGGCACCCACGCTTATAACCTGGCGCGCTTCGTCACCGGGCTGAAGACCGAGGCGGTCAGCGCCGAGCTCACCAGCTTCGTCAAGGGCCGCAAGCTCGATGACGACGTGCAGATCAAGCTTCGCTTCCAGGGCGGGGCCAAGGGCATGTTGTGGGCCAGCCAGGTCGCCGTGGGCAACGAAAACGGCCTGCAGCTGCGCGTCTATGGCGAAAAGGCCGGCCTCGAGTGGCGACAGGATAACCCGAACTACATGTGGTTCACCGAGTTCGGCAAACCCAGGCAGCTCTTGACCCGTGGCGGCGCCATCTCCGCACCGCCCGCAGCCTCGATGAATGTCCGCATTCCCGGCGGTCACCCCGAGGGCTATCTCGAAGCCTTCGCCACGCTCTACAGCCAGTTCGCCCAGGTTATCCGCGGCGAGGGCAAGGATGTTGCGGGCCTCCTGCCCAGCCTCGCCGATGGCGTCGAAGGCATGGAGTTCATCATGGCCTCCGTCGCTTCGTCCAAGGCCGACGGCAAGTGGACCAAGCTCAGCGAAGTTTGAGCCAAACAGGTCGAGGACCCGGTGGTGGTTGCCGACCCCCACCCTTGATCCCTCCGCAAGGGGGAGGGAGACGCAGACCGCGGCGTCAGTGTTTTCGTCACCCTCCCCCTTGCGGGGAGGGGACAGGGGTGGGGGTCGGCCCGCGCCGGCCTATCGGGCCTACACCCAAGCCGCCACCGCGCCCCAGATCAGCACCAGCCCCGACGCCGTCAGACCCACCAGCACCACGCGTCGAAACCCTATCGTGGTCAGGCGCTTGAACACCAGCACGCCGAGGATCGCGAACGGCACCAGCACCACGCCGGTCAGCGCCAGCTCGCCAAGCATGGTGGGCTCGAGCGTTCCGGCGATCAGGTAGACCGTCAGCGTCGCTGTATGCATGGCGATGTTGAAGCCCTGCAGCACGCCGCGCTGCTCGTCCTTGCTCCAGCCGCGCAGCGTCGTCCACAGCGTCGGCACCGGCCCGGAGATCGCCGCCATGCCGCCAAGCACGCCACCGACCCAGCCGACAGCCGCGTCGGCAACCCGTCCACCCCAGCTGAACCGGATGTCGGGTCGCAGCAGCAGCATCGAGGGGCAATAAGCGACGAGAAACAGCCCGAGCCCGAACTTGAACAGGTTTGGGTCGGCCGCGCCGACCAGTTGCGCCCCGATCGGGACACCGATCAGCCCGCCCATGATGAACGGCAGCGCCGCCTTGATACTGAAGCCGCGCCAGACGAAGGGTAAGGTGACAAGTTGCCCGACCAGTGAGCCGAACACCGAGAGCACCACGGCCAGCTTGGGATCGACGCCCCACGCCCATACCGACAACGCCACCAGCGCGAAGGCGAAGCCCGAGACGCCTTGCGCGAACCCGGCCAGCGCCGCGCCGACGGCGATCAACACCAGTGCCTGATCCATCCTCGGCTACCGGCGCTTGTTGGGTCTGGCTTTGGGACCGGCGGGAGAAGCAGAGCGATCCATGCGCTCGACGGTGAAGCCGTCGGCGCTCAGCAGGGCCGGAACCCCGACGGGCCCCGCAAGATGTCCGGCACCGACCACGATCATGGCGTCTTCGTTGTCGGCCAGCATCTGGCCGATTGCCGTGGTCCAGCGACGATTGCGGTCGGTCAGCAGCCGCCGGTATTGGGGCGAGTCCGTCGCGCCCATCGCGCTATTCATCAACCGAGCCAGCGCTTCCACATCGCCCGATTGCCAGAGCTCGGCCACACTGCTCAAGTCCTGCTCGGGGCTCTCTGCGTTCTCGATGGTCCGCATCAGCGAGTCGACCTGCTCCTTGTCGGGCAGGCTGGCGAACATGCGGAACTGGATTTCGGGCGTCTCAAGCTCGCGCCGGCGCTCCTCGGCAACCTCGTCGAGCAGCAGCAGTTCCACTCCCGCCTGGCCGCCCATGCCGATTTCGCCGCTTGTGGCCAGCGAGGTGGCCATCAGCGTCATATCCGCCATCCACGGCCGCATCGTTTCGACCTGCTCGCGCAGCACCCCGTGCTCGTCGAGAAAGCCTTGCAGCCGCTCCTGCTGTTCGCCGGTCAGGTAGTCGCTGAGCTGTCGTCCGTCGCGATTCCTGCCATAGACCATCGTGAGCCGGGTGAACGTGGCGTATGCGTCCTGGTCCAGCACGATCTCGAAATAGACATGGTCGGCCTCGGCCAGCGCCGCATCGAAGCGCGGCGTCCGCCAGTCCCGGTCCTTGTCGAGAATGTGGATGGAGCCGAACAGCCACACGGAACTGTCGGCATCGCTCACTCGCCACAAAGCGGGGGCCGCCAGCGTCGCGGCTGGAGCAAAGCCAACCAGCAGCGACAGCAGCAGCAAGGTGCGGCGGAGGAACGTCCTCATCGCCGCATTCCTTAGTGCGTCCAGGGCGTCTTGCGATCGGCGCGGAAATTGTCGGAGTAGGTGGTGCGCTTCACCGTGGGCTTATGCTCTGGCAGCACCTGGTAGGCGATGCCGTTCTTGTGCGCATAGGCCTCGGCTTCCTCGAGCGTATCGAAGGTGAGGCGGATCTGGGCGCGGGTGTCGGTGGTCGAGGTGTAGCCCATCAGCGGCTCGATCTCGCGCGCCGCCGCCGGCTCATGCACCAGCACCCATTCCTTGGACTTGCCTCGGCCGGACTGCATGGCATTGGGCGCAGGCCGGTAGATTCGTGCCGTCATCGTTACTTCGAGTCCTGTTATCCTATTTGGACTGACTCATAGGGGTTTCCGGCCGCTCTTTCGAGTCCTTCTGTTCCCGTCAGGAGCGGAAGAACTCGATCAGCTGGGTGGTGGCGCCGGGCTCGGCCGTGACCGTGACGCTTTGGCCGGGTGCGAAGCCCACCAGCGCATCGAAGCGCCCCGCTTCGAACACAACGCCCGCGGCTTCGACAACCGTTTCGCCGCCAAAGACCAGCGTCGTCTCGTCGGCTCCGGCGGTGATCAGGCGACGGCCATCAGATTGCAGCCGGCGCATGGCGTGCGTGAACGCCCCGCGACGGGTCATCGCATTGAGGTCGGTAGTCGCCCCCTCGAGCACTCTCGCATATACCGGCTCTTCGCCAGCGAACGCGAACGGCTCGCTTTCGGTACGCAGCGAGACCGTGCGCTCCAGCTGCAACGTCATGCCGCGTCCAGCGAGCACGGCGATGGTTCGGTCGATGCCGGCGAAGGTCGAGAACGGACCGTCCGCATGGACCGTCGCGATGCTGAGCCGCCACAGGAAATCATCGCCGGCCCCCCCTGAGGGCAGCAATCTCGCGAGTGACGCCGCCGCCGTTTCGCCAGGGCGAGACGGGAACCTCGTGGAACCGCAGCAGCCGCATCGCCGCCTCAGCCAAGGATGCCTGGGAGGTCGAGCCCCTTCTCGCGTGCGACATCGAGCGCGATGTCATAGCCGGCATCGGCGTGTCGCATCACGCCGGTCGCCGGATCGTTCCACAGCACGCGTTCCAGCCGGCGCGCCGCATCGTCCGTGCCGTCGGCGCAGATCACCATGCCGGCATGCTGCGAAAAGCCCATGCCGACGCCGCCGCCATGGTGCAGCGACACCCAGGTCGCGCCCGACGCGGTGTTGAGCAGCGCGTTCAGCAACGGCCAGTCCGACACCGCGTCGGAGCCATCCTGCATCGCCTCGGTCTCGCGGTTGGGCGAGGCGACCGATCCGGAATCGAGGTGGTCGCGGCCGATCACCACCGGCGCCTTCAACTCGCCGCTGCGCACCATCTCGTTGAAGGCGAGGCCCAGGCGATGGCGGTCACCCAGCCCGACCCAGCAGATGCGCGCCGGCAGCCCCTGGAAGGCGATGCGCTCGCGCGCCATGTCCAGCCAGTTATGCAGGTGCGTGTTGCCTGGCGTCAGCTCCCGCACCTTGGCGTCGGTCTTGTAGATGTCCTCGGGATCGCCGGAGAGCGCCGCCCAGCGGAACGGGCCGATGCCGCGGCAGAACAGCGGGCGTATATAGGCCGGCACGAAGCCGGGGAAGGCGAAGGCGTTTTCGAGACCCTCGTCCTTGGCGACCTGGCGGATATTGTTGCCGTAGTCGAGCGTTGGAATGCCCCGGTCCCAGAAGGCGAGCATCGCCTCGACATGCTCGCGCATCGAGGCGCGCGCCGCCTTCTCCACCTCTTTGGGTGCGCTTTCCCGCTTCTCCCGCCATTCAGCCATCGTCCAGCCCTTGGGCAGGTAGCCATTGATCGGGTCATGCGCCGAGGTCTGGTCGGTGACGAGGTCGGGGCGAATGCCGCGCCGCACCATTTCCGGCAGGATTTCGGCGGCGTTACCGAGCAGGCCCACCGATTTCGCCTCGCCGGCTTTGGTCCAGCGCTCGATCATGGCGAGCGCTTCGTCGAGCGTCGCGGCCTTCTCGTCGAGGTAACGGGTGCGCAGGCGGAAATCGATCGAGTCCGGATTGCACTCGACGGCAAGGCACGAGGCGCCGGCCATGACGGCGGCGAGCGGTTGCGCCCCGCCCATGCCACCGAGCCCGCCGGTGAGGATCCACTTGCCCTTGAGGTTGCCGCCATAGTGCTGGCGACCAGCTTCGACGAACGTCTCGTAGGTGCCCTGCACGATGCCCTGGGTGCCGATGTAGATCCACGAGCCGGCCGTCATCTGGCCGTACATCGCGAGACCCTTCTTATCGAGCTCGTTGAAATGGTCCCAGGTCGCCCAATGCGGCACCAGGTTGGAGTTGGCGATGAGGACGCGCGGCGCATCGGGGTGGGTGCGGAACACCCCGACCGGCTTGCCCGACTGGACCAGCAACGTCTGGTCGTTCTCGAGCTTTTCGAGGGCCGCGACGATGCGGTCGAAATCCTGCCAGGTGCGAGCCGCCCGGCCGATGCCGCCATAGACCACCAGCTCGTTGGGGTTTTCCGCAACATCGGGATCGAGGTTGTTCATCAGCATGCGCAGCGGCGCCTCGGTGAGCCAGCTTTTGGCGCTGAGTTCGGTGCCACGAGCGGCGCGGACTTCACGGATGTTATGGCGGGGGTCGGTCATGGCTTTGCTTCCGCGAGTGAGGGGGCCAGCGCTTCGAGGCGCTGCAGCATTTCGGCCAGATGGGCGCGCAGGCGTTCGGTCTTGATGGCGTCGAGTGCGAAGGGCGGCGCTTCCGCGGCGAGGTGGGTGGCCTGGGCCAGCTCGAGCTGGATGGTCTCTACGCCACCCGCCTGGTTGCTGTAGTGGCGTGTCGTCCAGCCGCCCTTGAAGCGGCCATTGAGCACCGAGCTGTAGCCCTTGGCCTTCCGGGCGACATCGTAGACGGCGGCCTCGACGGCGGCGCTGCAGGATTTCCCATCGGCGGTGCCGACGTTGAAATCCGGCAAAGTGCCTTCGAACAGGAACGGGATGCTGGAGCGGATCGAGTGGCAATCAAACAGGATGGCGACGCCGTGCGTCGCACGCACCCGCGCCACCTCCGCCGTCAACGCCGCATGGTAGGGGGCGTGGAATGCCGCGAGCCGCCGCTCGATCTCGGTCGCGTCGGCGAAGCCACCCTCTGTCCAGATCGCAACGCCGTCGAAGTCGGTTTCCGGGACAAGGCCCGTGGTGTTCTGGCCCGGATAGAGGCTGACGCCGGTGGGGTCGCGACCCACGTCGATGAGGTAGCGGTGGTGGGTGGCGCGGATGGTCGAAGCGCCGGGCAAGAGGCCGCGATAGAGGTCGTGAACATGCCAGTCGGTGTCCGCGAGAACCCGGCCGTTGTCGTTCAGCCGGTCGGCGATCTCGGGCGGCAGGTAAGTCCCGGTATGCGGAAACGCCAGGATGACGGGTGACGTGCCCTGGTGGAGTTCGAAGATCTCCATCAGTGCACCAGTTCCGGCAGAATCCCCGGGCCGACGGCGCCGACCAGCCCGCCATTGGCGACGAGGGTCACCGCAGCGGCGATGTCGGGGGCCATGTAGCGGTCGAGCTCGAGCTCGGGGACCATCGCGCGCAGCGCCGAACGAGCCTTGAGGAGCTCGGTGCCGGTCTGCAGCGGAGCGCGGCAATCGACACCCTGCGTCGCCGTCAGCGCCTCGATGCCGATGATGCCGAACAGGTTCTCGGTCATCTGCAGCAGCCGGCGGGCCCCGTGGCAGGCCATCGAGACATGGTCTTCCTGGTTGGCCGAGGTCGGAGTGGAGTCGACCGAAGCCGGATGCGCCATCTGCTTGTTCTCGCTCATCAGCGCCGCCGAGGTCACTTCGGCAATCATCAGGCCGGAGTTGAGCCCAGGCTGCTTGGCGAGGAAGGCCGGCAGTCCGTAGGAGAGGGCAGGGTCGACCAGCAGCGCGATGCGGCGTTGCGCAATGGCGCCGATCTCGCACACCGCGATGGCGATCTGGTCGGCGGCGAAGGCCACCGGTTCGGCATGGAAATTGCCGCCCGACACCACGCTGCCATCTGACAGCACCAAGGGGTTGTCGGTGACAGCGTTGGCCTCGATCTCCAGCGTCTGCCCGGCGTTGCGAAGCAGGTCGAGGCAGGCGCCATCGACCTGGGGCTGGCAGCGGATGCAGTAAGGGTCCTGCACGCGTTCGTCGCCTTCGACATGGCTTTCGCGAATGGCCGAACCGGCGAGCAGCCTGCGCAGCGCCGCTGCCGCATCGATCTGGCCCCGGTGACCCCTCAGCGTGTGGATATCGGGATGGAACGGCGCCGACGAACCCATTGCCGCATCGGTCGACATGGCGCCGGTGATCAGGGCCGCCTGGGCGGCGCGATGCGCGCGGAACAGCCCGGCCAGCGCCAGCGCCGTCGAGGTCTGCGTGCCGTTGATCAGCGCCAGGCCCTCCTTGGCGGCCAGCACCACCGGCGCCAGCCCGGCGCGCGTCAGCGCCTCACGGCCGCCGAGACGCTCGCCCCGGTAGAATGCTTCGCCTTCGCCGATCATCACCGCCGTCATGTGGGCGAGCGGCGCGAGGTCGCCGGAAGCGCCGACCGAACCCTTTTCCGGGATCAGCGGGATGACGCCGCGCGCCAGCATCTGTTCGATGAGTCGGATCAGTTCGAGCCGCACTCCGGATGCCCCGCGCCCCAGCGACACCAGCTTCAGCGACATGATCAGCCGGACGATGTTCTCTGCCAGTGGCGCGCCAACGCCGCAGCAATGCGACAGGATCAGGTTGCGCTGCAGGGTGGCGAGGTCGGCCGCCTCGATCTTGATCGAGGCCAGTTTGCCGAAGCCGGTATTGACGCCATAGACCGGGGCATTCCCGGCGGCGATCTGGGCGATGCGGGCCGCGGCGCGCTCGACCGCGGCGTCGAACGCCGGGTCGAGCACCACGGGGGTGCCGTTCCAGAAGATCTCGGACAGCGTCTCGAGCGAGACGCTCCCCGGTATGAGCGTGACAGTCATATTGCGTTGCCCTTGAAGATGCGGCGGTGCAGCGGGTTGAAGCCGATGCGGTAGGTGAGTTCGGCTGCCGAGGCGCAGTTCCAGACCGCGAAGTCGGCGGATTTGCCCGCCTCGAGCGTGCCGGTCTGGTCGAGCAGCCCCAGCGCCTGAGCCGCTATGCGCGTCGTTCCGGCCATGCATTCGGCGACGGTCAGTCCGAACAGGGTGGCCGCCATGTTCATTGCGAGCAGCAGCGAGGTGAGCGGCGAGGTGCCGGGGTTGCAGTCGGTGGCGACAGCCATCGCAACGCCGTGCCGGCGCAGCGCGGCGACATCCGGCTTGTGCGTTTCTCGAATGGCGTAGAAGGCGCCGGGCAGCAGCACCGCGACTGTGCCTGCGGCGGCCATGGCTGCGGCGTCCGCATCGTCGATGTATTCGAGGTGATCAGCCGACAACGCCCCGTAGCGTGCCGCCAGCCCGGTGCCGCCCTGGTGGCTCAACTGCTCGGCATGCAGCTTCACCGGCAACCCGAGTTCTTTAGCCAGGTCGAACACCCGCGCCATTTCCTCGGGTGAGAAGGCGATGCCTTCGCAAAAACCGTCGACGGCGTCGACCAGCCCCTCGGCATGGGCCGCTCTGAGGCCGGGCAGTACGACCTCGTCGAGATAGTCCGCGTTGCGCCCCCGGTACTCCTCGGGCGTCGCATGGGCGCCCAGATACGAGGTGACGACCCGCACCGCCCGCCGGCTGCCGAGCGCGCGCGCGGCGCGCAGCATGTTCAGTTCGGCCTCGATACTGAGGCCGTAGCCCGACTTGATCTCGATGGTCCCGAGGCCCTCGCCGAGCAGCGTGTCGAGACGCGGCAGGGCCTGCTCGACCAGTTCCTCGACCGACAGCGCCCGGGTGGCCCGCACCGTCGAAACGATGCCGCCGCCCGCCTTGGCGATCTCGATATAGCTGGCGCCGTCGAGCCGCATCTCGAACTCGCGGGCGCGGTTGCCGCCATGCACGATATGGGTGTGGCAGTCGATCAGCGCCGGGGTCACCAGCCGGCCGCCGAGGTCGATCTCTTGCGCGTCGTCGACATCGGGCGCCTCTGACGCAGTGCCGGCGAAAACGATGCGTTCGCCGGCGGTGACGATCACGCCCTCCGCGATCGGCTCGACCGATGGGCCGGCCATCGTCACGAGGCGGGCATTCCGCCACAGTTTCACGGCGGCATCGGGACTGGGGATTGGTGTCGGCATTGCAAGCCCGCTTTCAATCGTCTTAAAAGATGTATAGACATAATAAGGTCGCTGACAAGGGAGTTTTTGAGAGTGTCCCATACCCCTCTCGGGAAGACCGCCCGATGACCAGGCTCTTTGCCGCCGCAGCACTGCTTCCCGCCGGGCTCGCTTACGACGTCAGCATCGATATCGAGCATGGGCAGATCGCGTCGGTAGAACAGGGGAGTTCGCCGGCTACTGCCGATGAGCGCCACGCGCTGCTGGCGCCGGCCGTGCCCAATCTTCACAGTCACGCCTTCCAGCGCGCCATGGCGGGGCTGGCCGAGACGCGTGGACCTGGCGCCGACAGTTTCTGGAGCTGGCGCACCCAGATGTATCGTTTCGCCCTGTCGATGACCCCTGACGATGTCGAGGCCGTGGCGGCGCAGCTCTATGTCGAAATGCTCGAGGCGGGCTTCTCGCGGGTGGGCGAGTTCCACTACTTGCATCACGATATCGATGGCCGGCCCTATGCCAACATCGCCGAGATGGCGGAACGCATCGCGGCGGCGAGCGCCGAGGCCGGCATCGGGCTGACGCTGCTCCCGGTGTTCTACGCGCATGCCGGATTCGGGCCCAAGCCGCCGATCGAGGGGCAACGGCGCTTCGTCAACGACACCTCGCGCTTCGCCGAACTTGTGGCCGCCTCGCGGCGCGCGGTCCGGGGCCTTGAGAGGGCGGTAGTCGGCATCGCGCCGCACAGCCTGCGGGCCGCGACCATCGAAGAAATCCGCGAGATACTGCCGCTCGCCGAAGAACAGCCCGTTCACATCCATGTTGCCGAACAGCTGCTGGAGGTCGAAGACTGCATCGAGGCCACCGGCGCGCGTCCGGTCGAACTGCTGCTCGCGAACACGCCGGTCGATCAGCACTGGTGTCTGATCCACGCCACCCATCTGACCGCCGACGAGGTGGCGGGCATCGCCGCCAGCGGGGCGGTGGCCGGCCTTTGCCCGATCACCGAGGCAAACCTCGGCGACGGGATTTTCTGTGGCGAAGCATTCGTCGCGCAGGGCGGCCGGTTGGGCGTTGGCTCGGACTCGAATGTCCAGATCTCGCTGGCCGGCGAGCTGCGCCAGCTGGAATACAGCCAGCGCCTCGCCCAGCGCAGCCGCAACGTCATCGCGTCGTCAGGTCAATCGACTGCCGTTGAGCTGTTGAACCGGGCGGGGCAGGGCGGAGCGCAGGCCCTTGGCGTGGGCTCGGGGATAGCTGCGGGCAATCCGGCCGACCTGGTCTCCTTCGCGCCGGCCGGTGCGCCTTACCTCCCGCTTGCCGACCAGCTCGACGCCTTTGTGTTCGCCTCGGGCATATCGGTGGACGACGTCTGGGTCGGCGGCAAGAAGCAGGTGATCGGCGGCAAACATGTTAAGTCCGACGCCATTCGGCGCCGGTTCGAGTCGACAATGCGCCGCCTGCTTGGGGCTTGACCCAATCGGCGGAACATCGGTTAGCTTTGGTTTGAAGCACGGGATTTGATGAGCGTGAGCACATTAGTGACTGCCGAGCGTGACACCGAAGCCGGCACGCTCCACCAGCGCATCCTCAATGATATTGAAGGCAAGATCGTTTCGGGGGAATGGCCCATCGGCCACCGCATCCCGTTCGAAGTGGATCTCGCTCGCGAGTATGGCTGTTCGCGCATGACCGTGAACAAGGTCCTGACCCAGCTGGCGCGGGCCGGGCTGATCGAGCGGGTGAAGAAGAGCGGCAGCTTCGTCAGCCAGCCGCACACCCAATCCGCCGTGCTCGAGATCAGCGACATCCGCAAGGAAGTGGAGTCGCTCAAGCTCCCCTATGCATTCAATGTTCTGCGGGTGGCGAAGCGGAAGGCCCAGGGCGCCGACCGGCTGCTGCTCGATGTGCCGGTCGGCACGGCGATCCTCGATATTGCCTGCGTCCACCTGGCGGGCGGCAAGCCGTTCTGCCTCGAACAGCGGCTGATCAACCTTGCCGGCGTCGAGGGCGCCGACCAGGCGGATTTCACCAAGGTCCCGCCTGGACAATGGCTGCTCAGCCAGGTGCCCTGGAGCTCGGCGGAACACCGCATTCATGCGGCAGCGGCGGACGGTATGACCGCCGAACAACTGGGGATCGAGCAGGGCGCCGCTTGCCTCGTGATCGAGCGGCGCACCTGGAGCGCCGGCGCTGCCGTCACCCAGGTGCGGCTGACCTATCCGGGGGATCGCCACGCCCTCGTCGCCACCTTCACCCCTTCGTCGTGACCGCGCCGGTCGGGTCTCGACCCTACCGACATTATGTATAGACATGAGTGACCGTAAGTGCTGATACTCGTCAACTGCATCTCTGGGAGGAGGCTGCATGTCTAGCAAATCTGCCTTCGACCTCACGGGAAGGCGCGCCCTGGTGACCGGCGGCAGCCGCGGCCTGGGGCAGGGCATTGCCGTTGCCCTCGCGGCAGCTGGCGCAGAGGTCTGCGTCACGGCGCGCGCCCGCTCCAGCCTCGACACGACGCTGAGCCAGCTGGGTGCGTCCGGTCGGGCGCTCGAGCTCGATGTCACCCATGTCGCCGGAATCGCCGCAGCGATCGGTGAACTCGACGCGACCTGGCCCATCGACATCCTCGTCAACAATGCCGGGTTCGAGAGCGTCGCCCCTTCGCTCGATGTCGATGAAGCCCTGTGGGACAACATCGTCGACACCAACCTTAAGGGTAGCTTCTTCTGCGCCCAGGCCGTGGCGCGCGGCATGGCTTCGCGCAGTCGCGGTGGCTCGATCATCAACCTCTGTTCGCTGACCTCCTATGTGGGCGTGCCGACCGCGGTCCCCTATGGTTCCTCGAAATCCGGATTGCTCGGCATGACTCGCGCCTTGTCGGCGGAATGGGCTCGGCATGGCATCCGCGTCAACGCGGTCGCGCCGGGCTATTTCCGCACCGAGATGACGGAAGGCTTTTATGCTGACGAGGCCTGGGCCACCGGCATGCTGGGAAAGATCCCGCAGGGCCGCTTCGGGCTGGCCGAGGATGTCGGCGGCCCCGTCGTCTTTCTCGCCAGCACCGCCGCGGCCTATGTCACAGGACAGTGCCTGGCGATCGATGGAGGCTATCTTGCCTCCATCTGACGCGCCATTTGCTCAATCCTTGAGCAGAAATGAAAACTGCACAAGTCGTGTTGACTCACAGGCTGATATGTATAGACATTATGCGTGTAAACGGGCTGCGACTGGCCTGTTCGAGGGGTATGTATGACCATTGACGCCGGCATCGAAGGCCGTTCCGCCCAGGTGGCTCGTGTAGCCGTATCGGTGCGCAACGTCGATATGACCTTTGCCGATTTCCATGCCGTCAAGGACGCCTCCTTCGACCTCGAGGATGGGCGCTTCCTCACCATTCTAGGGCCCTCAGGGTCCGGCAAGACGACGCTGCTGCGGATGATCGCCGGCTTCCAAAAGCCCAGCGCCGGCGAGATCTTCATCAACGGCAAGCCGGTCAGCGCCACGCCGCCGCACAAGCGCTCGATCGGCATGGTGTTCCAGAAGCTGGCGCTGTTTCCGCACCTGACCGCCGCCGAGAACGTGGCGTTCCCGCTCAGGATGCGCCGCTTCGATGCGACCACCATCCCGGAGCGCGTGCAGCGCTATCTCGATCTCGTTCATCTTGGCGGCTATGCCGATCGCCGCATCCACCAGCTCTCGGGCGGCCAGCAGCAGCGCGTCGCCATTGCCCGCGCCCTGGTGTTCGAGCCCGATCTGCTGCTGCTGGACGAACCGCTGGCGGCGCTCGATCGCAAACTTCGCGAAGAAATGCAGCTCGAGTTCCGCCGCATCCAGCGCGAGCTCGGCGTCACTACCATCAACGTCACCCATGACCAGCGCGAGGCCCTCGTCGTTTCCGATGAGGTGATCGTGATGGACAAGGGTGTCATCCAGCAGAAGGCGCCGCCCTCTGAGACCTATCGGACGCCTTCGAATGCCTTCGTCGCGGGCTTCATCGGCGTCACCAATTTCATCTCGGGCAAGGTCACAGCGACCTCAGGCGCGACGGTCAGCTTCGATATCGGCGGCAGCGAGGTCACCGGCACCTGGGCGGCGCCGGGCGTTGCACCCTCGGTTGGCGCTTCGGTGACCGGTGCGCTGCGCGCCGAGCAGGTGCGATTGGGATCGTCTGAAGCCGAGCTTTCCGGCTGTGAGACCACTCGCCATGGCGTCGTCCGTGACGCCATTTTCGAGGGTGAGCGCCTCGTCTACGAGATAGACCTGGCCCCGGGCACGCTGCTGCGCGTGTTCGACCATGATCCAGCGGCTCACAAGCAATTCGCCATCGGGGACAACGTGGCGATGGGCTGGAACGCACGCGACGTGCTGACCTTCCCCAACTGAGCCCGCCGGTAGAGACAACAGGAGAGAGAAACCATGACCGATCAGAAATCCATTCTTGCCTTATCCCGCCGCAAGTTCCTCGGCGGCGCCGCAGCGCTGAGCGGCATCGCTGCCTCCGGCATCGCGACGCGGGTGTTTGCCCAGGAACCGGCCAAGCCCGCCGAGATCATCGTGCGCGCCTGGGGCGGCTCGTGGGTCGATAGCCTCAAGGCAGGCGTCTCCGATCCCTTCACCGCGGCCACCGGCATCGCCGTTCGCCACGACCTGACCGAAGATAACGAAATCCAGCCCAAGGTTTGGGCGGCGGTGGCGCAGAACCGGGTACCCCCGATCCACATCAACTGGGACACCACAACCAACGCCACCAAGTCGGCACTGCGCGGGGTGACCGAGGATCTGTCGGATCTGTCGAACCTCGCCGGCACCACCGAGCTCGCCAAGCCCGTCGGGCTCGAGGGCTACCCGATCGTCAACACCTATGGCTACGTCTACGTGCTGGCCTACCGTCCCGAGGCTTTCCCGGACGGCGCCCCGACCTCGCTGCAGGTGCTCCTCGATCCCAAGTTCAAGGGCCGCATTGCGCTCTATAACGACGGTATCGGCTTCCACTTCCCGGCCCAGGTCGCCGGCGGCGGCAAGCTCGAAGACATCCCCGGCAACATGCAGCCGGCCTGGGACTTCATCAGGAAGGTCAAGGAGCAGGCGCCGCTGCTCGGCGAGGATCCGGATTTCACCACCTGGTTCCAGAACGGCGAGATCGATCTCGCGGTCACCATCTCGACCAATGCCCGCGAAGCCAAGAAGAACGGCGTCAATATCGCCTGGACCGTGCCCGAGGAAGGCGCCAAGTTCGATACCGATGGCCTGTGGATCCCCAAGGGCCTGCCCGAGAACGAGCTCTACTGGGCCAAGCAGTACATCAACTTCGCCATCACCAAGGAGGCCCAGCAGGTGTGGCTTGATGGCCTCGGGTTGCCGGGCGTCGTCCCCGGCCTCACCCCGCCGGTCGATCTCGTCGGCGATGCGTCCTACCCGACCAAGCCGGAAGACTTCGAACACCTGATCCGCATTTCCTCGCAGGTCCAGGTCGAGAACGAGAGCACCTGGTTCGGCGAGTTCAAGAAGATCATGCAGGGCTGACGCGCTGCGCGTGGGCTCCCCTCCCCCCCGCGGCGCTACGCGTCCGCTAGGAGGGGAGGGGCTGGGGGTGGGGGTCCATCGGCGATCACCGGACCACCCCCTCCCTCATTCCCTCCCCTCAGGGGGGAGGGAGGCGACCGCTTCGCGATCTTGAATGAGCGGGACGGCGCTGCGGTGCCGTCCCGCACTACCCCGAGGAGCACTATGCGAACCCATCGAAAGGCCTATCCGCTGACGTGGCGGATCATGGACGGGATCGAGGCCGCCATGGCCGCCGTCTGGCCGAGACGGCTGTCCGGTGCGCTCCCCTATGTCATGGTGCTGCCCGCCGTGCTGCTGGTGCTGCTCCTGGTGATCGGCATGGTGCAGATCGCCGACCAGAGCGCCCGCGTCCTCGACACCAGCACCTTCATGCCCTCGGCCGATTATCGTTCGGCCAACTACGAGCAGATATTCAACAGCGGTCTCTACTGGTCGATCCTGTGGCGGAGCCTCTTCGGGTCGGTGATCGTCACCGTGCTCTGCCTCGTCTTTGCGTTTCCCTACAGCTACCTGATGGTGCGCACCCCCTCGGCGCTGCTGCGCAAGTTCCTGCTGATCGCGCTGTTCCTGCCGTTCTTCATCGGCCAGGTGGTGCGCGCCTATGGCTGGCTGATCATCCTCGGCAACCAGGGGGTGGTGAACGAGGTGCTGGGGCTGGTCGGGGTGTCGCCGGTGCGGCTGCTCTACAACTACCCGGCCGTGCTGTTCGGGCTGGTGCAGTATATGATCCCGTTCGCCGTGCTGATGCTGGCGCCGGCGCTCACCGCCATCCCTGAAGAGATCGAATCCGCCGCCAGCAGCCTCGGCGCCAACTGGTGGCGGAGCTTCATCCATGTCGTGCTGCCGATGGCCAAGCCCGGTCTGATCGGCGCCGGCCTCGTCGTCCTGACCTTGTCGCTGACCGATTTTGCCATGCCGGCAATCCTCGGCGGTGGCTCGCAGGATTTCATCGCCAACGCCATCTACGACCAGTTCTTCCGCACCTCCGACCAGGGCATGGGCTCGGCGCTCACCATCATCCTCGTCGGCATCGGCTCGCTGGTGGTCGGCATCGTCTTCACGATCTTCGGGGCCGGTACCCTCGCCATGGGGAGGGACCGCAAATGACGCAGCAGCCGCTCAGCAAATCCATCGTCATCTGGGCGATGGTGGTCCTGGTGCTGATCGTCCTGTCGGCTCCAACCATCGTCGTGCTCGGCGCCTCCTTCACCTCGGGCAACATCATCCAGTTCCCGCCGCAGGGCTTTTCGCTGCAGTGGTATGCCAAGATTGCGTTGGCGGATGACCTGCGCAGCGCCTTCGTCCGCTCGCTCGCCGTCGCGCTGATCTGCATGCTGATCGCTATCCCGGTCGGCACCCTTGCGGGCATCGCGCTCAGCAAGTATGCGCTGAAGTTCGAGCGCACTTTGCAGATCTACCTGTTGCTGCCCTTCACCATTCCGCTCATCGGATCGGGCATCGGCCTGATGCTGTTGTTCGGCGAGATGCGCATCCTCGGCCAGATCTGGCCGATCGGCCTTGCCTGCTGCGTCATCAACCTGCCGTTCATGATCTGGGCGGTGATGGCGAGTGCGGCGAGCCTCGATCCCGACCTCGAACTTGCGGCGGCCAATTGCGGGGCAGGGCCGGTCTCGACCTTCTTCCACGTCACCATCCCGGGCGTCATGCCGGGGATTATCAGCGGCTCGCTGCTGATGTTCATCCTCGCGCTGAACGAGTTCCTCGTCAGCCTGCTGCTGACCGATGCCCGCACCGTGACGCTGCCGGTGCAGATCTACAATTCGATCCGCTCGATCATCACGCCCGACCTCGCGGCGATCTCGGTGGTCTTCATTATCTGCGCCACCCTGGTGATCGCGCTGCTCGACCGCCTGGTCGGCCTCGACATTTTCCTCAAATCGAAGTGACGGCCTGCCGTCCGTACGCAAAGTGAGACGAACCATGTCTGATGTGTCCTTCTATGACTACGCCAAGCTCTCGGCCGAGCAGCGGGCGGCGCTGCTGAAGCGCTCCGAGGCCGATCTCTCCGGCGTCATCGAGAAGGTGAAGCCGATCATCGAGGCGGTGCGGACCGAAGGCGATGCCGCGCTGGCCCGCTTTGCGCGGGATTTCGACAAGGCTGAGAACGTCACCGAAGCGACGCTGCAGGTCACATCGGCCGAGTTCGACGCCGCCTTTAAGGCGGTGGACCTGAAGGTCATCGAGGCGATCCAGTTCGGGATCGACAACATCCGCAGCTTCCACGAGGAGCAGAAGCCCGAGACCATGTGGATGAAGGAGATCCGGCCCGGCGCCTTCGCCGGCGACCGTTTCACCCCCATCCAGTCGGTCGCCCTCTATGTGCCGCGGGGCAAGGGCTCGTTCCCCTCGGTGACCATGATGACGTCGGTGCCGGCCGTCGTCGCCGGTGTCCCCAACCTCGCGATCGTCACCCCGCCGGCCCCCGACGGCAGTGTCGATGCCGCGACCCTCGTGGCGGCCCGCCTCGCTGGCGTCGAAACGGTCTACAAGGCCGGCGGTGCCCAGGCGGTTGCAGCGATTGCCTACGGAACGAAGACGGTGAAGCCCGCCCTCAAGATCGTCGGCCCGGGCAGCCCCTGGGTGGTGGCCGCCAAGCGCCTTCTCTCCGGCGTGATCGATACGGGCCTGCCGGCCGGTCCCTCCGAGGCGGTGATCTTTGCCGACGACACCATCGATGGCGGCCTCGCCGCGCTCGATCTGCTCATCGAAGCCGAGCACGGTCCGGACTCCTCGGCCTATCTCGTCACCCATAGCCGGCGGGTGGCCGAGGAAGCCATCGCCGCGCTGCCTGGGATCTGGGCCAAAATGACGGAGCAGCGGGTGGCGTTCTCGCGCACCGTGCTTACTGGCGGCAAGACCGGTGGCATCATTCTGACCTCGTCGGTCGAGGAGAGCTACGACTTCGTAAACGCCTACGCCCCCGAGCACCTCGAGATCCTCTCCACCGAGCCCTACGATCACCTCGGCAGGATCACCGAGGCCTCCGAAATTCTGCTCGGCCAGCACACGCCCTGCAGCATCGGCAACTTTGGCCTCGGCCCCAATGCCGTGCTGCCGACTAGCCGCTGGGCCCGGACCTACGGTCCGCTCTCGGTTACCGATTTCGTCAAGCGCAGCTCCATCGGCTATGTGACGGCCGCCGGTTTCCCGCTGCTCGCCGGGCACGCCCACGAGCTCGCCATCTACGAGGGTTTCTCTTCGCACGCGCTGGCCGTCTCGGACCTGCGTCAGCAGTTCGTGCGGTAGGCGAGTTATGCGTGCGGTCCGTCTCCACGACGTCAAAGACTTGCGGTTCGAGCAGGTCGAGGCTCCGGGAGAACCGGGGCCCGGCTCGGTCTTGATCGCTGTCGAGGCTGCCGGAATTTGCGGCTCCGACCTCCATAACTTTTCGACCGGGCAGTGGATTTCGCGGAAGCCCAGCGTTGCCGGCCACGAGTTTGCGGGCCGCATCGAGGCGGTCGGGCCGGATGTCTCCGGCCTGACGGTGGGGCAGGCCGTGGTGGCTGATTCCCGTTTCTGGTGCGGGGAGTGCCCTGAGTGCCGCGATGGCCACCGCAACGCCTGCGAGCGCCTGGGCTTTGTCGGCGAAGTCTGTGACGGTGGCTTCGCCGAGCAGGTGATCCTGCCGGCACGTCTGGTGCAAACGCGACCCGAAGCGATGGACCCGCGCGTTGCGGCGATGAGCGAGCCGCTCGCGGTCGCTCTGCATGCCATCAACAAGGTCGCGCCGGCGGACGGTGCTGCGGTGCTGGTGGTCGGTTGCGGCACCATTGGCGGCCTCTGCGCGCTCGCCCTCGCGCATCGCCATAACGGCCCGCTCCTCCTGGCGGATCGCAATGCCGATCGGGCTCGGATGGTCGCCAAGGTTACCGGCGGTCAGGTTGTCGATCTCACGCCGGACGCCATTGCTGCCGCCAACCATGGCCGGCCGCTGCGCTTTGCCATCGACGCCACGGGTAGCATCGCCGCGTTGCGACAGGTGCTCGATATCATTGGTCCGAACTCCGTGCTGGGCCTCGTCGGCATCAGCCACGGCAAGCTCGATCTCGACCCCAATCACCTGGTCGAGCGCGAAATCCAGCTCGTCGGCTGCCATGCCTTCAAGGACGAGCTGCCGGAGGCCATCGCGCTGGCCGACCTGCTCGGCGAGCAACTGCTCTCTCTGATCGACGAGGAGATCGGGCTCGACCAGGTGCCGGCCGCCTTCGAGCGTTTGCTGGCGGGCAATGTCAAAGGCCTCAAGACCATCATCTCCATCCGCTAGCCCGGCAGACCCGACCATGACCCAGTTTTCCAGCCGGACGGCGGATATCCGCGCCGCCGCCAAGCGCGATGACGGCCGGGCGGAACCGCTGCTCGCCGCGCTGCTCGCCGACCTGTTCAAGATCGAGACGCGCAACGTCGCCATCAATCGTGACCAGTACAGCCTCAACTCGCTCAACGGCTTCTTCGACACCGCCGACGGCGCCTTCTTTTTCAAGTTCCACCAGGAGGAGGGCGAGGAGCAGATGAGCGGCGAGTATTACCGCGCCGACATCCTGGCGCGCGCCGGCTTGCCGGTCGACCAGGCGGTTTACACTTCGACTCTCCCCGGCGAGCAGATTCTCGTCTACCGCCGCCGCACCGATCCGCGCTTCTCCGATGTGTTGCGGGCCTTCGATCTTGCAGATGGTGCGGAGCGCGGTGCGGCGGTCGGCGCCGAGGTGACGCTGAGCGACCGCGTGACCGAGGTCTACCGCCAGAGCTTGCACCCGATCACACCAGCTGAGGCGCAAAGCGAGCCGATCCATCGGCTGTTCTTCGAGCGCCTCATCGATTCCGCCACCGGCGCCTATCCGGGCGGCCGCCTCAAGAGCTTCTACGTCGGCCAGAGCTTCGAGTTTCCGGGCGTCACGCTGAGCTGGGATATATTCGCCGCTGCCAGGGTCAGCGTAAACGGCGTCGCCTACCGTCACTCGATCGGCGAACTGTTCGAGCTGGCGCACCACCGCCTGAACCCCGCTCGCCTGGCGGATGCAGGCGGCGTCGTGGCGCATGGCGACGCGCACAATGCCAATGTCTGGTACGTGGCAGGGCAGGGTGGCCCGAGCCTCTCCTTCTTCGATCCGGCCTTCGCCGGCGAACACGTGCCGACCCTGCTCGCCGAGGTGAAGACGACCTTCCACAACATCATCGCCCACCCGCTGTGGCTCTATGACCCCGAGCAGGCCGCTGAACGCTACACGGCAACCGCGACCTATCGGGACGGCACTCTCGTGATAGACACCGACTGGGCCCTGTCACCGGTCCGCGAGGACCTGCTCCGGGTGAAGGCCGAACGCGCCTGGCGCCCGCTGCTGCAGAGCTTGGCCGATCGGCACCTGCTGCCGGCAGACTGGCGCCAGGTCATCCGCCTCGGCCTGTTCCTCTGCCCCACGCTGGTGATGAACCTGCGCGCCGGCGCCGGCCGCCACAACCCGATCTCCTCGGCCATCGGCTTCGCCAACGCGGTGCGTGTCGGCAGCGAACCGAGTGCGGGCGCGGACTTGATCACCGCATTCCTCGATACGATCGAGCCGCGTTAGGCACTGCTGGCGGGGCGACGCAGCGCCGCTGACGCAGGCGCAACGCCTTAACGACTGCTTGCAGTCCGAAGCGGACTTGGATCGCAGCGCAAGGAACCCTTGCACTTGCTTCCTCTGACGTCGGCCGCTCCTTCACGACCAAGACGCAGCTTCGGCAACGGCCGTGGAGAACGCGGCCGGGGCTTCCTGGGGCAGATTGTGCCCGACGCCGTCTGTGATGGTCCGATGCTCGTACCGCCCGACAAACCTGTCCGCATAGGCGTCGGGTCTCGGATGGGGAGCACCGTTGGCGTCACCCTCGAGGCTGATGGTCGGCACGCTGATCAAGGGCCTTGTTGCCAGACCTTTCTCGAGATCGTCGAGTTGCGGGTCGCCCGCCGCCGATCCGATCCGCCAACGGTAGTTGTGGATGACGATGGCCGGATGGTCGGCATTGTCGAACGACAGGGCGGTGCGGTCAAACGTGGCCTCGTCGAAGTGCCACCGCGGTGATGCCGTGCGCCAGATGAGCCGAGCGAACTCCTTACGGTACGCTTGGTAGCCGAGGCGACCGCGCTCGGTTGCGAGATAGTACTGATACCACCACGCCAGTTCCTCGGATGGCGGCAAAGGTAAGGCTCCTGCTGCCTGGCTCGAGATGAGATAGCCGCTGACTGGCACGAGCGCGGAGCATCGCTCTGGCCATAGCGCCGCCACACAACCTGCAGCCCGGGCGCCCCAGTCGCAACCCGCCAGCGTTGCCTTGGCGATCCCCAGGGCATCCATCAGGGCAATCACGTCCAGCGCCAGCATGGCCTGTTGCGCGTTGCGCGGTGCTTTGTCGTCCCGAATTCGGGTCGTGCCGAAGCCCCGCTGGTAGGGGACAATCACACGGAAGCCATGGACTGCCAGCAATGGCGCGACCTCGGCATAGGTGTGGATGTCGTAGGGCCAGCCGTGAAGGAGGAGCACGGCTGGCCCGTCGGCGGGGCCCAGGTCGGAATAGCCGACGCTGAGGGTCCGCGTCTCGATCTGCCTGAGGTGGTCAGTCAGCATCATCGGAAGGCACCGGACCGTTGTAGACGTGGGGCGCCTGCGTCGCCTCCAGGCGTTCCAGCGCGTCGCCGACACGGCGCGCTACTGCAATGCTGAAGTGTCGATCCGGCTGGGTGTGTTCATAGTCGTGCAATTGCTCGACCGTGATGCCGGCAGCCGCGGCCATCTCCTCGCGACTGGCGCCCAGCGACAGTCGCCGGTTCTTGTCGCCGCGCGGCAGTCGTTCATGGGGATCGGTCGGGTAGGTCATTGCGGTCTCCTCAGCGGTAGCCGGTGCCGGCGATGTAGTTGATGAGTTGATCCTCCTGGCGCTCCTCCTGCATGAGGATCGCTTCGAGGGCGTCGCGAACGTCGAGAACTCCCACCGGCCTGCGGCCGGCGTCGATGAGCGGCAGGTTCTGGAGCTGGCGGCGGACCATCAGCTGCCAGGTCGCGTGGAGGTCGTCGGAGGGCGCCGCAAAGACCACATGCCGGGTCATCACTTCGACGAGGGGGGCGTCGACCCGTCCGTTGCCGGCGAGGTGGCGGACGAGATCCGACTTGCTGATGACGCCCCGAGCCGCCTCACCTTCGTCGGCGACGATGATCAGCCCGACGCGCTGGTCGGCAAAGGCATCGGCAGCTGTTCGCACCGGGCTCTGCTCGCGCAGGACCCGTAGGCGGGCCCGTGTCATCTCGGCGAGGGCGGTGATCAGCATGGCCCTAAGCCGCCGCGACGCGGCTTCGCGCCAGCCATTCGTCGAGGCTGATCGTGCCGATATATGGGTGCTCGCCGGCGGGAACGAGCGTGCGCTCGCCAATATGAACGCCGAAATACCCGGCCTGGCGGTCGGCGATGACGAGGCGCTCGTCGTGATTGACGGCCAATACTCGTCCGACCACATCGCTCAGCCGATAGGGCTCTGGCCCGGCCAATTCCACCGTGCCGTTCGCGGGGGCTCGCAGTGCGATCTGCGCCAGGGTCTCGGCCACGTCGTCGGCTGCCACGGGCTGCGCCAGTGCAGGCGGCAGGCGCACTACCTGATCCGCCGTACTGAAGCCGGCAATGCCGTTGATGAACTCGAAGAACTGTGTTGCGCGCAGGATCGTGTAGGGGAGGCCGGACTCCTGGACCAGTTGCTCCTGCAGCAGCTTGGCGCGGAAATAGCCGCTGTCGAGAAGTTGCTCGGTGCCGACGACGGAAAGTGCAATGTGGTGCCTGACTCCCGCCGCGTTCTCGGCGGCGAACAGGTTGTGGCCTGAGTTGAAGAAGAAGTCCCACGCCACGGCGCTGTCGAACGAGGGTGAGTTGGCGACGTCGACCACAACTTCTGTGCCCTCCATCGCCTCGGGCAGGCCGTCGCCCGATACGGTGTTCACGCCGGTGGAGGGTGAAGCGGCGACGACGTCGTGTCCGCCCTGGCGCAACCTGCCGACCACCCTGGAGCCGATAAGTCCACTGCCGCCTATCACTACGATCTTCATGATGTTCACCTGTGCTGGTTGGTAGATCTGCCAGGTCAGCCTCGCCGAAGCCGTCGACCCGGGCCATCGTGCGGCGGACGTGCGGCCCTATGCCGATGGGATAGTCGGCATACGTCCGGAGGCGGGGTCATGCCGTTGCCGGTAGGCGCAGTGTTACCGCCGTGCCGTGGCCGGGTGAGCTGTCGATGCCGATCCGGCCGCCAGCTGCCTCAATGAACTGCCTTGCGCCCGCCAGACCCATGCCGCCGCCAGCCGGCTTGGTGCTGAAACGCGGCTCGAACGCCCGTGCGAGGGTTTCGCCGGACATACCGGTGCCAGTATCTGCGACCACGATCTCTACCTCGGGGGTCGACGGACCGTCGGCCAGCAGCGCTGAAATGGTGAGGATGCCGCCGGCGGGCATGGCATCCCGGGCATTGATCGCGAGATTGAGCAGGACGTTCTGAAGGCCGACGCGGCTGATACGAACGCGGGGCACGAGCCCTGTGTGCAGGCGCACCGTGACACTCGGTCCCGTCGCGTAGCGAAGAAGCGTCGCCATCTCCGTCAGGCAGTTGCCGAGCTCGGTCTCTTCCTCGATCAGCGGTCCGTGCCGTGACAGGCGGATGAGGGCGCCGGCCCGGTCCAGTGAATCTTCGGCCTGCGCCAGCATTGCGCCGAGCGCTGTCGAGCCGGCCAGACGGTCGTCGCGCGACATCAGCCGCATCGCGGACATCGCGATCTGGATGTAGTTCCCGATGTCATGGACGAGCACGGCTGAGGTGTCTTGGGCGAGCGGCGGAAGAATCTCGGACATTGGTGGCTCTCCTGTGGGGTAGGGCAGCAAATGCGGCGGGACACGACCCGCCGCATCTGCGGTCAGGCCCGCGAGAAAACGGAGCGGAGGTAGCCGATCGCCTGTCCGACAGCGCCACGCACGGCGGGCGTTGCGGCGAGGGCATTCAGCATGACGAAGTCGTGGATGGTGCCGTTGTAGCGCACTGAGGTGACGCGAACGCCGGCTTGGGCGAGCTTACGGCCATAGGCCTCGCCCTCGTCACGCAGGACGTCGTTCTCGTCCACGATCAGCAGGGTCGGCGGCAGGCCGACGAGCTCGTCACGCGTGGCATTGATTGGCGAGGCGTGGCTCTGGGCCCGCTGGCCGACTTCGGGGATATACTGCCCCCAGTACCAGGACATGGCGTCGGCAGTGAGCCACGGGCCGGTAGCGAACTGCTCGTAGGAGCGCGTCGACATTGACGCATCCGTTACAGGATAGAACAGCACCTGGGCCTTGAAGTCCGGGCCCTTTCGCTCCTTGGCCATGAGGGCGATCACAGCCGCCATGTTGCCCCCAACGCTGTCGCCGGCGATGACGATGTGATTGCCATCGATCATCAGCTTGTCGGCGTTGTCGGCGACGTGCCTGGCCACGGCGTAGCCCTGCTCGAGAGCCACTGGAAAGCGGGCCTCGGGCGAACGCTCGTAGTCGACGAACACCACCGCGGCATGGGCGCCGATCGCCAGTTCGCGGATCAGCCGGTCATGAGTGTCGCAATCGCCGAGCACCCAGCCACCGCCATGCATGTAGACGATAGCCGGCAGCGGACCGGTGGCTCCGGCAGGCCGGACGACGCGGATGCTGGTGCTGCCGGTGGGGCCGAGCGGAAGCGTAACGTCCTTCACCTGCGCATCGGCGGGCGTAATGGGGACTTTCTGAACGCTGGAGAGCACGTTCCGAGCGTCGGCGATGCTGAGGGTCTGGATCGCCTTGCCACCGGCAAGGCCGTCGAGAAAGGTCTGGACGGTGGGGTCCAGGATCGGGGTGGGAGAGATGAGCTTGTTCACTTCAGGATCCTTTCGATCGCAGTGATGCAAGAGCGGTCGTCGCTCCGCCCCATCTCCGGCGAACGGGTCCTGACCGGCCATCCTGCTGAAGGGTCAGGATGCCTAGAGCAGAAGGCGTAGGCATCGCAGCGGCCGGGCCTCGAATTGTGTGCGGTCGGCTGGATCGTCTTCTTCCTTCGTGCGGCCCGACTGCATCCTAAGCATGAATGGCTGCCCTCCTGCAGTGGCTCATGGTCGCTCCACGGCCAATCCCGGCCGAACGGAGAAATCCCATGCAGAAGACCCTCGGAATTATCGCTCTCGCAGCGGCAGCCGCACTCGGCGGCACCGCCGGCGGCGTGGCGCAGGATGTCGCGAAGCCGACCATCGTCCTGGTGCACGGCGCCTTTGCCGACGCCTCTGGCTGGGGCGGCGTCATCGCGCGGCTGAACAAGGATGGATACCAAACCATTGCGGCGGCCAATCCGCTGCGTAGCGTGGCGGGTGACGCTGCGGCCCTGTCGGCACTGGTCAAGTCCATCGACGGCGAAGTGGTGCTGGTTGGCCATTCCTATGGCGGGCTGGTCATCACCGAGGCCGCCAATGGCAACGCCAACGTCAAGGCGCTGGTCTACGTCGCCGCCTTCATCCCCGAAGTCGGCGAATCCGCCTTTGTGCTGTCGGGCAAGTTCCCGGGCTCGACGCTCGGCGATGCGCTGCAGCCCGTGCCGCTCGCTGACGGTAACGTCGATCTCTACATCCAGCCACCAAAGTTCCACGATCAGTTCGCCGCCGACGTTCCCGCCGACGCCACCGGGCTGATGGCGGCCACGCAGCGCCCGGTGACACAGGCGGCGCTCGAGGAACTGACCACCGTAGCGACTTGGAAGAGCATTCCGGCGTACACAGTGTACGGTTCGGCCGACCACAATATCCCGGCTGGCGTACAGGAGTTCATGGCGGAACGCGCGAAGGTGGTTGATGCCGTGGCCATCGAGGGGGGCTCGCACGCCCTGATGGTGTCGCATCCGGATGAGGTGGCCGCGCTTATCGAAGAGGCCGCAGCCTCGAACTGACGCTGCAAGGGCCGGCGGCAAGGCCGGCCCTTTGCTTCCGTTCCTAGACTAAGCCGTCCCTTCCAGCAGCATCGCGGCCCGCGTCGATCGACGAGAGGCGATACGTTCACGCAGGGCAGCCAGGCGCCCCGGAACCTCGACGTCGAAGCGCTGCGCCCACAGCAGCATCACGAACAGGTAGAAATCGGCAACTGTGGGCACGGCGCCGAACAAATAGTCGCTGTCCAGCCGCCTCGAGAAATACTCCATGTGACGGCGGACCGTTTCGGCCGCGCGCTTCGTGTCGGCACTGCTTCCGGCATGCCAGAACGGTTTGAAAGCACGATGGATCTCCGTGCTGATGAAGGTCAGAGCCTCTACAAGCCGCGTGCGACCGAGCGGACCGGCGACGCCGAGCGCCGGGTATTCACCCGCGATCCAGTCGAGCACGGCAATATTCTCGGTCAGCACCTCGCCGTCATCAAGGACGAGCGCCGGCACGTAGGACTTGCCGGAGATTTCGGACAGCGGTCGGCCCGATGCGGTCAGCTTGGTCTTGAGGTCGACCCGTTCGACTTCCGGTTCGACGCCGGCTTCGAGCAGCGCGATGTGATCGGCGAGGCTGCAGGCTAGGGGGGCGTAGTACAGTTTCATGGCTTGATCCTCTTGGTTGACGATCAAGCTTGCGGCAGGGGAGTAATGCGCGGCACTGCGCCGAGGGATTGAAGAGGCAAGCCGAAGGCAGGGGTCCGACCATGCCGAGGGGCAGGGGATCGACATTCCTATGCGGTGCTTCGATCCACCGGTCGCGTAATTGGGTACCGGGACCGGACCCTTCAGTTTCGAACGCCGAGCCGTGTCAACCGGACACGACGGCGATGGCGAGCGTGGGGGTTTTTCCGGTTTCTCCCCACGGCCGACGAAATGGCAGGCGAGCGCTTCACCCGTCCGGCTCTACCTGTTCCAGGGTCGATCCTATACCCTCGTACAGATGCCCAACGCTGCAACTGCCGCTATCGAAGGTAGCCAGCAGCACCGGAGAGGAGGCGACCACGGAACCCTCAGCATTGCGTAGCCCTGGTCAGAACCATGTCGGTCACGTTCATCCCGACGACCGGCCGGCTGCGACGCAGGCGATCTCCCGCGCCTTTCGGAATGGCGTGCCGCAGATCATCTACTGCAGGCAGCTGCAGCCGGATGGCAGCTATGCGATGAGCGAGTTCCGCGCGGAGCCGGGCTATGCGGTCAGCGTTCCGGTGACCCCCATGATACAGACTCCGGACCAACCCTGGACGGTCGCCGATGATATTGGAGAGACGGCTGAGGCCGTGGCGGCGGCCAGGGTTATTGAGCAGCTGTATGGCGCGGCCTTTGCCTTCGATGCGAAGGGGAACTTTACCTATGCAACGCCGGTAGCCCAGACTTCCATCGCCATGACCATTGAAGACCTGAACCGTCCGCTCAATGGGGGTGCTGCATTCATTGATGGCGGTGATCTCGGCTGGAAGCTGGGAGTGCATCCGGAAGACTATGAGGCGGCCGCAGCCTCACTGCGCGAGTGCATGCGAACCGGGGCGCACTTCAACCATGAGTATCGAGTGCTTCGCGCGACCGGCGAGTATGTCTGGCACCGCTTCTCGATCCGGCCGACACGAGCTCCGGATGGTCGGATAACAGGCTGGTTCGGCATCGGACATGACGTCGACGTCGAGAAGAGGGCCGAGGCAGCACTGCGGGCCAATGAACAACGCCTGCAGCAGATCATCGACACTGTGCCCGCGATGCTCTGGTGCCTGTCGCCGGATGGCACGGTGTCTTATGTCAACCGGCGACTTGCCGAAACGACGGGCGTAACGCTGGATGCGATGGTGGCACCCGGTGGGCCACGCATGCTTGCCGTCGTTCATCCCGATCAGCGGCTGGCCGTAGCACAGGCTCTCGCACGGTCCGCGGAGACCGGCGCACCCTACGCGATGACCTACCGACAACTGCGTGTCGACGGTTCCTATCGGTGGACCGAGAGCCGCGGGGAAGCCCTGCGCGACGAGCTGGGCAATGTCGTCCAGTGGTACGGCGTCGCAGTGGACATCCACGACATGGTGACCGCGCAGGAGTCTCTTCGCGAACGAGAGCGCGAACTTGTCCATCTCGTCGATATGCTCCCCAGCTATATCTGGCGCTTGAGCCCTGACGGCGAGCCGAACTTCTACAACAAGCGCCTTATCGACTATCTCGGGCTCGATGCCACCAGCGACGACCCAGCCTTCACCCAGTTGGCGGCCATGATGGCAACTGCAGTCCATCCCGATGATGCGGATGCACTGAGCGAAGCGCTCACGCACTCGTTGGTCACGGGCGAGACCTTCTCGGCAAGGTGCAGATTGCGGCGCGCGGATGGCGTCTATCGCTGGACCGATGGTCGTGCAGAACCTCTGCGCGACCCGACTGGACGGATTGTCCAGTGGTACGGCCTGTCCAACGATATCGAAGACCAGATGAACTCCGAGGCGGCGCTGCGCCAAAGCGAACAGCAGTTCCGGCAACTCGTCGAGACAATGCCCGCCATGGTCTACTGCGCCACACCGGACGGCGAGCCGATGTATCGCAGCCGCCAACTCCGCGACTTTCTCGGTATCACAGGCAAGGACAACACGGTTCAACTGCCGCACATCCTTGGCGGGGCAATCCACCCGGACGACCAGCCTGCCGTCGAGGAAAAGTACTATCGCTGCCTTGCAACCGGCGAGTTCTATCAGATGAAACATCGCCTGCGCCGATATGACGGACAGTATCGCTGGATGGAGACCAGGGCTGCGCCGATGCGCAACGCCGCGGGCGATATCGTGCAGTGGAATGGCGTCTGCCTTGATATCGATGCGGAGGTCCGGGCACAGGAAGAGTTGCGGTCTTCGCAAGACCGGTTGGCCCGTGCCGGACAAGCCGCAAGCCTTGCCGAATTATCAGCCTCGATCGCGCATGAGGTGAACCAGCCGCTTGCGGCTATCGTCGCCAACTCGCATGCGCTGCAGCGGTGGCTTGCGGCCGAACCACCGAACCTCGACCGGGCCGCGGCAACGGGCAACCGGATCGTGCGCGACGCCAATACGGCGGCGCAGGTGCTGAGCCGGATTCGTGCCCTGTTCAAGCAATCGAACGACAGCCGTACCGCAGTCGACATCGTAGAGGTGGTATTCGAGGCAAAGGAACTGTTGGCCAACGAAGCATTGCGGCGCGGCGCGATTATCAAGGTGGACGCCGAACCCGGCCTGCCGCTGCTCCAACTCGACCGCGTCCAGATCCAGCAGGTGCTGGTCAACCTGATGCGCAACGGTCTTGAAGCGGCAGTGACGTCGGCGCGGCCTGTTGTAGAGGTCGCGCTGCTCGACACGCCCGGTGCAGTCCAGATCGACGTGAACGACAACGGTCCGGGTGTGGTGTCGCCCGACAGGGTGTTCGACCCGTTCTTCACCACCAAGCCCAACGGAATGGGCATGGGCCTCCCCATTTGCCGCAGCATCGTCGAAGCGCATGGCGGCCGGCTGTGGGCCGAAACCAATCAAGAAGGCGGCGCACGATTCAGCTTCACGCTGCCCAGAAACGAGACGTGACGTGACCAGAGCCAAAGCCACGATCGCCGTGGTGGACGACGATGCCGGAATGCTTGAATCGCTGGAGGACCTGTTGGAATCGAGTGGCTACGAAACGATAGCATTCTCATCCGCACGGGCCCTCCTCGCGGCGGGTCTGCGCCCTTTCGACCTGGTAATCGCCGACATTGGCATGCCAGCCATGGACGGGTTCGAACTGCGCGACATCGCTCTCGAGGAGCGCCCCGATCTGCCGATTTTCCTGGTCACCGGCCGGCACGAATTGGCAGAGCGCGGACGCTCGCGCGGCATCGACCTGGTGTTCCGCAAACCGTTCGACGCACCGACGCTGCTCGCTGCCATCGGGCATGCCCTTCGCTCCACCGACCGAGGAGATGACCATGCTGCCGAATAGAACCGTGCGTTCCACGCAAGGTACACCGCAGTCCGGATCGGACGACCGGCCCGTAGTCGTCATCGTCGATGACGATGGCTCGGTCCGCGAAGCGCTGACCGATCTGGTGCAGTCCGCGGGCTACGCCACTGCGGCCTTCGCGTCCACCGCGCAACTGCTCGAATCCGACGTTCTTTCGGCGCCTGGTTGCCTCATCCTCGACGTCCGCATGCCGGGTGCCAGCGGCCTCGACCTGCAGCGACAACTGAACGGTAATGGCAATGCGAAGCCGGTGGTCTTCCTCACCGGCTTCGGCGATATCCCGATGACCGTGGACGCGATGAAAGCCGGCGCCGTAGATTTCCTCACCAAGCCGGTACGGGACCAGACCCTGCTCGATGCCATTGCCTTGGCCTTGGCCCGGGACGCAGCGCAGCGCGTGGCGGCCGCAGAACGCCAGCGCATGATCGACCTGATCGACGTGCTGACCCCCCGGGAGTTGGAAGTCCTCAGCGAAGTGGCCCGTGGCCGGCTGAACAAGCAGATTGCCTTCTACCTCGGGATCAGCGAGGTCACGGTGAAGCTCCATCGCAGCAACGCCATGCGGAAGATGGGGCTGCGTTCGGTAAGCGAACTGATCCGTGCCTGGCAGACGCTGCCGGACGACCGACAATAGGCGCCTGGTACGCACCTCCGCAGTGTCCGATTTTAGACCAGTGACCGCCTGGCAGACGCTTGAGACGTTTGGACGAGCCTCGGCTCAGTCACGAGGCTCTGCAAGCTCAGCGCCTGCTGCCTTAGCGATGGTCGGGGCAGAGTGATTCGAACACTCGACCCCCGGTTCCCAAAACCGGTGCTCTACCAGACTGAGCTATACCCCGAACGATCGCCTTTCCGTTATCGGGAGTTGCTGCAAAGAGCAAGCAGGCAACCCCATTTGGCAGCCGGTTGACGTGAGCCGGCGTCTCCGCCGACAAGAGCGCCATGACCGACCTGAGCAGATCCTGGCCGTTTGGCCTTACCCCTCGCCGCGCCCCCTGGTTCGCGCTGGGCTTTGTCGTGCTGATCGCCGTGCTGCATCTGCTCGACCGGCCACTCTCGGCCTGGGGGCAGGGGTTGCCGGACAATGTGCGGGCGGTGTTCTTCTGGATCACCGCGTGGGGGAAATCCGACTGGATACTGATTCCCACCTTCCTCGCCTGGCTCGTCTCGTGGCTGCTTTCGCTACTGACACGCGATAACCTCCGGCGCGCGCTGCAGGAACTGGCGGCCCTCGCCGGCTTCATCTTCCTTGGTGTCGGCCTTCCCGGGCTCGTCTCGACCCTTCTGAAGCGCGCCATCGGTCGCGGCCGGCCCGAGACCTGGACCCCCGAAGCGCCGCTCAGCTTTCAGAGTTTCAACTGGAGCGCCTACGACTACCAGAGCTTCCCCTCGGGGCACTCCACCACGGCCTTCGCTTTTGCCGCGGTCCTGGCGTTCCTGTGGCCAAAGGCGTTCTGGCCGGCCATGCTGTTTGCCGCCACTATTGCCGTGTCGCGGGTCATCGTCGGCGAGCACTACCCCACCGACATCACCGCGGGCGCGGTGCTCGGCTTGCTCGGCGCCTATGCGGTGCGCCAGCTATTCCTGTCACGCGGCTGGTTGTTTGCCGCCACCACTTCAGGCACGGAGCGCCGGCCCCTCGCCGCGCTCCGCACCCTGATCGTCAGGCAATAGCGCGGTAGCGCTCGAGCGCCGAGGCCATATCCGCCTTGAGGTCGTCGAGGCTCTCGAGCCCCACATGCACCCGGAACATCTGTCCCGGCGCGTCCCACTTCACCGCAGTGCGGATATTCGAGGGATCGAAGGGGATACAGAGGCTCTCGTATCCGCCCCACGAATAGCCCATGCCGAACAGCTCGAAGCCGTTGACCATCGCTGCCAGGGCGTCGCGCGAGCGCTTCTTCAGCCGGAAGGCGAAGAGGCTTCCCGCACCGCTGAAATCGCGCTTGAAGATCGCATGATCCGGGTGGCTGGGGAGGGCAGGGTGGTAGACTTCCTCTACCTCCGGCTGCCCTTCGAGCCACGCTGCAAACGCCAGCGCCGCTTCGTTGTGGTGCTTCATCCGCACCGCCAGTGTCCTGAGGCCGCGCAGCGTCAGGTACGAATCGTCGGGCGAAACCGCGACCCCGAGGATGCGGTGAGTGCGCTTTAACCTTCCCCACAGCTTCTCGTTGGCGGAGACCGTGCCGACCATGGCGTCCGAGTGCCCGACGAACATCTTGGTCGCGGCATGCATCACCATGTCCGCGCCCAGCTCGAGCGGCCGGTGGAACAGCGGCGTTCCCCACGAGTTGTCGACGATAACGGTGATGCCCCGCGCCCGAGCGGCAGCGACAATCGCCGGCAGGTCCTGCATCTCGAAGGTCAGCGATCCCGGCGTCTCGACGAAGATAGCCTTGGTTTTCTCGGTGATCAGCGACGCGATGCCGGCGCCGATCCGCGGGTCATAGTAACGAGTCGTCACCCCGAACCGCGCCAGCCCCTCGCTCGCAAAGGTGCGCGTCGGCTCGTACGCCGAGTCGGTCATCAGCAACTCGTCGCCGGCAGAGACGGCAGCGAGCAACGCCGTCGACACTGCCGACAGGCCTGATGGCGCGATGATGGTTCCGGTGGCCCCCTCGAGCTCGCTGATCAGGTCGCACAGCGCCCGTGTCGTGGGGTTGTCGTTTCGCCCGTAGCGGTAGGGCGCCTTGTAATCTTCGAGCTCGTCCAGTGACTTGAACAGGATCGTCGAGCCGCGGAACACCGGCATGTTGACGAAGCCCAGGTGCTCGTCCGATGCACGCCCACCATGCGTGAGGAGGGTCGCGATGGAGGCGGTCTTGCCGGTTTTCCCGTTGTTATCAGTCATTTCAATCTCTGCCCAAAACGCAGTCACTGAAGAAATATGGGCAAAAAACAGTCAGGTCTGCTGCCCCATTTCGGCCATAGCGCTTGACGCAACCGTCAATTGCCGCTTCGATGCTTAACAGCATCACATCCGCCCTCCAAGGCGGAGGTGCCGCCGGGCAACAGGCTGGGGCCACGCTGCCCGACGAACAGGGTCAGGAAACAAGGTAATAACAATGATCAAATCGCTTCTTTCCGTCGCACTTGCGGCAGGCCTCGGCCTTTCCGCATCCGCCGCCTACGCGCAGACGACAACCTCGGCGACGCTCGATGCGGTCAAGGCCAAGGGTTATGTCCAATGCGGCGTGACCGGCGGCGTGCCGGGCTTCTCCGCTCCGGACGCGAACAACAACTGGTCTGGTCTCGAAGTCGACTACTGCCGCGCTGTGGCGGCCGCGATCTTCAACAACGCGGATTCCGTCCGCTACACCCCGCTCACCTCGCAGGAGCGCTTCACCGCGCTCAGCGCCGGCGAAATCGACGTGCTGTCGCGTACCACCACCTGGACCATGAGCCGCGATACCCAGCTGGGCATCAAGTTCGTCGGCACCATGTTCTATGACGGCCAGGGCTTCATGGTCCGCAAGGCCGACAACATCGCCTCGGCGCTCGATCTCAGCGGCGCCGCCGTCTGCATCGAGTCCGGCACCACCACCGAGCTGAACGCGGCCGACTACTTCGCCGCCAACAACCTCGAGTTCAACACCGTGGTGTTCGTCGATCAGGACGAAGTGGTGAAGGCCTACGAAGACGGCCGCTGCGACGTCTACACCACTGACTCCTCTGCGCTCGCCGCCGAGCGTTCGAAGTTCGCCAACCCGGCTGACCACATCATCCTGCCCGAGATCATCTCCAAGGAGCCGCTCGGCCCGGTGGTGCGTCAGGGCGACGATGGCTGGTTCAACATTGCCCGCTGGACCTACTACGCGCTGCTCGAAGCCGAAGAACTGGGCGTCAGCTCGGCCAATGTCGATGAGATGCTGGCTTCCGACAATCCGGCGATCAAGCGCCTGCTCGGCGTTGAAGGCGACTTCGGTACCCCGATCGGCCTGACCAAGGACTGGGCCTACCAGATCATCAAGCTGGTCGGTAACTATGGCGAGGTCTACGAGAAGCACGTCGGTCCGTCGACGCCGATCGGTCTCGCCCGCGGCCTGAACGCCCTGTGGAAAGACGGCGGCATCCAGTACTCGCCGCCGATCCGGTAACATCCTTCTGCAGCCCGGCGCTGACTCCAGCGCCGGGCTGATCGTTTCTGGCGAGCGGCAGGCGGAACCCGCATGCGCCGGTACTTTTCTTCTCCTGGGCAGGGAGATGCATAGCTCATGGCATCCATCGACACGGCGCAAGCACCGCCGCGGGGCTTCTCATTCAACGATCCCGTGGTACGGGGCGTCATCTACCAGGTCGTCGTCGCGGTGCTGGTGGTGGCGTTCCTCGTCTGGATCGTCAACAACACGGCGATCAACCTCAAGGCGCAGAACAAGACCTCGGGCTTCGACTTCCTATGGAAGACGGCCGGCTTCGACATCAGCTTCACGCTGTTTCCGTTCGATCGCACTTCGCTCTACTGGCAGGCGTTCCTCGTTGGCCTCACCAACACCATTCTCGTTGCGGCGATCGGCATCTTCTTTGCCACCATCATCGGCTTCACCGTCGGTATCGCGCGGCTGAGTTCCAACTACCTGGTGTCCCGGCTGGCGACCGTCTACGTCGAAACCATCCGCAACATCCCGCTGCTGCTGCAGCTGTTCTTCTGGTACTTCGCGGTGCTGAAGACCATGCCGTCGGTGCGCGACTCGCTGGCTCTGCCGCTCGATACCTTCATCAACCAGCGCGGCCTGTTCGTGCCCAAGCCCATTCCCGACGAGCAGTTCGTCTGGGTCTGGGTCGGCCTCGCCGTGGCGCTGGTGCTCTGGTTCGCGCTACGGCAATGGGCCAAGGCGCGCCTCGAGAAGACCGGCAAGCGCTTCCCCGTCTTCCTGGGCGGCCTCGCCATGACGCTGGTCATTGTCGGCCTCGTCTGGGTGGCGAGCGGCGCCTCGGTCAGCTTCGATCCGCCGGTACTCAACCGCTTCAACTTCAAGGGTGGGCTGGAACTGCCGCCCGAGTTCGTGGCGCTGGTATTCGGTCTGTCGATCTACACCGCTGCCTTCATCGCCGAGTTGGTGCGCGGCGGCATCCAGTCGGTCAGCCACGGCCAGACCGAGGCGGCACAGGCACTGGGCCTGCAGGATGGCGACCGACTGCGGCTGGTGATCGTGCCGCAGGCGATGCGCGTCATCATCCCGCCGCTGACCAGCCAGTATCTCAACCTCACCAAGAACTCGTCGCTGGGCGCCGCCATCGGCTACCCCGAACTGGTCAACGTGTTCACCGGCACGACGCTCAACCAGACCGGCCGCGCCATCGAGGTGATCGCGCTGACCATGCTGGTCTACCTCATCCTGTCGCTGGGCACTTCGGCGATCATGAACTGGTACAACGCCCGTGTGGCGCTGGTTGAACGCTAGGAGCGGCAGATGACCGATATCGCCTTCGTCCGCTCCGAGATCGAGAAAGCGCAACCGGCTCCCCGCAGCCAGACCGGCCTCGTCGCCTGGCTGCGCAAGAACCTGTTCGCCAGCGTCTCGGACACCATCCTCACCATCATCGCGGTGCTGTTCCTTCTCTGGATCGTCCCGGCGCTTTACGGGTTCCTGATCGGTCGCGCCGTCCCGCCGGGCGGCACGGTCGAGCAGTGCCGCGTCGAGAATGTCGGTGCCTGCTGGGCCTATATCGCCAGCGAGATCGAGTTCTTCATCTACGGTTTCTACCCGATGGCCGAGTACTGGCGGCCGAACATCGTGTTCGCCATGCTGGCGCTCATCGGGTTGCCGCTGCTCTGGCCGTCGGCGCCGTTCAAGGTGGTCAACGCCATCCTGTTCTTCGTGGTGTTTCCGATCGCCTCGGTGATCCTCTTGTCGGGCGGCATGTTCGGGCTTCGTTACGTGCCGACCGAGCAGTGGGGCGGCCTCCTGGTCACGCTGATCATCTCGGTGGTCGGCATCAGCCTGTCGCTGCCGCTGGGCATTCTTCTGGCGCTCGGCCGGCAGTCGAAGCTGCCGATCATCAAGACGCTCTGCATCTGCTTCATCGAACTGATCCGCGCCGTGCCGCTGATCACCATCCTGTTCATGGCCTCGATCATGCTGCCGCTGTTCATGCCGCAGGGAACGACCGTGGATAAACTGGTGCGTGCGCTCGTCGGCGTGACGCTGTTCGCCTCGGCCTACATGGCTGAAGTGGTGCGCGGCGGCATGCAGGCTATCGGCCGCGGCCAGTATGAGGCGGCCGCTGCCCTCGGGCTCGGCTACTGGCAGCGCATGGGCTTCATCGTCCTGCCGCAGGCGCTGAAGCACGTGATCCCCGGCATCGTCGGCAACTTCATCTCGCTGCTGAAGGACACTTCGCTCGTCTACATCGTGGGCATGAAGGATCTGCTCGAGGCAGTGAAGACCAAGAACGACGCCATCGAATGGGCATCGCCAACGCAATCGGTCACCGGCTATATTTTCGCCGCAGCCGTGTTCTGGGTGCTCTGTTTCTCAATCTCCCGATACTCCCGATACTGGGAGCGCCGGCTCAATACCGGCCACAAGAGGTAGCTGATGTCAGACGTGTCTCCTGTCGTCGTCGAACGCGATATCAACACCGCCAAAATGCAGGTCAGTACGACCGAGGTGGCGGTCGAGATCATCGGCATGAACAAGTGGTTCGGTGATTTCCATGTGCTGCGCGACATCGACCTCAAGGTGATGAAGGGCGAGCGCATCGTCATTGCCGGGCCGTCGGGCTCCGGCAAGTCGACGCTGATCCGCTGCATCAACCGGCTCGAGGAGCACCAGAAGGGCCAGGTTATCGTCAACGGCGTCGAACTGACCTCGGACCTCAAGCGGGTCGATGAGGTGCGTCGCGAGGTTGGTATGGTGTTCCAGCACTTCAACCTGTTCCCACACCTCACGATCCTGCAGAACCTGACGCTCGCCCCGATCTGGGTGCGCGGCGTGCCCAAGGCGCAGGCCGAAGAGACGGCGATGATGTATCTCGAGCGGGTGCGCATCCCCGAACAGGCGGCCAAGTTTCCCGGCCAGCTCTCGGGCGGCCAGCAGCAGCGCGTCGCCATCGCCCGCTCGCTCTGCATGAGCCCGAAAATCATGCTGTTCGACGAGCCGACTTCGGCGCTCGACCCGGAAATGGTCAAGGAAGTGCTCGAGGTGATGATCAGCCTCGCCGAGGAAGGCATGACCATGCTCTGCGTCACCCACGAAATGGGTTTCGCCCGGCAGGTGGCCAACCGTGTGATCTTCATGGATCAGGGCCAGATCATCGAGCAGAACGAACCCGAAGCGTTCTTCTCCAACCCCCAGCACGAACGCACCAAGCTCTTCCTCAGCCAGATACTGCACTAGTTGCAGCGAGCCTGATGTCGCCGATCCTCCCCCGCGTGGCGGGGGAGGGGGACCAGCGGAGCTGGTGGAGGGGGCGGCCAATTTCGCAGTCGGCGACTGAACCTCCCCCAACTCTGTTCATCACAAGCGGCCACCATGCCGCCTTGACCCGGTCACCCCCGATCGGGATATTGCGCGCCGAGGGCGAGTTGGAGCAGCGTTTAGACCATGACGGTTCAGGCCGTTTGGCGTGGCCTCGTCCGCGTCATCCTTGTTATCGCGATGCTGGTGCCGTCCTGGGCCTCGGCGCAGCCGACCGCCCCGGCTACGGCGGGCCCGACGCTGCAGGCAATCCGTGACCGCGGCCATCTGATCTGCGCCACCGCGGATCCGCTGCCCGGCTTCGCCCAGCCCGGCGCCGATGGCCGCTGGACCGGCTTCGACGTCGATTTCTGCCGCGCCATCGCGGTCGCCGTGTTCAATGATGCCAGCAAGATGGAATTCGTCCCGCTCTCGGGCGATAGCCGCTTTGCCCAGTTGCAGACCGGCAGCATCGATCTGATCGCGCGCAACGCGCCCTGGACCATGCGCCGCGACACCGGCTACGGAGCCAACTACGTCGCGACCTCGTTCTACGACGGACAGGCGATCATGGTGCCGCAGTCACTGGGCTTTGTCTCCGCCTACGAGCTTGATGACGTCAGGATCTGCGTGGTCGACGCGCCGGAGGAACTTGCCAACCTTCGCGAGTTCTTCTTCGGCACCCAGGCCACCTATACCGAGGTGCTGTACGAGGATCGCGAAGACCTGACCGTGGCCTATCGCGAGGGCCTCTGCAACGCCGTCTCCGCTTCGGCCAGCTTCCTCAACGCCATGCGGCGAAGTCTGCCGGAGCCGGCCACGCACCGCATCCTGCCCGAACGCATCTCCAAGGGCGCCTATGGCCCGGTGGTCCGCACCGGCGACGACCAATGGTTCGATATCGTTGCCTGGACGCTCTACGCACTGATCGATGCCGAAGAGGCCGGGGTCACCTCGCTCAATGTCGGCTCGCTCGCCGCCGCCAAGACCCATCGCATTCGCCGGCTGCTGGGCCTCGAGGGCACCTTCGGCCCGAGCATCGGCCTCGACCCGCTGTTCATCTCCAATGTCATAAGGGCGGTCGGCAATTACGGCGAGATCTTCGAGCGCAACTTCGGCCCTGCCACCGGCGCCGCTGTGGTCCGCGGCCAGAACGCCCTGTGGATCAATGGCGGCCTGATCTGGGCCCCGCCGATCGAGTAGCCTCTGCTCGGGGAGGGGCTGGGGGGCCATCGGTGATCACCGCACCACCCCCTCCCTCAATCCCTCCCCTCCTAGCGGACGCGTAGCGCCGCGGGGGGAGGGAGGCCACCACCATCGGGGTCCAGCTAACCGAAAACCACCGACACGCGGCGGTTGATGGCGCCCTTCTTCTCGATCTTGCCGAGCCGCAAGGGGCCTATCTCGCTGGTGTTCCTGACATGCGTGCCGCCGCAGGGCTGCAGGTCGACATCGCCGATCCGCACCAGCCGCACCCGGCCCTGGCCCATCGGCGGTTTGACGTTCATCGATTTGATCAGCCCGGGATTGGCCTCGAGCTCTGCATCGGTGATCCACTCGGCCGAGACCGGCAGCGCTGCCTCGACCAGGTCATTGAGCTTGCGCTCCACCTCCGCCGCTTCGGGGACGTCAGGCAGGTTGAAATCCACCCGCCCCTTGTCCTCGCCCACCGAGGCGCCGGTGATCGGGTAGGGGAGGACGACGGTGACGAGGTGCAGCGCCGTATGCATGCGCATCAGCTTGTGCCGGCGCTCCCAATCGAGATGCGCGATCACCTCGTCGCCCACCGCCAGCGGAGCTTGTCCCTCGGTCGGCAGATGCACGATCGCCGTCTTGTCGCCGTCGGGATGAATGGTGCCAGCGAGGCTGACAAAGGCGCCATCGGCGCGCTCCAGCCGACCGGTATCGCCCGGCTGGCCACCCGAGGTCGCATAAAAGATCGTCCGGTCCAGCACGATCCCGCCCTCGGGCGTGATCGCTGTCACCAGCGTCGGCAGCGAGCGGACATAGCTGTCCTCTCGAAAGATGAATTCAGTCACGCAACGGGCTCCGCCTCAACGACTGCCTGCCAGTCTATGGGCGTCTTGGGCTCAAGCCAATGCGGCACCGGCAGGTTCTTCGAACGGAGGAACTCGGGGTTGAACAGCTTGGATTGGTAGCGGTTGCCGTAGTCGGCGAGGATGGTGACGATGGTCTTGCCCGGCCCCAGGTCGCGCGCCAGCCGCACCGCGCCGGCGATGTTGATGCCGGACGAGCCGCCGAGGCAGAGCCCTTCATGCTCGAGCAGGTCGAACACATAGGGCAGGGCCTCGCTGTCCGGGATCTGGTAGGCGCGATCCACCACGATATCCTTGAGGTTGGCGGTGATCCGCCCCTGGCCGATGCCCTCGGTGATCGAGTTCCCCGAACTCTTCAGCTCCCCGGTGGTGTAATAGCTGTAGAGCGCCGCACCCTCGGGGTCGGCGAGCCCGATCTGGATGTTGGGGTTTTTCGCCTTCAGCGCCATCGAAATGCCGCCCAGCGTGCCGCCCGAGCCGACCGCCGAGACAAACCCGTCGATCTTGCCCTGGGTCTGTTCCCAGATTTCGGGGCCGGTGGTCTCGATATGCGCCTGCCGGTTCGCCACATTGTCGAACTGGTTGGCCCAGATCGCGCCGCCGGGCAATTCCCTGGCCAGCTTCTCGGCCAGCCGGCCGCTCAGCTTCACATAGTTGTTTGGGTTCTTGTAGGGCTTTGCCGGCACCTGGATCAGTTCGGCGCCGAGCAGCATCAGCGCGTCCTTCTTTTCCTGGCTCTGCGTCTCGGGGATCACGATAACCGATTTGTAGCCCAGCGCATTGGCCACCATGGAGAGCCCGATGCCGGTATTGCCGGCCGTGCCCTCGACGATGGTCCCACCCGGACGCAGCAGCCCGCGCTTCTCCGCGTCGCGCACAATGAACAATGCCGCGCGATCCTTCACCGACTGGCCCGGATTGAGGAACTCCGCCTTGCCCCAGATTTCGCACCCGGTCGCGTCGGAGACGCGGTTGAGCCGGATCAGGGGCGTGTTGCCGATGGCGGAGATGACGTCGCGGTGGTTGGTCATGGAGCAGCGGGGGCTGTGAAAGTTGGCCTGAACCTAGGCGGCGGCCTGGGGGCTGCCAAGGCTTAAGCTGCGGATTGGTATGCGATTTTCCGGCTCGCGAGAGAAAGGGCAGGATTTCGCGCAGGCGCCAGGGTTGGCGGAATATCGGACCTTGCTAGAGCGCCTTGAACGCCTCCAGCGCCCGTTCGCGCGACAGCTTGAGGTCGACGATTGGCTTGGGGTAGGCGAGCTTCGTCGCGTCCGGCGCTTGCCACGGCTGGTGTACCAGCTTGTCCGGCAGGCCCGCGACTTCTGGTACCCAGCGCCGCACGTAATTGCCGGCCGGATCGAACCGCTCGCCCTGCGTCACCGGGTTGAAGATGCGGAAATAGGGCGAGGCGTCGAGCCCGCTGCCGGCCACCCACTGCCAGTTGCCGGGGTTGTTGGCCGGGTCCGCGTCGACCAGCGTATCCCAGAACCATTGCTCACCCTGCCGCCAGTCGATCAACAGGTTCTTGGCAAGCAGCGACGCGGTGAGCATGCGCACCCGGTTGTGCATCACCCCGGTGTCCCACAGTTCGCGCATCCCGGCGTCGATGATGGGAATACCGGTCCGCCCTTGCTGCCAGGCCGTGAGCGCCGCGTCGTCGCGCCGCCACTGGAGTTCGGCGTACTTCGCGACCATCGGCACCGTGGCGATGTCCTGGCGGTGATAGAGCTGATTGTAGTTGAAGTCGCGCCAGCCTAGTTCCGACAGGAACTTGTCGATCGCCGACGCCTTGCCCGGCGCGTGCTGGGCAACTGCCTGCGCCGCGTGCCACACCTGCCGCGGGCTGATCTCGCCAAAGGCTAGGTGCGGCGACAGCCCCGAGGTAGCTGCCCGTGCCGGGATGTCGCGATCCTCAGGATAGTCGAGCACCAGTTCGTCGAGAAACCGATCCAACCGCTCGCGCGCTGCAGCCTCGCCGATCTGCCAGTGCTTTCCGAGCTTCTTGCCCCAGTCCGCCTCCCGGTAACTGGTGTCCACCCGCGTTGGTTCGATCGCTTGGCCATGCGGCGGCGTCGGCAGCGGCTTTGCAATGTCCCGCTGCTTCAGCGCGTTCCAGAACGGCGTGTAGACCGAGTAGGGCTTGCCGGTGCCGGTTGCCATTTCGAACGGCTCGATCAGCAGGTTCGCGGCAAAGCTCTCAGCCGCGACGCCCTCGCGTTTCAAGCGCGCCTTTACCCCGGCGTCGATCTCCCGTTCGGCCGGCCCGTAGCGCCGGTTCCAGTACACTGCATCAACACCATTCGCGGCGACCGCCTGAAGCAGCGTCGCCTCTGTCTCGCCCTCTATGGTTTCGAGCGCCACGCCGAGTTGCGCCAGATCCAATGCCAGCCGGTTGAGGCTGTGATGCAGCCACCAGCGGCTGGCGGCGCCGCGGCGGCGCAGCTTGCCGTCGGTCGCTTCGATATGGATGGCGCGCACTTTGCCGTACTGCAGTGCGGCGTGCAGCGCCGGGTTGTCGGCGGTCCTGAGGTCGTTCCTGAGCCAGACCAGCGCAGTTCGGGTCATGGAATAGATTTTCCTTTGCTCGCTATCTCCGACAGAGGCGTTCTTGCTGTGACGATCATGCGACAAGCTCCACCTTTGCAACCTCAGATACGCGCAAACAGGTGGAATAGTTGAGTTTCCTGGTGGTCTAGAGGTGCTTGCCGCCCTCCTGTCGAGCGCGTATTTCACTGCCGTTGCAACATGGTTCCCAGCGCCAATGAACTCCGTCGGCCCGCGTGGCCTCAGCCACCTGAAGTCCCTCGAGTCCGAAAGCATCGAAATCTTCCGCGAGGTCGCGGCAAGCTTCGAGCGACCGGTGATGATGTATTCGATCGGCAAGGATTCGTCCGTGCTGCTGCATCTGGCCCGCAAGGCCTTCTTTCCCAGCCGCGTTCCGTTTCCGGTCCTCCACATCGACACCAAGTGGAAGTTCCGCGAGATGATCGAGTTCCGCGACCGCATGGCGCGGCAGCATGATCTCGACCTGATCGTCCACACCAATCCGGATGGGCTGGCCGCAGGCATCAACCCGTTCGATCACGGTTCGGCCGTGCACACCGACATCATGAAGACCCAGGCGCTGCGCCAGGCGCTCAATGCCGGTCAGTATGACGCAGCCATCGGCGGCGCCCGCCGCGACGAGGAGAAATCCCGCGCCAAGGAGCGCATTTTTTCGCACCGCAATGCCCAGCACGCCTGGGACCCCAAGAACCAGCGGCCCGAGCTGTGGCGCATCTTCAATACGCGGCTGGCTCCCGGCGAGAGCATGCGGGTGTTTCCGATCTCCAACTGGACCGAGCTCGACGTTTGGACCTACATCTACGCCGAGGGCATCGAGATCCCTGAGCTCTACTTCGCCCGCCGCCGCCCGGTGGTGGAGCGCTCCGGCACCCTTATCATGGTGGACGACGACCGCTTCCGCTTCAATCCCGGCGAAACGGCGCGCGAAGAGATGATCCGCTTCCGCACCCTCGGCTGCTACCCGCTGAGCGGCGGCATTCGCTCCGATGCGGCGGACCTGCCGTCGATCATCATGGAAATGCAGGCCTCCCGCACCTCGGAGCGCGAAGGCCGCCTCATCGACTCCGACAGCATCGGCTCGATGGAAAAGAAGAAGCAGGAAGGGTACTTCTGATGGCGCTTCCGCTGAACTGCCCCTCACCCCGCCCTTCGGGCACCCCTCTCCCTCAAGGGGAGAGGGGAGACGTCGGGCACGACTGCGCCACGGCCTACCCTCTCCCCTTGAGGGAGAGGGTGGATCGCGCGAAGCGCGAGACGGGTGAGGGGAAGTACTAGATGTCCACTTTAGCTGCTACCGCCCCCTCAGCCGAAACCGCCCTTGAGCTCTGGCTCGGCGAGCAAACCGACAAGAGCCTGCTGCGCTTCCTCACCTGCGGCTCGGTGGATGATGGCAAGTCGACGCTGATCGGTCGGCTGCTCTACGACAGCCAGCTGATCCTCGACGATCAACTCGCTTCGCTCCGCAAGGAAAGCCGCAACCGCACCACCGGCGACGAGGGTATCGATTTCTCACTGCTGGTCGATGGCCTCACTGCCGAACGCGAGCAGGGCATCACCATCGATGTCGCCTATCGGTTCTTTTCCACCGACAAGCGCAAGTTCATCGTCGCCGATACCCCGGGCCACGAGCAGTATACCCGCAACATGGCGACCGGCGCCTCGAATGCCGATCTTGGCATTGTGCTGATCGATGCCCGCAAGGGCGTGCTCACCCAGACCCGCCGCCACAGCTTCATCCTGAGCCTGATCGGCGTGAAGCACGTGGTGCTGGCGGTCAACAAGATCGACCTGGTCGGCTACGACGCCGACGTGTTCAACGCCATCGAGGCGGAGTATCGCGAGTTCGCGAGAGATCTCGGCTTTGAAACGCTGGCGGCGATCCCGCTCTCGGCGCTGAAGGGCGACAACATCCTGACCGCCAGCCCGCAGACACCCTGGTACAGCGGCCCGCAACTGGTGCCCTATCTCGAGAGCATCGAGGTGGCGACCGACCGCGTCGCAAAGCCGTTCCGCTTCCCGGTGCAATGGGTGAACCGCCCGAACCTCGATTTCCGCGGCTTCTCGGGCACGCTCGCTTCGGGCGAAGTGAAGGTTGGGGACGACCTGCTCGTCGCCGCGTCGCGCAAGCCTGCCAAGCTGGCCCGTATCGTCACCATGGATGGCGACCAGCAGCACGCCATCGCCGGTGAGGCGGTGACGCTGGTGCTCGACCGCGAGGTCGATATTTCGCGCGGCGACGTGCTGGTCCACCCCGGCGAGACACCGGATTATTCCAACCAGTTCCAGGCGCGCCTCGTCTGGATGAGCGACGAGCAGGCGATTCCCGGCCGTTCGTATCTCCTCAAGCTCGGCGCCCAGCAGGTGCCCGCCTCGATCACCGCCCTGAAGTTCAGAACCAACGTCAACACGCTCGAGCAATCGGCTGCAAAGACTCTGGAATTGAACGAAGTCGGCACCGTTACCATCGCCACCGACAAGCCGATCGCCTTCGACAGCTATGGCGACAACCCGCTGTCGGGCAGCTTCATCCTGATCGATCGGATCAGCAACGCCACGCTCGGCGCCGGGGTGATCGAGTACGGCCTGCAGCGCGCCAAGAACCTGAGCTACCAGTCCTTCGACGTGAACCGCCGGGTGCGCGCCGAAATGAAGGGCCAGACCCCGCAGATCGTCTGGTTCACCGGCCTCTCCGGCTCGGGCAAGTCGACCGTTGCGAACCTGATCGAGAAGCGCCTCACCTCCGAGGGCCGCCATGCCTATATCCTCGACGGCGACAATGTCCGCCACGGCCTGAACAAGGACCTCGGCTTCACCGACGAGGCGCGCGTCGAGAACATCCGGCGCGTCGCCGAGGTGGCGCGGCTGATGGCCGATGCCGGGCTGATCGTCATCGTCTCGTTCATCTCGCCATTCCGCAACGAGCGCCGCCTGGCGCGCGAGGTGGCCGGCGACGTGAAGTTCACCGAGGTATTCGTCAACACCCCGCTCGAAGTCTGCGAGGCGCGCGATCCCAAGGGCCTCTACGCCAAGGCGCGGCGTGGCGAGATCAAGAATTTCACCGGCATTTCGAGCCCTTACGAGGCGCCGGAAAAGCCCGACATCGTACTGCATGGCGCGCTGCAGGACCCGGTCCAGATGGCCGATGATCTCTATGCCCGCGTCTTCGAGTGGGATACCGGCTACTCGATCTAGGCAGCCGTTCGCTCGGCACTTCCTGCCACAAACTCGGTGTCACCGCCGCGAAAGCGGGGGCTCTGTTTTCTGCGCCTACCGCAAACTCCGTAACCAGAGGTTCCCGCTTTCGCGGGAATGACCCGGTGGCCGAGGTTGGATTTGGCGGATACGTCAATGTCGAGATCGGAGCCAGATGCGGCCTGCGCTCATTTCGCTTCTGCGACTTCGCTGTGAACACCTTGCCATCGGCTGGCGCCATCACGCGAACGATGCGACAATGCCAATCGGGTAGATTGGCTAGTATCTCATGCGCAACGCGTTCCGGCTCCTGTTGTGGCTGCTGCTCCTGTGGGCATCGACCGCTGCCGCCTACGCCTCGTTTGACGATTCGAAGCTGTGGTTCGAACGCCTGAGCGACGACGAGCGCTCCGCCACCCAGACCGACCTGATCCTGCTCGGTCACTATCCGTACCTGGTCGATGGCCAGTTCGGGCGCGGCACGTTTGACGCCATCGCCGCGTTCCAGAAAAGCCAGGGCAGGGCGACCACTGGCGTGCTCACCGATTTCGAGCGCCGCTCGCTGCGCGATCTCGCCGGCCAGGTGGACACCAGGCTCGGCATCGAGCTGGTCAGCGACAATCCGGCGCATGTCGCCATGATGATCCCCCTGCGCCTGCTGTCGATCCGCAATCCGACCGACACCGGCACCTCCTACGTTAGCGAGGACGGCGAGTTCTCGCTCGAAACCATGCACGTGTCGCTCGCCGATCAGTCGTTCGAAGCACTGTTCGACGTAATGACCAGCCCGGATCCGGAGCGGACCGTCACCTATCGCAGTTTTGGGGCAGGGCGGTTCGTCGTCTCCGGTCAGATCGGGGACTATTCATTCTACACCATGTTCGTCAGCGCCAGCACCGAGGCGGTGGGCTACTCCCTGGCCTGGGGCCAGGACTATGCGCACGAGGGCGCAGTGAGCTCCGTCTACATCGCCTCGCACTTCACCCCGCTCGGCAACCTGCGGCCACCCGACGAGCTGAAGAAGGCCGAAGGGACCGGCGGGGCGCCGCCGCGCGGCGCTTTCAGCCTGCCTGAAGATCAGCTCGACCTGATCGTTCTCAATGCCGATATCACCGACCAGACGCCGGTCGAGTTCGATCGCGCCCTCGCTGCCCGCCCAAACGTCCGCATCGTGGCGCTCAACAGCCCCGGCGGCTCGGTCGACTCGGCGCTGCGGATGGCCGACGAGATCCACAAGCGCGGGTTGACCACCTTCGTGCCGCCCGACATGGGGTGCTACTCGGCCTGCGCCTACATCTTCTTTGCCGGCGTCGACCGGCAGGCGGTGGGCGAGCTCGGCGTACACCAGATCTCGTCGGAGATCGCCGACCTCGTCCTGGCGCAGACGACGCTTGGCGACGTGCTCGATGCCATGCAGTCGTTCGGTGTCGACCAGCGGGTGATCTCGCACATGCTGCGCACCCCACCCGACGACATGTATGTGTTCAGCCAAGCCGAGTTGGCGGAGTTCGGCATCTTGAGTGGCGACCCCGTGACCATCACGGTAGCCCTCGAACAATCTGCCGATCCGGCCACGGCTGGCGGGGCCGCAATCGTCCATCTTTCCAGTCAGTCGAGCGCCACCGAAGCCGAGCGGTCGCGCGCCTATATCGAAGGCCGCTGGAGCACGCTGTTCGGCGAGGCGAGGCCCGAGGTGGAGAGCACTGGCGACATCTTCCGGGTGCAGTTGCCAACCCCGTCGCTCGAGCGCGCCAATGCCATCTGCGCCGCGATCAAGGCCGACGGCGGCGGCTGCTATGTGACCGGAGCTGGTGGCTGAGCCGACTACTTCGTCGGCGCCAGCCGTGCCAGGGCTTCCGAAAAACCATTGGAACTCAAGGCAAACTTTACCGGCTTGCCGGTGGCCGTGGGCACGATGATGGCCGATATGCTGGCCGCAGCGTCGAGCTTGCTGAGATAGTCGGGCGCGAGGATAGCCTGAACCAGGCATTTTCCGGTGTTGCAGTTGGCGAACGGTACGGTCCGAAGCTTGCCGTCCCCGATATCGAGGGTCAGCCCGCGATTGGTCGCGACGTCAGCCGGTGTGCGCCAGGCGGCGTGGACAACCCCCTCGGCATCCCGCCACACCGTCCAGGCGAACACGATCCCCTTGGACCCCTTGGCGGATAGCTGCTGCTCCATGTAGCAGGCGGTGGCGCCGTCGGCGGGGCAGATCACGAACCAGTCCTTGATCTGTTCGACCTTCTTGTTCGCGGCAACCGCAGGCGCGCCCTGTGGGGTCGGCGGTACATCGGCAGCCGGTGCCTGGCCGGTCGCCGTTGCCGGAACGGCGTTCACTGCCGCGGCGGTCGGTAGCGACTGCCTCCACAACAGGTAGCCGACACCCGCTCCAACGACCAGCACCAGGGCAAATACAATCGAGAGAAGCCATGCGAGCCATGGGCGTCTACGGCGCGGCTCTCGCCGGTCAATCGGACGGCGAAGCGGCACGGCCTCGTCATCCGGGTCGTCCTCGAACTGTGGCTCGACTCGCGGCATTGAAACCGGCCCTCCGCCTTACGTCCTGCTTCGCCCCGCGCCCTTGTGTTTGCGCTCGGCAGCGAGGGGCAGCATCACTTCAGCTTTTCGTAGACGGCGGTAAATCCGACCAGCGACATTTCGAGGGTCACCTGCTGCTTGCTCATGCTCTGGAACAGGATGTTCAGCTTCTGCCCGCTCTGCATGGCGCTGAGCATTTCGGGTGAAACCGCGGCGCTCCCATAGCAGCCGTTGCGATCGCAGGTCTGCAACTCCAACTGCTGCGGCGTCGCTCCGTCGATATTGAAGCCGATCCCGGCCCCCAGGTAGATGCCGAGCGGCACCGAGACCTGCAGGCTCGGCGCGGCTCCGTCGGGCGGAAAGCGCAACGAGGCCGTACCCACCACCTGGCGGTTGTTCCCCACAAAGGCGCGCACGATCATCGTGCAGTCGGCGCCCGACTGACGGGCGTCGGAAACACAACGACCGCTCCACTGCGCGGTTGGAGCGGGGGCAGCTTCGGCTTCACCGCCGAGAACCGGCTCCTGTGCCAGGGCCGGAGCCGCAGCAAAGCTCATTGCCACGGCGACGATATACAGAAGATTGCGCAGTCCCATCCGGGTGCCCTCGTTGCTCTACCCTTGATGCGGAGGATGTACAGAACGGCGCTCGAAAGTGCAAGTCCGGCGTAACTCGATCCGCAACTAAGTCTTTGAGATATACTGTAATCTCCGACTTTCGTCGCTGCAGATTTTGTCTTATCGTGCTCCGACAACTGGTAGCGCGCGAACATGGCACGATCCAAGAACAAGGCGGCTGCGGAGCCTGTAGTCGTCGAGGCGGCGAAATCTTTGCAACCGGCGCTGCAGCGTCATCTGGTCATCGTGCATCAACCGGGTTGGCAGGCTCTGGGTGACTGGTACGAGATTGCGCAAATGGTGCGCCGCATCGATCCAACGATCGGCGTGATGATCGTCGGGGCCGATCGTCCCAATCCCGAACTGCAGAAGCAGGCGGCGACGTTACCCTGTCTGGTCTTCTCTGCCGGCCCACTTGGCAAATTCGTCCCGGAGCGGGGCAAGGTCTATCACGGCCGGCAGATCCATAAGTTCGAGCAGTTGCACCGCCTCGATCGGGCAGGAGTGCGGGTGCCGATGAGTACGATGCTGCAGTCCGACACCACGCTCGACCCTGCCCTTTGGGGCGAGTTCGTCGTGGTGAAGCCGACCGACGTTCGCAGTTCATCGCAGGGCGCCGGGATTCAGTTGATGCGCACAGAGCGCGTTCGCTACATCCGGCCGGAGAACTATCCGGAGGATCATCCTGGACGTCATGGGCCGATGCTCGTGCAGAAGTACATCGACACCGGCCCGCGCATTGCCGTCTATCGCGTCCTCACGCTGTTCGGCGAGCCGCTCTACGTTCAGTACATCGAGAGCAAGGTCGACCGGGTCGCTCTCGACAGTTCCGACCAACGGATCGAGGCAGCGGTTATCGCCAATCAGGGCTTGTCGCAGGAAGACAAGCAGAAGAGCTTTGTGTTTCGTGCCGACATAGCGGCATTGGTGCGCGCCGCCTATCGAGCTATTCCCGAAGTGCCGCTGCAAGGCTGCGACGTCGTCTGCGATGCGAGAACCGGTTTACCATACATTCTTGAGCTGAACCCCGGCGGAAACACCTGGCACTTTTCTTCGTCGTTTCAGGCCTCCGTAAGGGCATTCGAGGGGCCCGAAATCGAGCACCAGCGGCGTTGGCATCTCGACGCCTTCGGCACGGCGGCACATGTGCTGGCCGAAAAGACGCGCCGCGAAGCGGTCTAGTTCGTTTTGTGGTCGAGTGTGCCTGGTCACCAGCACGTGTACACTGGATGCACACACGATGGGAAACGCCGGTCGGTGATAGTCCGATCGACGGCAGAGCAAGCGATATATACAGACTGTATTCGTCGTGGATCTTGTCCAGTCGGACACTGAAACTGGCGGGTGCAATATGGCACGATCGAAGAGCGGGCTATCAACCGAACCTGCTGCAGTCTCGGCGGCCGAGACCGCGAGATCCTTGCAGCCGCCGCTGCAGCGTCATCTTGTGATCGTGCACCAGCCCGGCTGGCAGGCCATCAGCGACTGGTCCGAGATTGCGCAGATGGTGCGCCGCATCGATCCGACGATCGGCGTGATGATCGTCAGTTCAGATCGTCCAGGCCTCGAGATTCGCAAGCTGGCGGCGACGCTGCCAAGCCTGGTGTTCTCCCCCGGCCCGCTGGGCCAGTTCGCTCCGGAGCGCGGCAAAGTCTATTACGGCCGCCCCATCCACAAGGTCGAGCAACTGCATCGGCTCGACCGCGCAGGGGTTCGGGTGCCGATGAGCACCGTGCTGACCCCTGACACCCGGCTCGATCCGAAGTCGTGGGGCGAGTTCGTGGTGTTGAAGCCGACCGACATCGCCACGTCGTCGCAGGGTATCGGCATTCAGCTGATGCGGACCGCGCGCGTGCGCTACATCAGGCCGGAGGATTACCCCGAGGGCCATCCAGGACGGCGTGGACCGATGGTGGTGCAGCAGTTCATCAACTCCGGGCCGCGCATGCCGCACTACCGCGTGCTGACCCTGTTCGGCGAACCGCTCTATCTGCAGATGTCGGAGGCGGGCGAGGACCGGGTCGATCTCTCGAGCGATGACGCGACGATCGAGGCGGCGCCCGTTGCGATGAATGTGTTGCAGGGCAAGACCAAGACCTTCCTTTATCGCGCCGACGTTGCGGCGCTCGCACGCGCCGCATATCGCGCAATCCCCGAGGCGCCGCTGCAAGGTTGCGATATCATCCGCGATGCGGCCACCGACCGGCTCTATGTGCTGGAGCTCAATCCTGGCGGCAATACCTGGCACTTCTCTTCGAATTTCCAGGCGCCGTTGCGCGCCATCGATGGCCCCGAACACGAGTCCCGCCGCCGCTGGCACCTCGACGCCTTCGGCACGGCCGCGCATGTGCTGGCCGACGTGACCCGACGGGAAGCGACCTAGGACGTTCACGGGCGAATCGTCTCGAGGTCCGTGTTCGTGGCTCCTCCCCCAACCTCCCCCACAAGGGGGGTGCCGTTCGGGTGTGTGGGGTGCGATTCAGCCAAATCCACCAGCCCCCACCTCCCCCTTGATGGGGAGGCAAGCGAAGCTTGTCGCGCCAGCGACTAGCGAAGCTCGGAGGGGGTGGGGCCACCCGCCGAGATGTGGCGGATACGGATATGCTCCAGCGCGACGTCCGTGTTCGTGGCTCCGCCTCCCAACCTCCCCCACAAGGGGAGGTGCCGTTCGGGGTATGGGGCAAGATTGGGTCAGAATCCACCGGTCTGGCACCTCCCCCTTGATGGGGGAGGTAAGCGGAGCTTGTCGCTTCAGCGACTTAGCCATCTCGGAACGGGGGGGCCGCCGAGGTGGCTGGGCGTTCCCGCAAAAGAAAAGGGCCGGTCCAAGGACCGGCCCTTCGTTAGCTTTGGAGGCTAAGCTTAGAAACCCTTGCGGACGCCAACCTTGGCATCGACCGTGGTGAAGCTGTCGTTGAACTTCACGCCTGCCGAGCCGAACGCCGAGAAGCTCTTGTCGGCGCTGTACATCGTCGCGCTGCCGCTGAGTTCGCCGAACACACCACTGATCCCGTCCTGGAAGCTGGTGCTGGCGCCCATACCGTCAGTAATGGTGACGACGTTGGCGTCTTCGAACTCGTTCCAGATCTTGCCGAGCACCGCGATTTCGGTGGTGGTGTCGCCCGGCGTGCCGAGCGTCATGCCGGCACGGGCACCGATGCCGCCCTGCAGGCTGTTGCCATTGCTGAACTCCACCGAAGCGCCGCCGGCATCGAAGCCTTCGAGTTCGGTCGAGACGAACGACAGCGAGGCGATCGGCTCGAAGAAGGCGGTGTCACCCAGTTCCATCCGGTAGCCGGTATTGGCGAGGATACCGATGCTGGTCGAGGCGCCCGTGGTTTCGAAGCCCGGGCTGATCGGCGCGGCGTAGGTCACCTGCAGCAGGTCGGCCTTGACCTCGGCATCGGCGTAGAACCCGCCCATGGTGTAGGCCGCGTAGGCACCGACGATGCCACCGGAGAAGTCAGCCGAAGCGCCGTAGGTGTCGAACTCGAGGCTGGACGATACGAAGCCACCAAACACACCCGCCCGCAGTCCGTCGTCCCCGCCACCCATCGGCTGGAAGTCGGCACCGGCGAGGATCGAGAAGGTATCCTGCACGAAGCTTGTGTCGATGGTGATCGGTGCTGCCGGCGGAATCTCCTGGGCCACCTCGGTGCTCCGATCGGTCCAGCTGCCGGTGGCCTTGGCCCACAGCGCCGCACCCGGAGCCGCCGACGCTTCGATCGGCAGTTCGCCAACCGGCAGGTCCGCACCGCCACCACCATTGCCCGAGAGCGGGAAGTGGTTGCCGTAGACATGGTCGGCAACCTGGCCAGCCGTATCGTGCCAGATGTTCTGTGCGGCGGTGATCAGGCTCGGGAGTTGCACGGCCTGGGGAGCCCACTCGCTCTCCAGCACGAAGAGCGGATCTGGAGCTACGCCTTCTTCGTGAAGGTACCAGGCGTAGAACCCGTCCTGGATGGCGCCGACGCCAGCGACGTTAATGTATCCTTCCGATGCGCTGTCGATGTACATCGTGTCGCCTTCGGCGCAGGCTTCGTCGTAGCACTGCATACTAGCGTCGTTGCCGTCGACCGGTGCATAGGCCACAGCGATCTGGTCGCCCCAGAGGTTGGTGCCGCTCGAACCGACCTTATTGATAATTAGCCCAGTCGTGCCCGTGATCTCGTCTTCGATGTCAAGAAAATCTGCCCGCCAAGTCGAGGGATTGCCCTCGTCCACATCCGCGAGGGCTGCGCCCGGCCCAAAATTCACGTCCAGACCAACAAAGCTGGTGAGTTCGTTCCCCTGCGAGCCGCGGAAGTTGTGGTCGATCCAGGTGTAGTCGCCCGTACCGTCGTCGATCATGCTGAGCAGGCCGTACTCGGCTACATAGCCGCTCTCACCATAGAAGCCGCCGTTGTGGAACTGGTTGACGCCCTCAAACGTCGAGGTTTCATACGCGTCCCAATCCAGTGCCGTCTGGATCAGTCCTGCGTTCATGATCTCATCGTTGGCGCTGCCGTGCATTTCGTTACCCCATTCACCGTTGTTGACGGTGAGCCAGGTGCCGAAGTTGCGGATCGAGTTGCCGCGGACGTTTGGCCACCCATCTTCGGTGTCGTTGTGGCCGTCCATGTTAACCCGACCGATCATCACGCCGGTGCTATCGTTGGTATAGTCCACTGCGCCGCCGCGGGACCGAAGCAACACATCGGATGCGGCTTCGGCATAGAGATATAGATTATCGACGCTGCCAGACTGACCGCCGCTCCACACGAATTCGGCAGTATTGCCGTAGTCAGCAAGAAGCTGGGCGATATCGGTGGAGTCGAGAGGATCAACCGGAACGTTCTTGGCAAGCGGAGCCGTCCAGCCACGCTCGAAGTAAGGAAGGTTGTCGCTGGTAATGAGGCCACGATTGATGATGTTGGCGCCCTGTTCCTCGTCATTAGAGGTATCGAGCCTGATCACCGGCTGCCGCCAGTCGCCGTCACCGACGATTATGCCGCCGACACCGTTGCCGATCCAGGCGCGCTCGGCCTCGATATCGATGGCGTTATCGGCACCCCAGATCAGGCCGCCATCGGTACCCCAGTACGGGCTATAGTCTTCGCTCTCAGGGTCGTTGTTGCCGCTGAAATCACCGTTGGCTACGCCGGCCCAGCCGCCGTAGGTACCGGACGAATCCACTTCATCGATCTTGATGCCATCGCCGTAGAAGCCCTGGATGCGCCCACCACCATTGCCGACGAAAGCGTCACCCCTCCAGGTGTCGACAATCTGGACGCCATCCTCGATACCGAAGATCGTGCCGCCCCAGTTTTCAACGTTGGCGTTACCGTCGGCGTCCCTGATATGGACGCCATCGTCGCCACCCCAGATCAAGCCATCGGCATTGCCGACGTTGGCCGCCTGATACCAACTGTTGAGGCCTTCGGTACGAAGGATGCCTTCGACGCCATCGATGTGGACGCCATCCTCATTGACGCCCACAATCAGGCCGCCACCGATCGCCCGCCCGAATTCATCGGTATAGCCGCCGTTGTTGACGCTCACGGTCCTGTCGACATCGTAGACACTAACGCCGTGTCGCTGACCCCAGATACCCATCTCCGCGGCGACATCATCGAACAGGTAGTCCGTGTCGAGCAATCCGGTGGTGCCGTTCGACACTTTGGGATCGAGCACGCTCAAATTGAACATGTCGCCCAATGTGCCGGCGTTGTTGATGTTCAACTCACCGCCGATGTCATTGACGTAGACGCCATCCTCGGTGACGCCCGCTATGAGACCCCCGCGGCGATACTCATCGTCGGCCGTGGTCCCCGTTCCCTTGTCATCCCAATGCGCATCGTTGTTGATGTACACGTCAGCGTTGTCGCCCGGGGCCACCCCCTGGACATTCTGCACATAAACGCCGTTGGCGCGCCCGGCAATAACGCCTGCACCGTTGTTGTTGATACGGACGGCGTCATTGCTGGTTCCGGCATTGTCGATGTCATTGACATAGACGCCATTTCCGCCAAGACCAGCGGCTAGACCCCCACCACCACTGTAGATCACCGGACCGGCGATACCGTCGTACTCCGCACCATTCGTAGTGCCGATCATCGACGCGTAGCTGTGGTTCTGAATTTCCGCCCCTGCCGCGTCCACGATACGGACGCCCGCGCCCTCGGTGCCTTCAATGTGGCCATCGTTCTCGATCAGTACTGCGCCGTCGGCCGCAACGATAATGCCGTCGGTGCCGATAATGCGCGCGGCGCTCGGCACATCGTTGTTGTATTCGACTTCGTTCCTGATCGTCACGCTGCTCGTTGTCGAGACGCTGATGCCCTGGCCGCCGGGGTTGTCTGACTCGCGCGCGGTGCCGGTGATCTTGCCGTGGTTGTTGATCACGACGGAGCCGCCGATCTTCCCGCCGAAATTGCCGGTGGAGGAGACGAGGATACCTTCGCCGTCATTGACGTCGCTGGTCGAGAGTCCGCGACCTATGATTTCGCCCCGATTGTTCACCACCAGCGAGTTGGCCGCTGTCACCACCAGACCGTCGTCGGCACCACGGATGATGCCCTTCGCGTTGACGTCGAGCGTGATGGCGCCGGTACCGCCGAGAATGCGATAGCCGTCGCCAGGCGCGTAGACTGGCCCGACTGTGGTCGCGCTGCTACCGCCCTCGATCAGGTCGTCGATCGTGATCCCTACCGTTCCGGCGGCGTTGTTCAGCACGAAGCCGTTGCCGTTCTGGTTGACCACGTGAGCGGTCGCTCCCAAGCCGATGGTGCCGCCGAACCCGCCGGCGTTCAGTGTGAAAGCTGCTCCGGAGTTTACGTCCAGTAGGAACGGCGAGGGGGCGCCATCGATGTTGACCTGGAAGGTTCCATCTGCCGTGAGGTCCTGCGGGTCGGTCTCCGCCCCGTTGCAGTTCCAGACGTTGCTCGTGGGCGTTGTTTCCAGACAATCAGCGGCGACCGCCCGGGTCGGTGCGCCCGCCACGCCGATGCCGATCACGCCGGCGAACAGCGCCGTACCGGCCAGCAACCATGCCCTGTCTGTACTCTTCACACGCACGAAGCGGATGCTGGAGTTCCCGGCGCGACGATTGCGCTTTCCTGCCTTCAGCTTGACCGTATTCGACATGCAGTCCCCCGTCCTTCTGTTGCCGCAGTTAGCGCACGTCTTGTGGGCGCCTGTGGCCGATTACCACGCGATAGCGAAATGCTTAGGTGGACTCCACAACTACAGCAAGAAGAGTCTATCGACTCCTAACAATGCGAACGTTGGAGTCCTTATCGTGTTGCCGGGCGGCAACAATTGCCCGGATGGAAAGACGAGGATAGCGTTGTCATGTATATCGCCATAGTTCATCTGAACCATGTCTGCGAACCGGCCCAGATCGACTCTGCCTCGAATCAACGGTGTCTTGGCAAGGACTCCGGCGCCACGAAATTGCCGCGAGGCTGCCTCGTCATCTTCGCGTTGGCCGCGTCTTGATGGCAGAGTTGGTCGAACGGGCGGGGAACGGAATGCCAAGCATCCATCGAGGGATAGTCGCGGTCGTCGCGGTTGCGGTCCTTGGTCTCGTCCTGTCGTTAGGCATTCCCGTAACAGCCTGGGCGGACGCCAGGCGCCAGGCTGGCCCAGCGGGGGCTGAGGGCACGCCGCAGCGCGAGCAACTATGGCTCCTGCCGTCGCCCATCAAGGGGCTGTTGATGCACGCCTATCTCTACCGGCCAGCTGGCGACGGCCCGTTCCCGCTGGCGGTGATCAATCATGGTTCTGATGAGGATCGGGCGCGCCGGGCCAGGGTGGCGCTGCCGGCCTTCCCGGCGCTCACGGCCTGGCTGGTGGCGCGTGGCTACGCCGTGCTGCTGCCACAGCGGCCCGGGCACGGCATTACCGGTGGACGCTACCTCGAGGGGCAGGGGTCTTGCGCCAATCCGGATTTCAAACGTGCCGGACTTGCTGCCGCCAGCAGTATAGAGACTGCGATAGACTTCATGCGGGCGCAGGAATTCGTCCAGCCGGACGGTATTGTTGTTGTTGGCAACTCGGCCGGCGGTTGGGGCGCCTTGGCGTTGGCCAGCCGCAATCCGGATGGCGTGGCTGCCGTGGTGGATATTTCGGGCGGTCGGGGCGGCCGCGATCGCAACAAGGCGAACAACAATTGTGCGCCGGACCGGCTGGTCGCCGCGGCCGCCGATTATGGACGTACGGCCCGAATTCCCACGCTGTGGCTCTATGCCGAGAACGACAGCTATTTCAGCCCGGACCTCTCCCGAAGAATGGCCGCTGCCTACAGTGCCGCGGGAGGCCAGGCAGAATATTACCTGCTTCCCGCGGTTCGAGGCGATGGCCACTCGCTGGCGCTGACCGCGGGGCGTGAGGCGAGCTGGAAGGCGCCGCTTGCGGCTTTCCTGTCAGCGGTCGAAGCGAGGCGTTGACCGGCAGTCGGTGGCTATGTGGACCTCGGGTCCACTCACGAACCGCCGGTACATACCGCGTCGTCACACACAGTCGAGCCCGGCAGCAAGCCTACCTGACGCAAATCTCGCTTTGCAGCGAGTAGTTGTCGTCGTAGTCGTTTTCGCACGGGTCTCGGTACGGCACATATTTCGGCTGGAAGTTGCCACTGCCGCTCGGGGCGATCGAGCGCGTTTCGAGAACGCTGCCGCCGCATGGCGGTTCGGCTTCGAACGCAGCGAGATCGGTCAGAAGCAGAATCTTGCAGTGAATGTATTCCTCGATGTGGGCCCGCTGCTTGTCGGAGAGACCGCCGAAGGCAGAAGCCGAGGAAGACACCGTGAGAGACGCCAGCAGGCCGAACGCACATGCTCCAGCAAGCCGAACGATATTGCGACTATGCATGATCAACTCCAAGTCTAGCACGGGCACGGAAGGCGCCCATTGGTGTTAATCCGCCGCAAGACGGGTGACGTAAGAAGAACACCAAGCGCGTCACGCTGCAAGATGTCTTTTCGATCAAATACTCGAACGGTAAATGCACGGGCCGGGCGGCTGGTCAGTTTGCGCCGCGCGCCGCAGGCGGGCGTCGTTTTGTATTTTTGTCGGCCAGGGGCTCAGTTTTTCTGTCAGCAGGGCTGTACTACTGGGAGGCGATCGGCACTGGGCCGGTAGCCGATGGGCCGTTATGCCCGGCACTGAAGCGCTGCAAGGACAACTGGACGAATATGAGGGGCTTTCGGCAGTCACCAGAAAAGCGCTGCCGCCCTGCCTGGACCGTCTAGCGCTCGTCGTCTGCCGTGACCGGCTTCTGGTCGAGCGCGACGGGGGAGGTCTCGACATTGTTGTCGATGCCCCAATCCAGCGCCTCGAGCTTGAGCGTCTCGAACAGTGCATCGGCGCTGACCTTGCGGCCATCGAGCTTGGCGAGGACGGATGAAAAACGCGCACCCAGATCGGCGGGTGCATCAACACCAGTTGCAGAGACCACGGCCACACTTTCTGAAAGGGAGCGGCGAAGTCGGACGAGCCCCCGACTGTTCGGGCGCGGGCCTACTGCAGAATCTGTTAAGGAACGCTTCTTGGACAAAGTACAATTTCGCTTTCATTCGGAAAGCGCGCTGTGGGCCAAGCAACAGAGCTTAAGCGCAGTTTTCTACCGCGCTGTAACGGTACCTATCTGAACCCACGATGAAAAGCGCCGCCCGCCACATATTGGGCGGGCGGCGCCGTCATTCGGGCGGAAAGGTTAACTAGTTGATGCCGGAAGCTTCGCTACCCAATCGCCCAGCCGGGTCAGGTTGCCGCCGAGCTTGGCATGCGCCAGCGGGCGCAGGGTCTCGACGAACGCATCGGTCGCCGGATCCGGGGCGTGGCGGAGCAGCGGCTCCACCCAGGCCAGCATGAACGGCTCCAGCGCCTGCTTGCCGGTCTGGAAGGTTTGCTCCTTGCCGTTGATCTTCTCGACGATCGATGGGTCCTCGATGGCCCTGAGGCTGAAGGCGGCAATGGTGCTGAGCTTGCCGTCGCAGGCCGTGTAGCCGTCATAACCGGTAGCCTTGAGCAGGTCGGCGGTGACGATCAGCGGCGCGGTGGCGTGGAGCTGATAGTTCAGCGCCTTGTCGGCCCGGTTCATCTCCAGAGGCAGGCTGCCGTCAGGCGAGGCCTGGCAGGTAACGAGCTCAAAGCTGCCTTTGGCCCAGTCGAGCATTGCGGTATCGCCGTTGAGCCGACCGATCGCTGCCGCCGCGAGCCCGGCCCAGGCACGCAGGTTCGCCCGCTTGGCGTTCTTCGGGGCATCATTGTCGAAGAACTGCTCCATGGCGGTGCCGGCATCGGTGAGCCAGGCGACGACGCGCTGGCGCTTAACCGGATCGAGCGGCCCCGCGGTCTCTGCCTGCAGCAAAGCAATCGCGAGCCCGCCATAGCGGGCCGGAATTGCCAGTTTTACGTTCAACGTCTCGAGTTCGGTGAGCGCCCCGGCCGCTGCCCACTGGTCGAGCCAGTCGAGCACGCATTCGCCTCGGGCGGCGTCGCCGTCCATCAGCGCGGTGTTGGCCATCCTCATCAGGTCGCCGATGAACTGCTCCACCGGTCGCAGGGCGCGATCGACTTCGGCATTGGAGACCTCGTCGATATCCGATCGGGTCTTGCTGTCGTCGGTGTAACGGCTGCCGAAGTTGAGCGCCACCACCGGGGCAGGCACCGCGGCGCAGGCGAATGGTTTGTCCTCGGCGCGCGGAGCCGATGTTCCGAGCGCCAGTGTCAACGCCGCGATCAGGGGAAGGGTAATCCGCATCTCAGTTCTCCACTGCCATTGACGCCAGAAGCCGCTGCGCCTCGGGATTGCCGAGCCCGGCCGCGTCCTTCAGCAGCACGGTGGCTTGCTGGATCGACGGCGCGATGCCGATACCCATGGCGTAGGCCTTGGCCAGTTCGACCATCGCGATGGCGTCGCCGCCCTCCGCCGCCCGCTTCAGCCACGAACTGGCGTCGCGGGCTTCGGCCACGCTGGTGCCGGTCTGCCGCAGGTAGAGCGCCAGTTCACGCATCGCCACCGCATCGCCGGAGGCCGCGGCCGCCGCATAGCGGGCCGACCAGTCGACCTCCTCCATCACCGCCGTCTGGATCGCCGGCGGCGCCTTCAGCACCTTCTCGCGGATCTTGCCGAGGTCAGCCACCTGGGCGTCGTCGATCATCCGCTTGAACATCGCCACTGCCTTGGTTGGGGCGTAGTCCTCGCTATCCGGGTCGGCGTAGATTTTCACCAGCCGGCTCACCGCCGTGTCGTCCCCCAGCGCAACGGCCTGGTCGAACAGCTCGATCGCGGTCCTGGCGCGTTCCTCGCCGCCCATCGCCATGTAGCGATCGGCAATCGCGGTGTGCCGCCAGCCGTCCTCGCCGGCGAGCCGCAGGCTGACCTGCAGCCAGTGCTCGGTCTCGGCATCGTCGGCGGTGGCAACGAACGCACCCGCCAGTTTGATGGTGTTCTCGAACGTGCAGTCGACGACGCTCGCGGCCCGGTAGAGGTAGTCGTGCCGCTGCGCCTCGTCCTTGGTATTCGAGGCGGCGAAGATCAGTGCGTCGGCGTCGCCCCGTTCCTCGATCGCCTGGTGGTACTGCGCCAGCAGGTCTTCGTCGGACACGCCTTCCGCCTGCATCATCGGCAGGAGGCGCAGGATCGCCTCGCCGGAACCCTGCTGCGCCGCCTCGGTCAGGTATCCGATGGCTTCCGTCCGCTTTTCGGCGTCGTTGGGGAAGTAGTCGAGCAGCACTGAGCCCAGATCGACCGGAGCGCGTGCGAGACCATCCGCGCGGGCCGCCTTGAGCGCCGCAATGGTCTCCTCGATCACCTCGGGCGTCGGCGAGACGGTCAGGCGATGGCGGGCGAGCGCGTCGACGGTTGCCGGTACCGGATCGATGCGTGACTGCCAGAAGGCCAGCATTTCCGGGCTGGCGCCGTTCCGGCTCAGGTAGTCGACATAGTAGGCCACCGAGTTCGGCCGGCCATAGAGCGCGTGGGTCTGGAGCTTGGCCAGCGACAGCGGATCGGTTTCAGGATCGAGGGCATCGATATCGCCCGAATCCATGAACTCGGTCGAGTTGCCGGCAGCATCTTCGGTGCGTTGCCAGAACTCGGCCAGGCGCATGTCGGCGCCCTTCGGCGCACGGCAGAGATAGGCCTGCCGCAGGTCGGTCATCGGATCGATCTTGCCGGCATTGGTCACCGCGAAGCTGAGCAACTCGGTGGCCCGTTCGAACACGCCCGGCTCGTCGCGGTGGCGCAGCAGGATGAACGCCAGTTCCTGAGCCGAGTCCGCGTCCTCCAGCGCCACGCCCTTTTCGAGCAGCGCCTTGGCCTCGGCCTCGCCGGCCCAGCGGCCCTTGTCGGTCAGCACCAGTTTCGCCAGCTTGGAAAACGCCCAGCCCGGCGGTTCCGGCATCTCGACCAGTTGGTTGAGCCGCGCCTCATAAGCCTGCTTCTTTTCGGGGATCGCCTGTTCGGTCTCGAGCAGCGTCGCCAGTCTGAACAGCGCGTTGCGGCTGCCCAGGTCCGAAGCTTCGGCATAGAGCGCTTGCGCCTTGTCCTTGTCCTCGGGCACCAGCGCGCCGGCTTCATAGAGCTTGCCCAGTTCCACCTGCGCCGCCGCCACGCCGCGGTCGGAGGCGAGATTCAGGTATTTCAGCAGGTTGTCATTGTTCTTGACGATCAGTTCGCTCTCGAGATGCAGCTGCGCCACCTTCCAGGCCGCGCCGGCATCGCCGAGATCGGCCGCGAGCCGCAGCCACTGCTCGGCGATGTTGTGGTCCTGCTTGACCACCAGGCCCTTGGAATATTCGCGGGCGATGCGGCCGATGCGGTCGCAGATCTCGGGGTCGAGCTTGCCCACGAGGGCCCCGAACGCCATGGTCACGGCCAGCTTGGGGTCGAGTTCCCAGCCCGGTACCTGCTCGCCGCCGATGTTCATCGAAGCGAGGCGGAGCAGGGCGTCGGCATTGCCGCCCATGGCGGCGCGGGTCAGGTAGCCCAGTCCCTTCTCCCGGTCCTTCTTCACCACCAGCCCATCGAGATAGAGCGTCGACAGCAGGTTGAGCGCCTTGGGGGCGAGGCTGCCGGCATTGGCTTCGAGGCCGTCGATGACGCCGGTCTCGCGCAACTGCGGCACCTTGCCGGCCTTGAGGTAGAGGTTGATCCGGTCGATTGCGGTATCCGGCACCTTGGGCGCCGGCATCTTGCCGACGATCGCCAGCATCTTGTCGACCAGCTCGAAATTGCCGGTCGGGTTGAGATCCCTGAGGCGCCGCGCGTCGCGCAGTACCAGCTCGGGATCGCCCTCGGGCACCGATGCCCCGTCCCACGCCTGCCAGCGCGCCACCACGTCGGGGTCGGCCTTCTTGGCAACGCAGACTTCCTGCGCCGGGATCTCCGGCGGCAGGAAGGTGACCTCGACAGGCGCCGCCACGGCAGCGGATACCAACCCTGAGCCGAGCAGCAAAGCAGTGGCGAGGCGGGGGACGAATGAGGGCATCGGGAGCCTCCGGTTTGGATACTTACTGCGCGCGGAAGAAGGCGTTCTCGACGGCTGCGGCGCTATAGGTGCCGTTCGAGCCGGTAAAGATGATCGACACGCCGCCACGGCGCTTGAGGTCGAGCGCGGCGACAGTCGCCACCGGCTTGCCGTCGGCCTGCACTTCGAAGTCGAGGGTCAGCGGGGCCTTCAGCGCCACCGACTTGCCGGTATCCCCGGCGATCGCCTCGATCGCCTTGGTCTTGGCTGCCGGCACGAACAGGTCGACGCTGGCGAGGTCGGAGAGGTTGTAGAAGTAGACGGTTGCCTTGCTGGGGTCGGAAGCCGGATCATCCTCGAGCACCAACGGCTCGCCTTCGACACTCCACGCATAGGTGTAGTAGGCGCCCGGCGCGGTGGTGACCGAGCCGGACACATCGCCGGCCGAGACCGGAATGTCGCCCGGCTGCACGTTCACATAGGCCGAGAGACCATCGGTGATGCCGTCGACCGTTGTGCCATTGACCACCGCCACGGCGGCGCCAGGCACCAGCACGCGCACGAAGGCGGAGTTCGGGTCGACCGGCGCATCGTAAAGCCCGTCATCCTGGGCCATGGCGAAAGGCGTGGCGCTGAGCAGCATCAGGCTGGCCAGGGCGATAAGTTTCGTCGAGCGCTTCATCTTGGCTCTCCTTAGGTGTTGCAGAGGGAAATCGCCGCCTTCTCCTCGGAGAGGCGATCGAACTGGATCGAGACCTTCGACAACTCCAGGCTGTCTAGCGACTCGAGCGGGATGAAGAAGCGGCCGGTACCGCGGAAGCGGTCGCCGCGATGCACTTCGCGGGTGAAGGTGCGGCCATCGGCGCTCTCGAAAGTGAGCACCACGTCGCGGCTGCCATCGTCGCCGGCATCGGCCAGCAGCACCTGGTTCGGCGCGATCGGCGTGCCGGTCAGGTCGGCCTGGTAGAGCCCCTTGGCCTTGTCGATGACCGGAGTGCTGCCCACCGGCTGGCAATCGTTGCGTGCTGCGGCGATCAGCTCGGTCAACGAGCCGGTGCCGAACTGCGCCAGGTTGTTGTAGATCGGGTTTTCCCAGACGAGGAATTTGGGCCGGTTGGCCTGGAACTCGCGTGAGGTGAGATACGAGGTGATGGCGCCGAACTGGTTGCCGCCGGTGATCGCCATATTGGCCACCGGCAGGCTGGCATATTGGGCGAGGAAACCCGAAAAGTTCGGGACCAGGGCATCCGAGAAACTGGTGCCGACCAGCGCGATCTCGTTGTTGGTGGCGCCTTCCGCTTGCCCGCCGCCGCTATCGCCGAAGATATCGAGGCTGGCATCGGCGCTGGCGACTTCCACGGTTTCGTAGGAAGTGCTGATCACCGGCGGCAGGCTGAGCACGCAATAGGCCTGCAGGGTGCGGCGCATGCCCGACACGGCAAGCTCGGCGCCCGTCGCTTTGGTTTCGTAGGTGACCGGCGTGACGTCTGCATAGGCCGGCAACTGTTTGATCATCCCGCCGATCGTCTGCGCCGCTGTTTCGGCGCCGCGCGAGGTCCAGTGGAAATCGGAGCGGAAGAACGGCGGATCGCCACCATTGGTGGTGCGCAGCGCCGACAGCAGGTCGACCGCGATCACACCCTGGGCGTTGAGCCGCGCCACCTGATCCTCATAGACCGAAACCGCCACGTCTTCATCGAAGCCGAAGAGCTTCGCCTCATCGGGCAGGAAGGTCGGCAGGGTCACGCTTTTGGTGGGGATCGGCACATAGAGCATCGTGGTGCCGTGCGCCTTCAGCGCTTCGGCGAGCTTGCCCATCTGCGCCACCGTATCCTCGGTGAACGGGTGCTGCATGCGCAGGTCCGCGAAAATGCGGAAGAAGAAGCCGTCGCGACCTTCGACCGAGGGCAGCGTCGGGTTGTCCTCGAGATGCTTGCAACCGAAGGCCGAGTTGGCGGCGAGCGTCGGGCTGGCGGACAGGGCAGCGGCGAAGGCGGCGCCAAGCAGCAGGGTCTTGTTCATTGTGTCGTCTCCGTGGAGGCGGTGAGCTGGGGTTCGAGCGTGCGGAGCAGGTTCTCCGCCATCGTCCGGATGTTGAGGGTTTCGGAAGTGGCCGCGACCTCGAGGTAGCCCTTTGCCTCCTCGATCTCGGCCGGCTCCGGCGTGCCCGACAGCAGGGTGAAGGCCAGATCGAGTGCCGCCTTGGCGTCGCCACCCTTGGCCGAGGCGACCAGCAGCTCGTCGGCACGCGCCGGATCGAGCCCGAACGGCTTGCCGGCGCGGTACATGCCGATCAGCCCGTCGCGGGCAACAGCATCGCCGCCGGCCGCCAGCTTCTCGAGCAGTTGCTGCGACGAGGCGAGGTTCTTGGGCTGGTCGAGAAAAACGTCGGCATTAAGCAACCGGATCAGCGGGCGGATGGCCGAGGTCCGGCCATTCTCGGCGGCGCGCCGATAGTAGCGAGCCGCCGCATCCAGCGTCGCCGGATCATTGTCGGCCTCGATACGCTTGGCGAGGTGCAACTGCGCCAGGTTGTCGCCGGAATCCGCCAGCGCCTGCAATTCCTTGTAGCTGACCTCCTTACCGGCAATCATCCGGTTACGGATCTGCTTCATCGGATCGACCGGCCTGGCGGTGCGATGCGTGCCCTGGCGGGGCTTGCACTTGCCCGGCACCATCGGTCGCGCCCGCTCCGATGTGCTCGACAGCGACTCCGGCAGCCGCACCATGCAGGTGGCGGCGCTGGCGGGGCCGGCGATGGCGAAGCCCGCCACCGCAAGGACCAGGCTTGCCGCTGCTAGAGCCAGCGCGCGGATCATTCGGTTGCCGCCTTCGCCGGCTCGGCGTTCCACAGCTGGGTCTGGCCGAGATAGCGGATCGGGAACTCCCAGATCACCATTTCGGGCGGATTATCTCGCAGTGTCTCGCTTTCCAGGAAGGCGCGCATTGGCGCCACCGGGCCTTTGCCTTCTTCGGCAAGGTTGAGCACGTCCGCGCCGAGCGAAACCTTGAGGCTCTCGCCGAAGCTCCATTGCGGGTTGGCGCTGTAGCTGGTGCCGGTGAGGACGAACGGAATGGAGGAGGGCCCGAAGATGTCGGTGCTCGAGGCTGCAGGGGGCGCAGACGCCTCGCGCGGCACGACAGTCTCCGGACCCAGACCGACGAGAGGTGCCAGCCCGCCGGTAACGATGAATTTCGAGAGATCGCCCTCACGCTGCACGGGAGCGGCGTCGGCGATGCTGTAGGGGGTGTCGCGCTTACCGAGCGCCGCGCCCACGGCGTCGGCCACCACTTCGGCGCCGAGCGGCGTCCAGTGGGTGTCGGTGGTGAGGAACAGCTGGCCCTTTGCCTTGGCCGCTTCCAGCGGCGCGCGGGTCTCGACATTGTTGATCCCGGCATTGTCGAGAACGGTGCGGAAATCTTCGTAGAGCCGCTCGAGATCGGTCGGGATCGCCGGGTAGCTCACGTGCTCGCGGTAGATATCGGCCTTGGCGGGCAGCGGTACGACCACCAGATCGATGCCCTTGGCAGCGAGGAGGTCACGCACTTCGGTCACGCCACGCGCCGCCTCGGCGAGGTCCGGCGTGCGCTTCAGCGTCGCCTCGAACTCCTCCTTGGAGAACAGCCAGCCGTCATCGCCGACCACCACCCCTGGGCGCCCTTCGCGGAAGGCGAGGTAGCGGGCCGCGCCCATCACATCGATCGAGGGCAGCCGATGCGGCATGATCTTCTTGTAGTAGGTGTCGATCTGAATGGCGGCCTCGCCGTTCAGGTACTCGGTGGCCGATTTCGGCATCTCGGCGATGTCACGGCCGAGTCCGGTGACGAACTCGTAGTTGGCGACCACCGCATAGCCGAGGAACAGCACGGGCAGGGCGAAGGCGGGTGCAGCCGCGACCCACGAGGATTTGGCGCTGACGTTGGTGTCGAGTGTCATTTCCGGCCTCAGAACTGGAAGTAGAGGAAGGGCGAGTAGGTCTGCTCGGCGAGCCGCATCAGGCAGAAGATGGCGAGTGCGCTGAGGGCTCCGGCCTTGACCAGGCTGGTGGCCGCAGCAGTTGCCGTGCCATCGGCATTGACGGTGATCTGCGGTTCCCACAGGTGCCGCATGCGCGGTTCGGCAATGGTGATGGCGATCGCGATGGCGAGCATGGTCATCGCCTCGCGGCTCACCATCCAGGCCACTTCCGGCCGGATGCCGATGCCGTTGAAGCCGAACATGCCGGCATACATCTGGAACGCCTGGCCGACATCGGGGGCGCGGAACATCACCCAGCCCAGCACCACGGCGACGAAGCAGAGTGGCAGGCTCCACCAGTAGTTCTGCGCTGTCTTGTCGTAGCCGGTGAGCCGCTCGACGACGAGTATGCCGCCGTGCCAGACGCCCCACAGGATGAAGGTGAAGGCAGCGCCGTGCCACAGCCCGCCCAGGAGCATCACCAGGAACAGGTTGATATAGGTGCGGACCGTGCCCTTACGATTGCCGCCCAGCGAGATGTAGAGATAGGTCCTGAGCCACGTGCTGAGCGAGATGTGCCAGCGCCGCCAGAACTCGGTGATCGAGCGGCTGATATAGGGCATGTTGAAGTTCTCGGCGAAGCGGAAGCCGATCATCAGGGCCAGCCCGATCGCCATCGCCGAATAGCCGGCGAAATCGAAATAGAGCTGCATCGAGTAGGCCAGCGCCCCCAGCCAGGACTCGACCACTGTCGGGTTCGGGGCCGAGAACATGGCGTCGGCGAGCGGCGCCACCGGGTCGGCGATCAGCACCTTCATGGAAAGGCCGATCAGGAAGCGTTGCCAGCCGGCGTTGAACAGCTCCCAGCTGTGTTCGCGGTGCTCGAACTGCGGGGCGAGATCCTTGTAGCGGAGGATCGGGCCGGCCACGAGTTGCGGGAACAGCGCGAGGAACGCAGCGAAATCGATGATGTTGCGCGAGACCTTGGCGTCGCCGCGATAGACGTCGACCAGGTAGCTGATCGAGTGGAAGACGTAGAACGAGATGCCGATCGGTAGCAGCAACTGCCAGTGGATGCCGAGCGCGTCCGGCGTCGTGCCCCATAGCGAGGCGAAGCTGTCGATGAAGAAGTTGAGGTACTTGAAGACCCCGAGGACCAGCAGGTGCCCGGTGACGCCGACGGCGACGAAGAGCTTCGCCCGGGGTGTGCCCTGATACTTCTCGACCAGGATCGAGAACACGTAGGCCCACAGCGTATTGGCGCAGAGCAGCATCAGGAAGTCGAAGCGCCACCAGCCATAGAACAGGTAGGATTCGACGAGGAGCGTCAGGTTCCGCCACTTCGGCGGCGTCAGGTAATACGCAACTAGGAAGATCGGCAGGAACAGGAACAGGAACGTCTCGGACGAAAAGACCATCAGGCATCCCCCTCGAAGGTGCAGCTAGTGGGGCGCAGGGCGCCGGTGGGTGTGAGCTTGGCGCCAGCCTTGAGTTGCAGGCCGTCGATGATCGTCGGCGTGCTGTCGGTGGCGCTGAGGTTGAAGAAGCGATCGGTGAACTGCACCAGCTCGCCATCCAGCAGGCGTGGCGCCTGGCCGGTGAAATCGTTCATGGCGAAGGCCAGCCGCGCCGTGGTCGAGCCCTTGATGCCGACGCGGTTGCCGTCGAGCTCGTTGGAGGCGATCTCGATCACCCCGTAATCGGGCTGGTGCGTTACGCTGATCCCCGCATTGCCGTTGTCGATCAGCCGGTTGGCGCTCACCTTGAGCCCGGCGCTGTCGCGCACCGCGAGCCCCGACTGGGCATTCTGCAACAGCAGGTTGTCGGTAACGTCGATGCAATCGGCCGAGGCGACGGAGATGCCCGAGCGCTTGCTGCCGGCGATCAGGTTACCGTCGATTCTGAGTTGGGCGGCGCCGGCATCGGCGAAAATGCCGTTGAGGCCGGCGTCGATGACGATGTTGCCGGAGAGCGCGATAGAGCTCGCGGCGCCGGTCACCTTGATGCCATGCGCGGCTGCGCCGGCCAGCACCACATTGCCGCGGGCCGAGATATCCGTGCCGCCGCTCAGCAACAGCGCCGGTCCATGCGAAGCGCCGAATACATTGCCCTCGACGATCGCCTCGTCGGCATCGACCAGCGCCAGCGAACCGACACGTTCGAAACGGCTGTCGCGCACCAGCGAGGGCGCGGGCTTGGCGTAAAAGCCGCCCTCGAGGATGGTAACCCCGGTCAGCGGCGGAAACAGCCCATAGCCGAGATCGGCAAAATGCATCCGCTCCAGCCGGGCGCTGCCCGACAGGGCGACCACGACGAACGGGTTGAAGTCTTTGAGACGCGGGTTGGGCTCACCAGTCCCGGCAATCCCGGCGGCATCGCCGACGAGGTTCCCCGCGGCGAGCAGAAACGCCCCGGTTGAGCGGTCGAGCAGCAGCGTCTCGCCCGGCTGCAGCGACAACGTCGCGCCGTTCCACACTGCGATCGGCAGGTGAGCGACATAGCCGGCATCCGTCTTGTCGAGCACGCCGCTCAACTTGGCGGCCGTCACCGCGTCGTAGAGCTGTGCGAGGCTGGTGACACCCGCTTCGATCAGCAGCACGTCCGGCTTCGCCTGCGCCTGGCGCAGCGCCACGTGGTAGTTTGCGCCGGCCTGCAGCGCCAGCTGGCTCAGCACCAGGTCGATCGACACGACGCTGACCTGCAGGCCGCCGAGCTTCAGGGCAGGGGCCGGCTTGTTCTCGGCCGCGCTGTAGCTGAAGCCGAGAGGCGCGGCCGCCGACTGGAGGTCGGGAGCCGGACGGCCCGCCTCGACCATCGCCGCCAGGGCGGCGACGGTCTTTTCGTAGGCGAGGGTCCGCGCGTAGTCGGCCCCCGTGGCGGCCCAAGGGAGAGAGCACGCCGCGGCGGCAAGACCTGCGCAGACCCACGCCTTACGCATGTTCGCGGCTCCCATCGGCCACCGCTGCCAGTTCCAGCAGCGGCGTAAGGTGCGTCAGGGGACCGTCCACATGGCAGGCGACCTCGATGACCTGCATCGGGCCTGTGCCGTCATTGATCACCTCGGCGGTCTGCTCCGGGCCGATCTCGAAGGTGGCGCCGGCGCGGATCTCACGGCGGCGGCTGCCCATGTGCAGCATGCCACCGCCCGAGGCGACGACCATCAGCCGCCGGAACTCCGAGCCGCTCTCCACCGGCAACGTCGCGCCGGGGTTCACCGTGAGGTGGCGCAGCATGTAGCCGGCGCCCGAGGCGAGCTTGCCCTGCTTGCCCCAGTCGGTGGCGCCGAACGAGTGATCCTCGGCCTCGCGGCGGCTCTGCGCCTTGAGTTGCTCGACCACCTTCTTGACGTCCTGCGACTGGTCGCGGGTCGTCACCAGCAGGGCGTCGTGCGTATCGACGACGACGAGGTTGTCGACCCCGACCACTGCCACGAGGCGATCCGAACCGCGGACATAGCTGTCACGCGAGTTGACCATCATCACGTCGCCGCTGACGACGTTGTTGCCGTCCGACTTCTTGCCGATGGTGTGGAACGCCGCCCAGGCGCCGACGTCGTCCCATTCGACGTCAGCCGGGGCCAGCGCCACGGTTTTCGATTTTTCGAACACCGCCCGCTCGGTTGGGAGACTCTCGGCCGAGCCGAAGCTCGCTTCCTCGAGCAGCAGCGCGGCGTCTTCGTTGCTGGCGTTGGCGAGCGAAGCGCTTACCGCCCCGAAGGTGACGGGGTCGAAACGGCGATATTCCTCGATCACCGTATCGGCGCGCATCAGCGAGATGCCCGAGGCCCAATACGCGAGGCCGGTCTCGATCAGCGACTGCGCGGTCTGCGCGTTCGGCTTTTCGATAAACTTCTCGGCCCGGTGCACGCCGCGGTAGTTGGAAAACTCACCGCCATCGATGATGTAGCCATAGCCGGTTTCGTTGTAGCGCGGCTTGATGCCGAAGGTGACGATCAGCCCGTCGGAGGCCGCCTTGTGCGACTCCCGGATGCGTGAATTGAGGTCGCCCTCGATCACATGGTCGGAGGGGCAGATCAGCATCACGGCGTCAGGATCGGTGCGAGCGATCAGCAACGCCGCCGACAGCACGGCCGGCCCGGTATTGCGCGCGACCGGCTCGGCGATGATCCGCGCATTGCGCTGTACATCGCGAAGCTGGCGGCGGACCGTGCCGAGGTGCCCGCCGGCAACCGACACCACGGGATCGTGGAACAACTCGCCGCGGTGCCGCTGTACGGTGGTCTGGAAGAAGGTGATCGAGCCCTCGTGGTCGATCGGCTGGAACTGTTTCGGTTGCTGGCTGCGGGACAACGGCCAAAGCCGCGTACCCACGCCTCCGCAAAGCACGACTGGATGGATGGCGTTCATCTTAGTGGCCCTCGTTCGCCGGTCCGTTGAAGGAGAAGAACCGCCCCACCGCCGCCAGCGGGTCGGATTTGATCAGCACGTCGACGGGCGAGCCCACCGTGCTCTGGTCGAGCGCGGTGGCCGGCACGAGCGTGACCGGAATGGCGGTGCCGTCAGTGGCGCTCCGCAGCAGTCCCGGCAATTGCTTGGCATCGAGCGACGCAGTGGTGACGACGCCGCTCGGCAGGTGCACTTCGGCATGGGCGCCTGAGGCGAGTGCCCTCAGGCCATTGCCGTCGACCTTCGATGAGATCACCACCGGCGCTTCCTTGGGTGCCACGGTCATCACCGTGTCGCCGGCCAGCACCGTGGCGCCGCCCTGGGCGGCACCGGGGGCCACGACGCAGTCGCACGGCATCGACACCGCGAGCACTTCGCCCGAGGTGGTGCGGATGGCGAAAGCGATCTCGCCCTTGGTCGCCGCCGGATTGACGAAATCGAGCTGCCCCGGGCTGATTGCCCTGAGGTCCATGCCGTCGAGCGTAATGGTGGAAAGCCCGGTGACCGGCAGCACGAACAGCCGCTCGTAGAGCTTTACGCCCACAAACCCCACCAGCAACAGCCCAAGCCCGGCAAAGGCGCCCCAGCGGATGCCGGTCATGACGCCCTGGGCGGCAGAACGCTGCGCCGTGGGCAGCTCGGACTTCACCTTCTGGGGCTTGTCCGCGGTGCGGATCAGCCCGTCGACGCCGATCAGTTCGCCGCCGACCACCGAGTTGAGGATGTAGCGCAACTGCGGCAAATGCGGGCCGGTTGGCTCGAGGAAGCGGAGCGTCACCGTGCCGGCTTCCGGCGCGCCGGCGCCGATCGCCGCATCCACCGGCAGGCTGATGGCGTAGCCGGGGAAGTTGAACACCAGTGTCACCAGCTGCACGCGACCATGCAGTTGTGGGTCGATCAGCCCGGTGGCTTCCGCCCCGACGATGCTGAGCGCGTTGCCCTGGAACGAGCGGCCGTTGATGATGACATTGAACGGCAGCCGGATGACCGGGTGTTCGCCGTGCACGGCGGGTTCTGTCGCAAGCGGGGCAGGCGAGGCGCTTCTGCTGGCTTTTGGTTTTTCGAGTTCTGCATGCGCTTCGGTCATTGCTGGTGAGCCCTCAGTTGGCATGGATCGGGAGGGGGCTAAGGAGCCCCGTGACGAAGATCACTCCGGCGACGAGCAGGCCCAGGGCGAGCACGTGCATGTAGCTGGAGCTGATGGAGCGGACCCTCCCCTCAGCGCCGCCGCTGTTGCTGACGCTGGTCGCCGACTGGCGGGTCCAGCGCTGGCGGTCGAGGCGGAACATGACCGAGGTCTTGATCGCGGCGCCGAACAGCTGGCCGAAATAGAGCAGGAACGGGTAGGTGATCGGGAACGGGCCGCCGAAGCTGGCGAGCAGCCAGCAATAGGCGTAGCGGGTTGCCATCACCCAGGCGACATAGGCGACCGCGATCAGCGGATCGACGAACACCGAGAACAGCACGATGCCCACCGGTGCGGTCAGCGTCGTCCACATCGAGACGCGCTGGTCGAGGATCGACCACCAGGCAAACGGCCCGATTTTGGCCGGCGACAGCGCCAGGGCGCGGCCATTGGTGCGCAGCATGTTGCCGAACCAGCGGCGCATCAGGGTGATGGCGCTTTCGACGAAGCCGGGCTTGGGCTGGGTTTCCATCGAAACACAGGCGACATCCGGCAGGTAGGCCATCTCGTAGCCGTGCTTCAGCAGCCAGAACCAGGTCGACTTGTCGTCGCCGGTGAGGAACTTCACCCGGCCCAGCCGCCAGTGGTCGATGTAATCCTGCTCGACCGAGGCGATGAATTCTGGATTGGTGGCGAGGTCGGCGCGGAACACCGACATGCGGCCGGTGAGCGTCAATACGCGCCCGCCCAGCGCCACCGCCGACATCATCATCTGGCGCTGGGTGAAGCGCAGCTTGAACCAGTCGCGGAACAACGGGGCGTCATCGATCTCGGCGCGCTCGTGCGTGGTGAGCGCTCCAACCTTGCCGTTGGCGAAGAACGGCGCGGCGCGTTCGACGATGTCTTCGGGGATCTGGGTGTCCCCGTCGATCAGCAGCACCACGTCGTCGGCGCTGGGGTAGCGGCGGGCGATCGAGCGGAGCGACGTGGCGAGCGCATCGCGCTTGCCGGTGCCATCTATGCGGTCGATCACCACCTCGACGGTGTTGGTGCCATTGAGCACCTGCGCCGCGACGGCACGGATCAGCCGCTCATCGGCAAGATCGACCACCGAGGCGACCACGGTCGAACCGCCGGGGGAGCGACGGGCTGCCTCAAAGATCGAACGATAGACCCGCGAGGTGATCGCCGCTTCGATCTTGTAGCTGGTGGCGAGGAAGAAGGCGTGCGCGGGCCGCTTTGTCGCGTAGAGCGCCTCGGCGGCAGCGCGCCGCCGAGGGTAGAAGACGCGGATGTAGAGGTGCGCACGAACGAAGTTGACCAGCGCCCAGCTGTAGCGCCAGAGCCCGATCACCCCCAGGGTGAGGAACACCCCGGCGCCCCCCGAGAAGGCGGAAGCCGGCACGGTGCTGGCGATGGCCGCGGCCGAGAGGACGTAGATGGCGTGCGCGAGAAGGTTCATGGCTTACCAGCAGATGCCTTCGTAGGTGCCGTTGGAGCGGAGCGACGCGTTGATGCGCGTGAGGTCCACCAGCGAGCGGTACTCCGACACCGAGTTGAGTGGCGCGATGGTCTCCTCGTAGCGGTTGCCGACGAGGATCACGTCGGACCCGGCGATCAGGTCCTCGATCTTGCCGACGAGGCGCGACGGCAGGTCCGGCACCACGTCATTGCCGCGGCCCATGGCGCTGACGCCCCCGGCCACTGCCTGCGAGACGTACGGGTCGTAGACACGCAGCTCGAGGCCTTTCGAAATCAGCCGGCTCGCCAGTTCGGCCAGCGGGCTTTCGCGCAGGTCGTCGGTGCCCGGTTTGAAGGCAATGCCGACAAGGCCGACGGTCTTGGCGCCGGAATTGGCCACCATCTTTTCGGCCCGGTCGATCTGCGCCGCGTTGGCAATGAGCACGGCGTCGAGGAGCGGCGAGGGGACGCCTTTGTTCGCGGCAAGGTGCTGCAGCGCCCGGACATCCTTGGGCAGGCAGGAGCCCCCAAAGGCGAAGCCGGGCTTCATGAAGTAGGGCGAGATGTTCACCTTGGTGTCGGCGCAGATGAGCTTCATCACCTGCTGGCCATCGACACCCGACGCTTTGGCGATGTTGCCGATCTCGTTGGCGAACGTCACCTTCACGGCGCGCCAGGAGTTGGACGCATACTTCACCGCCTCGGCCGTCTTCAGCGTCACCACGTGCGAGGGCACGGGCATCTGGGCGTTGATGTCCTTGAGGATCTGCGCCGTGCGATCTTCGAGTGCGCCGAAGACGATGAGGCCCGGATCGTAGTAGTCCGCTATGGCAGTCGATTCCCGAAGGAACTCCGGGTAGTAGCCGACGCCGAAATCCTGCCCGGCGACCATGCCGCTCGCGTCTTCGAGCACCGGGATGCAGGTCTCGTCCATGGTGCCGGGCACGATGGTCGAGCGGATGATCACCGAGTGGAAGCTCTGCTTGTGCCTGATCGCCTCGCCGATATCGGCGCAGACGCCCTTCACATATTTGAGCCCGACCGCGCCGGTGTCATCGCTCGGCGTGCCGACGCAGACGAAGCTGGCATCGGTGTCGAGCACCGCCTGCTGGCCATCGGTGGTGGCGCGCAGCCGACCCGAGGCAACGGCGCGGGCGATGATCTCGTCGAGCCCGTTCTCGACAATCGGCGAGAGGCCGGCATTGACTGCGCTTACCTTGGCAGGGTCGAGATCGACCGCCACCACTTCGTGGCCATCATCCGCCAGACACGCTGCGGAGACGACGCCGACATACCCGATCCCAAAGACGCTTATTTTCGCCACGACGGTCCTCTTTCAGAAGTGTGAGCAATATTGTTCTCGCCCGACGGGCGAGTTGTTGATTGGCGACTGAGTACAGAACGACGAGCTACAAGCTCGCTGGCCCCGTTAGGCTAAGTGACATCAGAGGTACTCTCCACCGCTGGAGTGACCGTTGTTGACGCTTAGTATTGGCATCCTTGCCGGTGATGGCCGTTGTTCGCCATCCGATGCATGAAAGCCTGTTCGCTGGGCTCCAAGCTGAGAAGCAACCCGGACTCATATGAGCCATGCAGCGGCCGCATGACGTGCGATCGTCATCATGCTGCCGCCTTTCGATTTGCGCTGCGTCAAACCGCACACGGCCTGCGGCATTGCGTCAGTCGGACCCCGATTTCATCCGTGATCGAAGCGTGGTCGCATTGCGGCGAAACCGTGCCTCGCTCCGACGCTCACGGGCGCGTGATTACTTTTTGGGCATTTTTTGCCCATTCCATCGCGGATGACGACGGGATGACAGCGCTGCCGATTTGCGCTGCAACAACTGGCGCGAGGGTCGTGCCAAGGCCGAAAACTCAAGCAAACCGGCCATATCAGGCTTTTTGTTCGGAGCTTTATCTAATCCTCGTACGATTTCGGCGAGGATTCGTTAGGTCTTTATGCGCACCTCGCGCGTGGAACGGGGGCGCGTATCACTGGTCGCGCTTTTGCCGTCGTTAAGCGAAAGGATTCGCTTCGGGCCGAGTCGAAGTCGGCCTCTTCGGCTCGGAGTCGAGGAGGTGCCACTTCGGTTCGTATGCGTGGCGTCGGGAAGGCCCACGCGCATGGGTGTAAAAAATGCGGGTCTCCATAATTGACATCAACCGGAAGCAGCCGGCCACTGGTCCTCATCGTCGAGGACGAACCCATGATCATGCTTGGGGCAGTGCAATTGTTCGAGGCGGCGGGGTTTGAAGCCCTGGTCGCCTTCAGTTCCGACGAGGCGGTGGCGCATCTCGAAAGTCGTTCGGGTATTGTCGTCGCCTTCATAGAGTATGACGTGCCGGGCACCATCGATGGCGCCCAGCTGGCTGAAACCGTCCGCAACCGCTGGCCGACCATCGAGATCATCGTCGTGTCGCGACCACGACCTGGCGAAACGCCGGATCTGCCGCTGGGGGCGCGCTACTTCGAAAAGCCGTACACCCACGCCGAGATCGAGCGTGCCCTCGATCAACTGGGCCTGGCCGGCACCGTGCCCCGCGCCCGGACCAACCTGCCGCCGCGCGGCGCATAAGAACGATCGCGCAACGGCGGTGGTGGCCCAAGGGCTTGTGCATCGTCGCCGTTGCAGCCAAGACTGATCAAGTTCGCATCCAGCCATGAGGGTGGCCAATGCACCGACGCCTACTGGCAACAGCAATGCTGGCCGTTCTCGCGTCGACGTCGGCCGGCCTGGCCGGCACGCTCGACGACGTCCGCGCCCGCGACAAACTGATCTGCGGCGTCAGCGAAGGACTGGGCGGCTTTTCACTGCAGGATGGGGCAGGGGCGTGGCAGGGCTTTGACGTCGACTTCTGTCGGGCTGTGGCGGCAGCGACGCTTGGTGATGCTGAAAAGGTCGAGTACGTGCCGCTTTCGGCCGAGGCGCGATTCGCCGCGCTGAGCGACGGCAAGATTGACCTCCTGTCGCGCAACAGTACCTGGACCATGTCACGCGATCTCGGGCTGGGGCTGGATTTCCCCGCTACCAGCTATTTCGACGGACAGGGCTTCATGATCCCGGCCATCTTCGGCGCCATCAGCCCGCTCGAGCTCGATGGCGCCAGCATCTGCGTGGTCAGCGGCACCACCACCGAGGCCAATGCGGCGGCTTATTTCGACAAGGCCGGCCTCAACGTTTCCTTCCTGAGCTTTGAGGAACGCGACGAGGCCCGCGCGGCCTATGCCGATGCCAAATGCGACGCCTACACCGCCGATCGGTCGGCCCTCGCTGCCGAGCGCGCCGCACTGGCAACCCCTGATGAACACGTCATCCTCAAGGATGTCATCTCCAAGGAGCCGCTCGGCCCCGTGGTGCGCGACAGCGATCCGCAGTGGACGGCCCTGGTGCGCTGGACCCTCTACGCCCTGATCGACGCCGAAGAGCAGGGGCTCGATACGGCCTCGATGAGCGGTGGCGGTGCCGATGCGGCCAGGGCCATGGGTGCGCCGGCTGTGAAGGCGCTGGGACTATCCGAAGACTGGCTGGTCAAGGTGCTCGCCGGTGTCGGCAACTACGGCGAGATTTTCGAGCGCAACCTCGGCGAGGAGACGCCGATGCAGTTGAGCCGTGGCGTCAACGCCCTCTGGACCCAAGGCGGGATTCTCTATGCGCCGCCCATGCCCTGAACTGATCCGTAGCGTCGTCGTCGCGCTGCTGGCGCTGCTCCTCGTTGCGCCGGTCGTCGTCGGCTCGGCTGTCGCGCAGGACCGGGTCGATCTGTCGCCGCGCGATCTGGCGGTGGTTCGCATCAATATCATCGACCTGCTTGCCAACGAACCGCGCCTGCCGCTGCCGATCAAGCAGCGTCGCGATGTGCTTCGTACCTATTATGAGGAGCAGAGTGGCGATCTGCTCTGGCTCAACAGTGCGCGCGCCGGCGCCATGGTGTCACGGCTCGTGAACGCCACAGACGACGGCCTCAACCCCGATGATTACCCCGGCCAGCAACTCGCCGACCTGATGGCGGCGGCGGGCGACACCGACAAGCGCAGCCTCGCCATCATCGAGCTCTACTTCTCGGCCGCCTTCCTCGAATACGCCTCGGACCTGAAGGTCGGCCGGTTCCTCCCCAACAAGATCGACCCGAACTTCTTCCTCACCCCGCGCAGCATTGATGAGGCCGCCGCGCTGGCCGGCGTCGCTAAGGTCGCCGATGTTGAGACCGTGCTGCACGCCTGGGAGCCGCAGAACGCCGAGTACCAGGCGCTGCGGCAGGCGCTCGACGACTATCACGCACTTGCCGTGCTCGGCGGCTGGGGCACCGTGCCGCTTGGCGACACTCTGAAGCCCGGGATGACCGACCCGCGCATCCCGGCGCTGCGCGCCCGTCTCGCGGTTACCGACGGCGCTGCAGCCACCGCGCCGGGCGAACCCGAGTTCTACGACGATGCGCTGGTCGAGGCGGTCAAGCACTTCCAGGCGCGCCATGGCCTTGAAGTCGATGGCGTCGTCGGCCCGGCCTCGCTGGTCGCCATGAACGTGCCGATCGAGGATCGCATCGAATCGATCGATTTCGCCATGGAGCGCTGGCGCTGGATGCCGGACGACCTCGGCCGGCAATACATCATCGTCAACATCGCCGGCTTCGAACTGCGCCGCATCGCCGATGGCGAGATCAAGGAGAAGATGGCGGTGGTGGTGGGCAAGCCCTATAGCCGCACGCCGGTGTTCAGCGACGCTATCCGCTATCTCGAGTTCAACCCGTACTGGAACGTGCCGGCCGGCCTCGCTGCCAAGGAAGAACTGCCCAAGCTGCAAAGCAACCCGGCAGCCGTCGCCGCTGCCGGCTTCGAGGCCGTGCGCGGCAAGGACGTCTACGACGTGCGCCAGGTCGATTGGGCGCAGGTGACACCCAGTCGCTTCCCGTTCCAGCTGCGCCAGAAGCCGGGCACCAACAACGCCCTGGGCCGGGTGAAGTTCATGTTCCCCAATTCCCATGACGTCTACCTGCACGATACCCCGTCACGCAGCCTCTTCGGTCGCGCCGAGCGCGCTTTCAGCCACGGCTGCATCCGCCTGTCGCGTCCGCTCGAGCTGGCCGATCAGGTGCTGGCGGCGGGCGGTGTCGAAGGCTGGTCGAATCAGCGCATCGATACCGTCGTGGCGTCGCTGAAGAACACCGTGGTGAACCTCAAGACACCGCTGCCGGTGCACATCACCTACCTGACCGCTTGGGTCGAAGCTGACGGCGTCCACTTCAGTTCCGACATTTACGGCCACGACGAAAAGCTGCTCGCCGCGCTGGACGGCAAGTCGCTGGCCTGGTGAGGCCGGGCTGGATCACTTCACGGATGGGCTGAACCACTACGATTGCCCCATCCTCGATGTCATCCCAGCGAAAGCTGGGGACCCAACTCGCAGCCCGCGCCAGCGGAAAGATGGGTCCCAGCTTTCGCTGGGATGACAGCCGGTTAACGGGGAACGGTTGAGCACAACCGGTCTCTCAGGTGCAGGCAAAACCCGCAAGCGACCATAAGCGCCGGGCCGAAGCCCGCTTTGCTCAATCACAAATCTGAAGGGGAAAGATTGGCTCCGCGGCTTGGACTCGAACCAAGGACCATTCGATTAACAGTCGAATGCTCTACCAACTGAGCTACCGCGGAACACGTGCCCTCTTGCGAAGGCAGCGCCCGTGTAGCGGTTTTGATTTCCTTTGCCAAGCCCGAATTTCCGATCTCGGAAACTCAATCGCCAAGCGACCCGACCCTGGCCGCCCGCAGCCGCAGATCGGCCAGATCTTCCGGGGTGTTGACGTTGGCGAATGGATCGCCGGCAGGGCTTCTCGGCCACTCGATGGTGTGGCCCTCAGACCCGAAACATAGTGATTTGAGACTGCGTGGTGCGGTTCCGGCCTGCACCTGCTCCGCCAGGTCGCGGAATCGCGCAACGCGCCAGATCGCGTTGGTGGGGTAGGGCTGTCCGCCATAGGCGGCGATTGCTGCGGGCGCCTCGCCGAGCCCGTCGACAAGGCGCGTGACGAAGTCTGGCGGCAGGAACGGGGTATCCACGGCGACGCTGACCAGCAGCTCTGGCGGCGCAGCCAGGCCATTGAGGTAGGCGATGGCCCCAGCAAGACCCGCCAGCGGCCCGGCATAGTCGCTGTCGAGGTCGGGTACGGCGACCATCCCGGCCAGGAGGTGCTGCGCTGCCGGATCGATTCGCCCATGCCCGACCAGTAACGGCGAGCAGGCTCCGAGCCGCTCCGCGATGCGTTCGAGCAGGCGCCGCCCGCCAAGCACCAGTTCGGACTTGATCACTCCACCCAGCCGCTCGCCGCGTCCACCGGCGAGGATCAGCCCGGCGATCGAGTGTTGATTCTGTGCCATAGCAGAGCGCTCTACCGCCTTGGTGGTCTTGAGAAATCTGCCCCTGCCACTGAGCGGGGGTCGGCATCAACTCTACTTCCGATCGCCACCACAAACAGCCGGGTTCGGGCCGTTCGCCGGGAGGTGACCTGTCCCGATCTTTCGGCTGTCGCATCCCTCCCCCTTGAGGGGAGGGAACGAGGGAGGGGGTGGTCCTGTGATCACCGATGGACCCCCACCCCCAACCCCTCCCCTCAAGGGGGAGGGGAGCTCGCGGCTTGTGCCTGCGAACAGACCACCTTCAGCGCCCGAAATACTCGCGATAATCGGTGTCGTAGCCGAAATAGCGCGGGCCGACGAGTTCGATGCCGGCGGGTGTGAGCCATTGCGGGTTGGACGGCATGGCCAGCGCCTTGAGCCTGAGGCCGTAACGCAGCGCATCGGCGGTGACCGGCAGACCCGATTCGGCGTCGAGCACGGTGATCAGGTCCGGCGTCGTAACGATGATCTCGCCATCGCGCTCGGCCATCAGGAACTCGTTCTGGAAATCGAGCCGGAAGCTGTGGCCCTTCCACTCTTCGACTCCTTCGAAACGGGCGGTGCCGCGGGCGAAACCGCCGACGGTGCGGCGCTCGATATCCTTGATACGGCCATGGAAGATCACGTCGGCCTCGAGCTTTTCAACGATCGCGTTGACCGGGTCGACATGGCCGGCCTTGGCCTCACGCAGGGTGCGGCCGAGCTCCGAGCAGAGCGTCAGCGTGCCGCGCACGATTGCCTTCTTCGCCACCGCGCCGGACATCGAGTAGAAGGCGAGCAGCGCCGAGCCGCCCATTTCCACCGTCGCGGCGCGCGCCAGCCGCTCTGTCCAGGCATTGCTGACCGTCTCGAGCACCAGCGAGTTGCCCTTGTCGTCGCAGAGCACCATCGGCGTCGCCGAGACGCCGTGCATGGTGAAGGTCACCATCTGCAGTTCGGGATAGGCGCGGCCCATGCCGTCGCCATCGACCAGCGGCAGGCCGGCCATGGCGGCGACGACGAACGGGGTGGTGGAATTGACTCCACCGGCCTCGCCGCAGAGCACGGCGTCGATCTTCCTGCCGAGCAGTTGCTCGAGCGCGCGGAAGGCGTTGATCAGCTCCTCGCCCTGCGGCAGCTTCTCGGTCATCACTGTGGGGGCACCCATCATGCAGACCGGAACCACCAGGGCGTCGTCGGGCAACTCGTCGATGTCGACGAGCTTGACCGGGCCGTACTGTTTGATCGCCTGCTGGGCCATCAGCTTGCCGACATAGGGGTCGCCGCCGCCGCCGGTTCCGAGGATGGCGCCGCCGGTTGCGATGTCTTCCATATCCTCGGCGTAGATGGTGCGAAGAAACTTCATGATATGGTTCCTTTGCCTCAGGCCACTACGGGCTGGGGCTGCAGCGGGTTGAAGGTGAGTTCGGGATAGCCGAAGGCCTTGGGACCGACGATTTCCAGCGCCTTGGGCGTCTTCATCAGATCGTGGACGGGCAGCCCGATGACGGCGATGCGCTGGCCGTAGCGGAGCACCTCGGTAGTGATCGGCTCGCCGGTATCGAGCTCGAGGTTGATGATCAGGTCAGGCACCATGATCACCGGCACCTCATCGACCCACAGCACCAGGTTCTCATTCTGGATGGCGATGCGCGCTTCCGAGCCGGCCCAGTCGCCGACACCACTCAGGTGCGCATGGCCGCGGGCGAAACCGCCCACCAGTTCACGCCTGATATCGGTGACCTTGCCGGTGAAGAACAGCTTGCCACCGGTCGAGGCGACGACCCGCTCGACGACGTTCTGCCGCTTCTGCCGGGCATCGAGCACGGTCTGGCCGATCTGAAGGGCCTGCGTCACCGTGCCGGGAACGGCAGTGCGACGGACGAACTCCATCGCCATCGGCGCGATGGCGAGACCTGCCGCCGCCCCCATGTTCACCGCGACGCCGCGAGCAAAGGTCTCGAGCCAGAACATGTCGATCACCTCCTTGAAGACGACGACATTGCCTTTCTCGTCGGCGATGGCAGCCGGAGCGGCCTTGGCCCCATAGATGAAGAAGGTGGTCATCTGCACTTCGGGGAAGGCTCGGCCCATCCCGTCGCCATCGATCACCGGCAGGCCCGCGTAAGCGGCCGCGATCACCGGCTCGAGCGCATTGGAGCCGCCGATTTCGGCCGAGATGGTGGCCGAAATCTTCACCCCCGCGGCCTCTTCCACGGCCCGCATGGCGCGAAAACACTCGCCGCCTTCCTCAATCTTTTCGACCCCGACCACCGGCGCGCCGATGCCGCCGACTTCGCCGACAAAGGCGTCGTCGGGCAGTGCGTCGAGTGGCAGCACGCGGATTTGTGCGCCCTTGCGGATGAGTTCGCGTGCCCTGAGCATCCCGACATAGGGGTTGCCGCCACCACCGGTGCCGAGCAGCGCTGCGCCGATCGAGAGCGGCAGCAGGTCGCTCTCCTTGAGCAGGTAGCCCTTATCCGACATGCAGTTCACCGACAGCCTTGACCCGCACGCGGGTGGCATTGCCGGGCAGGTACGCCAGCGGCACGTCCTCGACATCGACGATTTCGATCGACGAACGCAGCGCCCCGGCCGCGACGGCCGCTTCGGTGGCGCGGTCCTTGGCGTCGGCCAGCGCCTGGTCGCGTCCGATCTCGGCCAGCGCATAGACGCGATCGACCTCGCCCGAAACCTGCGCAATGGCGGCGCCAACGGCGTTGGCCACGGCAAAGTGGTTCGGCTTGATCACCTCGAGCCCGCCGATCGGGCCGTCGACGAGAATCGAGCCGCCCCCCACCACGATCACCGGCAGCGGTTCGGGCGACAGCCGCGAGCGTTCGACGCAGTCCTCGAGCATCGACATGATCCTGTCCTGGGTGCTCGCGATAAACGCGGGCGTCAGGTGCGCGACTTTGGATTTGTCGCCCAGCTCGTAGCGCCCCGAGGCAACGACCACGTCGGAGGTGGTGAGGGTTTTGCCGCCGAAGATCAGCGCCTCGGTGACGATCCGGTAGCCGACGGAAGTCGGGCCCACCTTGATGGCGCCGCCACTCTCGACAACGTGCGAACCACCCCCGAGGCCGATCGAGAACACGTCCGGCATCCGGAAGTTGGTTCGCACGCCGCCGACTTCCACGGCCACGGTGGCTTGGCGCGGGAAACCCTTGTGCAGCGAGCCGACATCGGAGGTGGTGCCGCCGATATCGACGACGATGGCGTCCGCAACCCCGGAGAGAAAGGCCGCGCCGCGCATCGAGTTGGTTGGCCCCGAGGCAAAAGTGAGCACCGGGAACTTTTCCGCGAATGCGGCATCCATCAGCGTGCCGTCGTTCTGCGTCAGGTAGAAGCGCCCCCTGATCCCGGTCTCGGTGATCGCCTTGCGGAAGGCCTCGATCACGTGCTTCGACAGATCGCGCAGGCAGGCATTCATGATCGCCGCGTTCTCGCGCTCGAGCAGGCCGATGCGGCCGATATCGCTCGACAGCGTAATGTGGACCCCCGGCAGGGCCTTGGCGAAGATTTCGCCGGCCTGCTTCTCGAACTCGCCGGTCACCGGCGAGAACACCGAGGTGATGGCGATGGTGTTGATGCCCTTGGCCTTGATGTCCTCGGCAATGCCGAGCAGTTCGGTTTCGTCGAGCGGCGAGATCACCCGGCCGTCGAACTCGTTGCCGCCATGGGCCAGGTAGCCGATGCCGCCGATCGCCGCCTTCAGGTCCTCGGGCCAATCGACCATCGGGGGCAGCGAGGCAGTGGCGGGGAGGCCGAGGCGCACGGCGGCGGTCTTTGCGAGGTCGCGCCGCTGCACCACAGCATTGGTGAAGTGGGTGGTACCGATCATCACCACGTCGATGGCCGAGGCATCCAGCTTCGAGGCTTCGAGCACCGCCTTCAGTGCGTTGACGACGCCGGTCATCACGTCGGCAGTGGTGGCGGCCTTGACGCCGGCAATAACAGTCGCGCCATCCATGACGACGGCGTCCGTATTGGTGCCGCCCACGTCGATGCCAATTCTGATCATTTTTCTGTCCTTTGGGAGACCGCTGCCGCTCCGCCCCGGAGCGCGATGAGTTGCTCCGCCGTGGGGATTTCCCCGTCGATCAGCGGAATTTTCGGCCGCATGGCTTCCTCCTCGGCCGAGATAACCGGCACCGAGGCAAGCAGCAGGCGGGTGTAGTCGTGTTGCGGCGCTTCGAAGACTGACGCCGTGGAACCGGTCTCGACGATCTTGCCGAGATAGAGCACTCCGACCGTATCGGCGAAGTTCCGCATCAGGCTGAGGTCGTGCGAGATGAACAGATAGGTGAGCCCGAGTTGCCGACCGAGATCGACCAGCAGGTCCATCACCCTGGCCTGCACCGAGACGTCGAGCGCCGAGGTCGGCTCGTCGAGGATCAGCAGTTGCGGCGCCACGGCCAGCGCCCGGGCGATGGCAACACGCTGCTTCTGGCCGCCCGACAGTTCATGCGGGTAGCGCAGAGCGAATTCTGTCGGCAATTGCACCATTTCGAGCAGCTCGGCGATCCGCTGCTTGTGCGTCCCACCGGGCATGCCGTGCGCGGCGAGTGGAACGGCAATCGACTGGCCCACGGTGCGGCGCGGGTTGAGCGACGAGCCGGGGTTCTGGAACACCATCTGCACCTTGCGGCCATAGGCCCGGGTGCCGGTCTCCCCGATAATGCTGTGGCCGGCGAGCCGGATCTCGCCGCTGGTGGGTGTCGCGAGCCCCATGATCATCCGGGCGATCGTCGATTTGCCCGAGCCGCTCTCGCCGGCGAGACCATAGACCTTGCCTTTCTCGATGGCGAACGAGACCTCGTCCACGGCACGCACGTCGCCGGTCTTGCGGCCAAAGCCATTGCGAACTGGGAACAGTTTGGTCAGCCCAGCGACTTCGAGCATGTTGCTCATACTGCAACTCCCGCCTGGCCGAAGCTGGTGCCGCCGGTGAGCCGGGGCACGGCCGCGATCAGCGCCTTGGTGTAGTCGTCGCGCGGCGCCTCGAAGAGCTCGGCCGTCGGCCGGTGCTCGACCACGACGCCCTTGTTCATCACGTAGACGTAGTTCGAGGTCTCCCGCACCACGCCCAGGTTATGGGTGATCATCAGCAGGGCGAGTCCGCGCTCTTCGACCAGGTCCTTCAGCAGCTTCAGGATCTGCGCCTGGGTTGTGACATCGAGCGCCGTGCCCGGCTCGTCGGCGATCAAGAGGCGCGGTTCGCTCAACAGCGCCATGGCGATCAGCACGCGCTGCCGCATGCCGCCCGACAGCATGATCGGGTAGGAGCGCGCCACCCGCTCGGGGTCGCGCATCCGCACCTGGCCGAGCACTTCATGCACCCGCGCCATCCGCTCGCGACGGTTGCGGCTGCGGCCGAGCCGGCGATCGGCATATTTGAGGATGGTGCCCATCTGGTCGGCGATGGTGAACACCGGGTTAAGCGAACTCATCGGATCCTGGAACACCATCGACATGGCGGTACCGCGCAGCTTCAGCCGCTCGCGGTCCGGCATGGTGAGAAGGTCGCGGCCATCGTAGAAGATTTCGCCGCCGGTGACTTTTGCCGGTGGGGTGCGCAACAGCCCCATGATGGCGCGCATGGTCACCGTCTTGCCCGAACCACTTTCACCCACGAGAGCAATCTGGGAGCGCGCCGGCACGTCGAGCGACACCCCCTTCAGCACCTCATTGGTCTGGCCGTAGGTGGTGAACTGCACACTGAGGTTGCGGACGGAAAGCAGGGCGTCGACCATCAGCGCACCTCCTGCACGTCGAACAGGTCGCGCAGGCCATCGCCCAGGAGGTTGAAGCCGAGCGCCACGATGAGGATGGCGAACCCCGGCAGTACCGATTCCCACCAGTAATCGGGCAGGAACGCCGAACCCGAGGCGACCATGGTGCCGAGGTCGGGAGTAGGGGGCTGGATACCGAGGCCGAGAAAGCTGAGCGAGGCGCCGACCAGGATGACGAATCCGGCGTCGAGCGAGGTCTTCACCGCCAGCGCCGAAACGCAGTTGGGCAGGATTTCGCGGAACAGGATGTGGAACTTGCTGGCGCCCAGCGTCTCCGCCGCTTCGACGAACTCCTGCGTTCTGAGCTGCCGGGTGATCGAGTAGATCAGCCGCGTGTGCCATGTCCACCAGAGCGCCGCGATCGCCAGCATCGAGTTGATCAGGTCGGGCGACAGCACCGCGGCAACCGCCAGCGCCATCACCAGCGGTGGGATGGCGAGGGCGATGTCGGTCAGCCGCATGATGACGATCTCGACCCAGCCGCCGAAATAGCCGGCGAGCAGGCCGAGTGTCGTGCCCACCGGGATGGCGATGCCGAGCACCACCAGCGCCAGGAGCAGCGAGATCCTGAGCCCGAAGATCACCCGGGTGAAGATGTCGCGCCCGACATTGTCGGTGCCGAACCAGTACTCCGCCGAAGGCGGCAGGTGGCGGGCCCTGAAGTTTACCACCGCCCCGACATGCTCGGGATAGGGGGTGATCCAGGGCGCGAGGAGCGCCGCCAGGATGGCGAGGATGACGATCGCCGCGCCGATCACCGCCGTCGGGTTGCGCGAGAAACGGTACCAGTTCTGGTAGGCGTTGGAGAGCCGGCGGGGCGGCGCGTTGGGCAGCGTTTCGCTGGACATCAGCGGCTCCCCCGAATGCGGACGCGGGGGTCGACAAAGCCGACCAGCACGTCGATGACGAGGTTGACCAGGACGAAGAACACGCCCGAGACCATTACCACGCCCATCACCGCGTTGAGGTCCTTCTGCAGGATCGTGCGGATGCCGTAGGCGGCCATGCCGGGCCAGGCGAACACCAGCTCGACGACAAAGGCGTTGCCGATCAGCGAAGCGAACTCGAGCCCGAGGATGGTCAGCGGCGGCACGAAACTGGGACGGAGCATGTATTTGAACACCCGGATCGGCTCCGGTACGCCGAAGGCGCGGCTCGCTTCGATATAGTCCTGGCTCGCCACGTCGATCATCGACGAGCGGGTGATGCGGGCAATCTGCCCCATGGTGGCGAGCGCCAGTGCGGTGGCCGGCAGCAGCAGGTGGCGCAGCGCCTCACCGAACACATCGAGGCGGCCGGCGAGCAGCGAGTCGACGGTCAGCAGCCCGGTAATGCCGGCAACGAACTCCATGTTGTGCGGCAGCCGCCCGGTGGTCGGCAGGATGTGCAGTACGTAGCCGGCGAGGATCTGCAACAGCAGGGCCGCAAAGAAGCTCGGGGTCACCGCCGAAAAGATCGCCAGCACCCGAACCAGCGTATCGGGCCATTTGTCCTTCCAGCGCGCCGCCGCGACCCCGAGCGGCACGCCCAGCACGAAGGCAAGGGTGATGGTCGCCAGCACCAGCTCGAAGGTCGCCGCGAACGTATCGCGGATATCGTCGTTGACCGGGCGCTCGGTCAGCAGCGAGCGGCCGAGGTCCCCCCGGCTGAGCCCGGCGATGAACATGCCGTATTGCTCGACGATCGGCTTGTTGAGCCCGAGCTTTTCCTGCAGGTCCGCCACCTGCTGCGCTGTGGCGGTGGGTCCGAGCGCCATGCGCGCCGGATCACCCGGAACGACGCGGGCAATGGCGAAGATGACGATCGACAGTCCCACGAGGACGAGGATCGACCACAAGATGCGCCGGAACAGGAAAAGCAGGAATTCCAAGAGGCAGCCGCCCTGGTAAGCCGAGAAGGGGTGGTGCGGGATTTGACGTCCCCGGCTTGATCGCCGGGGACGCCAAAGCTGTCAGCAGGTCCAGCTGTAGCGGGTGAAGTCGTAGTCGAACGACATCATCGGCACGGCCTTGAAGCCGGTGAGGCACTTGTCCATGGCATGCTGGACCGTCTGAGTGTTGAGGAACACGTCGGACTGCATGTCGACCAGCTTGTGCTGCACGGCCTTGTAGATCTCGGCTTGCTTGGCGGTGTCGCCGGTACCGCGGGCCTCGTCGATCATCGCGTCGATCTCGGGATTCTGCACCCACTCCATCGAGGCCCAGGTTCCGGCCGCTTCCGAGTGGTACTGGGTGAAGAACATCGAGTCCGGCGACGGATAGGTCGGGCCGAAGAAGATCTGGTTGACGTTCGGCGTGCTCTCGACCTTGCCCGCGATCTCGGTGATGCGGTTCCACGGGTCCGCCTGCTGGGTCACCACGAACCCGAGCTGCTCGAGGTTCGACTGCATCAGCAGGCTGATCTCTTCCTCGAACTTGGTCCCCGCCACATAGGCGAGGGTGATCGGGATCGGCGCGCCGGCATACTTTGACTGCGCCACTTCCGCCTTGGCGGCTTCGAGGTCGTAGACCGGCTCGGGGATATCGTCGGCGTGGAAAGCGGCGAAGGCCTTGGGCAGCGGCGTCGACAGCACGCCGCCGGGCGAGATCACTTCGCGGATCGTCGCATAGTCGGTGGCGAGCGCGATGGCCTTGCGGATATGCACGTCATCAGTCGGCGCGGCCTTGCTGTTGAGCTTGAGGTAGAACGCCGTCGAGGTCTCTTCCTTGGCGATGACGAAGCGACCCATCGCCTCGAGCGCGGTGTAGGTATCGGGAGACTGGAACTGGCTCGACATGGTCAGCTCGCCGGAAGCGGCGAGCGATCGCACGGTGGCCTCGTCATTGGTGATGATCCAATGCACTTCGTCGATCGGCCCGGCGCCGAAACCCTTGTAGTAGTCGGCATTGCGGGTGATCGTCATCTGGCTGCCGCGATCCCAGCTCTTGAGGCCGTAAGCGCCGGCGCCCGCGACATTGGTCGCGAGGTAAGTCTGGCCGTCGTCCGCACCCTCGTTGGCCTTCACCACCTCCTCGTTGAGGATGAAGATAGCCGGTACGGTGGTGAGGAACGGCGCAAAGGTCTTGGAAAGGGTAAACTTCACCGTCTTGGCATCGACCGCGGTCACCGAACCGGGCGCCAGCACGCCGGCGAACAGGTTCGCCGGACCCTGGTTGATGCGCAGGAGGCGCTCGACCGTGTAGACTACGTCGCTGGCTTCGACCGGCGAGCCGTCGGCGAACTTGGCGTCATCGCGCAGCTTGTAGGTGACTTCCTTTGCATCGTCAGACACTGTCCAGCTCTCGGCCAGCTCGGGGACGATGTTGCCGGCGGAATCGACCGTGACGAGCCCATCATAGAGGTTCACTGCCGCCATATAGTCGGTGTAGTCGGAGATTTTCGCCGGATCGATGGTGCCGAAGATCTGCACGGTGTTCATCGTCACGGTGACCGCCATGGCGGGCGCTGCGCCCAGCATGAGGGTCGAAAGTGCAGTTGCTGCAAGAAGCCTGTGCTTGGTCATGACTGTGATGTTCCCTGTCCCGTTTATTACCCACCTCGGCGCATTACCCCCGCGCCGGGAAGATTGCCCGGCTGCGCCGGCACTCCCTGGGGCCCGGCGTCACCTTGCGGTCGCACGAGCCCGATAAGGGAGCTTCGCAACAGCCGGGCACCAGGCTCAAGGCGCAAAGATGGCTAGGTTTTTGACTAAAACGTCGAGGTTTTAGCTCACGAGGCCAAGGGCACGGGCTGCGCTGATGGCCTCGCGGCGACGCTTGCAGCCGAGCTTGCGGTAAGCATTGGACAGGTGGAACTTCACCGTCGCTTCGCTGAGGCCCAGTGCGTTGGCAATGAACTTGTTGGACGATCCCTCGGAGATCATCATCAGCACTTTCGTCTCGCGCCGGCTGAGACCGTTCTGCGCGCCCAACGCCGAGTTGGGCAGGCCACCGTTGCGCAGGCGGCGCAGCACCTGGCGGACCGGCGCCGAGATCTCGAGGTACTCGCCGATGCGCTGTTGCTCAATCAGTTCGCTGAGGAACACCCGTTCTTCGGCCAATGGCGCGATCGCGCCGAGCCGGGCTGCCTCCTCGAACACCTTCTGCAGCAGCGCGCGGGCTCGCGACAGGTTTCGTTGCCGTTTGTGGACGAAGGCCAGCCAGACTTCGGCGCATAGCCGCTGGCGCCCGGTAAGGTTCAGGTTCCCGATGATGAAGCCGAGCTGGCGCTCAAGATGTGGCCGGGTCGGCTGCTCGTAGACGATGTGCCTGAGCCATATCATCGCCTGCACGATCTCGTCGCGGTCCTTGAGGCGCTCGAGCTCCTCGCCGGCGGCTGCGACCCATGAGCGGGTGATGCGGGTAGCGAGCGCGGCGACTTTCTCTGCCGCCTCCTGCCAGCGATTGGCGTTCTGCAGGATCGCAGCTTCGCGCAGTTCGATCATCAGGCCGAACTGCCGGTTGGAGATCTGGTAGACCCGCCAGCGATCGAGGAAATTCCGCGCCGCGAGGGTGGAAAAGTGCTCGCTCAGCGCCTGGCTGCCATAGTGCAGGGCGAACTCGATCAGGCTGGGCCAGATTTCGCCATGGACGAAATCGTCGAGTTCCGTGCTGAGGAAACGCGCCAGCGGCTCGGGCTTACCGCCTTCGTAGTCGATGCAGGCATTGAGCAGCGCCAGGAGGCGCTCGTCGCCAGGACTGTCGAACGCAATGGCGTGCAGGTAGCGCGCCGCCTGTTCGGCGTGCCCGCGTGCATTGTTGGCGTCGCCCATCAACAGCCGCACCAGCGCCTGGTGCAGGCTGATATAGAAGGCGAGCATGGGCACCTTGGCCTGCTCGTAGTGGTAGAGGGCGCGCTGCGCGACGTCCTCGGCAGCCGCGAGGCGCCGGCCGCGGATGTAGAACTCCAGCACCGAGTTGTAGAAGCTGCCGCGCACGATGTGATCGTCGAGCGGCAGATCGCCCAAAGTGTCGAACACCTGCTCGAACAGCTCGTCGGTGAGCTGATAGTCCTCGTAGATCAGCATCACCACCCGGAAGGCGAGCAGATCCGTGCTGTACTTTTCGCGATGGGTGAAGACGCTGTGGAAGTCGTTGATCCCTGGGCCGAAGCGATCGGCCAGCAGCCGGCGGGCGCGTGCCACCTCGCCATGCTTGAGGGCCTGCATCGCAAGGCTCATCACCAGCGTGTCATTGCCGAGCGCGTAGTCGGCCGGAAAGCCCGCGAGCGCGCGATCAAACGCGGCTGCCCCGTGTCGGTAAAGGTAGAACCGGCCGCCACCGGCCGCGTAGACGGCAAAAGCCTCGTCGAAGCGGCTGATCGATTGCCAGATGGTGATGGCGTCGGTCATCAACCCGTGCTCGGTGTAAGCGGCCGCAAGTTCGGCCGCCCGGGCGGGATCCTCGCGCCGCGATGCGATCTCGGTGGCAAATGCACGAGCCAGTGTCGTGCGAACGGGATCGAGCAACGACAGCAGCTCCAAGCTCGTGGTCGTGGGCGTGATCCCGTCCAGCCACGCGGCAAGTGCTGCAAGTTCGACCGCAGGCATAGGCGCCAGCAACTCGCTGGCGAGGAAGCTCACCAACACGTCTTCCCCCGCGTTCGATCGGCCCAGCAGCAGTGGCCAGCCCTGCGACTGCTGAAAGCTGCGCTCGGCCAGCCGCGCCGGCATCGCCTGCCGCAACTCATCTCGCCCGATCAGCAGGTCCGAAATGCCAAAACGCCGGACGTTACCGTATGCCGCGGCGCGATCAAGCGACGGCAGCACCGTCTCCGGCCGCTTGGCGATTATGATGCGGCGATCGCCGCAGACGTATGCCTCGGGCAGCGGATCTGGCGCACTCCCTGGCGGGATGTCCCATAGCGCAATCTGAACACCCGCCACGGGTGGCGCCGAGGCCGAGCGGTGAACGCTCACTCCCACCTCGTCCGCCAATTGCGCCAGGAGGATGGATTTGCCCATGCCCGCCGGCCCTTCGAGCAGCACAACCGTTTCGGACGCAGCGAGCAACTCACGGCGCTTCTGCGTGCGGTCGACCTGCGGTCTCGTCGGGGCATTAGGCATGGGCAAGGCGGTCCTGTTCCGGAGAACAAGGCCGGAAAACCAAGGCGGACACAAGCGATGCGGGCGTATCCTTTGAGAAATGCCGTTGTCATTGATCCTGTTCAGCTTGCATCAAGAATTGCTCTGCCATATGAACCGCCTCGGTGAGGCCACATGGCGGAGTGGTTACGCAGCGGATTGCAAATCCGTGTATTCCGGTTCGATTCCGGATGTGGCCTCCAAGCTTCCCCGAGACATCCCGTTACTCCGAGCCTGCATCGACGCAGGTGCGCTGGCGGGCGATTGCCCTATTCCCGACGATGCTCATGTGCGCCGATCGCTCCCCTCCTTGAAGCATTCATCAGCGGGGCGTATGCACCTGCCAGACGCCTCCAGTCCGAGGGAGCCGATATGGCCGATTTTGCGAATGCCCGCCTCAAGATGGTCGATAACCAATTGCGCACCAGCGGCGTTACCGATCACCGGGTTCTCACCGCCATGGGTGCCGTTCGGCGGGAAGCCTTCCTGCCGGCCGATCGCGAGGCACTGGCCTATGCCGACGTGTCGCACGCGCTGGGTGGGGGCCGCTATCTAGGCGCACCGGCGCCCTTCGCCAAGCTGCTGCAGCTTGCGGAAATCGCAGCGACCGATCGCGTCCTCGATGTCGGTGCGGGCACCGGCTACTCGACGGCCGTGCTGGCGCAACTCGGCGCCTCGGTGACCGGACTAGAGATGGATGTCGGGTTGGCCGACAAGGCGAGGGCCAACCTCGAGGCCGCCGGAGTGAGCAATGCCGAGATTGCCGTCGCCAGCTTCGACGGGGCAGGGCTGCCGCATGACCACTTCGACGTCATCATCGTCGAGGGGGCAGTTGCCGCCGAGCCGACGCCGCTGTTCCACCTGCTGCGCGAGGGCGGACGGCTGGTGGCGCTGATCGCCAATGGCGGTCCAGCTGTCGCGCATATCTTCGTCAAATCCGCCGGCGAGGTTGCCGGCCGCAGCGAGTTCAACACCTCGCTGCCGCCGCTGACCGAAGCTCCGCGGGTCGAGGCCTTCGTGTTCTGAGCCGGTGTTTAGCTAACTGACCCGCGGTTCGGCAGTGTTGCCGGCCAATCACGGGCCCAAACATTTCCAAGGTTAAAACCTCGCAACACTTGAGTTGCGAGGTTGTGCGTCCCATGTGCCCGACGTAACGTCGGAAGGCTGTCGGAGGTTTTGACTATGCGTTTCCTGGGGGCAATGCGGGCGGGCGCCCTTGCCGT
>NZ_DASZAW010000105.1:0-25385 GCF_035944845.1 Devosia sp. | reverse complement strand
ATTGGGGCGTGCCCCCACGCTGGGGCCTCCCTTCAATGACAGCGTCTTCTTGCCGCCGGCACCAGAATCTTCGCGCTTGTCGTCGTTATCAGCCATGTAACTCGCGTCTTCCTTCACGAAACCTGCCCGCGAAAGCGCGTCGCCGCGCTCTCTGAACAAGTCCGATTGTCGGGCTCAGGGGGCGGCGTAGCATCGCTCGCGCCGCTCAAATAACCCATCTAGTTGGCAATGTAACGAGCCAGCCTGTCGGCTCGTTGCACTGCCGCCTGGGCCGCGCCCCCCTTGATGAGCGCAGCATGTATCACATTTTCGATCCCGAGTGCCAAACCCATTTGGCCCGAATCGAGCAATTCGAAATGCGGAGTTAAGACGGGCTCAAAACCAGCCTCTTCCGCCGCCTTCGTGTAGCCCTTGAGCGAACCCAGGAGCTTGTTCCGACCGTCCTCGGCCGCGTCGGTCGCGGTCAGGAGGCCCTGCACTTCACCCGCCTCGATCGCCGACTTGACCTTGGTCGAGCCGGTCACCAGCTGTCCCGCCTTGCGCGCCAGGGAGAGCGAACTGAGCAGTCGCTCCTCCAGCCGGCGCCGGGTCAGACCGGCAAGATCGTCGGGCACCTTCACCTCGGCTTTGAGGCTTTTGGCGAAGGCCTTCTTCTTCTGCGCCTCGGCCACGGTCTTGAGGCCAAGGGTAATCCAGACGCCGCGACCTTCGGCCTTGCCGTCGGTATCGGGCACCACTTCGCCGTCAGGTGAGACAACGAAGCGGATCAGTTCGGCAATCGGCTTCACCTCGCGGGTGAGGGCGCATTGCCTTTCGGTTTCTTCGCGACGCGGCACCGGGTTCGAGACCTCCCGATTACGCGGGCGCCCCTTCTTCCAGTTCGCCGGCCTCGTCGGTCACCGCGAGATCGGCTTCGGTGATCCAGCCGGCTTTGAGACGGGCCTGCAGGATCATTTCCTCGGCTTCCTCACGGCTCACCGGGAAATCCTTGAAGGTGCCCTCGAACCGCTTGGTCTCGCCGTCCTTGCGTTCGGTCCAACCCACCAGGTCGTCGGCGGCACAACCGGCAAAGTCCTCGACGTTCTTGATCTCTTCCTTGCCCAGCGCGACGAGCATTGCCGCGTTCAGGCCCGGGATCTCGTAGAGTTCGTCCTCGACGCCGAGCTTGATGCGCTCGTCGTCATTGGCCTTCTCGATCGCTGCCAGATAGTCGGAGGCGCGCTGCTGGATTTCCGCCGCGGTCTCTTCGTCAAAACCCTGGATCGAGGCGATTTCCGAGGCATCGATATAGGCGAGTTCCTCGACCGAGGAGAAGCCTTCGGAAGCCAGTAGTTGGGCAACCATCTCGTCAACATCAAGGGCCTGCATGAACAAAGCAGAACGCTCGGTGAATTCCTTCTGGCGGCGCTCGGACTCTTCGGCTTCGGTGAGGATGTCGATATCCCAGCCGATCAGCTGCGAAGCGAGACGTACGTTCTGGCCGCGACGGCCGATGGCGAGGCTGAGCTGCTCATCGGGCACCACCACTTCGATGCGCTCGGCCTGCTCGTCGAGCACGACCTTTGCCACATCGGCCGGCTGCAGCGCCGAAACGACGAGATCGGCGATCGATTCGGTCCACGGGATGATGTCGATCTTCTCGCCCTGGAGTTCGGCGACCACCGCCTGGACGCGCGAACCGCGCATACCGACGCAGGCGCCGACCGGGTCGATCGAGGAATCCGACGAGGTGACGGCGATCTTGGCGCGGCTGCCCGGGTCGCGGGCGATCGAGCGGATGGTGATGATGCCGTCATAGATCTCCGGCACTTCCTGCATGAACAGCTTGGCCATGAACTGCGGATGGGTGCGGGAGAGGAAGATCTGCGGGCCGCGCTGCTCGCGGCGCACGTCGTAGATATAGGCGCGGACGCGGTCGCCGTAGCGATAGAGCTCACGCGGAATCAGTTCGTCGCGGCGGATAATGGCTTCGCCGCGGCCGAGATCGACGATGACGTTGCCGTATTCGACGCGCTTGACGGTGCCGTTGACGATCTCGCCGACACGATTGATGTACTCTTCGTACATCCGGTCGCGCTCGGCATCGCGCACCTTCTGCACGATGACTTGCTTCGCCGACTGGGCGGCGATGCGGCCGAACTCGATCGGCGGCAGCGGCTCGGTCAGGAAGTCGCCCAGCTTGGCGGCGTCATTCTTCTGCTTGGCGTATTTGAGTTCGACCTGGCGAGAGGGCTCCTCGACCGCCTCGACCACTTCGAGCAAACGCCACAGGCGCAGCTCACCGGTCTTGGGATTGATCTCGGCGCGCACATTGGTCTCGGCGCCGTAGCGGGTCTTGGCCGCCTTCTCGATCGCATCCTGCATCGACTCGATGACGATCATGCGATCGATCGACTTCTCGCGGGCGACGGCATCAGCGATCTGGAGCAGCTCCAGGCGGTTCGCGCTAACGGCCATTTAGTGTGTCTCCTCAGTGGAAGCGTCTTCTTCAGTAGATGGGATCTCGACGGTCTCGATGTCTTCGTCGTCGTCGATGGGGAATTCAGCCTGGTCGACCTGCGCCAGGTTCATCAGCTTGTCGGTCATCACCAGCTTGGCTTCGGCCAGCATGGTCAGCGGCAGGCGAAAATCCGGCTCGCTGCCCTTGGGCACATCGGGCAGGGTGATGACGACATGATCGCCGTCGACCGCCTTGATCAGGCCGCGGAAGCGGCGGCGGCCATCGAGCAGGTCCGACAGTTCGACCTTGGCTTCGTGACCGATATAGGCGGCGAAATCGCGCACGCGGACCAGCGGCCGGTCGATGCCGGGCGACGAGACCTCGAGATGATACTCGCGGTCGATCGGATCCTCGACGTCAAGCACCGGCGAGACGTCCTTGCTCAGCCGCTCGCAATCGGTGATGTTGAAGCGGCCATTGCCGTCTTCGGCCATGATCTGCAGCGTCAGGCCGTTCTCCTGCGTCATCTTCACACGCACGAGGCTGTAGCCAAGATCGTTGGCGACGGGCTCGACGATGCGGGCGATCCGCTGCTCGAGGCCGGTCTCCTTGATGTAACGCTTTTCGGTGAGATCAAAGGTCATGATGTTCGATGAGGCCGAGGAAAACAAAAAGAGCGGGGGCCCGGTCGGCACCCCACTCTCGCTTTTAGCCAGAGATGTTGTTGGCGCTCATATAGCGCCGATGGCCGGTGAACGCAAGGTGATGTGTCCGGACTGTGCTTGGCCCCAACAGCCGCTATGGTGCGAACCAGGATTCGCACCGGAGCAGGACTGATGAAGACACGCGCGGCAGTGGCATTCGCAGCAGGAAAACCCCTGGAGATCGTCGAGCTCGACCTCGAGGGACCCAAGGCAGGCGAAGTGCTGGTCGAGATCAAGGCCACCGGCATCTGCCACACCGACGCCTTCACCCTGTCGGGCGCCGACCCGGAAGGACTGTTCCCCTCGATCCTCGGCCATGAAGGGGCGGGGGTGGTGCTGGAAGTCGGGCCCGGGGTCAGCAGCCTCAAGCCGGGGGACCACGTGATCCCGCTCTATACGCCCGAATGCCGGGAATGCCCGAGCTGCCTGAGCCGCAAGACCAACCTCTGCACCGCGATCCGCGCCACGCAGGGCAAGGGGCTGATGCCCGACGGCACCTCCCGCTTTTCCTACAAGGGAGAGACCATCTACCACTACATGGGCTGCTCGACCTTTTCGAACCACACGGTGCTGCCCGAGATCGCCCTGGCGAAGATCGACCCGAAAGCGCCGTTCGACAAGGTGTTCTATATCGGCTGCGGCGTCACCACCGGGGTGGGCGCGGTGCACAACACCGCCAAGGTCGAGGCCGGCGCCACCGCCGTGGTGTTCGGGCTCGGCGGCATCGGGCTCAACGTGGTGCAGGGGCTGAAGCTCGCCGGCGCCGACATGATCATCGGCGTCGACATCAATAACGACAAGAAGGCCTGGGGCGAACGCTTCGGCATGACGCATTTCGTCAACCCACGTGAGATCGAGGGCGACATCGTCCCGCACCTCGTCAACCTCACCAAGCGCGGGGCCGACCAGATCGGCGGCGCCGACTACACCTTCGATTGCACCGGCAACACCACGGTGATGCGGCAGGCGCTGGAAGCGAGCCATCGCGGCTGGGGCAAATCGGTGGTGATCGGGGTCGCCGGCGCCGGGCAGGAGATTTCCACCCGGCCGTTCCAGCTGGTCACCGGCCGCACCTGGATGGGCACCGCCTTCGGTGGCGCCCGCGGCCGCACCGATGTGCCGAAGATCGTCGACTGGTACATGAGCGGCAAGCTCGAGATCGACCCGATGATCACCCACACGCTCAGGCTCGAGGACATCAACAAGGGGTTCGAGCTGATGCACCACGGCGAAAGTATTCGCAGCGTGGTGCTGTTCTAGGAAGTGTGTGGCCTTGCCCGCGCATTCCGCCATCACCACCGGCTGTCATCCCTGCGAACGCAGGGACCCAGCTCAAAGCTGGCGCAAGCGGTGAGATGGGTCCCTGCTTTCGCAGGGATGACACCGAGTGTGAGGGAGTATCGGGGCCCAACCTCCTTCAACTACAGCCCCAACCTCGCGCGCAGCTCCGCCTCGCTCATGCTGCCGGGCTTGGCGCCTTTGGCCACCAGCTCATGCCCAATCGTCACCAACCCCGCGTTGAGCGGCGTCGGCACGCCGTGCAAGCGGCCGAGCAGCACGATCTCGCCATTGAGGTAGTCGGTTTCGATGGTGCCGGCGCCGCGTTTGAGGCTCTGGATCGAGGAGCCGCCGGTGCGGGTGACGCCGGCGACGGCGCCCATTTCCATCAGGCCCTGGCGGCGCGGGTCGGCATTGCCGACCGCCACCCAGTCGATGGCGGCGGCGGCATAGACCGCTTCGGCCTCGGCCTGGATCGCCTCCAGCAGCGGGCCGGTGCGGCTGCCATGGCCCAGCGCCGCCTCGAGCACGTTGCCGAGATTGTCGCGCAGTTTGCCATATTTGGAGCGCATTACCTGCTCGAGCGGAAAGGCGGCAAGCCCGGCGCTGTCGAAGGCGGTGGCGATGGCCGCGACAGTTTCGTCGAGCCCGTGTGGGTAGCGTCCCAGATCGACCATGCCGTATTTCGGCGTGCCGTAGCAGATAACCTCGCCCGGCGTGACATAGTCGGCCGGCAACATCACGGTCATGGCATAGACGTTGGGGAACAACCGCAGCGTCAGCCGCTCGTTGTTGACGCCGTTCTGGGCGCAGACCACCGCTTGGGTGGTCACCCCGGCAGCCCGCAATTCCTCGAGCGCCAGGGCGGTGTGCTGACCCTTCATGGTGAGGAAGATGACGTCGTCGGGCTGGAACTCCAGCTCGTCAGGTGCGCCGACCACCGGGAAGCTGACCAGTTGCGCATCGGCGGCAGTGCGGAACATCAGCCCGCCACTGCTCCGGATCGCGTCGAGCATGCCGCCACGGGCGATGCCGACCACCTCATGGCCGGCGAGACTGAGAGCCGCCGCGAAGGTGCCGCCAATGGCGCCGACGCCGTAGATGATGAACCGCATGCTGAACTCCTTTGGTCCAGCTTGGCGGCATCGGGCGGCCCGAACAAGGCAGACCAACGGCTATCGGTCTTTGTCGCGCTCTCGAACCGGAACAGTCTGCAGTTTTTTCTGCGAACGCTGCGGGGCAGAGTAACCGGCGGCGGGGTTCACGTACCCAGCGCTTCTCCCGCCGCCGGCCTGACCGTCACTGGGCAGCAGCCAGACGGTCTTGGCTATCCGCCTCAAGCGGAGTGGGATGGGCGCCGGCTCCGGCGCCGAGAGGTTTGACGCCGCGCAGCGCGGTGAGGGCGACGACCGCCACCAGCAGCAGCACGCCCGCCTCCACCGCGACCACCAGTTGCAACGCCGAGGTGAAAGCCGCGCCGGCGGCCGCGAGCAGCGGCGCACCATCGGGGAGGCTCGCCGCGACCGTCGTCGCGCCGGCCAGCGTTTCGGTCGCCGCATGGATCTGCGCCTGGGTGAGCCCGGCCGGCAGGTTGCCGGCAAGGAGGCCGCGATAGACCAGGGTGCCGAGGCTGCCGAGGGCGGCGATGCCGAGCGAGAAACCGAACTCCGACGAGGTCTCCTGCAGGGCCGCGGCCGCACCGGCCCGTTCCGGGGCGACGAAGCCCATCATAATGCCGGTGCCGAGCGTCACCATCGGGGCGCAGCCGAGGTTGAACAGGGCGAAGCCGACAATGACCGCAGGGACGCCCAAGCTCTGAATGAAGAACAGTACGATCAGCAGGCCGATAATAGCGACAACCATGCCCGAGGCGATCAGCAGGCCGGGGCGAATGGTCTGCGCCAGCTTGGGCGCCAGCATGAAGGCGACGATCATCAACAGGATCGCCGGCAGGCCGCAAAGCCCGGCCCAGAGCGGCGAGAGGCCGGCGACCAGCTGAAAATACTGCGCCGTCAGCACCATGATGGCGCCGGTAACGGTGATGAGGAACATCGCCCCGATCACTGCGGTGAAGGCGCCGTTCCTGAACAGCTTCAGATCGACCAGCGGATGCGCCAGCGTCACCTGGCGACGGATGAAGATGATGGCCAGCAGCAGCCCGAAACCGATCGCGCCGAAGGGGGCGAGCGAGACGTCGCCCTTGGCCAGCTCCTTCAACCCATAGACCATGGGCAGGATGGCGCCGAGCGACAGCACGACGCTGACGAGGTCGAGCCGGCCGGCCTGCGGTGCCTTGTATTCGGGCAGCAGCGTCGGAGCGGTGACGAGCAGCAGCAGCATCACCGGGACACCGAGCAGGAAGGGGGCGCCCCACCAGAAGTGTTCGAGCATGACGCCGCCGACCAGCGGGCCGAGCAGCATGCCGCCCATGAAGCAGGTCAGCCAGATCGAGATGGCGAAGCCGCGCTGCCGTTCGTCGTGGAACATGTTGGTGATCAGCGCGAGGATCGAGGGCGAGAGCGTCGCGCCGGCAATGCCGAGCAGGCCGCGCGCCACGATCAGCATGGTGGCGCTGCTCGAGAACGCCGCCAGCACCGAGGCCGCGGCGAAAGCGGCGCCGCCGATCATCAATAACTTCCGCCTGCCGATGCGATCGCCGATGGTCCCCATGGTGATGAGGAAGCCGGCGAGCAGGAAACCGTAGATGTCCATGATCCAGAGCTGCTGCGCACTGTCGGCGCCCAGCGTCTCGCTGATCTTCGGCAACGCGAGCAGGATAACGGAAACGTCGATGGAGATCAGCAGGGTTGGCAGCGCCAGGACGGCAAGGCCGGTCCATTCGCGGGCGGTGGCGCGCTGGTTCGGGGCGGGCATGGCACTTCCTTTCACTTAAGATAGCGCTTAAGTAATCCGATACAATGCTTAAGTCAACGCTTTAGTGTTGCGCCCCGGATTGTCGATAAAATGTCAAGCTCGGGTTGTATCCATCGGCAACCGACGATAGTTTGCCGGCCTCCCTCCCCTGACTACCAACCACGGACATCGCAGCATGGAATACCGCCGCCTCGGTAAGGCTGGCCTCAAGGTCAGTGAGTTTTCGTTTGGCGCCTGGGTGACCTTCGGCAAGCAGGTCGGCGAAGACGCCGCCCAATCCATCATGGGTTACGCCTACGACAACGGCATCAACTTTTTCGACAATGCCGAAGGCTATGAGCAGGGCAATGCCGAGATCGTCATGGGTGAAGCGCTGAAGGCGCTGAACTGGAGCCGCGACAGCTATGCGGTGTCCTCGAAAGTGTTCTGGGGCGGCGCCAAGCCGACGCAGAAAGGGCTCTCGGCCAAGCACCTCACCGACGCCGCGCACGCGGCGCTGAAGCGGCTGCAGGTCGACTATCTCGACCTCTATTTCTGCCACCGCCCCGACATCGACACGCCGATCGAAGAGACGGTGCGGGCGATGCACAACCTCATCACCCAAGGCAAGGTACTGTATTGGGGCACCTCGGAATGGTCGGCGCAGCAGCTGACCGAGGCCTACGCCGTCGCCCGCCAGGAGCATCTGACGCCGCCGACGATGGAGCAGCCGGAATACAACCTGTTCCGCCGCGAGAAGGTCGAGGCCGAGTTCCTGCCTCTCTACAGCCTGTTCGGGCTGGGGACAACGATCTGGTCGCCGCTCGCCTCGGGCATCCTGACCGGCAAGTACAATGACGGCATCCCGGCCGACTCACGCATGAACCTGCCCGGCTACGAATGGCTGAAGGCGCGGCTCGACAGCGACAAGGGTCGCGACGAACTGGCCAAGGTGAAGCAACTGGCGAAGCTCGCCGACGAGGTGGGCCTGCCCATCCACCACCTGGCGCTGCTCTGGTGCAACGCCAACCCGAACGTTTCGACGGTGATCCTCGGGGCCTCGAAGCTCAGCCAGCTCAAGGACAACCTGAAGGCGCTCGATTCTAAGGCGAAGATGACGCCCGAGGTGCTGCAGAGGATAGAAGCGATCATGGGCAACAAGCCGGAAGCACCGCGGCGGTTCTGAGTTCTCGCCTGCCGTACGGCTGATGGGCCGGTGCGGAAAGAGATCCCCCCACCCTGTCCTTCCCCCGCAAGGGGGGAGGAGACCAAAACGCTGGCGTCAGTGAGAGCGTCTCCCTCCCCCTTGCGGGGAGGGGACAGGGGTGGGGGTATGTTTCCCGCACCAAGCTATCCTCAACGAGCCCACCACCAATACCCAGCATTGCGCCGCCGGCCTTTCATCAGCGCCTCCCCCACACTAGACATAGCGCCAGTGATATTGGAGGCAGGATCGGGTGACGGTGCGCTGGCGCATTGTGGGACTGGCGCTGGCGAGCCTGTTGTCGATCGTCGCTATGACCGGCGTGATGGCCTATGGGCTGTGGCTCGCCGACCATTTCGTCCAGCGCATCGATGCGGTGCATCGGCGCTTCGAGGTGATCGCCGAGCTCGATGGTCGCGCCAATGCCTATGCCAAGCAGGTGGCAGGCGTGCTGCTGCTGGGTCGTGGCGAAATGCCGGCGGTGCAGACGGCGCGCATCGACATGGAACGCACCTTCGCGCGCCTCACCCGCGCCACGCGCGACGAACTGACGACGCTGGGCGGCATCACCGAGATGGTGCCCGAGCTCGAGCAGCTCGAAGACGTGCGGCGGATGATCGAACTCTACCACGCCATCGACGCATCGGCGGCACGGGCGCTGGCGGCGGCGCGCGACGGCAATGCCAGCGAGGCCACCCAGCTTTACGGCCGCGACGTCGCCTTCCGCCTCGCCAACGAGCTGCAGCCGCTGATCGACCGGGCGCTGGCCGAGGAACGCAATGAGGTTGCCGCCGAACTGCAGCAGGTGCAACGGACGCAGGGCACCATCCTCGTGGTCGCCGGCATTTTGGCGGTGGTGTCGCTGGCGGTGCTGAGTGGGCTCGGTGTGCTGCTCTATCGCGCTGTGCGCCGCTCGGGCGAGCGGCTGGAAGCGCAGATCGAAAGCCGTACCGGCGAACTGCGTGACGCCAATGCGCGGCTGCGGGCCGTCGATACCAGGCGGACCCGGTTCCTCGCCGATGTCAGCCATGAGCTGCGCACCCCGCTCACCGTGCTGCGCGGCGAAGCGGACGTCGCGCTGCGTGGCCAGCCTGGAGTAGATGAGCTGCGCCAATCACTCGAGCGGATCCGCGGTCAATCGGTCGATATGTCGAGCCTGCTCGACGATCTCATTGCCTTCGCCCGCACCGATGCCGAGAGCCAGCAGCACCTGCCCGCCGACGTGAGGTTCGACGAGGTCGTCATCGCGGCAGCCGAGGAAGCGCAGGTACTGGCCGAGCCCCGCGAAGTGAGCGTTATCACCGAGCTCGGCGACAATGGCGCACACATCGATGCGGATTTCCGCCGGTTGAAGCAAGCGCTGATGATCGGGCTCGATAATGCCGTGAAGCACTCTCCGCCGGGCAGCCGGATCACCGTCACGACCGCACGTACGGCCGAAACCGCGGCGATCGGCATTGCCGACCAGGGGCCCGGGATCAGCGACGAGGACAGGCCACGGGTATTCGAGCGGTTCTATCGCGGCCATGGCGAAGGTGCCCTCGAAAACCAGGGGCTGGGGATCGGGCTCGCCATCGCCAAGGATATCGTCGAGCGGCACGGCGGCGCCATTCGGCTCGACAATGGCGTGGACGGCGGAGCGGTGCTGACGCTGGAACTGCCGCTGGCGAAGGGAGCAGGACGATGAAGGTTCTGGTGGTCGAGGACGATCGGCGCATCGCCTCGTTCCTCGAGCGCGGGCTCGCCGCCGAGGGCTATCAGGTCAGCGTCGAGAATGATGGTCGCGACGGGCTGGAGCGAGCCCGGCAGGACGATTTCGAGCTGATCATCCTCGATCGCATGCTGCCCTATGTCGACGGGCTGGAGATCACCCGCTTGCTGCGCGAGGAAAAGCGGCCTGCGATGATCCTGATGCTTACCGCCAAGGACAGCCTCGCCGACAAGATCGAAGGGCTGAAAGGTGGTGCCGACGACTACCTGACCAAGCCCTTCGCCTTCGACGAGTTGCTGGCTCGGCTCGTGGCGCTGCGCCGCCGGCGCAGCGAGATCGACCACGAGCGCCAGCTCGTCATCGGACCACTGACGCTCGATCCGCAATCGCGCCGTGTCAGCCGCGACGGCGAGCCGATCAGCCTCACGGTGCGCGAATTCGACCTGTTGCGCTATCTGATGAGCAACCCGGACAAGGTGGTGAGCCGGCAGCGACTGCTGAACAGCGTCTGGGAATATGGCTATGATCCGGGCACCAAGATCGTCGATGTCTACATCCGGTACCTGCGGGCCAAGATCGACACCGAGGGGGCTGCCTCGCTGATCCAGACGGTGCGCGGCGTCGGCTACATGATGCCGAGCTGGTAGTATGGGCTTGATCTCGCGCTCCTACGGTGCCAGATCGGGTTTCTGCTCGATCTACGTCTCTCCAAATTCTAACCATGCGCTCAACCCTGTCTAATTTCGCTGGCTTAGCCTCCTTGCTGCTTTTCGAAGTGACGAGGAAGCTCCGATGTCCGACGAAATCTGGCCCGCCATCAAGGTCGAGCGCTTCTACGATGAGCCGCTGGCGCATTACGAAGCCCGCCGCCGCGAAATCGTCAGCATCATCAACGGCTTCCGCCACAGCCGCTATGAGGGCGACGTCGCCGAGCGGATGGAACAGCGCCTGATGGCGCTGCAGGACGGCATGGTGGTTCCGGCCGTCGCCTGATCCCGATCTTTTTGCCACCGTCGAAGGGAGGCCCGGTTTGACCGGGCCTTTTCTTTTGGCCAAGCTCCACGCTCAAGGCCACCAAACAAGGAGACCCCTCATGCGCTACATGATCATTGTCAAAGGCAAGGAGCCGTCGCCGCCGCCGAGCTCGGAAATGCTGGCCGCGATGGGCAAGCTCAACCAGGAAATGATCGAGGCCGGGGTGATGCTCGGCGGCGAGGGCCTGCAGCCGTCAAAAACCGGCGCCAAGGTAGTGATGCAGGGCGGCAAGCTGGTGGTGAAGGACGGCCCGTTCACCGAGGCCAAGGAACTGATCGGCGGCTTCTGGATCATCAAGGCCGATTCGCTCGAAGAAGCGCTCGGATGGGTGAGAAAGATCCCGATGTGGGGCGAAGGCGAAGAAGTGGAAGTCCGCCGCGTTTCCGAGGTCGAGGACTTCGCCTACGCCTATGACGAGGTTTCGGCCGAGGCGCTGGATCGCGAGAAGGCACTGCGCGACAGCGGCCAGTGGCCGGAGCAGCGCTAGAGCGTTACCGCGACAGGGCCAGACGGCGATCGGTCGCTTCGGGGCAATGGCGCCCCGAAGCTTCAGTTTCATCCGTGGCTGCCGGACGGCTCGCCGCAAACAGCCGGCCGACGAAGCCGCCGATGGAGCGCCAGAGCGACGGCTTTTCCCACAGGCCGGCATCCGGCTGCGCCTCCCATGGCGCTTCGCCGGTCCGACGGGCGAAATCTTCGCCCCAGTGCTGCTCATAGGCTTGCTTATAAAGATAGCTGGCGGGGATCATCACAAGTCTCCTCGGCTTGAACCGATTCAATATGACAACGCATGACCTCTTGAATCGGTTCAAGCATACGCTTCGATCGCAGTGAGTCAAGCAGAATTTGAACCGATACAAAAGCGTGCTATATGAGACGGAGTTGGCTAGGATGGCCGCGAGGAAACATGGCGTCCTCGAAACTGGAAAGGCTGGGATGGCACGCGATCTGGTGCGCTTGAGCGATGTGGCAAAGGCGGCGGGGGTGTCGCAGGGGACCGCGTCAAACGTCTTCAGCCGCCCTGACCTGGTGCGACCGGAAGTACGGGAGCGCGTGCACAAGACCGCCCGCGAACTGGGCTATGCCGGTCCCGACCCGCGCGGCCGGTTGCTGCGGGCGGGGAAATCCAACGCCATCGGGGTCGCTACGGCCGAGCCGCTTTCGTATTTCTTCGAGGATCCGTTCGCCCGCGTGCTGATGCAGGGCATCTCGGAAGCCTGCGACGAGCGCGGCGCCGGACTGGCGCTGGTTTCAGCCCGCAACAGCGAACGATTGGCCTGGAACATCCAGAGCGCCCTGGTCGATGGTTTCGTGCTGCTCTGCATCGAGAACGGCGAGAAGCTGGTGGAGCTGACCCGCGAGCGTCAGCTGCCCTTCGTGGCGCTGGCGCTGGGCAAGCCCGACGACACCATTTCTGCCATCGGCGTCGACGACTATGCCGGGGCGCAGATGGCGGCCCGGCACCTGGCACAACTGGGCCATCGCCGTTTCGGTATCCTCGCCATCGAGTTCGACGAGGAACACGAGGGGCCGGTGAACGGCGCGGCGATCGCCGGAGCCACCTATTCCACCGCCCGCGACCGCGCCTATGGTTATTTCGAGGAGCTGGCGCTGTACGGCGTCGACCGCGAGACGATCCCGATCTACGAGACGCGCAGCACCGCCGACAGCGTTCGGCGCGGCCTCGACCATATCCTCTCCGGTAGCGAGCGGCCTACGGCCATCCTTGCCATGTCGGACCGGGTCGCCATGTTTGCGCTCGAACTGCTCGCCGAACGCGGTGTCAGCGTACCCGGGGACATCTCGATCGCCGGCTTTGACGGCGTGCCGGAGGCTGCGACGGCGAACCCGCCGCTCACCACCGTGGTGCAGCCGATCGCCGAGATCGGCCGACGCGCGGTCAAGACCATCCTCGAGCACGATGGCGGCGTGCATCGTGAAAGCCTGCCGCTCGAACTTCTGGTGCGAAACAGTACCGCAGCTCCGAGCGCACGATCGTGACTTGATCCGGGGAGCGTCAATCCCCAGATTCAGCAGATGCGATCCTTGCTCGCCACCGTCGCGGTTCTTGCCCTCAGCTCAGGGGCGCTAGCCTATTGCCCACCGGTGCCTGATGTCGCCAAGGACGGCTACCGGGGGAACGATCTGCAGCGCACGCTGTGCCTGCAGAATGAGCTGGCGCAATCGGCCCGGGATCGGGCGATCCGAAGCGAGATCGATGCAACGTTGTCGAAACTGCAGCGTGACCTGCAACAGCAGAAAATGCTGCAGCAGCAGTTGCAGATCGAGCTGATGCGGACCAAACCGAGTTCCCTGCTGCCTTAAGGGTGCGGGACAGTCGCCCGCTGTGTGCTGGCTGCCACCGGCGGTGGCGGCACGAGCGACGTTACTCCGCCGCAGCGCGTGGAAACTCTTCCAGCGCCGCCACCTCGTCGCTCATCCGGTCGGGCCGATAGGGCCGCAATGCTGCCTTGGCCACCTGATTGCGGCCGCTCTGCTTGGCTTTGTAGAGCGCCTGGTCGGCCGCCTGCAGCAGGTCGGTGACGCTCTGCGAGGTATGTGGCACCGAAGCCACCCCGAACGAAGCCGAGATGTCGGTGCCGTGGGTGTTGCTGAGCTCCTCGATCCTCAGTCGCAGCAGCTCCGCCTTGTCGGCCGCCCGCTCCAGCGGGCAATCGGGCAGGATCACCACCAGTTCTTCGCCACCGAAGCGACAGACGATATCGGTCTCGCGCAGCGAGCCGGTAAGGGTCAGCGCCGTATCGCGCAGCACCTGATCGCCAAAACTGTGGCCATGCTCGTCGTTGAGCCGCTTGAAGTGGTCGAGGTCGACCATGATGAGGGAGATCTCGCGGTTCTCGCGATCGGCCAGCCGCACGAAGCGCTGCAGGCAATCTTCCATGTAGCGGCGGTTGTAGAGCCCGGTCAGCGGGTCGCGCAGCGCCTGGTTCCTGAGCTTTTCGCGCAGCGCCATGTTGGCGAGCGCCAGGCTCATGCCGTCAGCGAGCGCCGAGCCGAGCGCGGTGACGTGCTCGAGCCGCTCCTCGGCGCTGATGCCCGCTGCGAACAGCTGCAACAGGCCGACGATCTCGCCGCGGGCGATCATCGGGATTTCCAGCGAGGCCTCGCCGCCGACATGATGCGCACAGCACAGCTTGCTGGCATCGCCGCGGTTGAGGTGCGGCTTGCCGCGCTTCAACGCCCAGCAGGCATTGGGGTTGATGGTTTCGGGCAGCGCGTCGTTCTCGGCGCGCGCCCAGGTGGTGGAGAGCACCAGCCGGTCGCGCGAATTGTTGAACACATAGAGCGCGCCGGAGAATCCCGGCACCAGTTCCAGCGCCGTCGCCTTCAGCACCGCATTGGCATCGGCATGGTCCGAGGCGCTCTGCAGCACATCGGCCATCTCGAACAGTCGCGCCACCTGCTGGCGCGCCCTGTCGGCGGTCTCCACCGCCGCAGCGCGGCCGTCGGCCTCGGTGACCGAGGATCGGAAGGCGTAGACCAGCCCGAGAATGGCCAGCAGACCGGCTCCCAACTGCATCAGCAACACCAGCGTGGTGCCGGCCTGAATGCGGCCGTCGTGGGCGCGCATGCGCTGATCCGTACTATCAAGGACCCGGCCGACGCCGGCTTTGATTGCGGTCACCGCCTCGCCGGTGCGGCGGCTGGCCATGAGATCGAGCCCGGCCTGCCGGTTGCCGGAGGCAGCAAGATCGATTGCCTCGTTCCAGTTGGTCAGCAGCCCGGCAACGACCTCGCGCAGCCGTTGCGGCTCCACCGATGATGGGGCGGCGATTGCGCCCACCGCATCGAAGATTGCGGCATCGGCGCCGGTGAGGCGCTCGACTTCCGCCTGATAGGCGCGCAGCGCCGCCGTCTCGCCGCCGAGGAAATGCATGGCGTTGGCATCGGCATCGGCCACCGACTGATACATCGTGCGCAACTGATCGGCCTGGGCGCGCAACTCGGCCATGGCGCGCTGCTGACTGCTGACATGGGCGAAGCCGGCGATGGCAGTCACCACCAACGTCACCACCAAGGTCACGGTCGCCAGCGACAGAATGCGCGAACGCACGCGCACCGGCAGCGGCTTCTGCTCACTCTTGGCGGTCAGGTTGGCGAACATCGGGTTGGAAAGCCCCAGGCTCCTCGATCACTTGCATAATGCCAAAGATCGGCATTGTTGCGTACGGTCATCGGCGAAGCGCTTAGCGGGCCGTGAAGCGACGTCGTGAAGGCGAGGACAAATCGATCGTTAAAATGCCGGGCGTTCGACAGCCCGCCGAGAATCTGGCTCGATTTCGAGTCACACCTGTCGAAACCTGGCGGCGGTGTTCGATTAGCTCACGACACCAAGTGGAGACCCACGATGCTTTACATCTGCCTCGTTCATTTCGACGACAAAGAGGTGTTCAGCCGCCTCAGCGACGCCGAGAAGCGCGAACTCGACATAGCTTCTACCGGCTATGATCGCGAATTGGAGCGCAGCGGCAACCTGGTGCGGGCCCAGGCGCTGCAGGGACCCGAAAGCGCTGTGCTCGTGCGGGTACGGGACGGCAAAATCTCCACCACCGACGGTCCGTTCCTCGAAACCAAGGAGCAGTTGGGCGGATTCATCCTGATCGAAGCGCGTGACCTCAATGACGCCATCCGCATCGCCGGCGGCATTCCGCTGGCGCAGCATGGCACCATCGAGGTGCGACCGATCCACCGAGTCCCACAATACGACGGCGCGGCATGACCCGGCCGATCGATATCGACGCGGTGTGGCGCACCGAGTCGCGCCGCGTGCTGGCGACGCTGATCCGGTTGCTCAGGGATTTCGACCGCGCGGAGGAGGCGCTCAACGACGCCTTTCTTGCCGCCGCCGAGCAATGGCCGCGCGACGGCATGCCGGCCAACCCGCGCGCCTGGCTGGTTTCGGCCGGCCGCTTCAAGGCCATCGACCGACTGCGCCGCAAGGCGCGATTCGACGTCGTTGCCGCCGAACTGGCGCTCGAAGAGGAGGCGCAGATGCCGCCCGAAGCCGAATCCATCGCCGACGACCAGTTGCGGCTGATCTTCGTATGCTGCCATCCCGAAGTGCCGGCCGATGCGCGCATCGCGATGACGCTGCGCGAGACCTGCGGGCTCATGACCGAGGAGATCGCTGCCGCCTTCCTCGCCAAGCCCACTGCCATCGCGCAACGCATCGTGCGCGCCAAGACTCGCATCCGCGAACTGCAGCTGCCCTACGAGGTGCCCGAACCTGAGCAGCTCAGCGAGCGGCTCGATGCGGTGCTGCGCACCATCTACCTGATCTTCAACGAAGGGTATGCGGCGAGTCATGGCGACACGCTGCTTCGCGCCGACCTCGCAGCCGAGGCGATCCGACTTGGCCGGCTGCTGGTGGCGCTGCTGCCGGACCCTGATTCCGAGGTCGAGGGGCTGCTGTCGCTGATGCTGTTGCAGCATTCGCGGCGGGACGCCCGCACCGATGCGGCAGGCGACCTGGTGCTGATCGCCGACCAAGACCGGCGGCTGTGGGACCGGGCCGAGATCGCCGAGGGGGTGACGCTGGTCAACCGGCTGATGGCGCGGCCCGAGCTCACCGCCTATGGCATCGAGGCCGCAATCGCCGCCCAGCACGCCATCGCTGCCGCACCCGAGGCCACCAACTGGGCCGAGATCGTCCGGCTCTACGACCTGTTGCTGCGGGCCGATGCCTCGCCGATCGTCATGCTCAACCGCGCCGTCGCGATCGCCATGCGCGACGGACCGGAGGTCGGTCTCAGCGAGATGGAAGCCATCCGCGAGCGCGGCGCGCTCAGCGCGTTCCGCTACCTGCACGCCGCCCGCGCGGACCTGCTGCGACAGCTGGGGCGGACGGAGGAGGCGCGGGCTGCGTATGTGGCGGCGCTGGAACTGACGCACCAGGCGGCGGAACGGCGGTTTATCGAGGGGCGGCTCGCAGAACTATCAGCTCCATCGACCCCTCGCCCCTGAGGGGAGAGGGTAGCGGAGCTGGGAGCGTTAGCAACCTAGCGCAGCTTGGGTGAGGGGTTCAGCTTCTCAGCGAGCGCTCGTTGCACCGCTTCACCCCTCATCCGGCGCTTCGCGCCATCTTCTCCCCTCAGGGGAGAAGGGCTCAGCCCCGCGCCAGCTTGTTGCGGCTTTCGGGCAGCACCCGATGCGGCGGTTGGGCGCCGTCGATGAAGGCACGGATGTTGACGATCACCGTCTCGCCCATTTCGAGCCGCGCCTCGAGCGTCGCCGACGCCATGTGAGCGGTCAGCACCACCCGGTTGTCACGGGCCAGCTGCAACAGCCGCGGATCGATGCCATTGCGGCTCTCGAACACATCGAGCGCGGCACCCGAGAGATGCCCCTGTTCGATTTCAGCGATCAACGCTGCCTCGTCGAGCAGTTCGGGCCGCGAAACATTTACGACGAATGCATCCTGCCGCATGCGCCGGAGCCGCTCAGCACCGAGGATGTGATGGGTGGAGCGACTGAGCGGGGTATGCAGCGAAACGATGTCCACCTCACTGACCATGTCGTCGAGGGATTCCCAATAGGTGGCGCCCAGTGCCTCCTCGACCTGCGGCGGCCGGCGGTGGCGGGAGAAATAGTGGATGTTGAGCCCGAAACTGCGGGCCCGGTTGGCGACGGCGGTGCCGATCCGACCCATGCCGACAATGCCGAGCGCCTTGCCGCGCAGCCGGCGGCCCAGCATCCAGGTCGGCGACCAGCCGGGCCACTCGCCGGTGGCGGGCAGCACCTGAGCCCCCTCGACCAGCCGGCGCGGCAGCGCCAGCATCAGCATCACCGCCATGTCGGCAGTATCCTCGGTCAACACCGAGGGGGTGTTGGTGACGGTGAGTCCCGCCGCATAGGCGGCTTCGATGTCAATATTGTCAAAACCGTTGCCGAATTGCGCAATCAGTTTGAGCTCGGGCGGCAACCGGGCGATCAGCGCCGCATCGATCCGGTCGTTGATCGAAGAGACCAGCACATCTTTGCCCTGCACGCCCTCGATGATGGCGTCGGGGCTCAGTGCGCCGTCGACCGGTTTCGAGGTCACCTCGAACAGCGTCGCCATGCGAGCCTCGATCTGTTCGGGCAAGCGTCGCGTCACGAAAATCTTGGGTCGGCTGAGGGTCAAAGGCGGCGCTTTCAGCGACCATTAAGGTCTTTTGCATAAGTGTAGAAAAAAAGCACACCCCTGCAAAGTCATGTTCGGCAAGGTCAGCTCCATGCTCCTCACGAGGCGCTCGCACGGGCGGCAGATCAAGGCGATTCTGCGCGCCACCATTCTCGTCGTCGCCACCCTCGCGGGCACCGGTCTACCGGTCGCGCCGCTCGCCGCCGAAGGCCCGAGCGGCCTGCCGCTGCCGCGCTTCGTCACCACCCGTTCAAATCCAATCAACGTGCGGGTCGGCCCGGGCACCAAATACGACGTCGCCTGGGTCTACGTGAAGGCCGGCACGCCAGTGGAGATCATCCAGGAGTTCGATACCTGGCGCAAAATTCGCGATGCCGATGGCTCCGAGGGCTGGCTGCACCAGAACCTGTTGCAGGGCAAGCGCGCCGGGCTCGTCTCCCCCGGCTCCACCGAGCCGGTGGCGCTGCGCCGCGACCCTGACGACAAGGCCGGGGTCCGCGCCTGGCTGACCCCGAGCTTTCGCGTCGATATCAAGGAATGCGACGGCAAGTGGTGCAAGGTCATCGCCACCGCGCATCCAGTCACCGGCAGCCCGCAAAGCTTCGACGGCTGGGTGCACCAGGGCGATTTGTGGGGCGTCTACAAGGACGAAGCGTTCGACTGAGGGGCGGAGCCCCTCGCAGCAGCGCGTTCACAGAACTCGGCGGCATCCCTGCGAAAGCGCACGTGCGCTAGGCATGGCCTTGCCCCATCCCACCGGCTGTTTGGGGCGTTCGCTGGTGGCAAGCTCGCCGGAGGACACTTCATCGCGAACGGAGGCTACCGCATTCGCGCGAGTGACTCCGTGGTGGAGGCAAAAACCCTAGCCGCGAACCTTCCGCACCCGGACGACCACGTCGACATGGGTGATGTCCATGCCGCGCGGCGGCTCGGGCAGGTTCTGGATGACGATCGAGGAGGCCGGGATGTCGATCACCCGCTGCTCATCCTCGAGGTAGAAGTGGTGATGGTCCGAGGTGTCGGTATCGAAGTAGGAACGCGATGCGTCCACAGCCACTTCGCGCAGCAGGCCCGCTTCGCGAAACTGATGCAGGCTGTTGTAGATAGTGGCGAGCGACACGTTGACCCGCGCCGAAGCGGCTTCGGCATGCAATTGCTCGGCGCTGACGTGACGATGCGCGCCGCCGAACAGCAGCTCGGCCAGGGCGACGCGCTGACGCGTCGGCCTGAGGCCCGCCATGCGCAGCACTGCCGTCAGGCACGGGCGGCGAGACGGAACGGTCCTTGCGGTGAGGCTGCGGTCGGTCATCTGGTCCTTGGCAACGTGGGCGTATCAGCTTGGAGCTTATAACTTTCACGCCCGCTCTGCACAAGCGGCGGTCGGTCGCGGCAGAGGGGCCCGGTCCCTCGCCCGACCCGCGGTCGCGACGGTGGGTCGCGGCGCTCAGTCCTGTGGGGCAGCTTGACCCTCTGCCCCCCGCTCTCTAGTAACGATTTCAACTGACCGATCGGAGAAAGCCCCGGCCCATGGCGGAGCGCAAGAACGCATATGGCTACGACGACCTGATCCTGAGCGGCAAGGGTGAGCTATTTGGCAAGGGCTATGCCCAGTTGCCGGCCCCACCGATGCTGATGTTCAACCGCATCACCGAGATCAGCCGCGAAGGCGGGGCGCATGGCAAGGGCCTGGTGCGCGCCGAACTCGACGTGGACCCCAGCCTGTGGTTCTTTCAGTGCCACTTCATTGGCGATCCGGTGATGCCGGGCTGCCTCGGCGTCGATGCCGTCTGGCAGATGCTCGGCTTTTATCTGTGCTGGGATGGTTCGCCCGGGAAGGGGCGGGCGCTCGGCTGCGGCGAAGTGAAATTTTCCGGCCAGATCACCAATGATGTCAAACTCGTCGAGTATGGCATCGACCTGAAGCGGGTGATGAAGTCCAAGCTCGTGCTCGGCATCGCCGATGGCTGGGTGAAGGCCGACGGCCAGATCATCTACGAGATGTCCGGGCTGCGCGTAGGCCTGTTCACGTAAGTTCGGATTGACGCGCTTTCGAGGTGAGAAGTCTTATGACTTTTGCTGAAAGCGCTACGCTCGCCGCCAGACCTGAGCGGTGGCCATAGAGGAGGCAGTATGAGGCGCGTTGTCGTCACCGGCATGGGGATCGTCTCCTCTATCGGAAACAATCTCGATGAAGTGATCGTGAGCCTCAAGGAGGCCAAGTCCGGCATCGTCTTCGCCGAGGACTATGCCAAGTACAACTTCCGCTGCCAGGTGCATGGCGCCCCCAAGCTCGATCCGTTCGCGGTGCTCGATCGCCGCACCACCCGCTTCATGGGCAAGGGCGCGGCGTGGAACTACATCGCCATGCAAGAGGCGATCGCCAATTCCGGGCTCGAAGAAAAAGACATCAAGAACCCGCGCACCGGCATCATCATGGGTTCGGGCGGCCCCTCCACCCCCACCCTGATCGAAGCGGCCGACATCACCCGCGAACGTGGCCCCAAGCGCATCGGGCCGCTGGCCGTGCCCAAGGCGATGAGTTCGACCGCTTCGGCGACGCTGGCGACGCCGTTCGGGATCCAGGGCGTCAACTACTCGATCACCTCGGCCTGCGCGACCTCGAAGCACTGCATCGGCGCCGGCTACGAACAGATCCAGTGGGGCAAGCAGGACATCGTCTTCGCCGGCGGCCACGAGGATCTCGACTGGTCGCTCAGCAACCTGTTCGACGCCATGGGCGCCATGTCCACCGACTTCAACGCGACGCCCGAAAAGGCGTCGCGCGCCTATGATGCAAAGCGCGACGGCTTCGTCATCGCCGGCGGCGCTGGCGTGCTGGTGCTCGAAGAGTACGAACACGCCAAGGCGCGCGGCGCAACCATCCTTGCCGAACTGGTCGGCTATGGCGCGACCTCGGACGGCTACGACATGGTCGCCCCCTCGGGCGAAGGCGCCATCCGCTGCATGCAGCAGGCGCTTTCGACGGTGAAGGGCAAGGTCGACTACATCAACCCGCACGCCACTTCGACGCCGGTCGGCGACTTGAAGGAAATGGAAGCGATCCGCACCGTGTTCGGCAACGGCGACAGCTGCCCGCCGATCTCGGCTACCAAATCGCTCACCGGCCACTCGCTCGGCGCCACCGGCGTACAGGAATCGATCTACTGCATCCTGATGATGCGCGAGAAGTTCCTGTGCGAAAGCGCCAACATCGAAGAACTCGATCCGGTGTTCTCGGACATGCCGATCCTGAGGCAGCGCCGCGACAACGTCGATATCGGCATCGCGCTCAGCAACAGCTTCGGCTTCGGCGGCACCAACGCCACGCTGGTGTTCCAGCATCCGGACGCGGCGTAAGCCCGACTGATAGAGACGGCCCCCTCCCATCCTCCCCCATGAAGGGGAAGGTGCCTGCCGGTACGTTTGGCACGATCGAGCCACGGTCTCGACTCTTCACCTCCCCCCTTGTGGGGGAGGCCGGGAGGGGGCCGTCTGCTTCAGTCGGCACCCCCTACCCCAGCATCTCCACCGCCAGCGCCAGCACGCGCTTGAACGCGGTCATGTCGGTCAGTTCCTGCCCAACGGGCGCGTCGCCGACCACCACGGCGCCGCCGCGGTTCACCACGCCGCCATGCAGCATCAGGTTGTCGATGAAGCCGAGATCCTCGATCAGGATGTGATCGGGGCCGCGCGGCTTGCCTTCGGCATCGGCGTACCACTCGCCGTTGAAATGATCGCGGGTTCGCGCGCCGTGGTCGGCCTTGACGTTGGTATAGGCGAAGGCGGGCTTACCCTGGGCGCACATGAAGCCGAGCTCGAAGCAGGTGCCGGTGTCCGCCGCAATGCCGCGGAACGGCGTCAGGTTGGCGATGATCGCATCGGCCGCGTGCATCAACTTCTCGTCGATGGCGCTGATCGCCAGCCCGAGCTCCCACTTGCTGTTGGTGGGCGGGAACTCGAGGTCGCCGGGAGAGACCGGCACCAGACCCGCCGCGCGGGTCAGCGCGATCTTCTGGTCGAGGATTTCGCGGGCGTTGGGCAGAAAGACTTCGGGGCCGGCGAGGTAGACGGATTTGGGCATGATGGCTCGTTCAGATGGCGTCAGTGACTATTGCGGGCTGGCGCCGCTGACCAGGTCGCCGCCGACAAAGGTCGCGGCAATGTTCGGCCGGCTGGCAGTGTAGAGGATCTGCTCGAGCCGTTCAGCCGGATCCGCGCCGAACAGCCGGACGGTCCCGGCCGATGCCGCGGGGTCGAGCAGCAGCGCGTCGAAGTGATAGCCGGGACGGAAAACGCCCACCGGCAGATCGAGTGCCTCACCACCGCCTGCCGTGGCGAGGTGGAAGGCGGTGAGCATGTCGATGCGCGAGTCGGGGACGCCGCGCGTTTCACGTGAATCTCTCGCATCGACGCCGTCCTCGAGCATACGCGAGGCCTGGGCGGTGGCGCGGCAGGCCTCCAGCATCGAGCCGGACGGCCCGCCGGAAATGTCGGTGCCGAGCCCGACATGCAGTCCCTTTTCCAGCGCCCGGCGCAGCGGGAAGACGGCGTTGCCGAAGTACATGTTGGAAAGGGCGCAATGCGCGACGCCGGCCCCGGCCGCGCGGACCGCGGCCATGTCGCCGTCGGTCAGAAACACCGAGTGGGCCAGCACGGTCTTGCGGCCCAAAAGCCCGAAACCAGCGAGCGCCGCAGTGTCGGTCTTGCCGTAACGATCAAGCGCATAGCCATGCGCCCAGTCACTCTCCGAGCAATGGGTCTGGACATGGCAGCCGCACTCCGCCGCCAGCGCACCGAGGCCGGAGAGCGCTGCGTCGGTGCAGGAGGGAATGAAGCGCGGCGTGATCACCGGCAGCACCCGGTCATTATCCGGCAGCGCCCGGATGTGGTCGATGACGGCACGGGTGTCGGCGACCGCCAGTTCGGCCGAGGCATCGCGATAGTAATCCGGGCAACTTGCCGGATCATCCATCACCACCTTGCCGACCAGCGCCCGCTGGCCCTGCTTGAGGCAGATCTGCGCCAGCAACTCGGTGGCTTGCCGATGCACGGTGGCAAAGTAGAGCGCCGTGGTGGTGCCCGAGGCCAGCAGGTCGGCGACCAGCGTCTCATAGCGCTGTTGGGCGAAAACGAGGTCGGCGTACTGCGCCTCGAGCGGGAAGGTGTATTTGCCCAGCCAGACCTCGAGCGGCTCGTCGAGCGCCATGCCGAGCTGCGGGTATTGCGGGGCGTGGACATGGAGATCGACGAAGCCCGGCAGCACCAGCTGGCCGGCCGGCAGCTCGATGGTACCCTCAGGCGCGCCATCGGTGGCTTGACCGATGCTCGCAATGGTGCCGTCGCTGCCGATGGCGATCACCGCGTCGCGCAGCACCTCGAGTTCGCCGCGGATCGGCGCGTGAACGAAGGTGCCGCGGAGGCTTCGGCCACGCAGTCCGCTCACCAGACCACCTTGTGCTGCTCGCCAGTCTGCACGTTGACGAACCCCTCGGGCGCCAGTTCGCTCGGCGCCACCAGCACCCAGCGCCAGGGCGAGCAGGTCAGCGTCGCGAACTTCAGAAATTCCGGGAAGCCCGGCTTCCAGAGGTTCAGCGCCGACGGCTTGTACATCCACTCCACCTGTTCGGCGGCGCGGTAGAACGCCTGCATGTCGGTATCGAAAGCTTCGGCCGAGCGCGCCGTCATCAGCCCGCCGATCTCGAACCGCATTTCGGCGACCACTTCGCCCTTGTGCACCAGCACCCAGCCGCCATCGATCTCCTGCAGCCGGTTGACCGCTGTGGCCATCGCCGCATCGGACGAACCGATGCACCAGACATTGTGGCTATCATGGGCCACCGAGGAGGCGAGCGCCGTATCAGGATCGGCCGGACCGCAGCCGGTCCAGAACATCTTCGCCACCGCGCCGTCGCCACGATAGCGATCGACCAGGGCCCATTTGGTAATCAGCCGCTCGGTATCGCGCTGCACCAGCCCATCGACAACCGGCAGGGCCTCGACCAGGAAATCCTCGTTCCAGTGGAAGGGCCTGAGCACCGCCGCCTGCATGGTGTTCCGACCGGCTTCGGCCTTGATGGCGAAATCGTCGGCGCCGAGCACACGGCCGATATTCATGGTCTTGCGAGCCCAGTCCGGCCAATCTATCGGGGCCAGCGGGCCGAGGAAGCTGTTCCCCTCGGAGACCAGCAGGCCATCGGCGTAGACGTGTCTGATCGACAGCGTCGCGACGTCGTCGAGCAGTACTATGTCGGCATAGCGCCCCGGCGCGATCGAGCCGACCCACTGGTCGATGCGCATATGCCGGGCCGGATTGATGGTGGCGCACTGGATGGCGATCTCCGGCGCGAGGCCGTATTCGATGGCGTGCCGCACATTGTAGTCGGCCGCGCCTTTCTCCAGCGTCTCGGACGCCGAGCGGTCATCGGTGGTGAAGGCGATGTTCGACCAGTCGCTGAGCCGCTCGATCAGCCCCGGCAGTATGACGTCATAGGAGAACGGACGGAGCTCGGTGAAGATGCCATGGCTCAGCCGCTCCCATGCCTCCTCCAGCGCCCAGACCTCATGATCCGACGAGATGCCGGCGGCGGCGAAAGCCGACAGGTCGTGCGGGTCGATCAGCCCGGAGCCGTGCCCCTCGACCACACCACGCATCTCCATGGTGGCGCCGATCATCCCCCACATGCGGATATAGCCGGGGTTCTCGGGGTTCCACACCGAGGGCCAGTCCATCACTTCGTCGAGGCTGACGGTGCCCATGTCGTGGGCGAGGAACTCGCGTTGCTCCTCATAGCCATAGTAGCCGCCCGACTCTTCCCAGGCGCTCGGCGGCACCGCCGATCCGGGCTGGATGAAGATCTTCAGCGGCGAGCCGGCAAGGCGCGATTTCTGCCAGAACTCCTGGTTCTTGGGGCCGTTGACGTTGGCGAACTCGTGGCTCGCCTCGCAGGTCCAGGTATTGCCGCGCGGCAGCACCAGGGCCGCCTCGAACTCGGGGGTGATGTGGGTCGATTCGATGT
>NZ_DASZAW010000104.1:0-2621 GCF_035944845.1 Devosia sp. | reverse complement strand
GCTTGATGCCATCGTCGATCTTCTCGATCGGCTCTGCAATGGCGCGCAGGCGCTCGTCGGGCAGGATCAGGATGGGGCGCTTGGCCATGAACGTTCAGTCCTTCATCGGGGGTTGCCGCTGAATATGGTATTTCCCGGGCGGCGGTCAACGGCCAGCCGGTTTACGCCTGGTTTACGCCAATTGCGGCGCCGAAGAACAATGCGGGAACGGCAGGCTCGAATCGTGTAAGCTGAGGCGATGGATCGAGTGCTTTTCGTCATCGCCGACTTTCCCGTCACGCTTGAAATCGCCGCCTATACGGCCGTCGGAATCGTCGCGGCGCTGCTGGTGGCGCTGCTCGTCGTGGTGATCAGGCAGTCGCGCGCCCGGGCGGAAGAGGCGGCACAGCGGGCCGAGGAGGCGGCGGCGGCGCAACTCAAGGCGCAGGAGACAGAGCGCTACATTGCCGACATGCTGCGCGTGCAGTCGGAGATGACCGGCCGGATGCAGACGATGAGCGAGATCTTCGGCTCGCGTACTTCGGACCTGGCACGGCTGGTGAACGAACGGCTCGACAGCCAGGGCCAGCGCATCGGCGCGGCCATGCAGGAAAGCAACGTCAAGACCAACGAGAGCCTGGCGAAGCTCCAGGAACGGCTGGCGGTGATCGACCGGGCGCAATCCAACATCACCCAGCTCAGCCAGAACGTGGTGTCGCTGCAGTCGATCCTCGCCAACAAGCAGACGCGCGGCGCCTTCGGCCAAGGCCGGATGGAAGCGATCATCGGCGATGGCCTGGCCCAGAACGCCTATGCCTTCCAGGCGACACTGTCGAACGGCAGCCGGCCCGACGCGCTGGTCTATATGCCGAACGGGGCGCCGTCGCTGGTGATCGACGCCAAGTTCCCGCTCGAGAGCTGGCAGGGCTTTTCGAGCGCCGGGGACGGCGAAGATCCGCGTTTTGCGGCCAGCCGGTTCCGCAGCGACATGGGCGTCCATATCAAGGCGATCTCGGAAAAGTACCTGATCGCCGGGGAGACCGCCGACACGGCCTTCCTGTTCGTGCCGTCGGAATCGATCTTTGCGGACCTGCACGAACATTTCGAGGATGTGGTGCAGCGGGCGCTCAAGGCGCGCATCGTGATCGTCTCGCCGTCGATCCTGATGCTCTCCATCCAGGTGGTGCAGGCGCTGCTGCGCGACGTGAAGATGCGCGAGGAGGCCTATCGCATCCAGACCGAGGTGCGGGCCCTGCTTGCCGATGTCGGCCGGCTGGACGAACGGGTGCGAAAGCTCCAGACCCACTTCACGCAGGCGGCCGGGGATATCGGCGACATCGTGACATCGTCGTCGAAGATCGTGAAGCGCGGCGAGCGCATCGAGGCGATGGAGTTCGACGAGGCGCGGCCCGAACCGCAACGGCTCGCCGGAGAGTAGCTCCTCACTTCGACTCACAATGGTGCGAGCGTCATCCCCAAGTCGTCTCTCACGCCGTAGCCTCCCGCGCGTCAAAACAGGAGAACGGCGAATGGACGAGAGGGACACGCCCCAGATCTCGCAGGAGATGATCAATCTCTTCGACGACTACACCCACCTGAGCCTCGACCGGCGCAAGTTCATGGATAACCTCGCCAAGCTTGCGGGCTCGATGAGTGCGGCGGCGGTGGCCGCGTCAATGATGGCCTCGAACGCCAAAGCGCAGGGCCTGGTGCCCGAGAACGACGCGCGGCTCGTCATCGAGGATGTCACCTACCCCGGCGCGAAAGGCGAGATGCGCGGCTACCTCGCCTACCCGGCGGAAGGCGGGCCGTTCGGAGCGGTGATCGTGGTGCACGAGAATCGCGGGCTCAACGCCCATACCAAGGATGTGGCGCGTCGGGTGGCACTCGAGGGTTTCGTGGCACTGGCGCCCGACTTCCTCTCCGATCTGGGCGGCACGCCCGCCGACGAGGAAGCGGCGCGGCCGATGTTCCAGCAATTGCCCGCGGCTGACGTGGCGGCCAATGGCGTCGCGACCATTGCCTGGCTGAAGACGCATGCCAAGACAAACGGCAAGGTCGGCGCCATGGGCTTCTGCTGGGGTGGCGGCACGGTCAACAATATCGCCACCGTAGCGCCAGACCTGCTGGCAGCGGTCCCCTACTACGGCGGACAGCCGGACGCCGCAGCGGTGCCCAACATCAAGGCCAAGGTGATGGCGCACTATGGCGGGCTCGACGAGCGGATCAATGCCGGCATCCCGGCGTTCGAGGCGGCGCTGAAGGCCGCCGGCACGGACTACCAGATCTTCATCTACGAGGGCGCCAACCACGCCTTCAATAACGACACCTCGGCGGCGCGCTACAGCAAGGAAGCATCCGATCTCGCCTGGTCGCGGACGATGGGATTGTTCAAGGACGTGCTGGCCTGAAGCACGGGCCGTTGCCTCCCTCCCCCTTGAGGGGAGGGATTGAGGGAGGGGGTGGTGCGGTGATCACCGATGGACCCCCACCCCCACCCCCTCCCCGACGGGCTACGACATGCACACATCGTTGTTGAAGAGAGGGTTTCGGTCTGATTCCCTGGCCTTTGCATAGGAGGGCGGGATGGAGTTGGGACTGGGCCATTTCGGGGATTCGCGCCTCGAAAAAGGGGGATCTTT
>NZ_DASZAW010000103.1:0-87602 GCF_035944845.1 Devosia sp. | reverse complement strand
GTTGAGGCGGCTCACCTTGCGGGCGGCCACGTTGGCGTGGACGATGCCCTTCTGGCTGGCGCGGACGATCTCGGGCTCGGCGGCCTTGAGAGCGGCGACGGCAACCGCGTGGTCACCGGCAGTGATGGCTTCCTCGACCTTGCGGACGAAGGTACGCATGCGCGAACGACGCGACTTGTTCACTTCGGTGCGGGCCGCGATCTTGCGCGTGGCCTTCTTGGCGGAAGCAGTATTGGCCATCAATTCCTCTTTGGCGCTCAACCCGCTGGCCCAGCCGAGGCCGGTTTTCCAGGGGCGATGAAATGAAATCGGCGGCATCTCGGGCCGCCAAGTTGGGCGCTGTATAGTCGCGACGGGGTGGGACGTCAACTGGATTCACCGGCTGGGAGCAGCGGCCTCCCTTGGTGTACGAGTAGCGAATGGAGGCGGCAGCCCGATCGATCCTGCTTCGCCTATTCGCTGCTGCCTCTTTGCCATTCGCGTCTCAATGCTGGCACACCGGGCAGAAGAAGGTCGAGCGGCCCGACTGTACGATGCGCTTGATCGTGCCACGACAGCCCGGAGTGGGGCACGGTTCGTTTTCGCGATCATAGACGGCAAAGCGGTGCTGGAAGTAGCCGGAATTGCCTTCGGCGTTGCGGAAGTCCCTTAGCGTCGAGCCGCCGGCGTCGATCGCCTCGATCAGCACCGTGCGCACGCCATCGGCCAGATCGTCGAGGCGCTTGCTCGGCTTGCCCGACTTCAGCACCAGGGTGCGCGCCTCGATATCGGGCCGGATATGGGCGCGGTGCAGCGCCTCGCTGACATAGATATTGCCCAGCCCAGCCACCACGCGCTGGTCGAGCAGCGCCGCCTTCATCGGCGCCTTCTTGCCCGCGAAGCGCTCCGCCATTTCGGCGGCATTGAAGGCGTTGGACAGAGGCTCGGGCCCCAGTCCTTCGAGATAGGGGCTCTCGGCCTCGTGTTCATAAAGATCGACGAAGCCGAAACGGCGGGCATCGTTGTAGATGAGCTTCATCGCCCCGTGCTCGGGATGGGTCAGTTCCAGGACCAGGTGGTCGTGCTTGCGATCCTCGTCGGGCTCGTAATAGCGCGACGGCTCCTTGAACTTGAAATCCTCGAAGCGATAAGCGCCGGTCATGCCCAGGTGACTAAGCCAGGTCTTGCCGTTCGACAGCCGGAACAACAGGTATTTGGCTCGTCGTCCGGTGCTCTCGATGGTCGCCCCTTCGAGCGCTGCTTTGAAGCCCTCGGGGAATGGAAAGCGCAGATCCTTGCGGTTGAGCGTCACCTTGTCGATATGCGCGCCCGTCACATAGGGCTCGAGCCCGCGGCGGACGGTTTCGACCTCTGGCAATTCGGGCATCGCATCCTCGTTCCGGTTGTCGCTTCTATGTGACGGCAGGGCGATCCGGTAACAAGCCCACCGTTCTGTCGGGGTTTAGCATGCGCCCGTTTCCCGCATGGCAAGCCCCGGTCCCATCCGCTATAACGCCGGCAATCCGGAGACAGAGCATGGGCGAGACCACGCATTTCGGCGAACGGACGGTCGCCCTCGACGACAAGCAGGACCTCGTCAACGAGGTGTTCCACCGCGTCGCCGATCGGTACGACCTGATGAACGACCTGATGAGTGGCGGCGTGCACCGCGTCTGGAAGGACGCCATGGTGGCGCGGCTCGCCCCGCCCAAACAGGGCAGCGTCCCCTATCGGGTGCTCGACATGGCGGGCGGTACCGGCGACATCGCCGAGCGTATCGTCAATGCCTCGGTCGGCTATGCCGAGGTCACGGTCTCCGACATCAATACCGACATGCTCAGGGTCGGCGAGGAACGCTCGCACAAGTGGCGGTTCCCGTCGCAGGTGAAGTTCGTCGAGGCCAATGCCGAGGAACTGCCGTTCGAGGACGAGAGCTTCGACGCCTATACCATCGCCTTCGGCATCCGGAATGTGCCGCGCATCCCCCTGGCGCTGAAGGAAGCGCATCGGGTGCTGAAACGCGGCGGGCGTTTTCTCTGCCTCGAATTCAGCCAGGTCGATACCCCGGTGCTGTCGGAGGTCTACAAGGTATTTTCCGACCGGCTGATCCCGCCAATCGGCCGCGTCGTCACCGGCGATGCGCAGCCCTACCAGTACCTGGTCGAATCGATCCGCAAGTTCCCGACGCCCGAGCACTTCTCGAAGATGATCGGTGATGCCGGGTTCAAGCGCGTGACCCATACCCCGTTCACCGGCAATATCGCGGCGCTGCACGCGGCCTGGAAGCTCTGACGCCATGGGGCTCGCTGCCTATTTCCGCCTGGCCCGGGCCGGCTTCGTCCTGGCGCGCGAGGGTGCCCTGTCGATTGCCGACAACGCCGCGCTGCCGCCGGTGATGCGGGCCGGGGTGCGCTTCGGCCGGCTGTTCGAACGCGGCGAAGTGAAACGCTCCGGCCGGGTCGAGCGGTTGACCCGGGCGCTCAACCGGCTCGGCCCGACCTATGTGAAGCTTGGCCAGACCCTTGCAACTCGCCCCGATATCGTCGGCGCCGACGTCGCCGCCGACCTTGCGGTGCTGCAGGACAAGATGGACCCGTTCGACGACAAGCTCGTCCCGGGGCTGCTCGCCGAGGCACTGGGCACACGGGCCCAGGAGTTCACCGATTTCTCGGCGCCGGTTGCCGCGGCTTCGATCGCCCAGGTGCACAAGGCCACCCTTACCGACGAGAACGGCCGACGCACGGTAGCGGTGAAGATCCTCCGCCCCGGCATCCGCGAGCGCTTCCAGGCCGACATCGAGAGCCAGTATGCCGGCGCGAAGCTGGCCGAAGCGCTGGTGCCCAAGCTGAAGCGGCTGAGGCCAGTCGACGTGGTGGCGACGCTCGACCGCTCGGCCCGGATCGAGCTCGACCTCCGGCTCGAGGCGGCGGCGATTTCGGAATTCTACGAGAATATCAAGGACGATACCGGCTTCGTCATCCCCAAGGTGATGTGGGATTTCACCTCCGATACCGTCCTTACCACCACCTGGGTCGACGGCATCCCGATCCGCGACAACGCGGCGCTCGACGCGGCCGGGGTCGATCGCAAGGCTTTGGCGAAGAACCTGCTGCAGGCCTTCCTGCTCCACACCGTGCGCGACGGCTTTTTTCACGCCGACCTGCATCCGGGGAACCTGTTCGCCGACCCGAAAACGCAGAACATCGTCGCCGTCGATTTCGGCATCATGGGGCGCATCACCCGGCGCGAACGGCGCTTCCTTGCCGATATCCTCTACGGCTTCATCACCCGCAACTACCGGCTGATCGCCGAGCGGCATTTCGAGATCGGCTATGTGCCGCGCACGCAGTCGATCGACGAATTCGCGCTGGCGCTCCGCGCCATCGGCGAGCCGCAGCACGGCCGCCGCGTTTCCGACATCTCGATGGCCAAGGTGCTGGGCCAGCTGTTCGCCACCACCGAGCTGTTCGAGATGCAGACCCGGCCGGAGCTGATCCTCCTGCAGAAATCCATGGTGCTGGTCGAAGGCGTGGCGCGGGCGCTCGACCCCGAGCTCGACATCTGGACCATCTCGGAGCCGATCGTCGGCGACTGGGTGCGCCGCTCGGCCGGGCCGCTCGGCCGGCTCGAGGAGCTGAAGGACCATTTCGATACCGTGGTGATGACGCTGGGCCGGCTGCCGGCCATTGTCACGAAGGCCGAGACGGCGCTCGACGACTACGAACGCGACAAGAACTCGCCCGATCGCAAGTTCAACCGCTTCATGCTGGTGGCGGGATTCTGGCTGACGGCGGCGGTGCTGCTGGTGGCGCTGTGGCGGCTGCTCGGGCTCTGACTTCACCTCTCCCTTTGGGGCAGAGGTGGCGCGAAGCGCCGGGTGAGCGGGCCTTCCCCTTGCATCGCGCTCACGGCGAGGCCGCCTCACCTGACCTCTCCCCCGAAAGGGAGAGAGGACGAGAGAGCGGTAGGCGGCCTATGAACGACGGTTCATCAAGCGTTCATCACTGGGGCCATACCGAGGCAGCATCAGCTTGCGGCGCTTGGGACCGGCTCCTACAACGGGGGCAATGCGGCGGGCGATGTTGAGGAGAGTTTCATGACCCTGAAGACCATTTCCCGGCTGGCCGGCATCCTGCTGCTGAGCGCCGGGCTTGCCGGATGCATGGACGTTACGGCCGAAATCGACGTGCTGAGCGAGACCACCGGCAAGACCACCACCGTCATGACGGTGGGTTCCGAGTTCTACCCGATGATCAAGCAGATGGCCGAGGCCGGCGGCGGCAACGCCGATTCGTCCGACGCGTTCTGCAAGGAAGAAGGCGACGTGCTGACCGAGAATGCGGATGGCAGCGGCACCTGCACCACGATCAAGGAAGGCGACCTCACCACGCTGACCACCGACGATGGCCCGAACTCCGACACCAGTTTCACCGTGGTGAGCCCGGGCGTCGTGCGCGTGGCATTCAAGACCAACGAGATGACCAGCCAGATCAGCGAAGGCGCCGGCGGCGCCGAGGATGCGCAGGCCAAGGCGATGATGAAGACCTATTTCGAAGGTCACACCGCCACCATCCGCATCAAGGGCAAGCGTATCACCGAGACCAACATGACCAAGGTCGGCGACAACGCAGCCGAGATGGTGCTGAACTTCACCGAACTGCTCGACGGCACGGCCAACCTGCCTGAAGAGCTGTTCGCCGTCGTCGACACCCGCTGACCATGACGGATCGGGTCAAAGTCGACTTCATCTGGCTCGATCACGGCCGGGGCCTAGAAGCCCCGCGGCAACAGAGCACGGGCGCGGCAGGAGTTGACCTCCTCGCCGCACTCGGCGCGTCCGAGACAATGACGATCGAACCTGGCAAACGGGCGCTGGTGCCGACGGGCATGGCGATCGCGCTGCCCACCGGTTACGAAGCGCAGGTGCGCCCGCGCTCAGGCCTCGCCGCCAGGCACGGGGTCACCGTCCTCAATACGCCCGGCACGATCGATGCCGACTATCGCGGCGAGATCAAAGTCATCCTGATCAATCACGGCGACGCCCCGTTCACCATCCAGCGTGGCGATCGCATTGCCCAGATGGTGGTGGCGCCGGTTTCGGGCATAGAGTTCGAACTGAGGGAGAGCCTTGATGCGACTGAGCGTGGTGCAGGCGGTTTCGGTTCGACTGGCCGCTAGTTTCGTTGCCCTGCTTGCCGTCCCGGCGTTCGCCGGCGATGCGGCGCAGTTCGCGGCGCTCGGTTTTTCCGACGACGGTCGCTACTTCGCCTATGAGGAATTCGGCGTCCAGGACGGCTCGGGCTTTGCTTATTCCAACATCTTTGTGCTCGACGTCGCCGAGGACAAATGGGTGGGCGGCTCGCCCTTCCGGGTGCGCCTCGAAGACGAGCAGCCGGGCCTCGCGTCGGTGCGCGCCAAGTCGGCCCAGGCAGCTGCCCCGGCGATCGCCAAGTTCCAGATCAGCGAGCCGGCGGTGCTTGCGGCCATGCACGGCGACGCCGAGCCGGTGGCCGACCGCAAGGTGATCGCGTTCGGCACCCCGGGTTTTGGGATGGCCGAGCCGGATGACACCGCGACGCTCAGGCTCACCACCTTCCCTTCGACCTCGACCGTGCGCTGCGTCGAAGATTTCGGCTTCGAGCCGCCGGTCGGCTTCGAGCTGACGTTCGAGCCGTCTGACCGCACGGCAACGCTGATGTATCGCGACGAAACGGTACCGGCCTCGCGCAACTGCACGGTCGACTACCAACTGAGCGCCGTCGTCGCGCCGTTCAACTGGGCGTGGCGGAACCTGACGCCCGTGGCCATCGTCTCGGTGTTCTCACAAGGTTTCGAAGGCCCGGACCGGCGCTTCATCGCCGTGCCGATCGTGAGCAGGCCGTGACGGACGGGGGTCCCGCCGTGACGGCTCTCAGCCCGGAAGAAATCAGGCGCTATGCCCGCCACATCGTGTTGCGCGGGGTGGGCGGCGAAGGCCAGCAGCAGCTCAAGGCGGCGCGGGTGCTGGTGATCGGCGCCGGAGGGCTCGGCAGCCCGCTGATTGCCTATCTCGCGGCGGCAGGCGTCGGTACGCTCGGGGTGGTCGACCACGACACCGTCTCGCTCTCCAACCTGCAACGCCAGATGATCCACCGGGCCGACGGCATCGGCGCGCCCAAGGCGGAGAGCGCCGGGGCGTTTGTCGCCGGACTCAATGTGCATGTCGAATATATCCCACATATCGAGCGGATCACCGCCGACAATGCGGGCAGGCTGCTCCCCGGCTATCACATGGTGATCGACGGCACCGACAATTTCGGCACCCGCAAGATCGTCGCCGAGGCGGCGGAAGCCGCGAAGATCCCACTGGTCTCGGGCGCCGTGTCGATGTTCGACGGCCAGGTGACGGTGTTCATGCCCGGCGACCGACAGTTCCGCGATCTCTATCCCGATACTCCTGATGAGGCCGACCTCCCTTCCTGCGAAGTGGTCGGCGTCATCGGCGCGGTCACCGGCGTCATCGGCACGCTGATGGCGATGGAGGCGATCAAGCTGATCACCGGGGTGGGCGAGCCGCTGGTCGGCCGGCTGCTGCTCTATGATGGACGGGCGGCGCGGTTCACTGAGTTGAACTATTGAGCGGCGGCTGCCACGCTCTCACCCCACCCACCGGCCGTCATCCCGGCGAAAGCCGGGACCCACTGCTCGGACGGTAGGATGGGCACATGACGGCCCGGTCCATCACAGCAAGGTCGGCAGGATCGTGCGTTGGGAGAAGCCTGAGCACTGGGTCCCGACTTTCGTCGGGATGACGGCCGGTGTTGGTGGTGATCACAGGACCGACCGTCCGTCCGTACCCCTATTTCACCCCACGCAAAGCCAGCGCCCGCTGCGCCCGGATCGAGAACAGCACCAGTGCCGCAATGGTCACGACGAACGGGATCATGCGGATGAGTTCGGCCGGGATGTCGTTGAAAAGGCCCGGCATCACCACCGCCAGTGCTTCGAAGGCGCCGAACAGCAGCGCTGCCAGGAGCGCCCCGACCGGGTGGCGGGCGCCGAGCAGCACGGCGCCGAGCGCGATGAAGCCGCGGCCGGCGGTCATGTCGCGGGTGAAGCCGACATAGTTGAACATCGCGAGCTGCGCCCCGCCGAGACCCGCCAGGGCGCCGGAGACGACGAGGCTCAAGGTGCGGATCCTGGTGACCGGGATGCCGGCGGCTTCAGGCGCCGCCGGATACTCGCCGACGCCGCGCAGCCACAGCCCCCAGGGCGTCCGGTAGAGGAAGTACCACACCGCGAAGACGAGGAACGCGGCGAGCCAGCTCAGCACCGAGTGGCCGGAGAGAAACGCCTTGAGCGTCGGCCCGATGCCGGGAATGGCGCTGAGGAAGCTGAGATCGACCGCCGGGACGGCCTTGGACTGAAGGTTGATCGAGGTACCCTTGTCGCCACCGGTGGCAAGGGCCAATGCGAATACCGTGCCGCCCGCGGCAAGGATGTTGATGGCAAAGCCGACGAGGATGATGTCGGCCTTCAGCCGGAAGGCGAAGAACGCCATGATCAGCCCGAGCAGCGCACCTGCCCCGAGGCCGGCGACGACCGCGACGTACCATGGTGCATAGACCGAGACGATCACCGCGGTGAGGCAGCCGATCAGCATCATGCCTTCAAGCGCCACGTTCAGCGCGCCGCCGAGATCGGCGATGAGGCCACCGAGCGTTGCCAGGAGCAGCGGGGTGGTGGTGCGGATGACGGTGACGAAGAAGGTGGCCGAAAAGACGGTGATGAGCAGTTCCATCATTTGGCGGCACCTCCGACGGTCGCCGGCGCAGCAGCCGTGGAGGGGCCGCGTTTGAACAGCCGCGTGACGAAGTTGAGCGAGAAGGACGACGAAACCAACAGGATGATGATGGCGGTGACCACGCCGATCACCTCGGCGGGGACGTCCGTGCGGATGTTCATCAGTTGGGCGCCCTGGCGCAGATAGCCGTAGAACAGCGCCACGACCGGCACCGCCAGCGGCCGGCTGCGCGCCACGATGGCGACGAGGATGCCCTCGAAAGCGAGGCCGCCCTCGAACAGTACGGTCAGCTTGCCGTAGCCCTGCCCCTGCACGAACATCGAGCCGAGCAGGCCGCCCAGTGCCCCGGACACGGTCATCGCGGAGACCATGATGAAGGTCGCCTTGATGCCGGAATATTCGGCGAAGCGGGCATTGTGGCCGACGAGGCGCAGCTTCAGGCCCCAGCTGGTGCGATAGAGCGCGAACCACACCACCAGCACGGCGACGAGTGCGAAAACCAGGCCGAGATCGAGCCGGGTGACGTTGAGCCCGTCGAACTTGATCAGTTGCGGGAATACCGAACTGTCGGGGAAATCGTTGGTGGTGAGCACCCCGGCCTGCGGCTTGGGCAGGCTGGTGCGGACGAGGAAGTTGCAGACCTCGATGGCGATGTAGTTGAGCATCAGCGAGGAAACGATCTCGTTGGCGCCGAGCCTGGCCTTGGCGATGCCCGGCAGGAACCCGTAGATGGCGCCCGCCAGCATGGCGGCGGTGATCCCCAGGGGAATACCGGCCCAGGTGGCGCCGAGCGGCGACAGCGCGACGTAGCTCGCGGCCAGTGCGCCGATATAGACCTGACCCTGCACGCCCATGGCGAACTGCCGGGCCTGGAACACCAGCGAGAAGGCGAGCCCGGTGATGGTGAGCTTGGCCACATCGTCGAGCCACAGCCCGATGGTGCGCGGCTTGGAGGCCGGGGCGGTGAGCAGCTGGGTGATGGCGTCGAGCGGCGCCTTGGAGGTCAGCAGCACCACGATGAAGGTGACGAGCAGCGCAATCACCAGTGCGCCGACGGCGCGACCGACTTCACGGCGGATGGTTTTCCAGCGCGAGCTGCGGTCGATGGCGGGAATGTTGCTCATTTGAGGGCCGCCTGCATTTCGTCCGATGTCTGGGTGGAGAGCCCGAGCATGTAGGTGCCCAGCGTTTCCGGAGTGAGATCGGGGGTGTTAAGGAAAGCGGCGACGATCTTGCCGCGATAGAGCACCAGCAGCCGGTCGCTCAGCGCCAGCAGTTCGCTCAGATCAGCCGAGCTCAGCAGCACCGCAGCGCCCTTGTCGCGGGCATCGGTGATGGTGCGCCAGATGAACTGAGTGGCGCCGAGGTCGACGCCGCGGGTGGGCTGGTTGACCAGCAGGAGTTTTGGCTGCTCGCTCAGCTCGCGCGCCACCACCACCTTCTGCATATTGCCGCCCGACAGCGTGCCGACGGCAGAACCGGGTCCGCCGACGCGGATCGAGAACTGCTCGATCAGCCGCAGCGCATTGGCCTTGATCGCCTTGAGGTCGAGCAGGCCGCCCCGCACGTAGCGGGTGTCGTTGAGGCGGGTGGCGACGAGGTTCTCGGCCACGGTCGAGCCGGTGGAGAGTCCCTCGGCGATACGATCCTCGGGGATCGAGGCGACACCCAGGCCGCGCCGCTGAAGCACGGTCAACGGGTTGGCATTCTGGTTGGCGACGGTGATGTCGCCGGCCGCCACATGGCGCAGCCCGGCGATCGCTTCGAGCGTTTCGGCCTGGCCGTTGCCTTCGACCCCCACCAGCCCGACGATCTCACCGGCATAGACGTTGAGATCGAGCCCGGCGACCACTTCGGTGCCGCGCGCATTGACGACGCGGAGCCCGCTGACCGAAGCAACCCGCTCGGTCTGATCGGTGGGCTTGCGGTCAACACGGAGGCTGACTTCGCGACCCACCATCATGGCGGCTAGGCTCTTTTCGGTGACCTCCCTGGTCTTCACCTGCCCGACGGTCTTGCCCTGCCGCATCACGGTGATGGAGTTCGATATCTCCAGCACTTCGGGCAGCTTGTGGGCGATGAAGATCACGGTCTTGCCCTGCGCCACCAGCGAGCGGATGGCGACGAACAGCTCCTGCACTTCCTGCGGCGCCAGCACGGCTGTGGGCTCGTCGAGGATCAGGATGCGGGCATTGCGGTAGAGCGCCTTCAGAATTTCGACGCGCTGCTGCTGGCCGACGGGGAGCGAGCCCACCGGCGGCAGCGGATCGACCTTCAAACGGAACTTGTCGCTGAGCGCCTGCACCTCGGCGATCGCCTTGCTGCGATCGAGCCGGATGCCCGCCCGGGGCTCGGAACCGAGCACCACGTTCTCGTAGACAGAAAAACTCGGGACCAGCGAGAAATGCTGGAACACCATGCCGATGCCGGCATCGATGGCTTCGCGCGGCTTGGAAAAATGCACCTGCCGGTTGTCGAGCAGCAGGGTGCCGGCATTGGGCTGTTCGATGCCGAACAGGATTTTCATCAGGGTGGATTTGCCTGCACCGTTCTCGCCGACCACGGCGTGAACCTCACCCGGCTCGATGACGAGGTTCACTCCGTCATTGGCCACGACCCCGCCGGGATAGGTCTTGCCGATCCCGATTGCTTCCAGAAGCGCCATGCTGCCCCGCTCTGCGCTACGTCAAGAATGAATGGGCCCCGCGTTTGCCGCGGGGCCCATCAGATTACTTCATGTCGGTGGCGACTTCGATCTCGCCCGCGACGATCTTGGCCTCGAGCGCATCAACTTCGGCGCGCACGTCGGCCGGCACGAGTTTCTCGTACCAGGCGTTCTTGGCGATACCCACGGCGCCGTCCTTGATGCCGAGCAGCTGGCGCGAGCCATAGGGCGCGGTGCCCTCGATGGTCTGGCCGAGCGCCAGGTACAGCGAGTGGCCAACCTTCTTCAGCACCGAGGTGAAGATCACGTCGGCCTGGGCCGGATCGGAGGCGGCAAAGATGGTCGCCTGGTCGCTGTCGACGCCGACCGCGAGCTTGCCCGAGTCCTTGACCGCCTGGAGCGAGCCGATGCCGGTACCGCCGGCGATCGGGAACACCACGTCAGCACCCTGGTTGATCTGGGCGAGCGCGATTTCCTTGCCCTTTGCAGGGTCGTTGAACGAACCGGCCACGGCGTTGAGAATGTTGATCGAGGGGTTGGCGGCCTTGGCGCCCTGGTCGAAACCGGTCTTGAAGTCGGTGACGGTCGGGAATTCCATGCCGATGATGGTGCCCAGCGTTGCCGACTTCGAGATCTTGGCGGCGGCAAAGCCGGCGAGATAGCCCGCGGCGGCCGTGGTGTACTGCACACCCAGGACGTTCTTGCACTCGCAGGCGCTGTAATCGGGCGAGTCGTCGAAATCGATGAACTTGACGTCCGGATATTCCGGCGACAGCTCGGCGATATAGCCGGTCATGTCGAAGGTGCCGGCGATGATCACGTCGTAGCCCGAGTCCGCGGCGTCGGCGAGGCCGGCCTGCCACTTGGAGCGGTCATAGCCGAGCTCGATGATCTTGACGGTCACCGGCAGCTCGGCCTCGGCGGTCTTCATGCCTTCGGCAGCGTCATCGAAGAAACTCTTGTCGCCGAGCGTGCCATGCAGCACCAGGGCGACCTTGAGCGGGTTGTCCTTGGTGTATTCCTGGGCGGCGGCGGGGATCGCCGTCGACATCATCATCGAGGCGGCGAGCAGGGTACCTGCTGCGGCCTTGGCCAAAGTCGAGATCAGAGACATGCGCACTCCTGTTTGCGTTTGTTCTAATGCTTGGGGGAATAGGCGGCGGATACGGCGTAGAGCGCGTCGACTTTGCTGACGTCGACCTCCTCGACGAACGTAATCTTGGGGGTGCCCAGGCGCCCGGAAGGATCGACCAGCGTCATGCCGCGGGTGATCCCCGGAGCGAGCGCCACCGATGACGAGGCTTCGATCGACTTGGTCACCATCGAGGGATCGAGCACCACGGCGGCGGCCAGCGGATCGACGTAGAGGAAGCGATCGGGCAGGCCGCGGCGGATGCCGTTGTCGCGGGCGTGAACAGCGAGGGCCTTCGAGAAATCACGAAGCGGGCTGGCCGGGATGGCGTCGAACATCGCGTCGACTTTCGGGCCTTCCATGAAGTGGGTGAGGCATGGCTCCCACGGGATGACCACGGTCTCGATCCCGGCGGTCAGCACCACATGTGCCGCCTCAGGGTCGGCGTAGATGTTGAACTCGGCGGCCGGTGTGGTGTTGCCGCGCCCGTAGACGTTGCCGCCCATGATGGTGAGCGTGCCGATGCCGTCGATGATCGAGGGCTCGAGCCGCAACGCCAGAGCCAGGTTGGTCAGCGGGCCGATCATCAGGATATCGACTTTCTCACCCTTGGCCGCCGCATCACCGAAGGCGCGGCGAAGCTCGCCGATCGCGTCGCCGGAGGCCGGCAGGGCCTGCTTGTCGGGACGACGCGCACCACCCAGGCCATCATCGCCATGCACGTATTTGGCGTCGATGATCGGTTGCGTGAGCGGCCGGTCAGCACCCATGTGAACCGGAATGTCGACCTTCAGCATAGCGCAGGTGGCGAGCAGGTTGGTGGTCGCCTGGTCGCGACCGACATTGCCGAACACCGTGGTGATCAGGTCAGGCGCCTTGCCGTTGGCGACCAGCAGAATGAGCGCCTGGGCGTCGTCGACGCCACCGTCGCTGTCGAAAATGAAAGTCCGTTTGGTCAAGCTACTGCTTTCTTGTTCTTGGCGTCCGTCCTGGCGTGTTGGACGCGGTTCCAGAAATCGGCGTATGTCGCCGAGTAAGCCTGTCGGATGTCCCCAAAGGGCCGGCGCGTCAAGCTGCGGTTCTGCACCAGTTGCTCTCCAGCCACCCAAAGGTGGCGCAGGTCGCGGCCGCTGCCCGAGTAGACCAGCAGGGTTTCAGGGTCTGGCGTCTCGGAATAGCCGGGCCCGCTGATGTCGAAAGCTGCGATGTCGGCGGCCTTGCCTACCTCGAGGCTGCCGATCTCGTGCTCGAGACCGAGCGCCTTGGCGCCTTCGATCGTCGCCATGCGGATGAGGTCGCGGCTCGACAGCGGCTGCGCCACCCCTTCGCGATGGCTGGCAACCAGGCCGGCGACCCGCATCTCGGAGACCATGTCATAGGAATTGTTGGCCGCGACGTTATCGGTGCCGAGCGCCACGGTGACGCCGGCGGCCCTCAGGTCCACCGCCCGGCACATCCCCGCGCGGCCGGAGCGGAGGCCGGCCGAGGCGTTGTAGGAGACCGAGGCGTGGGGCGCGCGGGCGAACACCGCAATATCGTCATCGCTGAGATCGATGCAGTGCGCGGCGTGGATGCGGCCCTTGAAGAAGCCGAGCTTTTCGAGCGCCACCGCCGCGGTGGTGCCGTAGCGGCGCTCAGTCTCCTCGTTGTCTTCCGGGCCGCAGGCCATATGCAGGTGAAGGCCGACGCCGTATTCATTGGCAACCGCCACTTCCTCGACCAGCAAGGCCTCGGTGTTGTCGACATAGGGCGCGTGCGGGCCGAACCACGGGATGATCCGGCCATCTGCGGAGCGCTGCTGCGCGAGAAAGGCGGTGGCCTTCGCCAGTTCCTCGGCGCCGCGGCGCTCGTCGCCCAGTTGCACGATGCCGTAGGCGATGACGGCTCGCAGCCCGGCATCCTTCACCGCGTCGGCGATCTCGTCGGCGAAGAAATACTGGTCGCAGAAGGTGGTGGTGCCCGAGAGCGCCATTTCGGCGCAGCTCAGCGCCACAGCCGGGCCGACGTCGGAGGCGAGCAGCGACAGTTCCGGCTCGCGGATCGAGTTGTACCAACCCTCCATGGTGAGCAGACTCTGGCCTTCCGAGCGGCCGCGGAACAGCACCATCACCGAGTGGGTATGGGCATTGACGAGGCCCGGCATGACGAGGTGTCCGGTCAGGTCGAACACCTCGTCGAAGCCAGACGGGTTGGGAGTGGCGTCGCGAGGTCCTACACCGCTGATCCGACCGTCGCGGATGGCGACAAAGCCAGCCTCGAACACCCGATTTTCAGCGTCCACGGAAAGAACCGTCGCTCCGTGGATAAGCGTCGAACCCATTTGACCCCCGTCCGGTAAACCGGTTTACATGGCGATCTAACGACACTCAAAAGCCGCTTGTCAAATGCAATCGCGGCAACCACAGGCAGCGCCAGTGAGCCTCAATCCGTTCCAGGCAAACCCCGATATCGCCAGTCGATTTGACCGTCAGAGTGCCGAGATCGGCGACCAGCTCGGCGCAGCAATCGCCGAGCTGGTGGCAGCAAAAGCCCGCCGTCCGGAAGATAATCTCGGCAGCATCGTCGACGCCGAAGAGGCGACGATACTGCGCCAAAGCTTCGAGCTTGGCAGCGTCGAGGAGCTGATGCTTCTGGCGCTGGCGCCGGCACGGGGTATCGCCCGGCCGCCGATTTCGAACTTCTTGGTCGGTGCGGTCGGGCTGGAGCGCGAAACCGGCAACCTGATCCTCGGCGGCAATGTGGAATTCCCCGGCACGCATCTGGGCTTCACCATCCACGGCGAAGGCTTCGTGTTCACCCGCGCCGCCGCGCGCGGCACGACGATCGAAACCATCGCAATCGGCGAAGCGCACCCCTGCGCGCATTGCCGGCAGTACATCTCGGAGTTTGCCGGGAGCCGCGAACTGACGTTGATCGATCCGCTGGGCCACCGCCTCACCATGGCCGAGCTCTATCCCTGGCCGTTCGACCCGGACTATCTCGGCGAGCGCGGCGCGGTCGCCGGCGCCTATGACGCGTCGCTCGAGCTCGCCGCCAACGACTGGCCGGCGACCATCGCCGATCGCCTGCTCGATGCCGGACGGCGCGCCCATGCGCCCTACAGCAAATGCCCGGGCGCCGTGGTACTGGCGCTCGATGATGGGCAGATGGTTTCCGGCTTCTCGGTCGAAAGCGTCGCCTTCAATCCGACCATGGGGCCGCTGCAGGCCGCGATGATCAACCTCATTGCGCATGGCTATGAAACCTCCGATATCGCGGAAGCCGCGCTCGGGACCCGGCTCGATGGCCATGTCGACTACCGCCTGAGTGTCGGCGAACTGCTCGGCAAGCTCGCGCCGCAGGCGCCGCTCAATATCGCAGGATGGGCCTGATGCTCGATACCACAAGCGCCAGTTGGGAAGACGTCTCGGCGGGCATCGCCAGAGGACTGGTCGCCGTGCTGCCGGTCGGCGCGGTGGAGCAGCATGGGGCGCACCTGCCGCTGTTGACCGACACCGTGCTGGCAAGCGGCGTGGCCCGCCGTATCGCTGAGGGCTGTGACGGGCTGCTGCTGCCGGCGGTTGCCTATGGCGACGCTTGGACGGCGGAGGACTGGGCCGGAACGCTGTCGCTGTCGCCGGACACGCTGCGCGCCACCGTCGCCGATATCGGCCGCGGGCTGAGACGGATGGGCGTCAAGGGGCTGATCACCGTCAACGGGCATTTCGGCAATCGCGAGCCGATCAACCTCGCGGCGCGGGCGCTGAGCGAAGCGGGCTTTCCGGTGCTGCATCTCGACTATCCCAGGCTCGAGGCGCTGGCGGCCGAACTGATGGAGAGCGAGCCGGCCGGGCCGGGCTTCTATCATGCCGACGAGGTGGAAACCTCGATGATGCTGGCGCTGGCGCCCGCGACAGTGCGGATGGAGCGCGCCGCGCCGGAATATCCGGAGTTTCCGGAGCTGTTCGGGACCGAACCGATGAAGCTCTCGGCGTTCAACCGGAGCGGCGTGTTCGGTGATCCGCGGCCGGCGACGGCGCAGAAGGGGGAGGAGCTGATCGGCGGGATCGCGGCGGAGTCGCTGCGATTGATCGGGATCTGGAAGAAGAAGTACGGGATTTGAGCATGGCTGAAGCAGACGGCCCCCTCCCGGCCTCCCCCATGAAGGGGGAGGTGAAGAGTCGGGGCTGTGGTTCGATTGTGCCCAACCCACTGGCGGGGCACCTCCCCCTTCATGGGGGAGGATGGGAGGGGGCCGTCTCTATCAATAGGACACCTGTATGATCTCCCTGCCCCCCGACCTCCTCATCACCGCCGCCGATGAAGTCAAAATCCGGCAGGACCTGCTGCTGGTGGCGCTGGGCAAGCGTCCGGCCGACCGCTCGCTGCGGGTCGGCAAACTCCTCGACGTGCATTCGCGCACCTGGATGCACGACCAGGAAATCGTGATGCGCGGCAGGCGCATCGCCTGGGTCGGGCCGGCGGGCGAGTACCAGGGGCAGGTCAAGGAACGTTTTCACGAGCCAAAGCTCGCCGCGGTGCCCGGCTTCGGCGAGGTGCACAAGCATATCGAGAGCTCGCACCTGACGCCGGAATGGGAAGCCGCTCTGGTGATGCCGCGCGGCAATACCTGGACCTGCGAGGCGAGCCACGAGTTCTCCAATGTCGACGGGCCGCACAACCTCGAATTCTGGCTGACCGCCCGGCAGGCCGGCTCGCCGCTGAAGGTGTTTCCGCAGCCCGGCTCGGCGGTGCCGCCCACGGCTTACGAATGGGGCGGTGGGCATTTCGGCCATGACGAGCAGGCCAGGTTCATGGCCGCCAGCCCCATGGTCACCGGGCTCGACGAGGTGATGGACTGGCCAGCGGTGTGGAACCCCGAAAACCCCTCGCACCAGCGGCTGTGGGGGATGATCGAGGCGACCTTCGCGGCGCGCGGCGTGGTGGAGGGGCATGGCGCCGGGCTCAGGACGCTGGGCGAGATCAACGCCTTCGCTGCGGCCGGCCTTGCCTCCGACCACGAGATGATGACGGCCGACGAGGCATGGGACAAGCTCAGGCACGGGCTCTTCATCGAGATCCGCATCCACTCGATGACCGAGATCGTTACCGGGCTGTTGCAGAAGGGGCTGGTCGACTGGAGCCAGGTCGCCTTCGCCACCGACGATCGCAGCGCCACGCTGACGCTCGAGACCGGCGCCACCGACCACAATATCCGCACCGCCATCGCGGCGGGCCTGCCGGCGGAGATCGCCATCCAGTGCGCCACCATCAACCCGGCGCGGCACATGCGGCTGACCCCGTGGGTGGGCTCGATCTCGCCCGGCCGCTTCGCCGACATGGTGCTGCTCGATGACGTCGCGTCGCTGAAGATCGCCAAGGTGTGGGCCGATGGGGCGCAGATTTCGGAAGGGACGAGCTTTATCGGCAAGGTGCCCGATATTGCCTGGCCGGAATGGGCGACGCGAACCATCAATATCCAGCGCGAGATCACCCCTGGGGATTTCGCCATCGCGGCGGCGCCGGGGCGACAGACCATGCAGGCGGCGGTGCTCCGGCCGTTCCACTGGCACCCGGATTTCTACACCATGGAGCTGCCGGTCGAGAACGGCGAGGTGCAGCGGCTCGAAAGCGAGAACCTCACCAAGTTCGCCATCGTCGACCGCTTCTCGGGTGAGGGGAAAGTGGCGAAGATGTTCTGGCGCGGCTGCGGCCCGCGCGATCCGGACACCGCCGTCGCCTGCTCGGTGGCGCACGACAAGCACAATATCTGGACCTGCGGCTCATCCGATGCCGCCATGGCGCTGGCGGTGAACACCTTGCGCGAAACGCAGGGCGGCTGGGCCCTGGTGCATAAGGGCAAGGTCACGGCAACGGTGCGGTTCGAGATCGGCGGGTTGATGAGTAAGCGTCCGGCGGCGGAGCTCGACGCCGAAATGCAGACGCTGTACCGCGCCGCCGCGGAAGTGGACTGGATGTACGAGCCGACCTTCCGGCCGCGCTGGAACCCGGGGTTTCCGGAGCGACTGATGTTCGCGACGCTCACCTGCGCCCCGTGGACCTGGGTACTGGTGGCGCCCTCGCCGCTGGCGCCGGAAGGCTTCGTCAACGTGTCGACGGGAGAAGTGCATCCGGTGGTTTGGTGAAAGTGCCGGTTGGGATGAAGCCCTGCACCTCACCCCAACTCCGATGTCATCCCTGCGAAAGCAGGGACCCATTTCTCCGCTGGCACGGGCTGCGAGTTGGGTCCCTGCTTTCGCAGGGATGACATCGCGTATTGGGGACGCAAGGTGGCCCTTCGACACGCAAAGCATTGAGAGAATCCGTCTACGAAACCGCTTTACTAAAGCGCTTTCACTATCCTAGCTTAGCTCTGCGAGTGGGGGTGCGATGGCAACGATCCATGATGTGGCGCAGGATGCCGGGGTGTCGCCGACGACGGTGTCCCGGTACCTGAATAATCGTATCGAATTGCCGCCCTCGACGGCTGGGCGGATCGATGCGGCGATCGCCAAGCTCGATTATCGGCCGAACCTGCTCGCCAAGCGCCTCTCCACCGGCAAAACCGAGGCGGTCGGCCTCGTGACACCGGAAATCCGCGAGCCGTTCTTCGCCGAGCTCGCCTCGGCCTTCGAGGACGAGGCGGACCGGCACGGCTATACGGTGTTCATGAGCTCGACCCGGTCGGACCGCGACCGCGAGATCGCCTCGCTCGAGCGGCTGCACGACCGGCATGTCGATGGCCTCTTAATGATGACCAACACGCCCGATGACGGGACGCTCGCGACGCTGATCGGCAAGCGGCGGAACGTCGTCATCGTCGACGAGGACATTCCCGGGGTCAGCGTGCCACGGCTGTTCGTCGAGAATACCGAGGGCGCCCATGCCGCGACCCGCTACCTGATCGAAGCCGGCCACCGCCGCATCGCCTATCTGGGCGGACCGCACGGGCTGCTGACGGTGACCGAGCGGCGCGAGGGGTTCCTGATGGCGATGAACGAAGCGGGCATTGCGGTGCGGCCCGAATATGTCGCCATGGGCAGCTTCGCACCGGAGCTGGCGAGCGCCGCGACGCGAAAATTCCTCGAACTGCCACTGCCGCCGACGGCGATCTTCGCCTCTTCCGATTACCTCGCCATCGGCGCGGTGATGGGCCTAAAGGAAGCCGGGGTGAGCGTCCCGGATGATATCTCGCTGATCGGCTTCGACGATATGCCGCTCGGCGCCTTGCTGACGCCGCCGCTGACCGCCATCCGCCAGCCGGTCGAGCAGCTCGGGCGCCAGGGGTTCCAGACCCTCCTGTCACTGCTCAACGGCGAGGCGCCGCCGCTCCTGACGCGGCTGCCGGTCGAACTCATCCGGCGCCAGTCGGTCGCCGCCCCCACACAGAAGGACTTCGTAGTGTGAGCAAGCGCGTATTGATTGCCGGGGAATCCTGGGTCACCCACTCGATCCACACCAAGGGTTTCGACAGCTTCACCACCACCGAATACAATGAGGGCGTGCGCTGGCTGAAGGCGGCGCTCGAGGGCGGCGGTTGGGAGGTGACGTTCCTCCCCAACCACCTCGCCGCGCGAGATTTCCCACAAACCGCCGCAGCGCTTGCCGCCTATGACGTGGTGATGCTTTCCGATATCGGCGCCAACACGCTGCTGCTCCACCCCGACACGTTCGTGCGCTCGGTGCCGCTGCCCAACCGGCTGACGGCGATCAAGGACTACGTGCTGAATGGCGGTGGCCTCGTGATGATCGGCGGCTACCTCACCTTTCAGGGTATCGATGCCAAAGGACAATATGCCGGCACGGCGATCGAAGACGTGCTGCCGGTGACGCTCTCTCGCCACGACGACCGGCAGGAAAACCCGCAGGGCGTCATCGCCCATGTCGGCGACCCTGGCCACCCGATCACCAAGGGCATTGCCGGCGAGTGGCCGGCGCTGCTCGGCTACAATGAAGTGGTGGCCAAGCCCGATGCCGAGGTGCTGGTACGGGTCGGCGGCGACCCGCTGATTGCGGTGGCCGAATTCGGCAAAGGCCGCTCGGCAGTGTTCACCTCCGATTGCGGACCGCACTGGGCGCCGCCGCCCTTCGTCGACTGGGCCGGCTATGCGCCCTTGTGGAACAACATCGCCAACTGGGTGAGCGGCAAGTGACAGAGGTCAAGCAGCCGCCCGACCCGTGGCAGCGCACCACCACCGAGCACGGCTTTCCCGCCGACGAGGTGATTTCGGCGCTGCAGAAATCCATCCGCCGCGGGCTCACCGAGAATGCGGTGCTGCTCGGCTGGGAGATGTACCTCACCAGCCCCGAGCTCGAGCAGAAGCTGTGGGATCGGCTGTCGGTGATCTCAGTCGAGGATGTCGGCTTCGGCAACCTCGATGCGCCGGTGCTGGTCGATACGCTCTATCGCACGCACCAGCGCTTCGACCGGCCGACGCATGACCGGTTCCTGTTCGCGGCGCACGCCATCCGCGTGCTGTCATCGGGCAAGAAAGACCGCACCACCGACGACATGGTCAACTGGGCCAAGCACGCCATGGCGTTCGGCGAACGGCTGCCGGAGATCCCGGATTTCGCGGTCGACATGCACACCGGCCGCGGCGAGGCGATGGGGCGCGACTACCTTTACTTCATGACCGAAGCCAGCAAGGTTTCCCCCGAGATCGAGGGGCGGGACGAGACGTATCGGGACTGGATTCTGGCGGCGCTGAAGGCGGGGAAGCTCTCGTAAACTGAGAGAGACGACCCCCTCCCGGCCTCCCCCATAAAGGGGGAGGTGAAGAGTCGGGGTTGTGGCTGGATCGAGCCCGACGCACCGGCGGGGCACCTCCCCCTTCATGGGGGAGGATGGGAGGGGGCCGTCTGCCGGAAGTAATTTTGAGGCGCGCACAGCGCCCATACTGGGAGGAAACATGCGCGCACCTGTGGCAGTGCTCGGGATTTTCGTGGCGGATCTGGCGTTCCGGGCGCCGCGCCTGCCACTGATGGGCGAGACCATTCTTGGCCAGGGGTTCAAGGACGGGCCGGGCGGCAAGGGCTCGAACCAGGCGATCGCCGCGGCGCGGGCCGGCGGCGACGCGCGGATGATCACCCGCATCGGCCGCGATACCTTTGGCGAGATGGCGCAGAAGGCCTGGGCGGCCGACGGGATCGACACCTCCGCCGTGGCGATCGATGCCGAACTGCCGACCGGCGCGGCATTCATCTTCGTTTCCACCGAAACCGGCAATAACGCGATCATCGTCGAGAGCGGCGCGGCGGCAAAGCTGTCGCCGGCCGATGTCGCCGCCGCCGAGCGCAGCATCGCCACGTCGAAAGTGCTGGTGACGCAGTTCGAGCAGCCGATCGAGACGGCGATCGCCGGGCTGACGCTGGCGCGCAAGCACGGGGTCATCACCATCCTCAACCCGGCGCCGGCCCTGCCGGTCGACGACGCGATCTATGCGCTATGCGACTACGTCACGCCGAACGAGACCGAAGCGGCGACGCTGACCGGGCTCCCGGTCGAGACGGAAGCCGACGCGCTGGCCGCGGCCAAGGAGTTTGTCCGCCGCGGCGCCAGGAATGCGCTGATCACCCTGGGCGAGAAGGGCGCACTGCTCTACGGCGAGGCCGGCACGCACATGGTGCCGGCCTTCAAGGTGCCCAAAGTGGTGGAAACCACCGGCGCCGGCGACGCCTTCAATGGCGGCTTTGCCGTAGCGCTGGCAGAGGGCAAGTCGCCGGTGGAGGCGATCCGCTTCGGCTGCGCCACTGCCGGCCTTTCGGTGCAGAAGCCCGGCACCGCGCCATCCATGCCGACGCGTGCCGAGATCGAGGCCATGCTGGCAAGCGGCTGAGCCTCAGGCGGGCACGTCGGCACTCTGGAGCGCGGCGTAGCGCTCGCCCCATTTGGCGAGCGGCGCCAGCGCGATATCGAGTTCTACCCCGAGCGCTGTGGCCGAATACTCGACCCGCGGCGGCACTTCGGGAAAGATCTCGCGCTGCACCAGACCCGCGACTTCCATCTCCCGCAGGCACTCGCTGAGCACCTTCTCGCTGATCCCGGGGATGAGCCGCCGCAGTTCTCCGAAGCGGCGCGGCGCCGTGTGGACACGCCACAGGATCAACCCCTTCCATTTGCCACCGATGACGTCGAAGGCCGGGCCGAGCCCGCAGCTGAAGGGTTGTGGCGCCTGCATTGGGCCGCTCCTCTGCATTGGTGTTCCTGCCCAGATCGCGCCGCGACGGCCACGGTTCAACCACAGCGCCAAGAAAATCTTCGGGCGTAGATGGCTGCCGCAGCACGAAACCTACCGCGGGGTTAGCCACCGACCTCGAGGTAAGTGCTTGATAGAGCTCACAGATAAACCACCTGAACGGTATCGCAACCGAACTTATCAGGACGCCTATGACCTCCCAACTCCCGATCCGCAACCTCAGCGGCAAGAAGGCCGTCATCACCGGCGGCACCCATGGCATGGGTCTGGCAGTAGCCAAGGCCCTGCTCGATGCCGGCGCCGAAGTCCTGCTGACCGGCCGGAACCCGGCCAATCTCGATGCCGCCCGGGCAGAGCTCGCCGGCCGACCGGCACACGTCATGGCCTCCGACTCGGCAGACCTCGGCGATATCGACCACCTGGCTGAGGTGGTGCGCGAACAGTTCGGCCGGTTAGACTTCCTCCACGTCAATGCCGGGCTCGCGGCCCTGCAGCCGATCGCCGAGGTGACGGAGGCCGACTATGACAGTGCTTTCGACCTCAACGCCAAGGGCGCCTTTTTCACCGTACAGCGGCTGCTGCCACTGCTGGTCGATGGCGGCAGCATCGTTTTCACCTCGTCGATCGCCGATGAGTCAGGCACGGCGGGAATGGGTGTCTATTCCGGTTCGAAGGCAGCGATGCGGTCGTTCGCCAGGGTGCTGGCGGCCGAACTGCTGCCGCGCCGCATCCGCGTCAACGTGGTGAGTCCCGGCTTCATTGACACCCCGAGCATGGGCGTGGCCGGCGCGAGCGCTGCGGAACGGGCGGAGTTCCGCAGCATCGGCGATGCGGTTACACCGATGCACCGCCACGGCAGCGTCGAGGAGGTCGCCAGCGCCGTGCTGTTCCTCGGCTTCGAAGCCACCTTCACTACGGGCGCCCGGTTTACCGTCGATGGCGGGCTCGGGCAGCAGCTGTCGGCGTAGGGCTCCTCAAACCCGGCAAATCCACTCGGGTTCGCTCGGTCTGGCTCGGCGGGCGCTTGACGCCCGGCCCGGCGCGAGGTTCGCGTCGGGCTCCCGAGGTCCGGCAACGGCGATGCCTACCTGGCGCTGTTCAACACCGGCAAGGCGGAGCGCGAGGTCGGCTTCAAGCTTGCGCCACCTGGCATCTATAGCGCCGGGGTGACGGACCGGTGGACCGGTCAAGAGCTCGGTCGGCACACGGGAAGCTTCGCCGCGACGCTGCCGAGCCAAGGCGCCGGGCTGTACGGACTCGGCGCTTGATGCCGCGCTCCAGCATTGAGCAGCAAGGCGGCGGGCCGCCGACCACCGAGCGACGGCAGCACTCATGTAAACCGCCACGACGGTGCAATGCATATTGCATGCATAGTGCGTCGCGATAAGGTGGCGCGGATGAAGCATTCGAAGGCGTTGCTGGAACCGCCATCGTGGGCAGGGCGAGCGACTATGCATATTGCGAGTAGATGGTTCGAATATGCGATCCCGTGCACCGACTGACAGAGGGGGCACCCAGATGGTAGAACGAGGCCCGATGCCGCCCAAACCCGAAGCGCCGCTCTACCAGACCATCTATGCGGTGCTCCGCCAACACCTTGAGCAAGGTGCATTTCCGGCCGGGTTGGTGCTGGGCGAAGCCAATGTGGCGCGGGCCTTCAAGGCGAGCCGCATCCCCGCAGCCGCCGCACTGAAGCGGCTGAGCGAAGAAGGGCTGATCGGCAGTTTTGCCGGACGCGGCTTCATTGCGCGCGGCGACGAGGCAGCGCCCAAGCCGCTGAGGCTCGAACTCAGCGAAGCCGGCCTGGTGCTGCCGCCGGCGCTCGAGGCCGACGGTTCGCCGCGCAATATCGGGCTCAAGATTTACCCCGAGGTCGAGCATGCGGTGGCCGCCAGCCTCGCCTATGGGCGGTTCATGCTCAACGAATCGGCGCTCGCCGAGCACTACGGTGTCAGCCGGACCATCGCGCACGAGGTGCTGACCCGGCTGGCCCGTACCGGCATCATCGTACAGGAGGCCAACCAGCGCTGGTATGCCGGGCCGCTGACCGCCGAGTCGATCCGCGAGCATTACGAGATGCGCTGGATCCTCGAGCCGGTGGCGCTGCGCCAGGCGTTTCCGAAATTCACCAAGGCGGAGCTGACGGCCCGCCGCGACCGGGTGATGCGGGCGCAAGGCGGCGAGCGCGGCATCATGGAGCTCGAGGGGATCGAGCAGGACCTGCACATCGACACGGTGGCCCGCTGCAACAACCGGCAGCTGCTGCAGGCGGTGCAGCGCAGCCAGCTGCTGCTGATCGCCACCCACGCCACGTTTCGCAGCCACCGCACCGGCACCGAAATCTCCACCATGCTGGATGAGCATCGGAACATCTACGCGCTGCTGCTCGATGGCGACCTCGACAGCGCCTGCCGCATGCTGGAAACGCACCTTCACCGCTCGATGCACCCCAATATCGAGATGATCGCCCGGCTTGGCTCGATGCCGGAAGCGGCGCGGCTGCCTTACCTGAACCCGGTGGAACGCAGCGCCGGCTGACGCGCTCCTGCAACGAAAAACCCCGGCCTCGCGGGAGGCCGGGGTTTGATTGGTCGGAGTAGAGTGATTCGAACACTCGACCCCCTGCTCCCGAAGCAGGTGCGCTACCAGGCTGCGCTATACTCCGTCAGATCACCGCTGGACCCATGATGCCGAACTCCGGGATGGTTCGGCAGGCAGCCAGCGGCTGACGAGGCGCGTTATAGACTCGGTCCTTAGCCAACTCAAGCGCCTAACTGCGGCGAATTCCGATTGGTTGCGTCGGTATTGTGAAGCGTGTAGGAACGCGCCCGTTGGGGCGTCGCCAAGTGGTAAGGCAGCGGTTTTTGGTACCGCCATTCCTAGGTTCGAATCCTAGCGCCCCAGCCAGCTACCAAAACCTCGGCAGCGCGTGCCTCGTTCCGGCTAGCCGCGCAGCTCCCGCGCCGTGGCGACGAGGTGGAGGAGCGATGCCTCGACCTCTGGCCAGCCGCGCGTCTTCAAGCCGCAATCCGGATTGACCCAGAGCTGCTCGGCCGGGATCCCGTCCGCCGCCCTGCGCAGCAATGCCACCATATCCGCCTGGCTCGGCACACGCGGCGAGTGGATATCCCAGACGCCGGGGCCGATCTCGTTGGGGTAGCGGAAGTCGCGGAAGGCTTCGAGCAGCTCCATTTGAGAGCGCGAGGTCTCGATCGAGATCACGTCAGCATCCATTTCGGCGATCGAAGCCATGATGTCGTTGAACTCGGCGTAACACATGTGGGTGTGCACCTGGGTGTGATCGGCGACACCGGACGCGGTGACGCGGAAGCAGTCGACCGCCCAGCGCAGGTAATCCTGCCAGTCGCCGCGGCGCAGCGGCAGGCCTTCGCGTAGCGCCGGCTCGTCGATCTGGATGATGCCGATGCCGGCCGCCTCGAGGTCGAGCACCTCGTCGCGAATAGCGAGCGCGATCTGCCGGCAGGTCGTGGCGCGGGGCTGGTCGACCCGGACGAAACTCCATTGCAGGATGGTGACCGGGCCGGTGAGCATGCCCTTCATCGGCCTGTCGGTGAGCGAGGCGGCGTAAGCCGACCAGCGCACCGTCATCGGGGCGGGCCGCGACACGTCGCCGTAGATCACCGGCGGCTTGACGCAGCGCGAGCCGTAAGATTGCACCCAGCCGTTCCTGCTGAAGGCGAAGCCGTCGAGCTGCTCGCCGAAATACTCGACCATGTCGTTGCGCTCGAACTCGCCATGCACCAGCACGTCGAGGCCGATCCGTTCCTGGATGCGCACCGCCCGCTCGGTCTCGGCCTCGAGAAACCGCTCATAGGCCGCCAGATCGACCCGTCCATGCTTGAATGCGGCCCGCTGCTCGCGCACCTCAGGCGTCTGCGGGAACGAGCCGATGGTGGTGGTGGGGAAGGCCGGCAGGCCGAAGCGCCGGCGCTGCGCCGCGCGGCGGACGGTGAATGGGCTGGCGCGATCGAGCGGCAGGCTCGCGGCAGCCCTATCCTTGACCTCCGGGCGGTGGATGCGTGGCGACTGCCGATGCGACAGGACCGCGGCGGCGCTCGCTTCGAAGGCGCTTCGTGCGGCCGGCCGCCCCTTCTGCATGGCGCGGGTCAGCGCCGATACCTCGCCAAGCTTCTGGGTGGCGAAGGCCAGCCACGAACGCAACTCGGGGTCGAGTTCGGTTTCCGCGTCAAGATCCACCGGGCTGTGCAGCAGCGAACAGGATGGGGCGATTTCGAGCCGATCCGGGCCGACGCTGTCCCACGCCTTGCTGACCAGCGCCAGCTGGCGGTCGAGATCGGCCCGCCAGATGTTGCGGCCATCGATGACCCCGACCGACAGCATTTTGTCCGCCGGCAGCGCCTTCAGCACGGCGGGGAGTTGCTCCGGAGCGCGGACGAGGTCGATGTGCAGCCCCGCGACATGCAGCCCGACGGCAAGCTCGGTGTTGTCGCCGAGCGCGCCGAAATAGCTGGTGAGCAGGAGGCGCGGCGCCACCGGCTGCAGCACAGCATAGGCGCGGTGCAGGGCCGCGCGCTGCGCCTCGCTGAGGTCGAGCGCCAGGATCGGCTCATCGATCTCCACCCACTCGGCGCCGATGGCCTTCAGCGTGCCAAGCAGTTCGGCATAAACCGGCAGCACGGCGTCGAGCAGGGTCAGCGGGTCGAGCCCGTCGTCCTTGGGCTTGCCGAGGCTCAGCCAGGTGACCGGACCGAGCAGCACCGGCCGCGTCTCGATGCCGAGCGCCCTGGCCTCTAGCACCTCATCCACCGCCTTGCTCGAGGCAAGGCGGAACTGCTGACCGCGATGCAACTCGGGCACGATGTAGTGGTAGTTGGTGTCGAACCATTTGGTCATTTCCATCGCCGGCGCCGCAGCGGTACCACGCGCCATGGCGAAGTAACGCTCGGTGGGGTCGGCAATGGCTGCGAAGCGCGGCGGGATGGCGCCGAGCGTCGCCGTCATATCGAGCACGTGGTCGTAGAAGCTGAAATCATTGGACGGGATCACCTCGATGCCGGCGTCGCGCTGCAACTGCCAATGGCGGGCGCGCAGCGCCTGGCCGGTGGCGTGGAGGGCCTCGGCGTCGATGGCTCCCTGCCAGTAGGCTTCGAGGGATTTCTTCAGTTCGCGATTGAGGCCGATACGGGGAAAGCCGAGATTGGCTGAACGGGTCATGGTGTTGTCCGATGCGTGAACGAGCCCGGCGCCGATGGACGCGGGGCAACGAATGCTGATGCAGGTGAAGGCGGCCCGGCAGCGCGCCCAGGTGGGCGCGGCAAGGCAAGACCGTCGCTTCAGCGACGCATTCGGAAGTGGCGACGATGGGTCGTCATGGTCTCAATCCTCTCGCCGATCCGCCCGATCGACCTGAAGTGCACATCACTTCCATGGTAGGTCTCCTGGCTCGCGGATCGTCTGAACGCTCGCCTTCCCAGCTTTCGCCAGTGGCTCGTTGAGCGCCCATCACCGCCTACAGTTGCGGGGGCAGCTGCGGACTAGGGGAAGCACCCCGCACCGCATTCCCGGTTATCTCCTTGCGGAGACCATGGACGTCGCGAGGGTGCCGCAGGCCGCAGACGCTGTCAACGGGATATAAAGCTTTCTTTATATCCCCGCACTCCACAGCTCGGCGGCAGCCGTCAAAATAATGTCGCAAGCTATTGACCCGACTCTCGAACAGGCACACTACATCTAGTGTGTCGTGGTCGCCCGGGTCGCAAGGACGGGTGATAATAGGGAAGCCGGTGCGGGCAATTGCTCCAGTCCGGCGCTGCCCCCGCAACTGTGATAGCCGGTGAAAGCCGGCCAGCCAGATACCTGCCACGACAGGTTAGATCGTCCACGGGCGGGGTGCACCGTTAGGCCGCGAGCGCGCGTGTGCCCGATTGGCCCCCGCAGTGCTGCGCGTCCTCGAACGCCCCGCTGCCACTCACGGGGTATTTGGGGCACATGTCCACTGCAGCAGAAATCGTAACTTCCGACACCGGTCGTCCGGTGACCCTCGTGTCGTCCGAGCGCGGCGCGGCCAACGAGCCGGGCTTCTCGTTGATCAAGCGCAATGGCGGCACCGTGCCGTTCGATCAGACCAAGATTGCCGTGGCTCTGACCAAGGCCTTCCTCGCCGTCGAGGGCAACAAGGCGGCCGCATCGCGCCGGGTGCACGAGATCGTCGCCGAGCTGACCGGCGAAGTCGTCGGCGCGCTGGCGCGACGGGCCAAGGACGGCCGGGTGTTCCATATCGAGGACGTGCAGGACCAGGTGGAGCTGGCGCTGATGCGCGGCGAGCACCAGAAGGTGGCTCGCGCCTACGTGCTCTATCGCGAAGAACATGCCAAGGCCCGCGCGACGCAGGTGGTGGACGTCGCCGCCGCAACCATTCGCATGGCGGACGGCTCGGCCCTCGATGAAACCCGGCTCGCCACAGTGATTGGCGAGGCCTGTGCCGGCCTTGACGGCGTTGTGGCCGAGACCATCCTCGCCGAGACCCGCCGCAACCTCTATGACGGCATCGGCGCCGACGAGCTGGCGCTGGCGCCGATCCTCGCCACCCGCACCCTGGTCGAGACCGAACCGAACTACGCCTACGCGTCGGCACGCCTCCTCAACGACAAGCTCCGGCGCGAAGCGCTGAGCTTCATCGCCGGGTGCCCCGACCAGGCCACTGAGGCCGAGATGGCCACTCGCTATGCCGAATACTTCCCGAGCTACCTCGCGCGCGGCATTGCCCTCGAGCTGATCGACGCCGAACTCGGCCGCTTCGACATTGCCCGGCTCGCCGCGGCGCTGAAGCCCGAGCGCGACCGGCAGTTCCAGTATCTGGGGCTGCAGACCCTCTACGACCGCTACTTCCTTCATTGCTCGGGCACGGTGTTCGAACTGCCGCAGGCCTTCTTCATGCGCGTCGCCATGGGCCTTGCCGTCCGCGAGATCGACCGCGAGGCGCGGGCCATCGAATTCTACGACCTGCTGTCGAGCTTCGACTTCATGGCCTCGACCCCTACCCTGTTCAACGCGGGCACGCTCCGCCCGCAGCTTTCGAGCTGCTTCCTCACCACCGTCGCCGACGATCTCGACGGCATCTTCAAGGCGGTGAAGGACAATGCGCTGCTCGCCAAATATTCCGGCGGGCTCGGCAACGACTGGACCCCGGTGCGTGGGCTGGGCGCCCATATCAAGGGCACCAATGGCGAGAGCCAGGGCGTCGTGCCGTTCCTCAAGGTGGCCAACGACACCGCCATCGCGGTGAACCAGGGCGGCAAGCGCAAGGGCGCGGTCTGCGCCTATCTCGAGACCTGGCACGTCGATATCGAAGAATTCCTCGATCTCAGGAAGAACACCGGCGACGACCGCCGCCGCACCCATGACATGAACACCGCCAACTGGGTGCCCGACCTGTTCATGGAGCGCGTCGAAGCGGGCGCCGACTGGACGCTGTTCTCGCCCGACGAGACACCGGACCTGCACGACCTCTACGGCCCGGCGTTCAAGGCGGCCTACGAGGCGTATGAAGCAAAGGCGGCAGCCGGCCAGATCAAGGTGTTCAAGGCCGTCCGGGCGCTCGATCTGTGGCGCAAGATGCTGACCATGCTGTTCGAAACCGGGCACCCCTGGGTGACCTTCAAGGACCCCTGCAACATCCGCTCGCCGCAGCAGCATGTGGGGGTGGTGCACTCGTCGAACCTTTGCACCGAGATCACGCTCAATACTTCGAAGGACGAGGTGGCGGTCTGCAATCTCGGCTCGATCAACCTCTTCGCACATGTCACCGACAAGGGGCTCGATTTCGAGCGCCTGAAGCGCACCGTCGATACCGCCATGCGGATGCTCGACAACGTCATCGACATCAACTTCTACACCATCCCGGAAGCCCGCCGCTCCAACCTCAGGCACCGGCCGGTCGGCCTGGGACTGATGGGTTTTGCCGATGCGCTGCAGGCGCAAGGCATCGCTTATGCCTCGGCGGCAGCAGTGGAATTCGCCGACAGTTCGATGGAAGCGATCAGCTACTATGCGATCTCGGCCTCCGCCGATCTCGCCGAGGAGCGCGGCGCCTATGCGACGTTTGAGGGCTCGCTGTGGAGCAAGGGGGTGCTGCCGATCGACAGCCTCGAAATGCTGGCGATGACCCGCAGCGAGATCGAGATCGACCGCACGCAGCGGCTCGATTGGGGTGCGCTGAGGGCGCGGGTGCAGCGGGTCGGCATGCGCAACTCCAACACCATGGCGATCGCGCCTACGGCCACCATTTCCAACATCTGCGGCGTCAGCCAGTCGATCGAGCCGGGGTACCAGAACCTCTATGTGAAATCGAACATGTCGGGCGATTTCACCGTGGTGAATGCGCTGCTGGTGCGCGACCTCAAGGCCCGCGGGCTGTGGGACGAGGTGATGATCTCGGACCTCAAATATTTCGACGGCTCGGTCGGCCAGATCGACCGGGTGCCCGATGACCTCAAGGCGATCTACGCCACTGCCTTCGAACTCGACGCCAGTTGGCTGATCGCGGCCGCCTCGCGCCGGCAGAAATGGATCGACCAGGCGCAGTCGCTCAACCTCTACCTCGCCAACCCCTCGGGCAAGGCGCTGGACAACCTCTATCGCAGCGCCTGGAGGGCGGGGCTGAAGACCACCTATTACCTGCGCTCGCGCTCGGCGACGCATGTCGAGAAATCGACGCTGAAAGGCACAGACGGCAAGCTCAACGCGGTGGCGGTGACGCCGGCAGTGGTGATGTCAGAGGTGGTCGAAGCGCCCAGGAAGCTGGCGCTGGAAATGGCGGCGCTCGATGGGCCGGCGTGCCTGATCGACGACCCCGACTGCGAAGCCTGCCAGTAGTCGCTGCCGGGCTCCCCTCCCCCTTGAGGGGAGAGGTGGGGGGTGGGGGTGGCGAGGGGAACCTCGGTGCTGACTTAACCACCCCCTCCCTCAATCCCTCCCCTCAAGGGGGAGGGAGGCCCGCCCTCTGTGTCTACCCTACAATCTTACAGGAATCCCCCCATGTCCCTCGACTGGTCCCCCGAGCCAACCTCCCCCACCCCGCTCCCCGCCGACACCCGTATCGACCGCGCCGGCGGCCGCGTTTCGGTCGACGACAAGGCGATGATCAACTGCCGCGCCGACGTGAACCAGCTGCTGCCGCTCAAATACAAGTGGGCGTGGGACAAATACCTCGCCGGCTGCAACAACCACTGGATGCCGACCGAAGTGTCGATGCAGGCCGACATCGCGTTATGGAAATCGAAGGACGGGCTCACCGATGACGAGCGCCATACGCTCAAGCGTAATCTCGGCTTCTTCGCTGCCTCGGAGAGCCTTGTTGCCAACAACATCGTGCTCGCCATCTACCGGCACCTGACCAACCCGGAATGCCGCCAGTACCTGCTGCGGCAGGCATTCGAGGAGGCGGTGCACACCCACACCTTCCAGTACATCGTCGAATCGCTCGGGCTCGATGAGGGCGAGCTGTTCAACATGTATCGCGAGGTGCCTTCGATCACCGACAAGGCAGCCTGGGCGCTCGATTTCACCCAACACCTCGACGATCCGGATTTCACCACCGGTACGCCGGAGACCGACCGCGCGTTCGTCCGCGATCTCATCGCCTTCTACGTGATCTTCGAGGGGATGTGGTTCTATACCGGCTTTGCGCAGATCCTCTCGCTGGGCCGGCGCAACAAGATGGTCGGCATCGCCGAGCAGTATCAGTACATCCTGCGCGACGAGAGCATCCACCTCAACTTCGGCATCGACGTGATCAACCAGATCAAGGCCGAGAACCCGCATGTGTGGACGCCGGAGTTCCAGGCCGAAGTGCGCGGCATGATCAAGCGGGCGGCCGAGCTCGAGGCCGCCTATGGCCGCGACACCATGCCGAGGGGGTTTCTCGGGCTCAATGCGGCGCTGTGCGAGCAATACATGCATTTCATCGCCAACCGCCGCTGCGCCCAGCTCGGCCTCGCCGCGGTATTCGGCGAGACCGAGAACCCGTTCCCCTGGATGAGCGAAGCGATGGATCTCAAAAAGGAGAAGAACTTCTTCGAAACCCGCGTCATCGAATACCAGAACGGCGGGGCGCTGAGCTGGGACTGATGACGCCAAGGGCGCCCGGGCCAATGGCGATGTCTGCGATCGCTGGCCATAGCACAGCGTTTGCTTTGCTCAGCATGCTCGGCGGGAACTGACCAGGGGGTTCACTCGCCACCCAGATCCAGCCGGCAGCGCTGTCCGCCTGGGATGGCGCTGCCGGGGTTGGGCAGTTCGACGCGGACGCCGAAGGTGTTGGAGGCCGTGTCGAACACCGAATCGACGACGATGATCCGGCCCTTGAGTTTCACCGGTTCGGGGCGATCGATCTCGACCACGACGTCGGCGCCGAGCTTGGTGCCGGCCCAGAGCTCGGTGGGCAGATAGGCATCGACCAGCAGCGGATCGGTCTGGACGATGGTGGCGATGATCGAGTCCTGCCGGACGAACTCGCCGACCTGGGTATCGACGGAGGTGACGACGCCAGCGATCGGCGCGTGAATGGTCATCCGATCCAGCATGGCCCGCTGTCGTACCAGTTCCTGCGCCGCCAGTTCGGCCTTGCGCTGTTCCCCGGCGAGATCGAGCCGGGTGATCTCCACTGCTGCCTCGAGTTCATCGATCCGCGAGCGGGTAACCGAGCCGGACTCGAGCAGGGCGCGGGAGCGCTCCAGTGTTGCCAGCGCCACATCGAGCCGCTGCCGCTGCGCCGCGATCGCCTCGCCAGCATCGGCTTCGGTTTCGGCGAGGCGGACATTGGCCTCCTCGACGGAGGACTCGAGCCGCGCCACCGGCTGGCCGGCTTCCACCTGGTCACCACGCCGCACCTTCATTTCGGCGAGCAGGCCGGTGACCGGACTGCCGAGCTTGACCGTCCGCGCCGGGGTCGCCACGCAATCGAACAGCCCGGTGATGCCGTCCTGCGCCAGAACCGGGGCAGCGAGAGCGAAGCCAAGCAACAGGCAGAGGGCGGCGAGCCGCATGCTACTCTCCACGTCCAGAGAAGGCGAGCGTCTTGGCCTGTTGCGCGTCGCTGCGCAAGAGCGATCGCCGCATGCCGGCATGGGTGCGCTCGAGCCGCAGTTGCGCCAGGTTGATGCAAAATGCCGCGCCGCGCGAACCGAGCACCGCCAAGACGCCGCGCGCCATGCCGGCCAGCCACTTGCCGCCGCCATCGACGAGGATCGGATCTTCGACCGAGAGGATCGGCTCGAACCGGCCGCGCTGCCCTTGGCGCCCGCTACGCCCGGCGAGCTGCCGATCGATGCGGCGCGCTTCGTGCCGCTCGATCATCACCACATGCAGGCCGCCCAGTTCCTCGACGCCGGGGCCGAGCTTGATGTCGGTGCCCCGCCCCGCCATGTTGGTGGCGATGGTGATGGCACCCCGATTGCCGGCTCCGGCGACGATCTCGGCTTCGGTTGCATCCTGCCGGGCGTTGAGCACCTGATGCGGCAGGCCGGCCTCGCCAAGGCGCCGGCCGGCTTCGATCGAGGAGGCGACCGAGCGCGTGCCGATGAGCACCGGGGCGCCGCGCTCATGCAGTTGCCTCACACGCTCGATGACGGCCTGCCAGTGACGCTCTGCCGAACCATGCACCCTCGCGGGAACCGTCACCCGCTGGAGCTTCCTGTGCGTGGGGATAGGAACGACGTCGAGGCCATAGACCAGCTTCAGTTCACCGGCGACCTGGCTGGCGGTGCCGGTGAGCCCCCCCAGATACTGGTAGCGGCGGAAAAAGCGCTGGTAGGTCATGCGGGCCAGCGTCCGCCGCGCGGCGCTCGGCTCCAGCCCTTCCTTGATTTCGACCAGCTGATGCAGGCCGTCGCTCCAGCTGCGGTCCGGCATGGCGCGCCCGGTGTGTTCATCGATAATCACCACCTTATTCTCGCGCACCATGTAGTGGTGGTCGCGATGGAACAGCCGGATGGCCGAGATCGCCTGGCGGATCAGCTCCTCACGCCGGATCACGCCGCGCCACTGCTCGCCGCGCCCCTGGGCGAAATCGGCGATGGTTTCGCGGCCGGCCGGGGTCAGGCCGACGCGATGCTCGAGCGCCACCACCTCATAGTCCCGCCCCTGCTGCAGCAGTTCCGCCAGCCTGAGCGCCTCTTGCGCCGAGGCCAAGTCGAACGGCAGCGGCGCACTCTCCGAGATGATCAGCGGGGTGCGGGCTTCATCGACCAGCACGCTATCCGCCTCGTCGACGATGGCAGCGACGAGGCCGCGCATCCGCAACTTCCGCTGCCGGGTGTCCTCGCCGCGCAAGGCCTCGAAGCGCAACCGCGTATCGCCGTCGCCATCGCCCAGCACCAGCCGGTCGCGCAGGGCGTCGAAGGTCAATTCCTTGTTGGTGCAGTAGACGATATCGCAGGCGTAGGCGGCCTGCCGCTCGGCCAGCTGCTGGCCGGAAACGACGATCCCGAGAGTAAAGCCCAGCCGACTGAACAAGGGCTGGCCGAGCACTGCATCACGCTCGGCGAGATAGTCGTTGACGGTGACGACGTGCACGGGCCGGCCGGCGAGGGCGGTGAGTGCAGCAGCCATCGCGGCGGTCATGGTCTTGCCTTCGCCGGTGGCCATTTCGGCGATGTGGCCGGCCATCAGCGTCGCCGCTCCGAGCAGTTGCACGTCATAGGCCCGGTTGCCGAGGGTGCGGTGGGTCACCTCGCGGATCAGCGCCAGCGCTTCGGAACGCAGCGGCATCTGCTCGACGCCATGGCGCCTGAGGCGCATCGACACGTCGCGGGCTGCGCGGTCGAGGGCCGCGTCATCGAGACCACTGAACTGCGGTTCCAGTTTGCCTGCGATCCGCACGGCATGCTGCAGCGCCAGCAGGTGACGGCGCGCGAAGGGCAGGCTGAGGCGCGCCAGCAGCGCATGGGCATGCTTGTCGAGCCCCTTGCGCTCCTTCGGCAGCACCATCGGATAGGGCTTCAGCGCCGGCAGCGCGAAGCTCGAGGCGGGGGCGTCAGGCACCGAACACCCGCAACAGCGTCTGCCTGATGGCACGCTGCAGCCTCTGGTAGACCGGCTCGGCACCATGGTCGAAGCGCACATAGGCGCGCGCCCCATAGGCGAGGAGACCCTTGGGACGCCTGGTGGTCACGTCGATGACGAACAGCCGCTCGAGCGCTACGGGCGTGCCGTCGGCGCCGTGGGTGACGGCGATGTCGCCGCCAGCGCGCGCGGCGAGTGCGAGGCTGGGCAGATCGTTCTGCCCGGTCGGCACTTCGCGGGTGACGCGGCCCGGCAAGGCTGCCGCCGGATCGAAGGAATAGCGAACCTCGACGCCGTCGGTGCGGGCCCGGACGAGATCGACCTCGGATTGCGGTATCACCACGCGGACGACCGGGTCTTCCGAGCTCACGACATAACCCAGCAGGTCGCCCTGGCGAACATAGCGACCGATGAGATTGGGGCCGACGGGAACGAAGCGTCCACCAGCCGGCGCGGCGACCAGCAGCGCCGCCTCGCGGATATCGAGGTCGCGGCGTTGTGCCGCGACGTGATCGCGCTGCTGCAGCGTCTCGGCCGCCTGGACCCGATCGGCGAACTGCAGGGCCTCGTAGCGCAGACCGAGCTCGGCGAGACGCGCATCGACGATGGCGCGCCGGGCCGCGATACCCGCATCCTCGAGCTGCACCAGCGGCGCGCCGGCGGCGACGTTCGCCCCATCGCCCGCCATGAGCTCGGTGACGATTCCCGCCGTGCCAGCCCGCACCTCGTCCTCGCCGGGCAGCCACACAACGCCCTGCGCCACCGTGGCGTAGGGCAACGGCAACAGTCCGACGAGGACCACGCAGGCGGCCAGCGCCGCGCTACTCACCGTCAGGGCGCGGCGCCGCTTGTTGTGCAGGGCCGGAGACGAGAACAGGTAGCCCAGCATCTTGGCCACCGGAATGACGAAGGTGGTGGAGAGCGTGAGTATTGCCAGCAGCACGCCGATGAAGAACAGCTGGGTGGCGATGAGCAGCGCTATGCTGAGGCTCAGGACGATGCGGTAGATGAAGGCGAGAATGGCATAAAAGAACAGCCAGACCCGCTCCGAGGGCTCATGCGAGGGGTTCTCGGTCTGGGTCAGCCCGAATGCATAGCGCTGCACCAGGTAGCCGACATAGCGATTGGCCCGGGTGGCGAGATTGGGGATCTCCAGCCAATCCATGAACACGTAATAGCCGTCGAAGCGGAGTAGCGGGTTGCCGTTGAACAACAGCGTCGAGACGCCCCCGATCAGCATGACGCTGAAGGCGATTTCGCGCGCCAGCCCGGGCTCGGCGCTGGCCCAGAAGATTGCCGCGAGCGCCGCGAGGCCGAACTCGACCATGATGCCGGCCCCGCTGACCACGATACGCTGCCACTTGCTGGCAAACGCGGTGGCGGCGGTGGCATCGACATAAGGCGCCGGCACGAGGATCAGCAGCATCAGGCCGAACTCGTGCACGTGGCCACCGAACACCTTGGTGGCATAAGCGTGCCCGGCCTCGTGCAGTGCCTTCACCACCGGGTAGGCCAGGGCGATCATCGCAATGTTGCCGGCGCTCATCAGCTGACCGCCGGCGGCGGCCTGCAAGGCGCCCCAATTGAGGGCGACGACGACGAGACCTGATATCACCAGCGCGATCCAGGCGAGGAGGCCGTAGATGGTGAAGATCGGCCGCGCCAGCCAGACAGTGGCGGTGAGGAAGCGGTCCGGATCCCAAAGCGGCAGGCGCAGCGCCAGCGGGTTTTTAAGCCGCGACATGACGTTGGTCCGCGCGGTCTTGGCTGAACGCTCCGCCAGCTCGGTGAAATCGGGCGGCAGTTCGGTCTGCAGCAGGTCCGCCGCATGCAGCTGCGATAGCAGCAGGATCATCTCATCCTGGGTCGGCGGGTCGTCACCGGCCTTCTGGCCCACCATGTCCCAGATCTGTTCCATGCTGCGCCGGCCGTCCATCAGCGCGACAGCGAGGTTGGCGGCGGCAGACAGCCGATGGAACTTACCGTTCTGCTGGTCTTCGAGCACGTACCAGATGCGATGCCGGAAGCGCTGCCGGTGGATCCGCGCCTGGCCGCGCAGCCGCGGCTGCAGGCCGGAAACGCGATACCACGAGGAGCTGAACAGCGACTGGGCCATGATGCGCCTACGGCACCAGCCGCCACCAGACGAGGCCCAGCCAATCGAGGAAGGGCCTGAGCCAGATCGATATCACCGGCCGCCGATCGATCGCCACCCGGGCCACGCCGGTCATGCCGGGACGGAGCCGGCTGAGATCGCCCGAGATGGTGGCCTCGACCCGGAAGCCGACGCCCCCGGCTTGCTCCTGGGCGACCGGCGTGATCCGGTCGATGGCGATCGGGATCGGCTCCTCGGGGAGCGAAGCGAACACCGCCTCGCCGGGCTGGCCCACGGTGAGCTCGCCGATATCGCGTTCGCCAACGGTCACCACAACGCGGTAGCCCGAGAGCGGCGAGAGTTCGAACAGCGTCTCGCCGCGTCCGACCGAGGCGCCAATGCGCTGGCTGAGGTCACCGCGCACCACCAGCCCATCGAACGGCGCGATCAGCCGGGTGCGGGCGATCTGCTCATCGATCAGGCGGATCTGCGCGTCGGCCTGCTCGATCTGGGTTTTGACGATGTTGATATTGGCCGGCTGCCCGGCGGCCAGCGCCCGGTCGTATTCGAACTGATGCTGCTGCCGCTCGGTGACCCAGCGCAGCCGCTCGAGGCTGAGTTCACGATCCTCGAGGCTGGCGAGCTCCTCGCCCGCCTTGACCAGGTCACCGGCGCGGGCCGACGCCGTCTGCACGTAGCCATCATAGGCGGAGACCACGGAGCGCCGTTCGGCCGGCTCGAGCTGCGCGTCGGCGACGACATGAAAGGTGTCGGTCCAGAACGACAGGATGGCCACCACGATGAGCGCGAGCAGCGCCACCACCTTGCGACCCAGATGCCCCGGCCCGAGCAGCTTTGTCAGCTGCTGGGTCAGGCTGTCCCAGGCCTTGACCACCAGCCAGCGGTCATTGCGGCGTTTCTCGGTGAGCACCGGGCCGAGAGCGGCGGCCATCACGCTTAGCAGGCGCACCGTCTCCTCGTCGAACGGCTGCTCCACCGGGCGCTCGAAACAGATGGCGCCGGCAAAGGCGTCGACCACCAGCAGCGGCACGGTGAGGATATTGCCACCCTTGTGCGCGGCGGCGAGCGCCGCATGCGCGGTGGTGAACACCACGTCCTCGGGAGCCGGCGGATAGCGGAGGATGGATTTCTGGTCGATGGCCTCGTCCATCGCGCCGCTAATCTGCTGCACCAGCTGGATGCGGGTGGAGAAGGTCGAGGTGTGCGAAATGGCGGCAACGCGGCTGCGGCCCCAGCGCACAAAGCCGAGGCTGACGCGCGAGCAGCCGAAACGCAGCGCCATCTCGGTCACTGCCGCCAGCGCCGCGGTGCGGAAATCGCCGCGATCGACCACGGTGGCGAGCAGTTCGAGCGTGGCACGCGAGCGGTCGCGCTCACCGCGCAAATCGGCATCGCCGCCGCGCTGAAAATACTCGCGCAGCCATGCGGCGCTCCACTGCAGCTGGCGCATCTGCCGGGCCGGAGCCTCGGCGTCGTCATCGACGCTGAGCGCCGCGACGGCGATAGCGACAGGCTTGCCGCCGGCCTCCACGGGCAGGGCGATAACCCGGCGCAAGCGCGACCCCCGTCCGGCCTGGCGCAGCACCGGACGCTGCTCGGCGAGCGCCAGCGCGGCGAGGCTTTCAAGGTCGGCGATGGCGGCGTTGGTCGGCCACAGCGCCAGCGGTTTCAGCCCGCCGGAGGTGATCTCGAATACGGCGCTGGAGCGCACGCCGGGCAATTGCTGCGCCTGAAGTGCCAGGAACGCAGCAGCAAAGCCCTGCGGCTCACCGGCGCCCAGCAATTGCCGCCAGAGCGTCGCGTCAGAAGGGCCTTGAGGCAGCGCGACGACGTCGCTGTCGTCACCACCCTCCAGCGCCTGACGTCTGTCGCTCATGGCATCGCTTGCTTATTCGACTTCGAGCGTGCCGTAGCGGCGCTCGTGCTCACGCAGGACATTGGCGAGGATGGTCGACAGGCGCTTGGCGGCCAGCGGGGTCAGGATGATGCGGTTGGACAGCTCCACCGTGACCTGCCCACCGGACTCGGCGTTCCAGGTGCGGTTGGTGCCGAAGAAAATATCGACCTGTTCGCGCGTGCCCTGCACGTTCACCACGTTGGCGAATTGCGTCTGCATCGCCTCTTCGCGCCACACCACCCCAGCCTTGGGGGCATCGGCCGGAGCCTCCTCGGCGGTCGGCTTTTTCGCCATATCTCGTCCTCCACGCGCGAAACTGCCGGAGGCTAACATCTCGCAACGAAGCCGTCTCGTCCCGGCGATGTCAAAGAGTTACCGGCGGCGTACCGCCGGTCAGAAATGAAACTTCAGCGTCACCTTGCCGGTGAGCAGGGTGGGCCACAGTTCAATCTGGTCGAACTGCGTGTTGTCGGTGACCAGCGGGCTGGTGGCCGCGGTGTAGTTGCCCTCGACACCAAGTGTAACCTGGTCGGCGACCGCTGTTTCGACGCCGAGGCCGAACTGAACTGCCGGCAACAGGGCGCTGCCGCCGCCATCGAGGGCGAAGAACTCCTCGTCGGCATGGGTATTGATTCCGGCGATGGCAAGCTTGCCGTAAACCAACGTCGAGGGGTTGGTCTTGACGCCGAGCCGCGCGCCGGCGCTGATCACCGTATCCACGCTCGCGAACTTGGTGGGGGGATCCACTAGCCCGCCATTGCCCGCCGCATCATCGAACACCAGCGGAGTGTAATCGAGATTGGCAGTCGCGCCGATCACCCAACCGTTACCGATGTCGAAGTCGTAGCCCAGGCCGATGCCGATGCCCAGGCCTTCGCTCCAGAACGGGCCGACGTCGGCCCCGGGGGTGACGATATTGATGCGTTCCATGCTGGCTGCGACGGCGAGCGCGGAAACCGAGACATTGGGGCCGGTGAAGTCGAAATCAATCTGTTCCGGCTCGGCGGTCATGTGACCGAGGCCGTCGTCGAAGCGGAACTTGAGACCCGCCGTTACGGCGAGGTAGCGCGGCAGGAATGAAACTCCGTCGGTGGTGGTGAAGCTGTCGAGCGCACTGAAGTAGCGCAGATCGACATTGGCGCTGAGTTGATCGGTCAACCGTGTCTCGGCACCGACACCGGCAACGAACCCGGTGGCCCGGCCATTGACCCAGTCGCCAAAGCCCTCAGGGGCTTCGAACCCGGCGGAGCCGAAGCCCAGCACGCCGTAGATCTGGGTACCTGGCGCCACCAGGTAACCGAGCTTACCGGTCGCCGAGATGGTGTCGTGGAACCGGAACAGGTCGTCATCCTCATCGAACGGCGCGAAGGCCGTGCTGAACAGGTCGTAGCGGAGCTCTACGCCGCCGACGAGGTTGGACCCCAGCATGGTGTCCCAGCCGAAGGCAATACCTGCTGTAAGGCTGGGCTTGGCGAAGTCATAGACCTCGGGTGGCGCAAAATCCGGATCATACTCGAGACCGACAATGGTGGGTCCTAGATGCGCGCCGACGTAGAAACCGGTCGGCGAAATGATCACCGGCAACACGTCGATCGGCGTGTCATCGATGATGAGATCAGCCGCCAATGCCGGCAAAGCCGTCGTCGCCAAAAGCGCGCCGGCCAAGTATCCAGTCAGTATCCGCATAACTACCGCCCCTATGCCCCTAGGACTGCAACAATCGCAGCATGAGCGCCGTCACAGCAAGCCCTGATGTGGTCATATTCACCTAATCGGGCCGCCGCCTCGCCACCGTTGCGCCGCTGCAACACCCCTGCCGTCCGGGGATCCCGGACGACTAATCATCCAACGGCACAAAGCTACCGGTTTCGTCATCGAACACTAGGGCCCCGGACCGTCCAGCTACCGGCGGCAACAGATCGAAATCACCCGTCAGGATGTTGTAGAGCCAGTGGTCGAGATCATCGCGCCCGTCCAGGTCGTCCTCGTCATTGGGCGTGAGCACATTGATGATGATGGGATCGTTGGCCTTGAGCAGAGTGATCAGGTTGGGATCGAGCGGCCGAGCCGAGTGGTACCTGGCGTCCACGGCGCGGGTCGACAGGTCGATCGGGGTGAACGCCGGCGCCGTGACCCCGGGCACGAAGACGAAGGGCTCGCGCAGCGGCGGCCGCACCTTGGCTTCGATGGTCTTCTGCGCAGCAGCCGCGGGTAGGGACGGCGTCGTTACCGCCGGGGCGTTGCGGCCGAACAGCAATCCGGTGGCTGCGGCGCGGTTCACGTCCTTGCCAAGTGCATCGAGCATCGGCGAGAGCCAGCTGCGCCCGAGGATGGCACTGTTGCCGCTGGCGTCGACCGTCTGCTTGACAGAGTCCCTGGCCCCAGGGGTTTGCACAGCCTTGTCACGCGACCGATCGAATGCGACCACGTTATTGCCCGCACCGCCGCCGACCGTGTCGTAGCCATTGCCGCCCGAGACCGTGTCATCGCCAAGACCGCCATCGACGGTGTCGTCGCCCTGCAGACCGAACAGCACGTCGTTGCCGGCGTCGCCCCAGATCAGGTCGGTGTCGATCTGGTAGATCGACTTGAGGTTGACTTCGGCGACCGCGGTGCGGTGCAGCTTGCCGTAGAGGCCCCAATCGTAGCTGTAACGTAGCGTCGAAGCCTGGGTCGCGCCCGGCTCGCCAATCGGCAGGATGCGGACCGCGCTGCCGACGCCGGCGGCCCCGGCGCCGTTGATGATCGGCATGACGTAGGAATTGTCGCCGATGACGATGTCGGCGCCCTCATTGCCGTGGATGCTATCGGCATTGAGCTTGATGTAATCCATCGCCGGTTTCTTGGACTGGCGCGGATCGGACAGGTTGGTGAGCCAGTTGCTGACCGAACCGTTCGACGACCAGTCGCTCTGGCCGGAACGCGAAAGCGTCGCCTGGACGCCGAAGGCATTGGCCAGGGCCGCGGCGCTTCCCATGTTGCCCATGTAGAGCGCATCGATGGTCTTGAGGAACGAGTCCTGCATCTGGTCGGCGACCGACTTGGCCTGGGCCGAGCTATAGCCCTGGAACACCGCCGGCACTTCGATCAAGGCGGTATCGCCGATGATCACGTCGTCCTCGGTGCCGCCGTTGATGGTGTCGCTGCCGATCGCCAGTTTGTAGCCGAGTTGGTTGCCGAGGAGCCATGCGGCGCCGCCTTTGACCGAAGCGTCGATCCGATGGTCACGCCCGATGTGGGCGTTGAGTGCATTGGTGAGCGTGGTGTCCTGCGATCTCAGCGCTGTATCGATCGCTGCCTTGGCCGCTGCCGTGTAGGTTTTGCTCGGCGTCGGACGGGTCAGCATGATCGAAGGCAGCGTGGTGACGCCGTGGTCGCCCACCAGCATGTCGGCGCCGGCGCCGCCGTTGATCGTGTCGTTGCCGATATCCAGCGTGTGCGTCGGAGGTATCAGCACCGCCTTCTTCGGATCGTAGGTGCCGACAATGCCCTTGTCGGCGACATACCTGGCGATGACCTTGGTCCCGGCGGCGTGCACCGTGTACGACAGATCGGCCAGCGCCGTCTGCAGCTTGAACAGCTGGGCGTTGAGCGCCAGCACAGTGGCCTGGTCGTTGGCGCCGTCGAGCACCAGCATGCGGGCCGGCACGAGGACCGTGCCGGTGTCACCGAACACCGTGTCGTTGCCGCCATCACCGTTGATGGTGTCCTTGCCGATGCTCACCGTGGTCGAGCCGCCGAGGCGGGCGTTCTGGGCGAAGCCCAGCGACGAGAAGTTGGTCATCAGGTTCTGCATGGTGACCGAGAGCCCCGCGAGGTTATCGTCGATCGTCGCAAAGCCGGTCCCGGTGTCGGCTGCGATACGGCCATTGTCACCGAAGATGGTGTCAGCACCCTCGCCGCCACTGATCTCGTCATTGCCGTAGATGGCCGCCGAGGCGCGCGTGACGTTGCCCTGCACCGCCGCGAGGATAGAATACTTGCCGCCAGCCGTGATGTTTAGGCTGGTGCGGCCAGCCATATCGCCGGCAAAACCATCGGCATAGGGGTAGACTTCCAGCTGCGGCTGGTACGGTGTGAGCTCGTTCGGCAGCAGGTTGACTGAGGGGACCACGACCTGGCCGAAGACCGGCAGGGCGAGGCCCAACGCGGCATCGGCGGCGATGACGCGGTAGGCGTTGACGATGCCCGGCAGGTCGGTAGCGAAAGCCGCGTTGTTGCTGGCACGATCGCCGAAGATGACGTCGTTGCCCGCATCGCCCCGCAGCTTGTCGTTGCCGCGCTGGCCGAACAGGATGTCGTCGCCGTCATTGCCGTTGATGGTATCGTCATAGGCCGGTTCGAGATTGACCCCGATGGCTACGTTCTGCGCGGCACCGCCGGTGATCGTGGCGTCGCTGCCATTGGCCAGCACGCGCCCGGCCACGAGCAAGGCATCATAACCGAGCAGCTTTTCGGCGGTCGTCAGGTCAATGCCGCTGAGGTTGGAGGTCAGTTGCACGATGCCTGCTGCCGTCGCCACTTCCTCGAGCACGACATCGCGATGCCAGGTGCCGTTGGAGTTGAGCAGGGCCGAGCCGTCGGCATTGAGGGCACGCAGGATCTGGCCCTCGTCGCCGAGGATCAGGTCGTTGTCGGCACCACCAGAGATGATATCGGCACCGAGACCGCCGACGATCTCGTCAACCCCGGCATCGCCGTAGATGGTGTCGTTGCCGCGCTGGCCGTTGATGCGATCCTCGCCGTCGCCACCATGGAGCGTGTCATTGCCGCCGATCTTGTCGGCATGGTCGAACAGCACGAATTCGCGCAACAACGCGGGTGTGCGGCCAGCGATCGTCGGGTTGAGCTTGAAGACATAGTTCTTCCAGCTGGTGCCGCCGATGATGGTCCGACCGATGACGCCGTTGTCGCCGAGGATCACGTCCTCACCGGCATCGCCATAGATGGTGTCGTTGCCGTCGCTGCCGCCGACCACATTGTGGCCGCCGACCAGGTCATCGTCGCCGGCGCCACCCCAGATCTGGTCATCGCCCTGCTGGCCATAGACCATGTCGTTACCGGCTTCGGCATAGATCTTGTCCGCACCTCCGCCATCGGCGCCGCCCGAATAGATGGAAATCACCAGCTGGTTGACCGGGTTGGCAATATCGAACAGCGCGTGATCGCCGAACACCCGATCATCGCCGTCGCCGGAGTAGATGGTGTCGGCGCCTGTGCCGCCGATGACGATGTCGTTGGAGGCCTTGGTGTTGATGGTGTCGTTGCCGCCCGCATTGGGCGCGATCGAGAAGGCGCGCGTCAATGTCATGACACCGGCAATATCGGTGAACTCAACCTTGGCATTGTCGCCGAAGACGATGTCGTTGCCGGCGCCGGTGGTGATGCTGTCGCCGTCGGCGCCACCGATCGAGACGTGGTCGCCGTCACCGGTCTCAATCGTATCGGCGCCGCCGACCGAGGGGTCGATGGCATAGGCGGTCTTCAGCGCGCCATTGACGAACTCGGCATAGCCATTGTCGCCGAACAGCACCGAATTGCCGGTCCCGACCTTGAGATAGTCGCCGTCAAAACCGCCAAACACCAGGTTCTTGCCCGAGCCGGCAACGATCGTATCCTTGCCGCCGACCCCGGGCGCGATGGAATAGGCGATCTGCACCACGCCGTCGACGAACTCGGCATGGCCGCCATCGCCGAACAGGGTGCTGTTGCCGGCGCCGTTGGCGATATCGTCGCCCGCCGCACCGCCGAAGATCACCGCGTTGCCATTGCCGGCGCGAATCTTGTCGATGCCGCCGAGGTCCGGCTGCAACGAGAAGGCCATCGTCGCCTTGTTGTTGAGGAACTTGGCATAGCCGCTGTCGCCGAAGACGACGCTGGTGCCATCCTTGACGTCGATGTCGTCGCCGGCGCCGCCACCGATCACGGTGTTGAAGCCGTTGCCGACCTTGATGATGTCGGCTCCGTCATAAGTGGTGTTCTCGCTGACCAGCGCCACCAGCAGGCCGTTTTCGAAGTTGGCGACGCCATTGTCGCCCACCACAACACTGTTGCCATTGCCGGCGGTGATCTTGTCGGCGCCCGAACCGCCCATCAGGATGTGATCGCCATTGATGATGGTGATCTCGTCATCGCCATAGTGCTCGGGCGCGATGGTCTGTACCACCTGCGCGACGCCCAGGCTCGAGAACAGCGCGAGGCCATTGTCGCCGAGGATCGTGCTGGTGCCGGTACCGGCGGTGATGATGTCGCCACCTGCGCCACCCATGACGATGTTGCGACCGGCACCGGCCCGGATGGTGTCCTTGCCGCCCTTGTTGGTCGCGGTGGTCTCGACACGGAAGGCAATGCCGGCGGCAAAGAACGCCGCGCCGTTGTCGCCGAGGATGGTGTCGGCCTCGTCGCCCGAGGTGATGTCGTCCTCGTCGGCGCCGCCGATCACGATATTCTTGCCGGCGCTGGTGACGATGACGTCCTTGCCGCCATCGTCGACGAAGCTGGAGATGATCGACTTCACTTGGGCATTCTCGTCGAAGACGATCCAGCCATTGTCGCCCAGCACCACATCGCCGGCGCTGCCGGGATTGGGCGCCGCAGCCTCGGCTACCACCTCGATGAAGTCGCCGGCCGAGCCGCCGACCACGACGTTGCGGAGGTTCCCCACCACAGCCGCCCCGATATAGGTCCTGATCGTGTCGATGCCGCCATAGAGCGGGTCGGTACTTTCGATCTCGGTCGGCATGCCGTTGATGAACCTGGCGATGCCGTTGTCGCCGAACAGGATATCGGTCCCGCCGGTGCCGGTGACCTGGTCGGCTCCGCTGCCGCCGAAGACGATGTTCTTGCCCCTTCTGGCGTCGATGATGTCGTCGCCGCCCACCGTCGGATTGGTGGTGCGCACGGCGATGACGGCGCGATCGCTCATCATGTTGAGCACGCCCTCGGTGAGGGCAATGGTGGTCCCGTCGATTACGCCGGCCTGGGTGATGAGGCCGTGGTCGCCGATGATCACGTCGTTGGTGTCGCTGCCGGTGATGGTATCGGCCCCGGCGGAAGTCGCCTTGTCGTCGATGATCACGGTGCGCAGCGCATAGTTCACGTCGAAGGCGCTGTCGCCAATGATCCAGTTGCTACCCAAACCGCCGGTGATCTGGTCGTTGCCGGTGCCTCCGGCGATGAAGCTGGTTTTGGCCCCACCCTTCAGCGTGTCGGTGCCCGCGCCGCCATCGATCACCACGATGCCGTTGGCTTCGGTCGCATCGATGATGTCATTGCCATACTCGGTGAACTGGTAGGCAGTCCCGTTCGGCGCGCCAGGCAGCGCGCTGTAGCGCAGGCCGTTGGCCGAGGTATCGCCAAACAGCACCAGCGGGCCGCGGACAAGCGAGGCGCCCTGCAGGTCCACATCCGCGTCGACGGTCAAGGTATCGGACTTGCCGCCGCCATGAACGACGGTGAGCGTCGCTTCGTTTGTGCTCTTGATGGTGAAGGTGTCGGCGCCGTTGCCGAGCAGCACTTCGACGACGCCCATGTTGGTGTAGGTGATGCCGCGGGGGAAGCGCTGCGTGCCGTTGCCCGTGTCTATGTCGAGCGGATTGGACGGCATGTTGAGGCCGGAGATGTGATCGAGGGTGAGCTGACCGGTCTGGTTGGCCTGTACCGTGTCGGCAAACACCACCAGCTGGTCGAGATCTGGCACGTTGTCGTCGACGATATCGCGCACCACCACCGGGTTGGTTTCGCCCGGCAGCACCACGGCGCGGGTGATCGAGCGGTTGATGGGGCCGACGCCGCCTTCGATGAACAGCGGACCCTGGATGGCGACCAGGTCGTGCGGCTGCTGCGAGAACACTTTGATGTTTTCGGTCGAGTCGAGGCCGGCGGCGTCGTACTCGAGGGTGACGGTAACGGGCAGGTTCCAGTTCGCCGCGGTGAAGCGGACGTAGTAACCCTGGGCGTCCTGCAGCACGTCAGCGCTCAGCTGGGGCTTGGCCTTGCCGGTAACGAGAATGTTGACGCGCACCCAGGGGTTCGGCTCCTCGGACGTTGGCAGCGGCGGCGCCGTCAGCACCACCTGATAGGTGTCGGTCTGGCCGGACTGCGAGACTTGCGTCGAGCCGTCGGTCTCGATGATCTCGACACCCGGGGTGTTGGTATCGACGACCTCGACGCGCACGCGGGCCGTGTCGACAGCGGCATAGACGCCGCCCCCGAGGTTGCTGGTCACGGTGTGGGTGACGTCGGACACATAGCGATTATCGATCCCGTCGTTCATCGACGTAACCTTGATCTGCTGCGCGTCGCTCCACAGCAGGACGCCGGCGCCTGCGTCGGCGAAAAGGCCGAACTTCAGGGTGATGGTCGAGGCCTCGACGATGGCGCCGTTCGACAGCGTTATGCCGGTGCCCGCATCGAGCTTGACCGTCACCACTTCGCCGGCCAGCGGCGGCTTGTTGAGCCGGACGGTATAGTCATCTCCCGCCGGGTTGTTCTCGAACACCTGGGTGTTGCCACCCGTCTCGGAAACCAGCACGCCCGGCTTGTCGTCGTCCTGCACGCGCACCGCGACGTTCGGGATCAGGAAGTCTTGGTAGTCCGCGCCGGTGCTGATCACCGAGTGCGAGATCACCACCGTGCTCTCGCCTTCATGGGCGCCGTCGGAGTCCGCCTTCACATAGATGGTGGCGCCGGCCGCATAGTTGGCGCCGGTGAAGGCGACGGTGACGGATTCCGAGAAGGTGATGCCGTCGAGCGAGACCAGCACGGTCTTGCCTGGGCCGCCCGGGCGGGCGGTGAGCATGGCCGAGGCCTGGGCCGCCGAAATGGTGACGAACACGGTGGCCGCCGGTGCCGTAGGCAAGGTCAGCGTGTAGCTGTCGACAGCCGCCAGACCGCCGTCTTCGAGTACGTCGAGCCCATTGCCGACGTTGAGCGCCACCGTATTGGTAGAGGCTCCGGTGGCGGTGAGATCGAGCCCGCGTACGAACAGGCCACTATAGCGCGGGTCAGAGCTCTGAACGGTGTGGGTGACCGAGCCTTCGTCGCCCTGGTTGTCGGCAACCACGGTCTTGGTCACGTCGCCGGCGACGTTGAACGTATCAGAGCCAAGCCCGCCGATAAGGGTGGTGACCACGTCGGCCGCGGTCGAGAGCACGTAGAAGGTGTCGTTGCCCTCGAGGCCGTCGACTTCCATCGCCTCGGCATTGCTGATCCGCACGGTCAGGCCGGCGCCATAGACGCCGTCTTTGGTGATGACGAAGTTGTCGGCGAGTTCGGTACCGAGCACGACGATCTTGTCGAAGCCGGCGCCGCCGTCGATATCGACCGGAGCGTTGACGTTGTACTGGATGATGTCGTCGCCGGTGCCGCCGTTTAGCTTGACGTTCGCCGCGCCGGCGAGCGCAAAGGCGCGGATGATGAACTCGTCGTTGCCGTCCTCACCCTCGAGCCGCAGATCGGCCTTGTTGGAGTAGACCACGAACTGGTCGTTGCCGACGCCGCCATAGAGCACCGCCGGCAGGCTGATACCCTTGGACAGATAGGCATCGAAGCTGAGTTCCACAGTCTCGAAGCGGTCCTCGACCGATTCGATCGCTGCCGCATCGCGTGGCGTGGCGAAGACCTGCCCGACCTGGAAGCGGTCGTTGCCGACGCCGCCGTCGACGGTCATGATCGCCGAGGTGTCGTCGAAGTAGAACTCATCGTCTCCGTCATTGCCGTTGACGATCACACGGCCATTGATGTCTGCGGTGTAGTTGATCCGCTCGAAGGCGTCGGCGTAGGTGTCGACGCCGGTGCGATGCATATTGGCGATCATGTTCCGGCGCATCAGGAACACATCGGCCGCGGCCGTGCCTTCGATGCGCAGCACATCACCGGCATCGAGCTTGCTGCCGGTATCTACCACGTTGATGACGTAGTCCGAGGTCGTGCCCTGGACATTGACGAGCGTGAGGTCGCTGCCGTCCTGGCCATCGATGGTCAGTTCGTCGCGCAGTTCGCGGCCCGTGCCGTCCTTGCCGAAAACGCCGTCGGCATCGACGACGCCCTGATAGGTGGTCATCGAGGGCAACTGGTTGACGGTGACGGTGTCGTTGCCGGCGCCGCCGAAAACGAAGGTGTTGCCGTTGAGAGCCTCAAGGTCGAACAGGACGGAATCGTCCTGGTCGCCGCCGCTGATAGTGATGGTTGGAGCGGTAAAAATGCCCTTGAGGTCGGCCACGCCGCCTTCCGCATCAGGGTCGGGGCCAGAGACCTGGTAGTCGACCTTGATGACGATCTGCGTCGCCGCCTTGATGAGGGCGGCGGGCTTGGCGAGCAGCGGGTCGGCTGAAACAACCGGCCCCTCGACCAGCAGGTCGTCGCCCGCCAGCAGGCGGACTTCGCCGGTGGTGGATTGTACCGTGACACCAGCCTTGACGGTGATGTCGTCGGGCAGCGCGTCCTCGCCGCCATTTGCCTCGTTGTCATCCTCGGCCCAGATCTCAACGATACCGCTGGCGGTAGTGTTCTCTTTGACGATGACGGGGCTCGAGGCCTTGATATAGACGGCACCTTTCAGGGCGTTGACGCCGCTGTTGTTGACGTTGACGTCGCCGACGACCAGTTCGCCCAGATTGGCGATATAACTGCTGCCATTGAGCGCGGTGCCTTCGAGGTTACCGACTTCCGTGACGATCGACTTGCTGGCGCTGCCAATATTCTGATTGGCCGACAGGAACGTGCGGCGCGACACGATATTGCGCTTGTCGGTTTCGGTGTCGGCCCGCGCGTTCAGGATGCTGCCGGTCATCGCCACGATGAAGGCGAGCGGCTGCGTGCTCCCCGAGTCAGCGGTTGGCGTTCCCACCTGGTCGAGATTGAGGTCGCCGGTGGTCTCGGCGAGGTAGATGCTCTCGATATCGGTGAAGGCGCGGACCTTGCCGGCGGCCTGGTTCGAGCTGTCGATCTCGAGCTCGTTTCCGGCCTGGCCGATGGCGATCCGAGCCGACAGGTTCACCGAGTTACCGATGATGTCGGCGCCGAGCTGGGAGCCCTGCGGGTTGTACTCGGCATCGAGAATCGAGCCGAGCTCGGCGCCGAGATATACGTTACCGGCGGTTGAGGTGATCTTGCGCACGTTGAAGTTGCGCTCGACCGCATTGAGTGAGATGTCGCCCGCCGCGGTGGCGATCACCGTGCCGGTGGTGTCGGCATTGGTGGCGACGCCGCTATAGGCGCCGGTCACCACGATCTCGACGGCATCGGTGGCAGTACCGATGCCGCCGCCGGCGGTGAGTGAGATATGGTTGGCGCGGATCTTCTCGCCATCGGTCCCGACGGCGTCGAGGATCGAGCCGAGCGTGGTGGTGAGATAGACATCGCCCGAGCGCGAGTAGATCGCCTCCACATACATGTTGGAGGTCGGCGCGGTGATGCGCACGTCCTCGGTGGCGCGGGCGATGAGGCTGCCGCCCGTCGACATTTCGACGGTCACGGCGTTGCTCTCGCCGATGCCGCCATCGCCGGCTTCGAGCACGATGTCGAGGGCCTTGAAGTTGACCCCGCTGCCGCTGAGCGCGTTGACGATCGAATTGCTGGATTTCAGCCGGATCGTGCCGGCGGCGCCGGCCTCGATCTTGTCGACTTTCACCTGTTGCTCGGAGCCCAGGTAAATCGAGCCGCCGGCTTTGGCGTTGATCACGCCATCGATCGCCACATCAACGTCGTCGCGCTGCGCGACGATGACATGGGTGATGACGCCGTTGGCCGCGGCGAGCGGATCGAGCACCGCATTGGCGATGGTAACGGTCCGGTTGGCCTCGACGCCAAGCTGCGGCTTGGCCTCTGCGACCCCCGCAGCCAACTTGCCCACCAGGGTAATGGTGGTGTCGTTGATGGCCGCGATCTGGTAGTAGCCGCCCTTGGTGGTGGCGTTGGTGGTCTCGCCGCCGACATAGATGTAGTCGTTGACGGCGTAACCGGTCCAATCGCCGGAAAGGCGGGTGATGGTGCCCTTGCCCAGCTCGTTGTTGCCGAAGCTGACACCCAGGCCCTGCTCGACCTTCTTGGCGAAGACGATGTCCTGCCGTTCGGCCGAAGCGATGGCGACGCGTTGATCCTCAGTCAGCGAGGCCGGCGAGGCGCCCAGCGTGATCACCAAGGCATCTGCGACCTTGCCGATATTCTTGTTGGCATCGATGGTCAGGTTGCCGGCGGTGTCGACATTGTTGGCTTCGATCACCGTTTCGGTGTCGGTGACCGGCTTGAAGATGCCCGAGCCAAAGGCATAGAGCAGTTCGTCTTCGGTCCACACCTTCACGCCGGCGGTGAGATCAGTCTTCACCGTCCCGACAGCGAACAGGTACTTGTGCTTGGTACCGTCGCTGTCGGTCAGATCCCAGGTCTGCGCCGACTCGCCGAGGCGGCCGAACATCATGTGCAGGTCGTGATAGTCGTTGGTCTGCCGCGTCTCTTCGGCAGTCACACCCGTCGCGATGAAATTGGTGATGAAGGTGTCGAGGGCCACGCCGTCCAGCGGGGTGGCGGCGTTGGCGTTCTTGAACAGCGCCTCGGTCCGCAGCTGGTTCTGCAACGCCGTCAGTGCCGCTCCGGTGATGGTGATCGAACCGGCCGTATCGGGCTGTGTCGTGCGATACGCCCAGTACTGGGCGTAGGCCGCATCGATGTCGGTGCGTTGCGTATTGCCGTAGCCTTCATAGATGGCCTTGAGCGCCAGGTACTGCTGAGTGCGCGACGCTTCGAGGGTGGCGATCTGATCGGCCGCCTCCGCGGGATCGGGATAGAGGTCCTCGTAGTAGGCGACCTCGAGTGCACTCAGTTTGACGGTGGTGCCGTTGAACTGACCCTGCATCTGCCAGTAGGCCTGATACTCCTGCCGCTTCCAGGCCTCGTAGCCGTTGAGCGTGTCGGTGATCTTGTCGTTGACGCCGGTGCCGACGGTGAGCTGCAGATCCTTCCACATGCCGGCAAGCAGCTGCTCGCGACTGCGCAGATCCTTCTGCACGGTGAAATCGGCGTCGATCAGCGAGCCGGAATCCACCTTGATGTAAACGTTGCCGTCCGTCGCGGCCGAGATCAGGCGCAGATCGCCGACGGTTTCGCGAACCGCGACGTCGTTCTCGGCCTTGATGGTGACGCGGTGCTCGGCGAGCGCGCCTGAGTTGATCTGCAGCGGCCGGGCCGCGCCGTTGCCGATGCCGCCGACGGCGCCATCAGGTAGAGCAAGGTCCTGCGATTCATAACGGTCGGCAATGAGGTCGATCGAGTTGCCGGTGACGAGACCTGTGGCAAACACCCCGGCTGCGGTTTCAGCAGCGACGATACCGGCCTGTGCCACCAGGACGACGTCGCCCTGCGACGCGGTCACCGAGACGACGGACATGTCGCCGGAGATTTCGTTGAGGTAGACGCCACCGGTGCGTGAGGTGGCGGTCAGCTGCGCGAAGCTGTCGGTCTTGAAATAGCCCGGCGGATACTTGTCGACCAGGTCGATATTGATCGGCTTGATGTTGGTGAGCGTGCCGCCGGTCTCCCCGACATTGGCCATGTTGTCTGCGCCGATATCGTTCTTGGCGTCGAGCTCGATGCGCACGCCCTGCACGACGGATTCCGAGTGTGACGTGTCGATGCCAGCTTCGGAAGTGATCTTGGTGAGGCCGGTGGTGTTGAGGATGCCGCCTTCGATGATCACGTTGCCGCTGCCGTTCGAGTCGATCTCGACCCGGGCCTCGTCGTAGCCGGTGAAGCGGATGGTCACCGGTCGATCGGCTTCGATGGTGTGCCGGCCATTGGTCTGGTCGGTCGAGATGATGTCTTCCTGTTTGCGATAGTCCTTGGTGCCGTACCAATGGCTGATCGTCGGCAGGTCCTTGTAGAACCGCTCCTCCTCGAGGTTGAACTCGTCGGACTCGTAGGTGTGGACGGCGTCGGCATCGACGGCGCTCGCGGCGTCGACGCTGTCGAAATAGAAGAAGATCGAGTTGTCGATCAGCGCCGGTCCTTCGAGAACGGTGATCACCGAGGGCAGCGCGTCGAAATCGTCCGGCGAGAACGCATCGATGCCCAGCCACTTGGAGGTGGTGTAGACGCTGGTGTCCTTGGTCTCGACGACCTTGCCGACGGTCCAGCCGAAACGCCAGCCTTCCTGCGGCTTGTAGGTGAAGGTTTCGCGGTAGGGACCGTCTGCGCCCGCCACGTAATTGGTGACAGCGTAGTTGCCAACCTGCAGGTACTCGCGCTTGTCGGGCGCCGTGGTGGTGGCGCCCGGCGTGGTCTCGAGCTTGAACTCGCCCTCACGCACCGTGACGGTGCCGTCGTCGTCCACCTGATACCAGGTCTGCTTGTAGCCGTCCGCATTGGCAGCCTTGGCCTTGTCGTTGAGCCGGATGGTGCCGGCGCCGCGATCACGCACGTCGAGCTGCCTGATCACCACGTCATAATTGGTGTCGTTGACCACCTTGACGTGGACGTAACCGCCCAGCGCTTCGATGATACCGTTGCCGGTATTGAGCAGGTTGCCGGTGATGGTGATCGAGCCACCGGGAACGCGGAATTCCTCGATGACGATCTTTTTGGTCTCGACGTCCCAATAGGCATTGAACGCGCCGGTGCTGGCGGTCTTCAGCAGCACTTGCTTGGTGGTAGGCTTGCCCTTCTCGATCAGGGCGATCTCGTCGATCGTCGCCTGGTTGAGGTTGAGGACGTAATCCTCCTTGCCGCTGGTGATCACCCCGTTGAGGTCGACGAATTCAGCGGTGATGGAGATCCGGTTGGCAGAGATGCCCGGCTTGGGCGGCTGGCCCACAAGATTGGTGCCAGCACCCGGCGAAGTAATATCGCCGACGCCCCCATCGGTGGAGATGGCTTTCCAATCCTCGTAGGGGTTGCCGCCGGTGTGGTAGACGCTGCCCGGCGGCAGGTCGATCAGCACATAGCCCTGGGTCTTGAGGTCGACGGAATTGGCGTCGATCTCGGCATTGATGGTGATGTCACCCGAGCCGATCGAGTTGTCGATGATGACGTCGCTGGTGATCGCATCGATCGCGCCGGACACGGTAATGCCCGGCCAGGGCTCGTCGGTGCTGCTGCGCTGCCAGCTGTTCTTGATCAGAACGGTGGCGTCGGTGCGGATACCGGGCGTCAGCGTGATCTTCTCGAAAGCGGCATCGCCGGCCAGCCAAGTGTAGTCGAAGCCGGTGTCATCCTTGGCGTTCTTGGTGGTGACGTTGCTGGTGTTGGCGGCGGCGATCTTGCCCCTGGCCTCGGCTTCGGTGGTCGAGGCCGAGATTTCGTTCTGCAGGCCGTTAAGGAATACGCCGCCATTGTTCTCGGGGATGGTGATCCCCTTGATCTCGAGGAAGGCCTGGGTCTTGTTCTCGATACTCACCGACACGTCGCCCGGCGCATCGAGAGTGCCGTCGCCCTGCAACACGTCGGCCATGACATGGATGCGGCCGGCCGAGGCATAGATCGGGTCGACGACAATCGTCAGCACTTCGCGCAGCACCGGGATGACAACCTGCTGGCCGGTGATCGGATCGATGGCGACGATGACGTTGCCATTGTCGTCACGCGGCGGTTCAGCGAGGCCGAGGAAGATCAGTTCACGGGTCAGCCGCTTGATCTCGCTCTGCCAGAAAGCGCGCACCTGCGCGTCGTCGCGGTACCTGTCGTACTCGACACGCGCCTTGACCAATTCGTCGACATAGTTCGAGGTGAGTTGCTTCTTGACCAGCTTCACCGTGACGGTGTCGATCGCCGCGCCGTCCGCGCCCGTTGCGGTGATGACCGCAGTGGGATTGGCCTGCGTGCCGCCGACTGACTCGATCACCACGTTGACGACGCGGTTGAGCCCGGTGCGGATGACGCCATCGACATTGACGACCGAATCCACCTCAGAGCCGCCATTGCTGGTGAAGGTCTCGGCGCCGCCGAGCGCGCTGTTGATGCCGTCGCTGATGGCGCTGGCCCAGTTCCGGCTCTTGCCCTGCGAGATGATATTGGCGAGCGCGAAGGTGTCGGCGAGCACGTCGACATTGCCGCCCGACAGCACCGTCGCGCCATCCATCACGTCGATACGATTGGTGATGAACAGCAAGCTGTCGTTCCGCACCTTGTCGAGCGGGATGACGCTGCCGGCCAGGGTGTCGGCATAAGTCGCAAGCTTGTAGCTGTCGCGGTTGAAGCTTTCGTCCATGCCGGTCAGCATGCGGACATGGCGCAGCGCCTTGATCTCGGCGCCACCGCCGATGGTGATGTTGTGGACCGGATTGATCTCGAGCACGCTCTGCGCCGCCGAGGCGGTGAGGAAGCCGTAGTTGTCGACACTGACCTTGATGGTGGCGTCGACCTCGCTGTTGGAGGCGAGGCGAACGTCGCCGGTCGAACGAATCTTGATGTTGGAGTTGGTTGTCGTTGCCGGGTTGGTGCCGATCTGCACCGTGCCCACGACGCCGTTGCCGTCGTCATCGTCGTCGCCGGCGTCGTCCTTGGTGTCGAGGGTGCTGGAGGCGCCGATGCCGGAGATGACGCCACCGCCCTTATAGGCGACGGTATCGGCATAGAAGATATCGTTGAAGGTCGAGAGCGAAATCCCGCCGGCATCCGCCGAGGCGTTCTGCACGGTCAGCGTGACGTTGTCTTCCACAATCGTCAGCGTGTTGAGCGAAAGGTCGGTCCGGATTTCCGAGCCGGCAATGCTGATGGCCCCGGCCGAGATGCCGTCGACATTGGTGCCGATATCGGCCTTGGTGAAGTGGTTGGCCGCGGAAGCCGAAATGTTGGCGGCGGTAATGTCGGCGCTGTTGGCGAAGCGCGCCGTGCTGCTGGCATTGACGTCGTTGGTGGCCGAGGTGCCGTTGCCCGAGATGACGCCATACGAGCTGGTCTTGATCTCGTTGTTGGCGAGCGTGTTCTGGTCCGAGGCCAGCAGCAGGGCGCCGGTGGCGCCGCTCAACGTATTGGCGAGCAGGGTGATCTGCGCATTGGCGCCGATCTTGGCTTCCGAGTTGACGTTGGCGACGGTATCGGCCTCGCCCGAGGCGATGCCGACAAGGCCGCCGGCGCCGGGGCTGGCCGACGAAGCGTTGTCGTCATTGCCGTTGGCGCGTACCACCAAGTCGCCGGCGGTGATGCTGACACTGCCGGCAACTTCTGCCTTGGTGGTCGAGCTGGACGTGGCGGTGGCCTTGGTGGCTCCTGCGGCGACAAGGCCATAAGCGGCACTGTCGGAGGCGGCGCGCTGCCGGTTGTCGCCGCGCGCCGTGGCGGCCACGGTGCCCGAAGCGACGATCGAGGTGCCGGCACCGAGCAGCGCCGAAATCGCACCGATATGATCAGCATTGGTGACGGTGGCATCGGCGCCGATCAGTGCGCCGACGATGCCCTGCGACGATGCATAGGCGGTGTTGGCGCCCGCGGAGGCGCGCGCCTCCTCAGCCTGAAGCGTCAGATCGCGTACGGTGAACGTGGTGTTGTTGGTCTTGGTTTCCGACAGCACGTTGACGTCGACATCGGCCTTCGACACGCCGACCGCGAGGACGCCGCCGGTGGCCGCCTCGGTCTCGGCACTGGCCGATGGCGTCGCCGTGGCGCGCAGCGTCACATCGCGCGCGTCGATGCTCGAGGTGCCAAGCGTGCGGGCGGTGTTATCGATATCGATATCGGTGTCGGCATCGAGGCCCGAAACGGCGAGGCTGAACAGCCCGGCCGCTACCGTCAGCGCGCGGTTGACCGCAGTCGTCGTGACGTCGGTATCGGCGGTGATTTCGACATCGCCATTCACCTGCAGCGTACTGTGGTCGATATAGGCATCAGTCACCGCGACGACGTTGTTGGTCGTCTCGGCGCCGCCGCCGGCCAGAGTCGGGCCGATGCTGAGGTTGACGGCAACCGAAGCAAGTTCGGCCGTGGCGTCGAGCGTGATGTCGCTGGTGGCGTCGATCGTCACCTTGCCGGTTCCGAGCTGGAACTGCAGCGGATCGGGCGTCGCCAGTACGCCGTCTTCGAGCCGATCGAGATAGCCCAGGGCGTCCTTGGCCACCGTGCCGGTGACAAGCACCGCGCCGGCGTCCTTGATGTAGGCCTTGACTGCCGACTTGCTGAAATTGTCGGCCAGTGTCACCGCAACCGATGCCGCACCACCATAGGCGCCGGCCGCGCCGGCGATCGATGCTGCGCCTGCGTAGGCTTCCATGTCGATGGTGTCGGCGGCAGCGATGCTGATGTCACCGGCGGTGATGCCGGCGCCGTCGCCCGAGATATAGGCCGAAGCCTCAACTCCGACGTGGTTACTGGTCTCCGAGCCGGCCCCTGCCGCGGCGACACCCACGGCGCCGGCAGCGATGGCCACCGAACCCGAGATCACCTTGGCATCGATGGTCTCGCTGGAGGTGGCCTCGAGCGAGAGCTCGCCGAAGGTCTCGACTTCCGTATCCTCGAGATACGCCTTGACCACGATCGGATCGTACGTCGGAGCGAGGTCGGCGCCGTTGGTGACGTAGCCGATATTGTTGCGGGCGATGCCGACGCCGATAGAGGCTGCGACGCCGACGCCGCCAAACGCAGCCGACCCCGCCACTGCGAGGACCTCGGCATCGATGTCGGAGGTACTGTCGGCGGTTACGCTGATGTCGCCGCCGGCATCGAGCATACTGTCCGCCGCATAGGCGCTGGCGCTGCCAAGCACAGTGTTGAGCGCCACGGCGCCACCGCCGGAGACGGAGACGCCGACCGCGCCGCCGCTGATGGCAACTGCAGCTGCCGCGGAGGTGGCTTCGATGGTGTTATCGAGCGTCGCCGAGATACTGATCGTCCCCGGTGTCGCCGCAGCGGGCGGATTGGAGCCGCTCGGCCGGTCGACGATATCGGTCACCGAGATATCGGCGTCGGCTGCATAGGCGCTGACGCCACCATCGATCGTGTTCTTGGCGACGGCGATGCCGACGCTGACCCCGACGCCGGTGGCGCCGATGCCAACGGCAAGCGAAGCTGCGCCGGCGAACGCGTCGATGTCGGAGGTGCTTTCGGCGTTGATGCTGACGCTGGCCGCATCGATCTCCGCCTTCGTGGCCGGCTGGCCTGAGATATAAGCGCTGGTTTCGACAGCGATGAGGTTCTCGACGTAAACGCCCGCAGCGGAGACACCGACGCCGACCGAGCCGCCAGCCAGGGCGCCGGCCGCGGCGACCACCGTCGCATCGATGGTCTGGTCGGAGATGGCGCTCACATCGACCGCACCGGTTGCGGTGACCTTGGACTGGTCGATGAAGGCCTTGACCTCGGCCGTGGTGGTGAGTTCCGCGGTGGTCAGCGGATCTTCGGTGTCGATCAGCTCCTGGTAGGTGAGCCCGCCATCGTCCCAATCGCCGATGGTGTTGAGGGCGACCGAGATACCGATGCCGACGCCGACACCGGTGGCGCCGGCGGCGACCGAAACCGCAACAGCGGCGATCTCTGCATCGATCGTCGAGATGGAGTCGGCCTCGACCAGCACGCTGCCGGTGACGTCGACGCTGGCCACACTGGCGATCGAAGCGACCACGTCGCCGCCGATCTTGTTCTGGGCCGCGGCGCCCGCGCCGCTGACGGCGACGCCGACACTGCCGAAGCCGGCACCAAAGGATGCCGCATAAGCCTTGGCGTTGATCTTCTCGTCGCGCTTGGCGTTGACCGACAAGTTCCCCGAATTGGTCTTCAGCTGCGCCACGCCGGCCGCCGAAGCGGTGACGCCGGCACTGATCTCGTTGAGCGCCACGGCGATGCCGAGGGCGATACCGGCACCGGTCGAGCCGACCGCCAGCGCCACCGAAGCAGCACCGGTCAGCACGTCGATATCGGACTTGTCCTCGGCGGCCACCTTGATCGAATCGCCGATGATGTCGGAGGTGGCACCGTCGATCAGCGCCGAGGTCGCGACGGTGATGGCATTGTGGGTGCCTGCGCCGGCGCCGCCGAGCGCCACGCCCACCGAGCCGCCGATGCCGATGGCCATGGAGGCCGCGACAACCGTGGCGTCGATCTTGCCTTCGGAGAGGGCGTTAACTTCGACCGCTCCACCCGAGGTGACGTCGCTGCTGCCGATATGGGCCTTGACCTGAGCCTGCGCGGCCGCGGCGCCTTTGATCACGTTCTCGGCGACCGAGACGCCGAAGCCGACCGCAACGCCGTTGGAACCGCCGATGCCCGCCGCGAATGCCGCGGCGACAATGGTGGCGTCGATATCTTGCTTTGAATGCGCATCAACCAGCACGCCGCCATCAACCGTGATGGTCGAAGTCAGAATGGTGGCGAGCACATCGGTGGCAATGACATTACTGGCCCCGGCGCCGCCGCCGCTGACCGACACGCCGCTGCTCGGGCTGCCGCTGAGGGTGAATGCCGCCGCTGCGGCGGTGGCGTTGATCTTGGACAGGTCCTCGGCCTTGACCGAGACGCCGCCAGAGCCGGTTACCCCGGTATCCTCGAGGTTGGCCTTGGTGGTGCCCTTAATGTCGTTGAGCGCCACGCCGGCGGCAATCGACACCGCGACCGAAGTGCCACCCGAAAGCGCGGCAGTCACACTGCCGGCCGCGGCAATGGCGTTGATGGTGTACTTGCTGTAGCCGCGGATCTCGAGACCATCGATACCCACGATGATGGTCGAGCTGCCGGTATCGCCACCATCGACGGTGGCGATCGTATCGGCCGCGATACGATTTTCGACGATCGCCCCGGCGATGCCGAACTGCTTGGCGCTCGACGACGAGGCGCCGATCGCCACGGCCGCGGCTGCGACGGTAGCATCGATGGTAGCCGTCGAGCTGCCGTCGACCTTGAGCTTCTTGCCCGACACGGTTGAGTTGCGGACACTTGCCTCGGTCTTCAGCGGCGTCGCCGTGCCGACTTGGGTGATCGAGCCGGTATAGCCGACATAGTTGAAGGCCAGTGCCGCGCCAATGGCGACGCCGTTCGAGGCGCCACCAAAACTGCCGGAGACCGACACGGCGGCCGCCAGCACTGTGGCGTCGATGTCGGCGGCATTGCCGGCATGCACTTCAACGGCACCCGTCGGGGCGGAAACGTCGGAATCGAGGATCGTCGCCTCGGCGCTACCCAGCAGCGCATTGTTGGAGATGGCACCGCCACCCGTGACGCCCGTGGTGGCGCCGCTGAGCGCCACGGCCGCGGCAACCGCGGCCGCAGCCGCCATGCTCTCGATCTTGCTCGCCTGGTCGGCGGTGACGGTGACCGAGCCGGCGTCCATGTCCGCTACACCGTCGATCGCCGCGTCGATGTCGGCGCTGATGATGTTGCGGGACACCACAAGGCTGATGGCGAAACTCTTGGTGCCGCCGCCGGTGAACAGGTCGGCCGCCAGCGCGATGACCGGCTGCACAACTTCCGAGGTGATGTTCGCGGTGTTGTCGGCATCGACCACCACGTCGCCGTCGGAATAGACTTGGCTCGAGTTGCTGATGGTGGCGCTGACAGTCGAAGTAACCCGGTTCAGCGCGATAACCGCGCCGACGCTGATGGTATCGCCGCCGCCAGCGCGCAGGGTGCGCACGAAGTTCGAGATTTCGGCATTGATGGTCTGGTCGCCATGCGCCTCGACATTGAGGTTGCCAGTGGCATCGATGGTGGTGTTGTCGATGAGCGCCGTGGTGGCGACCGGGGGAGCACCCTGGATGGTGTCGACCAGGTCGGTGCCGACCAACGCATCAACGGTGTTGAACAGGAAGTTCTGGTTCTGCACGCCGACCGAGTTGAAGGCGAGCGTCACCCCGACCGAGGTCTGCTTGGAGATGGTGTCGGCATCGAGCGTGGCGTCGATGGTCGAGGTGTTGTTGGCGATGACCGAGACGTTGTCGACCGACGTGACGGTGCTGCCGGTAAGCTTGGCGCTGGTGGTGCCCAGCACATTGTTGGTCGAGATGACGGCGTTGACGGCGATCGAGGTCGACTTGGCAGCGGTGCCACCAGTGACTTCGACCCGCGCCGTCAGGTCAGCGTCGATGATGCCGGTCTTGTCGGCGAAAATATCGAGGTCGCCGGTCAGCGTCAGCTTCGCGTCCTTGACCAGCGCCTCTGCCTTGCCCTCGACCATGTTGAGGATGGCCATCGCGCCGACCCCGGTGGCGCTGCCGCCCGCGAGGTTCGAAGCCAGCGCATTGATCAGCTCGACGCCGGCGCTGAGGCTGAACTCGGAGAACCGGGCGTCAGCCGCGATCAGGCCGCCGAGGTCGACTGCGACCCCATCGGGGCCGGAATACTTGAAGATCTTGCCCCGGTCGGCTTCGACCGCGTAGTCATCACCGATATAGACGAGATCCCCGTCGTTCAGGGTCTGCGTGCCCGACTTGGTGGTGTATTTGTAGCTCTCGATCAGCGACTGGATGACATTGGTGGCGATGCTCACGCCGTAGTCGTTCTTGATCTCGGCGATGGCCTTGATGTCGCCGACCGAAATGATCTCGCCATCGTCGACCGCCTGCACCAGCACGTCGTCCGCCTCGATCGTGTCTGACGAGTCTGCAGAATTGTCGATTGTCGCCGTTGCGCCGCCCGCCACCTTGTTGCTGGCGACGATGAAACCCATCGCTTTGCCGTCAGTGCCGGCGATCGAGGTCGTCGACGACGTCGCCTCGTTGCTGACCTCGGCGTCGATGATCGCCGTATTGTCGGCGCTGACGGTCAGATCGCCGGCGACGTCTATGGTGCTGGAGGTGATGTGCGCGTCGGCAATTGCCGGATTCTGCAGCCCGAACGCGTCATCGGCCAGCACGTCATCGCCCAGGATCGCATCGAGGCCGTTGAACAGCACATTCTGCGTTTCCCAGCCGACCGAATTGAAGGCAAGCACAACCCCAAAGGTTTCGCCGCCACTGGTCGAAGCAGCCGCGAGCGTCTTGGCATGGATCTGCGCGTCATTTACCGCCTCGACCGAGGCGCCGCCCTGCCCGGTGATGGTCGAATTGACGATCTCCGCGACGGCGCTCGACTGTACGAGGTTCGTGGCAATGGTGCCGTTGATGGCCAATACGGTATCTTCGGGAGGTTTGACTTCCCCGGTCTCGGGATCCGGCTTCGGATTGGGCGCGAACGTATTGGACGGCAGCGAATTGCCGCCGATTGCCGCAACGGCGCTGTCGGCGGTGGCACGCAATGTCGCCGTCTCGTAGGCACTGACGGTGACGTCGCCTGTTCCGCCTTCGACCTCGGCATTGTCGATGCTGGCCTTGGCACCACCCCGCACGTCGTTCAGAACGACCAGCGCACCAACGCTGGTTGCCGGTGCAACCGACAGGTTCAGGTCGTGCAGGAGAATCTCGGTGGCCGGGTCTTTCTTCCAGTAGTTGAGATCGGAATAGTCGACCTGAGTCAGGTCGGTACCCTGTCCGGTCGCGGCGGTCCCCATATAGGTATAGATGGCCCCGGCATCGCCGCCGATCAGCAGCCAGTCGCCGTTTTCGAAATCCTCGCTGTCCACGTCGGCGATCGTGTACGGACCGCTACCGATGTAGAGGTACTTGAGGCCGTCGTCCTCGCCATCGGCGGGCTGCAGCTTGATGACATCGCCAGGTTCGACATCGACGTCGAACGGCGGAATACCGGTGGTCATATCGACCGCTGCCGAGCCATACCCGTCATCCAGCCGGATACGGTCGCCATACTTGAGGCTGCGAATCTTGTCGCCGGAAGCGTCGGCGGTCGTGTCGTAGTCGGCCCCCATCACGTCGTTGAGAGTTTCCTGGATGATGCCGACGCCGGCATCATTGGTCACCGAGGTCTCGACCACCAGCTTGGTGTTGGAATAGATGCCGCTCTGGTCAGCGGCGGAAACGATAACTCCTCCCGCCGAGGTTATGTCCTTGCCGGTCGCTGACTTGGCGTCTTTGATCGATGCGGTCGCTTTGCCAACGACCTTGTTACCCGACAGCACGACACCATAGGAGGCACCCGAGGCCCCGTAGAGGGCCGCGGTAACAGTCTGTGCCGTGTTGGAAACGGTCGAGTTGATCAGGGCGCTGTTATCGGCGAGCACGCTGATCGTACCGCTGGCGTTGATCGTGCCGCCGATGACGGTTGCCGTGGCGTTGGCCCCGACGTCGAGTCCGAAACCGTCTCCCGCTATGTAGTTGGCGCCGACCAACGTGTCGATGGCGTTGAACAGGACGTTCTGCGAGTCCCAACCGACGGAATTGAAGGCGAGGGTGATCCCGGCAGCGGTGGCGCCCGACACGCCCGAACTGTAGTTGCGCGCATCGATGGCGGCGACGTTGGTGGCGAGAACCTCTAGGTCGCCCGCGGTGGTGATCCTAGCATCGTCGAGGGTCGCGGCGGCGTCGCCGAGCACGACATTGGTGACGATCTGGCCGTTGAAACCGAGCACATCGCCGGAGCCGTCTATGCCGCTGCCGCCACCGGCCGAAACGGTGTTGGTGCTGTAGGCCCAGATCCTCGAGGAGGCCGTGGCTTCGACCAGCAGCGAACCATCGGCAGGGCCGTTGCCGTGCGCGGTGACGGTCGCGGTCTTGATATAGGCCTCGGCGTTGCCGCGGACGTCGTTATAGGCGATCGACAGGCCGATGGCCTTGGAGTTGGTGGTAACGACGTTCCCGATGGCGGGGAAGAAAATGTCCTCGTAGTCGGCGGTCCGCAGCTGACGCCACTTCGTCGTGTCGGAGTAGTTGACCGTCGGCGAGGCGAGATCGACCGGGCCGAGCGCGGCGGCGCCGATATATTCGTAGATTTCACCGGCGTTGACGTCGAGCGCCAGCCACTGCGTCGTGTCGGACAGGTTGATGCCGGTATTGGTGCCGATCACCGTATTACCGAGATAGCGGTAGATCGTGCCGTTCATTTCGACCAGATCGCCGTGCTCGATGGTCGTCGGCAGCGTATCGCCGGGGGCGAACGAATCGAGGTCGATCTCGGCTGTCAGGTAGTCCAGCGCAACGCGGACCTTGTCGCCTTGTTCGATGGTGCGGACGCCCGACTTGGTGGTGTAGTCGTAGGAACCAGCGCCCAGCCGGTCGGCAACGCCGCGGACGACGTCTTCGAGGGCTCCCAGCGTGCTGCCGGGGGCCGTGGTCGAGACGACCTTGATGTCCGCCGAAATGGCGGCGTCGGTGCTTGCGGTGATGGCGATATCGCCCCCGGCATCGATCTGCCGCGTCGGATTGCCGTCGTCCAGGATAACGGCGCTGTTGTCGACATACGCCGAGGCGCCGGCGCTCACCTTATTGCTGGCGAGGATAGCTCCCGCCGCGGTGCCGCTCACCCCGTACTTGGCTGCGGGGGTGAAGGTATTCTCCCATTCCATCGCACTTTCGTTGCCGACGGTGGCGGATATCCCTGCGGTGTTGATGGCACTGACGCTCAGGTTGCCGGCGATATCGACTTCGGAAGTCTTGATGTAGGCCGTGGTCTGCATCGGTGTTTCGAGGCCGAGCGCCTTGCCGACTTCAGGGGAACCGATCAGCGCGTCGACCGCGTCGAACAGCAGGTTCTGCGGCTGGTAGCCGATGGAGTTGAAGGCGATGACGGCCCCGAAGACGGTTCCCGAGCCATAGGCGGCGCTGAGCGCGGTGGCATCGATCAGGGCGTCTGTGGTGGCGGTGACGGACAGCGTGTTCGCTGCTCCCGCCCCGCTCGCCTTGGTAACCGTGCTGTCGTCAACGGCAGCCGTCGTGCCGCCGAGGACGGTATTGGTCACCGAGACGACGCTGGCCGAATCCCAAGCGTCGATGATGCTGGAATCGAACGACAGGATGCTAGCCGCCTGCGTGGCCGAAACCGTAACAGCCTCGAGGGTGGTGAGCGTCGTCTGGTTGAGCTTGGCCAGCACATCGCTGTTGACCTGGTTGCGAGCAAAGATGCCGCCCTTGCCCACCGCGTTGCCGAAAACCGACTTTTCCGACATGCCCATTGCAAGCAGCGTCGTCTTGGCGAGGTCGGCCGGAACGATCGATTCGGAGTTGAGCTGCTTCCACAGACCGAAATCGTTGAAATCGGCCTCTGCCAGCACCACCGCCGCGTTGTCAGGGCCCATATACTGGTAGATCGATCCCGGCGCGCCGGCCGCCTCCACCCAGTCGGCATCGTTCGCGAAGTCGACCGACGAGATGTCGGTGAGGGTCGCGGCGCCGATGTAGCGGTAGATGGTTTCCTCGGACAGCACCCGATCGCCGGTCTGGATCTCGACCGCGGCCGGATCGTCACCGTCGTCGAGGTCGACTTCCGGCTGCTCGATGCGCACCTTGTCGCCGAGCACCATCTGCGGCACGCCCGACTTGGTGGTGAACTTGTAGTCGTCGAGAAGATTGGCGGCGATCGCGTTGACCGCGGTGACGCCGTTATTGTTGTCGAGCGAAGCCGTCGCGCCGAGCGCTGTGGCGGCATCGATGCTCGCGGTATCCTCGGCGGTCACGCTCACGGCCTTGGCAGTGACGGTGCCGCCGCTGATCTTGGCAGTCGCGGCGGTTGCGACTTTGTTTCCGGCAATGACGGCGCCTGTTGCCGACGACTGGCCATCGAACAGCGCCTCGTAGGCGGCCGAAGCCGAACTGTCGACCGTGGCGATGATTTCGGCGCTGGAGACCGCGTTCACCGCGACCGTGGCACTCGAAAACGTACTGCTGTCGGTAATCGAGGCTTCGACGTCGAACGGGTTCGGCGTGCGCAGCCTGAGATCGGACCCGGTCTGCCCGGCAACGTCGGCCACCACATCGCCCAGCAACGTCTCGACGGTATTGAACAGGAAGTTGCCGCGCTCCCAGCCGATCGTGTTGTTGGCGATCTGGAAGGCACCGGCCGTCGCGCCGTTCTCGGCGGTCGAAACCGTGGAATTTTCCGAAACGATGATCGACCGGTTTGTCGCCTCGACCAGGATATCGCCGACCTTGTCGAGCGTCGTTCCGACGGCCGAATCGACGATCTTGGCAGACGTCTCACCCTGGATGAGGTTGGTCGCGACCACGGCGCTCTGAGCCGCCGTGCCGCCGGCCATGAACAGGAAGCCCTTGACCTTGCCGAGCGCCTTGGTGACCAGCGTGTCCTGGTCGAATGGCGAACCGCCCTCGACGACGCTGAGTACGTCGGCGACGGCCTGGATGGTTCCGGTAGAGTCGGCCTTCACCGTTACGGCGCCTGCATCGATCACCGCGTCGGTGATCAGCGCCTTGGCGCCGCCGCGCACGTCGTTGAACACGATACCGGCACCGATCGACATGCCACCGCTGCCACGCAGGTTCAGCCCGCCGGATAGCACCGAATAGTCGAGTTCGGGTTTCCACAGGTCCGCATCGGTAAAGTCAACGGCGTCGGGGTCGGTGAGGTCCAGAGTCGGGTTGTCGGCACCCAGATAGGTATAGGTGTTGCCTTCGACGCCCGGAATCTCGATCCAGTAGCCGGTATCGGAGAAATCGGCGGCGTCGTCGGCCTGCTCGAAATTGATGGTCCGCGTCGCATCGGCGCCGGTCCCGACATACTTGTAGAGCACCCCGGCCGTGCCCAGCCGGGCCACGTAGACAATGTCACCGGTGGCGACGTCGATCGACCCGGTGTAGCCATCGGTCTTGGTGTCGTAGTTCAGCGTCACGGTGGTGCCGTAGGGCACTGCAGTGCCGAGCCCGTCGATCAGCGTCCGGTCGCTGTCGAGCTGTTGGCCTTCGGCGAAATAATCCTCGAGGGCATGCAGGCCGCCATCGCTCGACGAGATCGCCGCGGTGGAGATCTTGGTGTTCGAGTTGACGGTCGAATCATCCCAGGCGCGCACCTCGATGTCGCCCTGCGCTCCAACCTTCTTGGACGTCGCGCCGCCATCGATGGTGGCGACCGCAGAGCGGCTGATCTGGTTGGACGACAGCACCGCCGCAATCGACTTGGCGCTGCTCGACAGGATGCCGCCTTCGCCCCGGTTGCGTAGCGCGTTGCTCACCGTTGTGTTGGCGACGCCGCGGGAGTTCGCGGTGACCACCACCGCGCCGGCGGCGACAACGACCGTGTCGACGATCGAGGCAGAAACTTCGACCGGCGTTTCGTTGGTCCAGAACTCGGTCCCCAACAGCACATCGAGCGAGGCCTTGGCGAGATCGCCCGCCGTGGAACCGATGTCAAAGCCGATGACGTTCAGCGCCTCGAGCGCAGTCACTCCGTTGGACGAAGCCATGCCGAGACTAACGGCCCCGTTGCCGTCGACGCTCATATAGATCGTGGCGTCGATAAAGCTGTCATCTGCGGCCGTCACCACCAGGTCGCTGCCGTCAGTTGTGGTGATCGCGCCGCCAGCGATCCTCGCCGCGACCCCGCCATTGACGACGTTGGCGGCCAGAATACCAGCCACGGCGTTCTTTGCCTCGACCGGATCGGCGGTGGTATCCTGGCCCGTTGGCGCCGAAGACGCGTAGGCGAGAAGGTTGGTCTCGTTGCTCGCCGAGACGGTCACGCCGCCGGAGCTCTCGACGGTAGATGCCGAGATGGTGGCAGTCGTCAGCTTGTCGACGATGTTGACGATGCTGACGCGCGCCACCTGAATCGTCGGGAACGCGACGTTGGGATCGAGCCTGGGCTGGAAGGGCATTGCGATGGCGATGAAGCGCGACGCGTCGGTTGCCGTTACCGAGAGCCCGCCAGCTCCAGCCGTGATGACGCTCGCGTCAATCGTTGCGGTTGTTGCGCCGGAAACAATGTTCTCGGAATCGAGACTACGCGCGGTGTAGGACGTGCCGCTGGCAGCATCGACGGCAAGACCACCTGCCGCCACGGCGACGCCCCGCAGCAGCACCTTGACGAGGTCGCCGCCGTCGCTGGTTTTCGTCGACGCCGAACCGATCGAAGTGGAGACGATGTCGTTGCGGACGTCGCCGGTGCTGCCGGCGGCAATGCGAACGTCGCCCGCCGCGCTGATCACCATTGGCGCGCTGGACACCGCGCCCGTTTCCGGACCGACCAGCACCTCGGCGCTGCGGTCTAGCGTGATGTCGGACGATACCGCAGAAAAGACCACGACGCTCGACAAGGCCGAGATCAATGCGTCGATCTCGGTCTGCAAAGCGGCGCGTGCTGTCGTATTGTCGTTGGCGGCGATCGTAAGGTCGTCGACATCATCGCCGGCGGTGCCGCCGGTCTGAACAATATCCGCGTTCGCGGCAATCAGAACCTTGGTCGCGTTGGAGATGTCGAGCGTAGCTTCGAGCTGTGCATTCTTGAAGGCGACGAGGCTTTCCGCCAGCGTCTTCAACTGCTCCATGCCGATCTTGCCACGGGCAATGGCGTCCTTGAACGCCGCATCCGCCGTGCTGAACGAGGTCGAAGGATCAGCGGTAATCTCCGCCAAGACGTCAGGATCGAGGCCTAGCCCGGCGAGCGATGTGTCGGGCAGGATAACGTTGGTCAGCCCGAGCAGATTCGGAATCTGCACTTCCGTGATCATCGAATCGACGTCGACATCGGTATTTGCGGCGATGCCGATGACCTCGCCAGCGATCTCAGCGGCGCTGCCGATGGTGATCGTCGAGGTGTTGTTAAGGTTCAGCGCGATGGTTCTGATCGTCGACGCGGCCTGACCATGGCTGCGCACCGTATTGGCTGCGACTGAGCTGATGATCACCGAATCGGCGGTGATGCTGCCGTTGACGAGCACTGTCGCCGACGTGCTGCGGGTAACGCTCAGCGTCGTGGCATTGCCATCGCCATCGGCGTTGGCGTTTGCCGCATCGAGCGAGACGCGCGACCAGTCGACGGCCTTGATGGTGATCGCCTCGGCGACGACATCTGCGCCCGCCTGGATGCTGACGTTTTCCGCACTCAGCCCGAGCGTACCGCCGACGGTGACATTGCCGGCGACGACGATCTGCTCGCCAGCGTCGATCATCAGCGAGAATGCGGCATTGGAGGGCAGCGAACTGATCGTCGTGACGTTGGCCAGGTCGCCCAGGTAGAGCCAGACCGGTCCGGTGGCGGCCGTATCGTGGTTGATCCCATCGATCACCGCGCGCACCACATTGGCGCCACTGGCGATGATCGAGACGTCCTTGCTGGCCGCAGCGGCGATAGTGTTCCGCATGTCGACAACACTGACGCCGCCGCCGACGTCGAACGGCTCCATGTTCTCGAAGGTCAGCGTCGAAAGATTGTCGAGCCCCACCGAACCCGACCCGTTGGCGCCAAGCGTGGCAGTGCCAGTGGTGTTGACGCCGGAATAGATGACCCGGTCATTGCCGCCAAAGCCGCCATCGACGGTGCCGCTGAGCTTGCCGGCCGCAGTGAAGGTGAATGTGTCGGCGTTGCCGTCGGAACCCTCAAGATTGCCGAAGCCTTCAAACGTGAGGTCAACCGCCTGGCCATTGATCGAGCCCGACTGGTTGCCGTTGATCAACCAAGCCGTGGCATCGGAGGTGTCGTAGATCAGCCGGTCAGTCCCGCCACCGCCAGTGAGGGTGATGGACGGAATGAGCGTGTTGGAGCCGAACGAATCCTCGTCGATGCGGATCGTATCATTGCCCGAACCGCCGGTGATGTTGATGCTGCCGGACGCGTTGATCTCATCCAGATCGCCAAAGGCCAGCACTTTGCCGCCGCTCTTCTGGTCGAGGATTTCGACCCGGCGCACGGTAACGGTGGACGGACCGACGACCTTTTCCTCTTCGATGAGGCGTACCAGCAGGTCGTGATCCTGCACCGTCGGGTCGGTCGAGAAATTGAGGTTCAGGTCGGCATTCAGCAGCAGCCGCGGTTCGAGCGAATCAAAGACCAGGCGGACGCGCTCAGCGAGTTGCCGGTCCGACCTCGATCGACGCAGGAGTCGCTTCAGCCTGTCCTGCAGCGCACTGGCCAGCTTCACCCGGCGCTGCGAGGTGGGACGCCCGAAGATGCCTTCGGATCTGAACGGATAGGCCATCATGACTCCTGGCCGGCGCGCCCTCGCACACCGACAGATGTTGCAATGCTAGTTACGCACTACGTCACCAGGATTCCCGCCAACGCGCGGGGATCCTTACCGTCGCCTATCCGAGCCGCAAAATCGGGTTCGGCCGTCCCGCGGGCGCCCCCGCGGGTTCTAGTTCGCTACGGCGCGACCGGCTCTGGAGCGGTCGCCGCGCTGGGCTCGGTCGGCGCAACGCCGAGCCGCCCGGCGGTTGCCTGCAAATTCCGTAGCGATTGCAGGTGGAGGTAGATCACTTCGAGGTCGTCGGAGCCGAACAGCAGCGCGAGCTGGTCGGCGGAAATCGCCTTGAGCCGCTCGCGGCTCACCACCTCGAAGCCCGACAGCATCATGTTGCGGCCATCAGGAAGGGTAAACTGCGCCTGCATCGGCTCAAGCAGGTTGAACTGGCGCAGCCTCCCGCACAGATCCTTAGTGCGCTGGAACTGCACCTGATAGGCCTGGAGGAAGCCGAGCACGCTCTTCAGATACTGGGTCTGCTCGCCTTCGGCATCGAACAGCCGCTCGCCGCGCCCGTCACTGTTGGCGCCCTCGAACGACTCATCGATGCACAGCGTGAAGTTCTTGCCCTCGTCGTTCGAGGAGAAGACGAAGGGGTAGCGCCGGAGGAAAGCCGGAACGTACTTACCCAGCCACTTGCCCTTGTCGTCGATGAACAGGTTCTCGTTCTCTCGGATGCCCAGCAGCACCGCCGGGATGACGTCTTCGCCGTTGCCGGCGAACACGATCGCCATCTCGTTGGCCACCTGCGAAAACTCGGCCACCATCAGTGGCACGGAGTTGACGTTCGCCGCGAAACTGAAATCGTTCCCGGTCTTGACCGCCAAATTCGCGTGACGGCCGCGATTGACCGGCGTGGCAGTCTCATAAATCAATAATTGTTTGGCCAAGTAAGCGCCCCCTCGGCGTTGGCCATGAAATGCTCCGGTTCCCGCCGGCCGACCAACGTGTCATGCGTATCAATGTGCTTCGACACATTCAACTGCCGCTGACGAACTAGTGTAAATAATACCGCCTGCCATACAAAACCCGCATCGAGCGCAATTAACGGGCGGTTAATGCGACCTAAACATATGGCGCGAGGTCAGCGGCCATGTCGCCGAAACGCGCGATATAGGCCTCTGTCAGCCCCAGGCAGGCCTTGGACGCGCAACGTTCCCGGTGCGGGCAGCGATAGAAGCCGTTCTTGTCGAACTCGATCCAGAAATCGGGATCGATCAGCAGCGCAGCCTGGCCATTGTCCAGCCGCCAGTCGTCCGGCCCGAGCAGGCATTGCGGGACGTTCTTGATCTCCACGGCTATGCCGCGCGCGTCGGCCCGCTCGCAGGCCTGCCTCAGGTAAGGCACGATCAACCGATAGTCGGCGAGGAGCAGCTTGTCGTCGGTCCGGCTCATCGGGAAATAGTGCCAGAACTCCATCTGGCTCAACGCCTCGATGCCCTGGAGCGCATCGACCACGTCGGGCAAGAGGCGGTAGCTGCGCTCGGTGACCACCGTGTTGGTGATGATCGACGTGCCGGGGAAGCTCGAGACGATTTCCATCCCCCTCAGCATCTTGTCGAATGAGCCCTTGATCGTGGTGATGCCGTCATGGGTGGCCGCATCGCTGCCAGCGACCGAGACGAAGAATTCGTTGACCCCCGCCTCGATCAGTTGTTCGGCGTAGCCGGCGCGACTCAGGTGCATGCCATGCGTCTGGATGCGGATGTGCTCGAAGCCGGCGGCCCGGGCGCGCCGCGCCAGATCGGGAAGATCGCGCCTCAACGTAATCTCCGAGCCGGTCATGATCAGGCCGCTATATTGCCGGGTCTCCTCGTTGCGGCGCAGCACGTGATCGAAAGCCTCATCCGACACCGGCTGCAGCCGATCCATCGTCCCCTCGATCATGCAGTGGACGCAGCGCAGATTGCACCGGAACTCCAGTGTCGCTGACACGTAGCTGGCGTTGTCGTAGCGTCCCATGCCGTTTCCCGCCGGTCAGGCGAAACCGTAGATCGCGGTCTTTCTGACCTCGAAGCTGCCATCCACCATCGCATAATCCACCCCCAGATCGAAATAGAGATGCTGGAAACGGTTGAGATGGGTTTGCACGAACTGCGCGAAAGGCTGCGGATAGTGATGCTCGACAACGAAATCCGCCATCTGGGCGGCACTTACACGCGAATAGTAGATACCGTCCGACTGCCGCTTGTTGGCGACGACAGTGACAATGCCGAGCCTGTGCTGCTCCAGCAGTTGGTCGGCGACGCCCTCGGCATCATCGAGGCGGGCCGAAGTGATGAGCTTGCGGCGCAAGGCGGCAGCATCTTCGCGGGTGTGGAAGAAATGGTAGAGGTTGGCGAACTCGAGCCCAGTCTCGGTCAGACGATAGGAGAGGCCGGAGGACAGGTCGCCGCTCGGGTTACCGAAATAGAGATTGACCTCGTCGATCGGCCGGCGGGCCGCAAGCCATTGCGGCTCGAGATCGATCGAGAACATGAAATAGGGCCGCTCGTCCGGTATCGAGAGCCGGCATGGCACAAAGCGGGCGAGGCAGGCGAGGACGCGCTGCAGCGACACCTGCCGCTCGGCCCGCCCATAGTCGTAAAAGTAGAACTCGTAGCTCAGCCGGCCGCCGGCCGCTTTGATGCCCCAGACGGTCTGGCCGCGCCCCAACTCGTCCTGCAGCGCGCCGATGACCGCCGTCAGCATTCCGCCGGCCGGATCTAGCTGCGCCGCGGCCCACAGCACCGCCTCGCTGCGCAGGGCTCCGGCCGTCGGCCCCAGCGGTTCGTAGGGCCAGAGACAGAAATCGGCCAGCCGGTCGTTGGCCGCGGCCGCCAACGAGGTCGGGAGCCGTTCAGCGATGGTCATGCTTGGTGGCCGCATAGTAGAGGGTGACGAACTCGGTGCCGGCGGCGTCGCGCCCGATGGCGACATGCCCGAGCATCGTGCCTTGCCCATCGGCAAGAATCGCGGGCGCTGCCGCAGGCAGGCCGAAGGCGGCGCAGAGTTCTTCGAGCGCCCGGCGATGGCGCGCCAGCGGCGTATCGACCCGATAGAGGTTGATGTCGAACGACTTGCGTGGCGTGTCCTCATCCTCGACCAGCATTACATCGACGCGGCCCTCAGGGGTGATCAGTTCCGACAGCACCCGATCGGTGAACGCCGCCGAGGCCTCGCCGACATCCCCGGCGAAATTCCGGCGTAGGGCGTCACGGGCCTCGACCCCGTTGGTGGGATGGCTCAGGTGCCGGTATCGCGAGAAATTGGCCTCGCGCCCAGGTCGCCACTTCGCCGATAGGAAGATCGTATCGTCAGGGATGTCCGACCGGCCGGAGCGTCCCAGTTCATACTCGACATAGAGCTTGAACAGCGGCGGATCGATACCATCGCAGCCAAGGTGCACGGTGATCACCCGATCCCACGACGCCAATAGCCGATCGGTTGCGGAGGGATCGCAGCCGAGCGCCAGGGCTATGTCCCGGAAGCGGCGGCGCGGATCCGACCCCAGCACCTCCGGTTGACAGGTGACGAGAAAGCGGTCGGTCGATTGCCGCCCCGGCCAGAGTTTGGTCGAGCGTTCGCTGACGTGCGGCCCGCTGAGCGCTTCGACGAAGCGCCGCATGTCGGCCGCCGTCAGGGGCTGGTCCAGCAGTGAGATACCCTCTGGCATCGACTTCCCCGATCAGCCCGCAGGCTTCGTCGCTGCAATCACCTGGAACGGCATATCCAGCACCACCTGGCGCACCGTGTCCACCACGAAGCCCTGCGCCTCGAGCAGCTTGGCATAAGCCGGGGCGGGCCGAAAGAAGGGCAGGAACACCAGGTTCGCCAGCATCGCGAACGGCATCGGCTGATCGAGCGGCAGTTCGGGGGCGCGCTCGACGATCAGCAGCCGCCCACCCGGATCGAGCACCTGACGCGCGGCGGCGATGAAGCGGGCCGCCATATCTTCGGGCCAATCATGTAGCACCGACTTGAACACGACGGTATCGACCGGCCCAGGCAGGTGCTCGCGGCGGATGTCCCGCGGCACGAACGCCACCCGCTCGGCGCCCGGCCGGTTGGCGATATTGAGCGCGCCGAGATGGCATACGCCGGGCAGGTCGACGACAGCGGCGCGCAGCTGCGGGTGGGTGGCCGCGACGTGCAGGGCGAACTCGCCGCTGTTGCCGCCGACGTCGAGCAGCCGTCGCGTCGCCTCGAGCCCCAATAGCGGACTGAGCAGCGGGCCTTCGTACTTGGTCAGCGCCGTGGTGTAGCCGACCCAGCGCGCGGTGGCCGCGAGGTTCTCCGGCGACATGGTCAGCGCCCGGGAGTAATCGAACAGGCGAAACACTTCCGCCTGCTGCACGAAGGCGCCGGGGTCGGCGAGCAGCAACGGAAAGTGCTCATGCACGTCCTTGGCGATAGCAAGGAGGAACCAGAGCCGGGCTTCAAGCAGGTCGCGGGCCTGAAGCACCCTTCGGAAGCGCTCCGTCAAGCCGATCGAACCAGCCCCTTCGAGCACACCACTGGATTTCAACTGTCCCAGCAGCAAGGCCGATCCCGTCGGCGTCAGCTCGTCGGCATGCGGCAGTTCGCGCAGCTCAAGATTGCGATGCGTAAGCCGATCGATCCAACCGAGCGTCAGCGCCCGCTCCAGGGCCCGTGCCCCCAACTCGGACGCAAGCACTGCATCGACACCCCTGAAAGGTTCAGCCGCCCCGTTCATGGTTCCCCCACCGCCAGTGGAGGCAACCTACTGCAGGGACCGTCTGGCATCACGACATTCTTGGCGTTCCACCGGACCATGTTCTGGCCGGCTCTTGTGCAGTAACGCACCGTTAAGCCTGATTGCCGGCTGCTGGCCGGCATTTACCAAGCGTAATCCCTGTGGTGCCTAGCGTTGTCCCTCAAGTCACGGCCTGCAGAAGCGGGCCTCTCGATGGGGGCATTGAGATGAAGCGCCGGATCGGCAGGTTGTTTCGCCATGGGCTGCTTGCCGCAGCTATCGTCGCTTTGCCGCTCAGCGGCTGCAGTTCGGCAGGGATGAGCAGTTTCGGCAGCAACAAGCTGGCCGTTGCCGAGATCTCCAACATCGAAACCTACACTGCCGACGGTGCCCTGGCCGAAGCGCGGGCGCATTTCCGCAACGACAATTTCGGGTACTCGGCGGCGTTCTACAAACGCGCGGTGGAGCTCGCTCCCACCAAGGCCGAGGGCTATGTCGGGCTCAGCGCCTCCTACGACCGGCTCGGCCGGTTCGACCTGTCGGACCGGGTCTATGCCTCGCTCTACCAGATGACCGGCGGTACGGCGCAGTATTACAACAATGTCGGCTATTCCTACCTGTTGCGCGGCAGCCTCAAGGAGGCGCTGAAGAGTTTCCGCAAGGCGCAAAAGCTCGAGCCCGACAACCTGGTGGTCGCCAACAACATCCAGATCCTCGAGCGCGCCGCCGCCGAAGCGCGCGCCTGAACGGTCGAATCGCACAAGCAAAGGGCGGGTGGTCGCTCAGACCCCCGCCCTGCTTGTTACCTCGTCTGCGCCGCCCCGGGTCTATTCGGCGGGGACGGCCGCCGGGTCGACGAGCGCGCCGTTCCGACCCAGCCCCTTGGTCCGGTACATCGACGCCTTGGTCGGGTTGGTGGTCTCGCGCGCCAGGTTCGCTTTCACCGCGTCGCCCGCGCTGTAGGCCACCCGATCGGTGCGCTGACGATAGTCGTAGGTGCAGCCGGGGAGCGCCGCGAGTATGGCAAGTACGGCGGCAGCGCGCAGGGCGTTGAGCATGGCCGGGCTCAATTGCCGCTCCCCAGATCTATGATGTAGCCGTAGGGACCGATGACGCCGTTGCCGGTCTGAAAGCTCTTCAGCATCTTGGGCGTCACTTCCATCTGGCTGAGCGCAAAGAACTCGAGGTCGTTGGCCGGCTGGGTGGCGTCGAGCGGGGTGGCGGCGATCTGGCCGGGAACGCTCGGTTGCACCAGACGGGGCGTGACGATCACCACCAACTCGGTGTCGTGCTTCTGGAAGCTCGACGACTTGAACAGCGAACCGAGGATCGGCACATCGCCCAACCAGGGCAACTGGTTCTGGTTGAGGTTGGTGTTGGATTGCAGGAGCCCCGCCACCGAGAAGCTCTGGCCGTCGCGCAGCTCGACCGTGGCATCGAGGTTGCGGGTGTTGAACACGGGATCGCCCGAGGTGGTGAAACCGTTGATGCCGCTGACTTCCGGCGTCAGGTGAATCTGGATGCGATCGTCATCGAGCACGGTCGGCTGAAACACCAGCCGCACGCCGAAATCGCGATATGTGAGCGTGGCGTTGCCGTTCGGATCGGCGACCCGGATCGGCACCTGGCCGCCGGCGAGGAAGCTGGCGCTGACGCCGGAAAGCGTGGTGAGGTTCGGTTCGGCCAGGGTGCGCACCAGGTGCTTGCCCTCGAGCGCGTTGATCGTCGCAGTGAGGTTGATGCCGCCGCCGGTCGAGATGATGTTGGTGACGAACGAGGCAAACGAGTTGGGCGCCGGGTTGTTGGGGCCACCCTTGATGCTGGTGGTGACGCCGCCGACGCTGCCGCCCCACTGGATGCCCAGTTCACGGCCGGCGTCGCGCTGTGCCTCGAGGATACGGACCTCGAGGTTGACCTGCTGGCCGCCGCTGACCGTCATGGTGTTGATGACTGCCGGACTGCCGTACTGGGCGACGATATCGAGCACCTTCTGCATGGTGACCGCATCGGTGACCGAGCCACCCAGCCTTACCCGACCGTTGACCGAGCTGACCTTGACGTTGGAACTGGGAACCGCATCGCGGATGGAGCGGGCGATGTCGGCCGTGTCGACGCCGACTTCGACGGCGAGCAGCCCGACCGGCGCGCCATCGGCGGAAAACAGGTTGACCGTGGTGGTCCCGAACCCCCGCCCGACCAGGTACAGCGACTTGTCGGTGATCGGCTGCGCATCGGCAATCGCCGGGTCGGCCGAAACGATCTTGCCCACCGCATCGGAGATGACGACGGTCACCGCCTGCGACACCGGCAGCTTGATCCGCATCACCGAGGTGGTCTTCAGGTCGTAGTTGACGGTTTGGGCCAGCGCGGGAACCACGCCCACGCAAAGGGCCGCAAGCACGACCGCAAGGCCGAGCCCCGCTCCCGATCGCTTCGCCGTCTCAACGAACCGTCGAAGTGCTCTAAGTGACTGGGACAGCAGCGTTCTGCCGAAGTCCCGGTATGCCGTCATGTTGGTCATCTTTGCTAACGTTCTCAAGCAACCCGCAAAGTTCTAGCAGGGCCGGGTCAACGGCGATTTAACGGCAGGGCGAGTGGAGTGCGGCGCGACCGCCGCCTGACCGGTCATCTGGTCCAGAACGGGCTGGTAACGCGGATCGCCTGATTGGCGCTGCGATCGTCAGCCGCCGCCGCTTCGGCGGTGTCGACGAAGGGACGCAGCACCAGCGTCAGCCGGCCCAGCGCGGTGGCGTTGATGATCACCTCCGATTGGCCCGGATCGAGCTGCAGCGTGGCGATCGCCTCGTCAGCGAAGATCTCGGCCCGCGGGTTCTCGGGATCGGTGGCGGCGCCGGTGCTGCCGGTTTCGCCGAGCCGGGTGTTGATCGCGAGGACGCGCACGTTGCGCAGGATGGTGTCCGAGACCTGGGTCTGAGGACTATCCGACTGGCCGATGCTGCGGGTGAGGACGACGTCGACCCGGTCGTTGGGGACGACGAAGCCACCGGAAGCCGAGGCAGCGGAGACGGTGACCGAGACACCGCGGGTGCCGCTGTCGAGCACTGCCGAGAGGTACCCGTCGCTGGCCAGCGCCAGCTTGTCGGCACGGATCGGCTCGCCCGCAAAGAACTCGAAGCGCGCCACGGCGCCGCTCATTTCGGCGATGGCATCGGGCTTGGCCTCGACGGTGATGTACTCGGGTCGTACCGAGCCCTCCGGCCAATCGACCCATTCGACCGATGCCGCGCTCAGGCGCTGGCCGAGGCCGATGCCGGCCTTGGCGGCAAGGACGCGAACGCGCGCTTCCTGCACCACTTCGGTCACCGGTTCGGCGACCGGCTGGGCCGCCGGCTGGTTGGTCTGGGTGGTGAGGTAGGCGGCGAGCCCGCCGGCGATCAGCGCCACGGCGAGCAGGGCCAGACGGGACGGGGGAACCTTCCAGCGCCAACCGGTACGCGGCGGCGGTGGCGCGGCCTTGCGGCGATCGCCGCCTTTGCGGCGATCCGTATTGGTGACGACGGTCTGCAGCGCTTCGTTGCGCCAGGCATCGAGGTTGCGACGTTCGGTTTGATTGGGGGGCGGCGTCCAGGTCACCTCGGCGAGCACCTTGTCCAGTTGCTCCGGATCGGCCCGCTGCGCTGCGGTGCGCGGCAGTTCGGGCCGCAGGGCCTCCTGGATTTCGCCGTCATCCTTGAGAGCGATCGTTTGTGTACGCCGAAGCACGCGTTCCTCGCTGAGCCGCCAGACCCTTGGCACTACCGGCATTCGACCGGCCGTACTGGTCTACGCGAAAAGGCTCACGGCTTCGTTCCAAAGCGCGGTGACTTCGAGCAAAGTGGGTAAGGCGAAGTTAACCGTGACACTGATCTGTCTCGGCCCTATCGCACCCACCGGTCATTCCCGCGAAAGCGGGAACCTTCGTTTGCCGAGTGTGCGGCGGGCTCAGAAAACAGAGGTCCCCTGCCTTCGCGGGGATGACGCCGGTGGTTGGGAGGAATCGCCTTGAGACGAAACTGCCGGCGCATCCAAAGCACGAAAAGTGCTCTAGGCGAGCGGCAGGCGCACCGTGGCGGCCAGCCCACCCTGGGCAGCGCGAGCGAAATGCACCGTGCCGGCATTGAGCGCCACCACCTCAAGCGCAATGGCGAGACCGAGGCCTGAACCGCGGCGGCTCTCGTCATGGCGCTGGCCGCGCACGCCGAGCCGGGCGATCTGCTCCTCGGTGAGGCCGGGCCCGTCATCGGCAATGGTCAGCTCGGCAAACGCGCCGTTGCGCCGGCCCTCCACCCGGACCAGCGACCGGCCCCATTTGGCGGCGTTCTCGAGAATGACACCCACCAGTTCCATCAGGTCGTGGCGATCGATATCGACCTTGAGCCCGGGGGCAAGCTGGACTTGCCAATCGAGCTCCTCGCCTTCCTGGGTGCGGCTCAGAACGGCGATGGTCCGGTCGACCGCTTCGTTCAGCGAGGCGCTGAGCTGGTGCGCCCGGGTGCGCATCCTCAGCCGCGACAGGCGCAGCTGATACTCGACCCGATCATCCATCTCGCCGACGATCTCATCGACCTGCTCGCCGGCCTCGGCATGGCCGGTGGTCTGCATGTGGGCTGCGAGGTTGCGCAGCACCGAGAGCGGCGTCTTCAACCCGTGCGCCAGATCCGCGGCGCGGGCCCGCGCGAACTCCATGGATTTCTGCTGCTGGCTCAGCAGCTCATTGACTTCGCCGACCAGCGGCAGCACCTCGGCGGGGTAACGCGGCGGCAGGTTCTGCGCTTCGCCGCGGCGCACCGCCCCGATGCCCTCGCGCAGGTGCTCGAGCGGCTTCAGGCCCAATTGCACCTGCAGCCAGGCCGCTAGGATCAGCGCCACCCCCAGCACTGCCAGGGCCAGCATCAGGTCGCCGCCGAACCGGCGGATCGACTCGTCGAGCAGCGCCCGATCTTCGGCGAGGGTGACGCGAAACAACTTATGGCCGGCATCGGTTGCAAAGCTGACCTCGCGCAGCATGGCCGAGAGCGACTGCCCGCTCGGGCCGGCCAGCGTGCCGAAACGCTCGGCGCCGCCGGGCGCCGTCGCGGCGCCGGTGGCGAGGACGTGATCACCGAGGGACCGCGAGCGCCAGGCATCATCCGAACCCGGCGTCTCGACCTGCCAGTAGATGCCTGACAGCGGCGTGCCGTAACGTGGGTCCGGCAGCGCATCGCCGGGCACCGGCTCCTCGGCCAACGGGTCGATCTGCGCCACCAGCCGGTTGAGGCTGGCGGTCAGCCCGTCGCGCATCGAGCGCTCGACATTGGCGGTGAACATCCAGCCGATGGCGAAACCGGCGACCAGCAGTGCGAGGATGATCCACAGCGCCGCGCCGCCCAGCAGGCGCAGGCGCAGCGAGCGCGGATTCATTCCTCGAGCGTCCCCATATAGTAGCCGAAACCGCGACGCGTCTTGATGATGTCGGTGCCGAGCCGGCGCCGCACCCGGCCGACCAGCACTTCGATGGAATTGGATTCGCGCTCGAAATCCTGAGCGTAGAGATGCTCGGTGATCTCCATCTGCGACACCACCCGGCCGCGCTGATGCGCCAGATAGGCGAACAGCCGGTATTCCTGTGGGCTCAGGCTGATCGGGATGCCGTCGCGGGTGACCTGCATGGCGCGGGTATCGAGCACCAGATCGTCGATCTCCACCCGCGACGAGGCGAAGCCGCCGGAGCGGCGGACGATGGCGCGGATACGCGCCACCACTTCCTCGATGCGGAAGGGTTTGACCACATAGTCGTCAGCGCCGGCCTCGATGCCTTCGACCCGCTCCTCCCAGTGGCCGCGCGCGGTGAGGATCAGCACGGGGCCGCTGCGGCCCGCCTTGCGCCAGCGCTTGAGGATGGTCAGGCCGTCCAAGGTCGGCAGCCCCAGGTCGAGGATGATGGCGTCGAATTCCTCGGTGTCGCCGCGATACCAGGCTTCCTCGCCGTCGGATTCGACCTCCGCAACGAAGCCGGCCGCCTGCAGGGCGGCGGCAAGGGCCTCGGCGATGCGCCGATCGTCTTCGGCAACCAGTACGCGCATGTGACGCTCAGTTCAGATCGAGATATTCACCCGTCTGGGCAAGGAAATACAGCTCGCTCACTTCGCCGGATTTCGCCAGCGCCTTGATTTCATACAGCAGCACATCTTGCAGCGACACTAACTGCGCATCGATGATCTCGCCGTCGGTGAGCAATCGGGCGCGCAGCATGATGTCTTCCATCGGCAACGCCCGGCCGCTGCGCACCGCCTGCAGCGCCGCCTTCTGGCCCAGCGGCTTGCCGGCGGTCTCAAGATCGAGCCCCAGCCCACCGACACCGGCGCCCGACCCGCCCAGATTGATATCGAGGCCGCTATCGTCGCCCCCGAGGTCAAGGTCGACGCCCAGCCCACCGTCACCGCCAAGATCGACGTCGACACCCAGCCCACCGTCACCACCGACACCAACGTCGACGCCCAGCCCGCTGTCGCCACCGAGATCAACATCGACGCCCAGCCCGTCATCGCCGCCAATGCCGACATCGACGCCGCCGAGGCCGCCCAGGTCGAGCCCAAGGTCGATCTGCGCCAGCGCGGCGGATGGGAGGAACAGCCCCGCGACGCAGACAAGTGCGAGCACCAAGCGATGATTCGGACGGGTGAGGAGCATGTCTGGCAGACTACATTCCCGACCCTGACCAATGCCTGACAACGATCTCATGAACGTGTCAGGGCGTATCCGGGAAGCTCCACGACGCAACTGCAACGGAGCCATCATCATGAAAACTCAAACCCTTGCCGCAGCGCTCACCTGCCTCTGCGTCCTCAGCACGCCCACCCTGGCGCTCGACATCGGTGTCGGCGTCTCGCTCGGCGGCAGCGCTTCTGCCTCGTCGGGGGAAGGCGGCCTGTCGCTCGGCGTTGCGACCGATTTCGACGCTACGGCCAGCCTCGGACACGACGACCTCGAGGCAATTGATAGCACGGCGAGCAGCCTCACCGCCAATGCCTCCGCGAGCGCGTCCTTAACATCCGATGATGAGCTGGGCGTGGTGATCTCGCTGATCGAGAGCAGCCACTGGACCGAAACGAGCCTCGCCAGCCTGAGCGAAATCGAGGGCGCCACCTACGATATCAGCGGCTGGATCAATGCCGACAACGCTGCGGCGCTCGACCTGGCGCTCAACGACAATGCCGACGAGATCGATGAGCTCAGGGTGGCGCTCAACTCCAATGTGGCGCTCGGCGCCTGGCTCGCGGCCAATGATAGCTCGGCCGAAGAGGTGATCGCCATCGGCGTCGCCGCTGACGGTTCGCTGGCGGTATTCACCAACTAGCGGTCTTTGGCTTGGTCGCGCCTTGGCGCCCTCAGGGCGCTGGCAAAGAGAAAGGGCCGGTCAGCAGACCGGCCCTTGCCAATTCTGTGGGCGTCCGAGGCTCAGCCCCGCTTGGGCAGCAGCTTCCACACGCCGACCACGCTGACCGCCGCGAAGGCCATTTTCAGCACATCCCACAGGATGAACGGGGCAACGGCGCCGTTCCACGCCGTACCGATGAGGTTCGTGGCATCGAGCCAGCCCGGGAGCGTGGCACCCGACTGCACGATCGCGTTGGCGACGACCAGCAGCCAGGCGAAGCCGAAGGCGAACAGCACGGCATCCGCCAGCAACATGGCGCCGAACAGCAGCACGATGCGGCCCGAAGCGCCCAGATCAGCGGCCCGGCCGATGATGTAGGCCATCGGCAGGTAGCCCAGGATGAAGCCGAAGGACGGGCGCATGATGTAGTCGAGACCGCCGCCGGTGGCGAAAACCGGCAGGCCCGACAGGCCCTGGACGATATAGAGCGCCACGGTGGCGACGCCGATGCGCCAGCCGAAGCCGGCCGCCAGCGCCGCGACGGCCATGGTCTGCAGCGTCACCGGGATGGGCATCACCGGCACCGAGATTTTGGCCGACAGCGCCAGAACAAGCGAGCCGAGCACCACGGTGACCAAGTTTGCCACAAGGCGCGCCGACTGCGATTTGGGCGAGAGCACGCCAAGAACGGTATTGGGCGTGGTGAGCGTCAAGGCCATTGCCAATCCTTCATCAACAGGAGCATTGCTAGCGCCGATTACTAGTCGCTCGCCTGGGAGAGCGCAATGGCTGGCCAGACGCCGGCGCTGAGCTTCAACACGACGTTCGACGCTGAGACCGGCCGCCCGGTGGCGGTGGCCGCCGGCCTCGTACGCGTCACTGCGCCCAATGCCGGCCCCTACACGTTCAAGGGCACCAACAGCTTCATCATCGGCACGGCTCGGGTGGCGATCGTCGATCCTGGCCCGGACGACGACCTGCATCTCGAGGCGCTGACCAGCGCCATCGCCGGACGCCCGGTGGAGGCGATCCTGCTCACCCACACGCACCTTGATCATTCGGCCCTGGCGTCCAAGCTCAAGGCGGCGACCGGCGCTCCGGTCTGGTCTGGCGGCAAGCATCGGCTCAGCCGCCCGGGGCGGCTGTTCGAGATCAATGCGGTGGGTGGCGACAGCGACTGGCGCCTCACCCCTGATCGGGTGCTCGAGGATGGTGAGCAGCTGGCGGTTGACGGCGTGGCGCTCGAGGTGATCGCCACCCCTGGCCATTGCGCCAATCACCTCGCCTTCGGGCTGACCGGAACGCCGTGGCTGCTCACCGGCGACCATATCATGGGCTGGAATTCGACGCTGGTTTCGGTGCCTGACGGCTCGATGGCGGACTACCTGCACTCGCTCGAGAAGGTGATCGGCCTCGGCTACGCGCACTACGTGCCGGCGCATGGCGGGACCATCGAGGACGGCCCCGACCATGCCCGAGCGCTGCTGGCGCACCGGCAGGAGCGCAACCGGCAGGTGGTCGCGGCTGTGAACGCCGGCGCCCGCAAGATCGGTGAACTGTTGGCGACGATCTATCCGCCGCTGGCCCAGCCGTTGCACGGCGCGGCGTTGATGACGCTCAAGGCGCATGTCGAGTATCTGGTCGATCGCGGTTTGATCGGCGCGACCTACGGTCCGTTCGGCACGACGCTGTTTCCGTCGCGGGCTTGATCGGGTTGGGAACGCTTTACCGCACAAGCCGGTGCGAGCAGCGGACTACTCGGCGTCGTCCCCCTCGGGCAGGGGCGGAGCTTCGGTGTCGGGCGCGGCTGCGGCCTGCGGCGCGTCACGCAGCGTCAGTGTGATCTTCTGGTCGAGCGCGACGAGAAACTCCTCGATCCGCTTGCCGTTCTCGCCGAAATCATGGAAGCCGCCGAGCGGCACCGAGCGCATGTCGATAACCGAACCCAGCGCGGTGCCGGCGACTCGGATCGCCACCTCGTCACGCCAGCCGAACAGCGTCACTGCGATGGCATTGATCTGGCCGATATCGAGCGCAGTCGGCGGCGCGCGGCGAGTGCGCACGTCCCAACCGCGGGCCTCGACCAGACCATCGACGATGGCGAACATTTCGGTGGCATCCACCGGATAGCTGCGAGTCTGGGCATTTGGGAAGATGGCCGCGATCTCGTCGCGCAACGGGCTACCGGTCGGCGCCACGCGCACCGGCGAGACCAGCGGCAGCGGATCGGCGCTGTCGGTCGTCACCTCGTCGACCATCGGGTAACGCATCGCCTCATAGCCGAGATAGGCGAAAGGCAGCAGGCAGACGATGCCGAAGAACAGCCCCCACCCCGCCTTGCTCCAGCCCTGGTCGCCGGTGATCCACAGCCGCCCGAAAGCCCCGAGCGCCAGGAACACCGCCAACGCCGCAACGCCTGCCGCGACGGCCTCGACGACGGTAAAGTCGGCGCTGGTGATCAACTGTTCGCGGTGCAGCAGCACCGGAATGATGGTGAGCGGCAGCGCCAGACTGCCGAAGCGCCGGGCCCAGATCGCCCATTTCGAGGTGCGGATGAGAATGCGCATCGTGCCGGCCGGAACTGCTGGAGAGCTAAGGGATAAGCACGGCGCGCCGCTTCGTGCAAAGCCTCGCAGAAGAAAGTTGTTGAGGGCGGTGGCCCAGGCATATCAAGGCGATGTGCTCAGACATCAAAGTGGTGTGCCTAGCACATCGACTTGATCGATTGCCATTCGATGTCGGAGAACGCCGGACGGGTGATCGCCGGCGCCACCTCGAGCGCTTCCAGCGCGGCGCGGCGCTCGTCGGTCAAGGGATGGGTGCTGAGCAGGGCCAGGCTGCGCGTCATCGTGGTGTCCTCCGCAACCAGCCCGAGTAGGTCGGCCAGGGCCTGCGGTGAAAAGCCCAGGCGGTTGCCCGCAGCTCCGGCGAAGGCGTCGGCCTCGTGTTCCGCCTCGCGGGAAAAGCGGCTGTCGATCAGCGTTGCGCCGGCGGCCGCGGCAACCGACAGGTTGGTCATGTCGCCGAGCACGAAGCCGACCAGCAGGCCGGTGGCCGAACTTTCGATCAGCATCTCCATGCCGTGCCGGTGGACGACGTGGCCGAGCTCATGGGCGAGGACGCCGGCGAACTCGTCGGCCGTCTCGGTGCGCTCGAGCAGGCCGGAGAAATAGTACACCTGGCCGCCCGGCAGGGCGAAGGCATTGGTCAACGGCGACCGAACGATGGTTACTCTGGGGGTGAAGGGCGAGGCGGTCCCTGCCATCACTTCGGCCGCGAAACGGTCGATGGCGCGATTTGCCTGACTGAACTCCGAACCGCAGGCCTCGAAGCGGCGGCCGTTGCCCAGCATTGCCTCGATCTGCAGGCGGGCGCCTTCGCCGAGGCGGATCTCCCAGGCCGGCGGCACCAGATTGGTAGCACTGTCGGCCAGCACCGGAACGCCGAACACATAGGCTGCTATCACCGAGACGAGCGCCGCCACGGCGCCCGCGAGGACGCGTCGCTGTTGCCCGCGCTCCAGCCGCGATCGGCGACCGAGGCCGGGGATTGCCTCGCGCAAGGCGGTGCTCCACTCCCCTGTTGGCAGCGTGAGACGGGCGCCATAGGGCCGATCGGCGGCACCGAGGCGCAGATCGTCGCCGAGCCCCGCCAGTTCGAACACCGAGTCGACCGGCCAGCGATCGAGCTCCTCGCGCGTGTCGCGGTCGGCAATGATGAGTTCGGCCGAGCCGGCATCGCGCGTCAGGGCAAGGGTGACATAGCGGCGCGCTGCCACGAGACCGTCGTAGTAGCGGCCGGTTGGCTCCATCTCCATCAGAACGATCCCACATTGAGCGCATCGGCGAGGCCTTCGCCGGCGAGGGATTTGTCCTCGCTACCCGCCCGGACGGTGCTGAGGCTTTCAATGCCGACAATGGTGGCGCCACGCGCGACCAGCATCCAGTAGCCGCAATCGAGATAGACCTCGGCCATCAGGCTGAGCGCCGCGAGGCTGGCCAGATAGCCGCCCAGCGCGAGCCCCACGCCGATCCAGCCGGCTCGAGCGATGCCGGCAAGCGAGGTGAAGTCGAACTGGCCCTGCACCAGCAGCGTGACGAGGTAGCCGACGAGCCCGATGATGATGAAGGCCACCGTCAGCATGCCGGAGTAAGCGGCGAACTGCGCCGCCAAAGCCCGGGCCTTGATCTCCACCCTGAGGCGCGCCGTGCCAAGCTGCACCTCTGAGAACATCCGGCTGCTCTCGCGGGCGCGATAGTAGAAGAAACCGCCGAAGCCGAGGACGACTGCGAGGAACGGCGCCGCCGCCATGGCCGCACCGCCGGTAAGCAACCCGACGCCCAGCAGGGCCCCGACGAGAACGGCGAACGTGGCATAGGCCCGGTAGAACGGACCCGCGATGGTGCGCCAGGTACCGGTGAAGCCGAACTGGCGATCGCCGTACCAGGTGTTGGTATAGCGGTAGCGCCAAAGGTCGGCGGACATGAACGGGTAGGCCAGCCCGAGCGTGGCGAGGACGAGCATTGACCACAGGAATTGCCGCGTCGCGTAGGCCCAGGCATTGCCCTGCTGATCGAAGCGGATACCGCGCCACAGGGTGCGCGACAGGCGGAAGTCGCGCCCGCGATAGCTTGCATAGCCGAAGAGGAACCAGAACAGGGCCGCGACGACGGCGTAGCCCACCAGCACGACGGGGCCGACCTGGGTCGAGAGATAAAAGAAGACGAAATAGAGCGGCAGGAAGATCGCCAGGGCGAAAAGAAAACCGATCAGCAGCTGCAATGGGGTGCCGGAATACTCGAGCGCGTCGCCGTCGATGCTGGTGTTGTGCCAGTAGAACTGACGCTTCATGGTGGTAACCCAGAAGCGGTAGAGCCCAAGCGTCGGAATCATCAGCAGGTAGCCGCGGACCAGGCGCCAGAACAGCTCGGCCCGCGTACCTGTGAACTTGACCGGCACACGAGTGATCCGCACGTTGCCCAACAAGGTTGCAATACTGCTCACGCCACCGCCCCCACCCGGAGGGCATGTTGCGGTAGTCGCCGCGTTATTGGCAAGCGCCAGGCAATTGCCGGCGCTCAGGATTTACGGATAGAGCCGCTGCCGGGCCCACGACCCGTCCGGCAGGGTGCGGGTGAAACGAACGCGGTCGTGCAGGCGGTTGGCGCCATCCTTCCAGAATTCCATCGCCTGAGGGATGACCCGAAAGCCCGACCAGTAGGCCGGGCGATTCACCGGCTCGTCTTCGCGAAAGCTCTTCTGCAGGGTCTCGACCCGCTCCAGGAGGGTATAGCGGTTGGCCAGCGGACGCGACTGCTTGGACGCATGGGCGCCGATCTGACTGACCCGGGCGCGGGTGGCGAAATAAGCGTCGGCTTCCTTGTCGGCCACCACCTCGACCGGGCCGCGCACCCGGATCTGCCGGCGCAACGTCTTCCAGTGCATGACGAAAGCGGCCTTGGGGTGGGCAAGCAACTCGCGCCCCTTGTCGCTCTCGAAATTGGTGAAGAAGCAGAAGCCGCGCGCGTCGCGCTGGTTCAGCAGCACCATGCGCACGTCGGGCAGGCCGTCGGCATCGACGCTGGCCAGCGCCATGGCGTGCGGGTCGTTCGGCTCGCTTTCCTGTGCGGCGGCAAACCATTCCTCGAACAGCGAGCAGGGGTCGATCGGCGCGGTATCCGAATCATCGAACAGCCGCTCGGTAAGTGTCGTTGCCGGCATGGTTTTACCCTCGTGACGCGCCAGTCTGGACAAGCCCGGAGCGCATGGCCATATAGGATGGCGCGGGCCGCGAAAGCAAATCCCAACCCGCCCCGAATTGAAGGAA
>NZ_DASZAW010000102.1:0-28050 GCF_035944845.1 Devosia sp. | reverse complement strand
CTTTGCCACGATTAATGGTTACACGGGACCCTGAAGCGGGTCCCAGGGGCGGATTTTCTCTATGTTGACTGCATTTGACGTCGGCATCGGCGTTCTCGTCCTGATTTCGGCGATCCTGGCTACGGCCCGCGGATTCACGCGCGAAATCCTGTCATTGGCGACCTGGGCGGGCTCCGCGGCAATCGCCGCCTATGCCTATTTCAACCACAAGGACATCGCGCGCGGCTACATCGCCGAGCCGATCGTGGCTGACATCGTGACGGTGCTCGGCACCTTCATCGTGGCGCTGATCATTCTGCACCTCATCACCATGCGGATCGCCGATTTCGTCGTCGACAGCCGTATCGGGCCGCTAGACCGGACCCTCGGTTTCATCTTCGGCGTTGCCCGCGGCGTCCTGATCGCGGTGATCGTGGTGATCTTCGGGCTGTGGCTGATGCCCTCGAACCTGCCCTCGTGGGCGGCCGAGTCGCGCTCGCTGCCGATCCTTCGCAATTTCGGCGACAGCTTGATCGCGCTGTTGCCCCCCGATCTCGAGAAGCAGGTCACCGACATCCTGCAGCGCGGCGCCGGTGGCGGCACGGGCGAGGATGTGTCGCCCGACGACGTGCCGAACCCGGATGCCGACGTGCCGAACGATGAAGGCACCGACCAGCTCGAGAATGATGCGCCCCTGGAGCCGGCCGAGGGAGCCGCACCCAACGCCTGATGAAATTCGGGTGAGCGCATTGCATATTCGTGACCGGGACCGCATCTGCGGTCCCGTCTTGTTTGGCCCGACCTGAACCCGCAGAGGTGCCCGATGACCCTAAACGCCAAACCGATCGCGGAATGGGACCATGATACGCTGCGCGAGGAGTGCGGCGTGTTCGGCATCCTCGGCCATCCCGAGGCGGCAACCCTTACGGCGCTCGGCCTGCATGCGCTGCAGCACCGCGGCCAGGAAGCGGCGGGCATCGTCAGCTTCGACGGCAAGCAGTTCCATTCGGAGCGCCAGCTTGGCCTCGTCGGCGACCACTTCACCGATCCGGCGACCGTCCGACGCCTGCCGGGCCATCTCGCCATGGGCCATGTGCGCTACTCGACCACCGGCGAAACAATCCTGCGCAACGTGCAACCGCTGTTCGCCGAGCTCGAAGTCGGCGGCATTGCCATTGCGCATAACGGCAACTTCACCAACGGCCTGACGCTCAGGAAGCAACTGATCTCGCAGGGCGCCATCTGCCAGTCGACCTCGGATACCGAGGTGGTGCTGCACCTCATCGCCCGCTCCAAGAAGGTCGCTTCGTCCGATCGCTTCATCGACGCGCTGATGCACCTCGAGGGCGCCTTTGCGCTGGTGGCGATGACCCGCACCAAGCTGATCGGCGCGCGCGACGCCAACGGCATCCGCCCGCTGGTGCTGGGCGATCTCGACGGTAAACCGATCTTTGCGTCGGAAACTTGCGCGCTCGACATCATCGGCGCCAAGTTCGTGCGCGATGTCGAGAATGGCGAGGTGGTGATCTGCGAGACGCAGCCGGATGGCACCATCACCATCGACTCGGTGAAGCCGTTCGCGCCCCGCCCCGAGCGCATCTGCCTGTTCGAGTATGTCTACTTCGCCCGTCCCGACTCGATCGTCGCCGGCCGGCCGGTCTATTCGGCGCGCAAGCGCATGGGCATCAACCTGGCGAAGGAAGCCCCGGTCGAAGCCGACGTCGTGGTGCCGGTGCCCGATGGCGGCACGCCGGCGGCGATCGGCTATGCACAGGCGAGTGGCATCCCGTTCGAGCTCGGCATCATCCGCAACCACTATGTGGGCCGTACCTTCATCGAACCGACCCAATCGATCCGCGCCTTCGGAGTGAAGCTCAAGCACTCGGCCAACCGGGCCGAGATCGAAGGCAAGCGCGTGGTGCTGATCGACGACTCGATCGTGCGCGGCACCACCTCGGTGAAGATCGTGCAGATGATCCGCGATGCCGGCGCCCGCGAAGTGCATATCCGCGTCGCCTCGCCGATGATCTTCCACTCCGACTATTACGGCATCGATACGCCGGATCCGGAGAACCTCTTGGCCAACCAGCACCCCGACCTCGAATCGATGTGCAAGTTCATCGGCGCCGATTCCCTCGCGTTCCTCTCGATCGACGGGCTCTATGACGCGGTTGGCGGGGTGAAGCGCAACCCGCTGAGCCCGCAATTCACCGACCACCACTTTACCGGCGACTACCCCACCAAGCTCACCGACCTCAACGGCCGCAGCAAGAACGATCCCAAGACGCTGTCGCTGATGAAGGAAGCGAGCTGAGGCCCAGCGGGGCCTGTCACTCCGACGCTTCCTCAAGCTCGATGTCATCCCAGCGAAAGCTAAGCGAAAGCTGGGACCCAACTCACCGACTGCACGAGCTGATGCTTGGGTCCCAGCTTTCGCTGGGATGACACCGGAGTTGGGCCACGAACATGGACCTTCCGCCGCATTTCGAACGGAGATTCCCGCTTTCGCGGCAATGATGCGGTGGGTAGAAGAGCCAGCAGTCCAACGGAACCCTTTCGCATGACCAACTCCCTCGCCGGCAAAATCGTCCTCGTTACCGGCGCGTCGCGCGGCATTGGCTATCAGGCCGCGCTCGAGGCGGGGCGGCGCGGGGCGCATGTGATTGCGGTGGCGCGCACCATCGGCGGGCTCGAAGAGCTCGACGACGAGATCCAGCGGGCGGGCAGCAGCACCACGCTGGTGCCAATGGACCTTATGGATTTTGACGGCATCGACCGGCTCGGGCACGCGATCTTCGAGCGCTGGGGGCACCTCGATGGCTTCGTCGCCAATGCGGCGATGCTGAGCGAGTTGCGCCCGCTCGCCCATGTCGAGCCCAAGGAGTTCGACAAGCTGATGGGCCTCAACGTCACCGCCAATTATCGGCTGATCCGCTCACTCGACCTGCTGCTGCGCCAAGCGGTGGCTGGTCGCGTGGTGGTCGTCTCCTCGTCGTCGGCGCGTTCGGCACGCGCCAACTGGGGGCCCTATGCGGCGAGCAAGGCCGCAGTCGAGGCCCTGGCCAAGAGCTATGCGGCCGAAGTCGGCGGTATCACCCCGGTGCGGGTCAACGTGTTCTATCCGGGCGCCGTGCGCACAGCGATGCGGGCCAAGGCGATGCCGGGCGAGAACCCCGACACCCTGCCCCGGCCTCAAGCGCTGATGCCCAAGCTCATCGACATGATCGCACCCGAATTCACCGAGAACCGCATGCTGTTCGACTGGGAAAAGTCGGAACTGCGGCCGCTCTGAGGCATTTCACGATCAGGCCCGCCTTCCTGCGGAGGCGGGAACCCAGTGGGATCCCTCAGCCTCAGCGGGTGATGGAACATCCCACTAGGTTCCCGCCTGCGCGGGAATGACTCCGTGGGTGGGGGCACCCACGGAGCGCAACCGAAAGACCTAATTCAGTCGCGTCACCAGGATCTTGTCGATGCGGCGGCCGTCGAGGTCCAGCACCTCGAAGCGCCAGTGGCCGCGCTCGAAGGTTTCGCCCACGGCCGGCAGGTGATTGAGCTCGGCCAGCACGAAACCGGCGACGGTTTCGAACTTGGCATCCTTGGGGACTGGAACACCCAGGTGCGCCTGGAACTCGTCGACCTGCATCCAGCCCGAGACGAGGTAAGAGCCATCCTCACGGGTGACGTAAGCCTTCTCGTCGCCCTCCTCTTCCTGGAAGGCGCCGGTGATCGCCTCGAGGATGTCGCCCGGGGTGACGATGCCCTCGAAGTGGCCGTACTCGTCGAACACCAGCGCCATGTGCACCAGCGAACCGCGGATGGCCTTCAGCACGTCGAGCGCGCTCGAGCGATCCATCACCACGGGTGCCTGCTTCACCAGCGCGCGCATGTCGAGTGGCGCGGTTGAAAGCACGTTCTCGACCAGATCCTTGCGGACGATCACGCCGATGATCGAGTCCACGGCGCCATCCTGGACCGGCAGCACCGAGTGGCGGGTGGCGCGGAGCTTTTCGATCATCTCTTCCTGGGTTTCGCTCAGGTCGAGCAGTTCGACATCCAGGCGCGGCGTCATCAGGCCGCGGGCCGAACGGTCGGCAAGGCGCATGACGCCCGAGATCATGTGGCGCTCCTCGGTCTCGAGCACACCGGCGTGCTCGGCCTCGGCGATGAGGGTCTTCACCTCCTCATCGGTGACCCGCTCATCGGTCTCGCCGGCCTGGCCGAGGAGGCGCAGCACCAGCTTGCCCGAGATATCAAGCAGCCAGACCAGCGGCGCCGCGATCGAGGCGATGAAGGCCATCAGCGGCGCAACACGGGCCGCAACACCCTCGGAATCGCGCAGTGCGATCTGCTTGGGCACCAGTTCGCCGACGATCAGCGACAGATAGGTGATGATGATGACCACGATACCGACGCCGAGCGGCGCGGCGATCGAGGGATTGATACCGACGCCGATCAGGGTATCACCGAGGCGCTCGCCCAGCGTCGCGCCAGAGAAGGCGCCGGAGAGCACGCCGACGAGGGTGATGCCGATCTGCACCGAGGAAAGGAACTTGCCCGGGTCTTCCTGCAGCTTGAGCGCCACGGTGGCGCCGCGCTTGCCTTCGGCGGCGAGGACTTTGAGGCGCGCCGGGCGGGACGAAACTACCGCCAGTTCGCTCATTGCGAGAAGACCGTTGACCAGCGTCAGGACGGCGACAATCAGAATTTCGAGGAACAATGTCGTTTCAAGGTTGCGGCCCCGCACTCAGCATCGGGTCGCTTGGAAGGCAGAAACTATAAGAGAGTGAGTAGCGAATTGCGAGTAGCGAATGCGGCCGGATGAGCCTGCTATTCGTCATTCGCCATTCCCTACTCGCCCTTCTTGTCGAACGGGTTCTTGCCGCCGCGCACCCACAGCCGGATCGGCGTGCCGGGCATGTCGAAGGCGTCGCGCAGGCCGTTGACCAGGTAGCGCTGGTAGGCATGCGGCAGCGCCTCGGGACGGGAAGCGAAGAGGATGAAGCTCGGCGGCCGGATCTTGGCCTGGGTCATGTAGCGCAGCTTCAGCCGGCGTCCTGAAACGGCCGGCGGCGGGTGACTTTCGGTCATGCCGCTCAGCCAGCGGTTGAGCCGCGCCGTCGAGACATGGCTGTTCCACTTGCGCTCGATGGCGAAGATCGCCTGCATCAGCTTATCGATATTGCGTCCCTGCAGGCCCGAGATGGTGACCAGCGGGATGCCCTTGAGCTGCGGCAGGTAGCGCTCGCACTGCTCGCGCAACTCGGCGAGCTTGGCGTTCTTGTCTTCGATGGTGTCCCACTTGTTGACCGCGATCACCAGGGCGCGGCCTTCGCGCTCGACCAGATCGGCCAGCGTCAGGTCCTGCTTTTCGAACGGGATCTGCGCATCGAGCAGCAGCACCACCACTTCGGCATACTGGATCGAACGCAGGGAGTCGCTCACCGCCAGCTTTTCGAGCTTCTGTTCGATGCGCGCCTTGCGGCGCATGCCTGCGGTATCGACGAGGTTGATGGTTCGCCCATCGTACTCCCAGGGCACCAGGATGGAATCGCGGGTGATGCCGGCTTCCGGCCCGGTCAGCAGGCGGTCTTCGCCGACCATGCGGTTGATCAGCGTCGATTTGCCGGCGTTCGGGCGACCGATGATCGCCACGTTGAGATGGCGCTTGGGATCCCAGCGCTTGACCGGCCCGTCCTCGGTCGAGCCGTCATCCTCAGGCAGGTCGACATCGACTTCGGGCATCACGGCCAGTGTCGGCGCCTCGGCCTCGGCCTTCTCGGCGGCGGCGTCCACGGCTTTCGACACGATGGCGTGGAGGTCGGCGAGGCCAAGCCCGTGCTCGGCGGAGAGCGCCACCGGCTCGCCGAAACCCAGGTTGTAGGCCTCGAGCAGCCCCGGATCGGCCGCCCTGCCCTCGGCCTTGTTGCCGATCAGGTGCACATCCTTGCCGGCGCGGCGCAACACCTGGGCAAAGCGCTCGTCCAGCGGCGTGACGCCGGCCTTGGCATCGATCATGAACAGGATGACGTCGGCATCGCGGATGGCGATCTCGGTCTGCTGGCGCATCCGGTCTTCCAGCGAGCCGTCGGTCTTGTCTTCGTAGCCGGCGGTATCGAGCACCTTGAAGCGCAGGTCGCCGATGCGACCCTCGGCCTCACGGCGATCGCGGGTGACGCCCGGCGTATCGTCGACGAGCGCGATCTTCCGCCCGACCAGACGGTTGAACAGCGTCGACTTGCCGACATTGGGACGGCCGACAATGGCGACGGTAACGGTCAAGCGAGACCCCAGTACTTAGAGCCGGACGCGAACTCAGTTCGCGGGCGCGGCGGGTGCTTCAGTGGACGCGGGTGCGTCCGTGGACGCGGGAGCTTCGGCAGCAGCAGCCTCAGCTGCGGGCGGCACGGCTTCCATCATCGGCGTAGCTTCCATCGCCGGGGCTTCCATCGCAGGCGCTGCCTGGGGTGCGGGCGCCGTATCGAGCGCCGGTGCATCGCCGACCGAGGTCGCGGCGGGGGTGGCCGTTGCAGGATCGACCACCACGGGCGTTTCGGTCGCGGCAGCTTTCGCTGCCGGCGAGGCCACGCCCTCGGCTACCAGTTGCGCCAGATAGACGGTCAGACGCTGGCGCAGTTCCTGGCTCGCCTGCGGATCGTTGGCCGCATCTTCGAAGCTCTGGCGCGCCCCGGCGAGGTCGCCGGCCTTGTATTTGGTGAGGCCGATGGCTTCACGCGCGGCGTTACGCATCGGGCTGGTCCCGCCAACGAGGCCACCGACACGCTGCTCGACCTGGGAGACGTCACCGCCATCGACCAGCAGGTTGGCGGCAAGCACCAGCGCCAGCTCGCGCAGATACTTGTTGGGCTGCCCGGCGGCGAGCGCATCATAGGCGGCCACCGCCTCCGCGGTCTTGCCGTCCTTGGCGAGGAGCGCAGCTTCGCGGAAGCGCGCAAGGATCGGGTAGCCGCCGTGATTGGCGGCGATCACCTCGTCGAGCGCCTTCTTGGCCGCTTCGGCATCGGTGCCATCAGCCAGTTGCAGCGCCGCATAGAACTGGTCCGACGACTGGGCCGAGTTCGAGTTCTGCCACCAGTCCCAGCCCTCTTTCACCGCCACGATGAGGACGATAGCTACGGCCGCGCCGATCACATAGGGGCCGAACCGGCGCCACAGGTTGCGCGCGCGGTCGCTGCGCAGTTCCTCGTCGATCTCGCGGATGATGTTTTCGTTGGACATGAAGCTCAAGTGAAACAGGGTCGAATTCGGCCGCACCATAGTGAGGCGCCCGCACGAATGCAAACGCGTACGCGCGCTGATCCCAAGGGGATCCCGGGGTGTTCCCAACCCACACGCCACGCTCTCTGGACGGACGGGCTGCGCTCGCCGGACGGACGAGCTGCGCTCGCCGGACGGACGAGCTGCGCTCGCCGTGGGGTCACGAGCGCGTGAGGCTGCAGATGCAAACGACCAAATTAATCGGTCGGCAACGGGCTCGCGCGAAGATTTCGCCAGCGTCAATTCGAGATCATCAAGATGTTAATTCGCGTTTTACTGCTTGTTGCCCTTCTCACGGTTGCAACACCCGTCGCAGCTGCCAGCGTTTCCATCGTCATCGACATCTCGGATCAGCACATGCAGGTGTCGGTGGGCGGTGCACCGAAATACAGTTTTGACGTTTCTACCGGCCGGAAGGGTTATGCCACGCCCAAGGGCAGCTACGGCGTACAGCGGATGTACAAGGAGTACTACTCCAAGAAGTACGACCTGGCGCCGATGCCTTATTCGATCTTCTTTCGCGGCGGCTATGCCATCCATGGCACCTATGACACCAAGCGCCTGGGCCGCGTCGCCTCGCATGGCTGCGTCCGCTTGGCGCCCGAAAACGCGCGCCGACTCTACAACCTGGTGCTCAAGCACGGCAGCGGCAATGTGAGCATCCGGGTGAAGGGTTAGACGCCACGCCCGAATACCCGCGCCGACGGTCTCCTTCTGGACCATCCCCAGGATGGAAACGAGCTCGGCCTGACGCCAGTCTTCTCAAGAACGGCGCGAACCTGGTTGCGAACGGTGTGGATACTTCTGCCGCTCGCATCAGCGATCTCGCGCGGACTGAGGCCCGCGGCCATGCCTCGGCGACCGCCATCTTGGCCGCGGAGAGGCCGAGATGATGGAGCGCGTCCGGACGGAGATCGTTCATTGGCACAGTGATCGTGATCAGGTGCCTCGCGGAGTGGTCTTCGAATGGCTGCGCGAAGCTGGCTGGTTTATCCCGCTGGATCGGCGTCACGGTACGCAGCGCCATCGGGTTGCCGGCGGCCGACCCAACGCAGTTGCCACCACCGAGCGCCTCGTCGACGGCGTTGCAGTAATCCTGCCAATCCAGCTGACCAAGCGCCGCCGCGCAGGATGCCGCTATCAGTTCGCCGACGCGCCCTTCTGAGATCCACCATATCCGCCAGCCAATCGCCCACCCGACAGCCAGATCGTCAAGGCAACCCATCACGCGTACGCGTTTAAGGTCACGCCCTTGAAACCAAGGGACCTTCCGCGTACATCTTGAACATGTACGAACTGAGGAGACGGAGATGCCGCAAGCAGCCGTGAACGACAACAAGCGCATGAACTTGAGGGTTTCGCCGGAAACGAAGGCTAAGCTCGTGCACGCTGCCGCGCTCCGCAACACCGACCTGACGAACTTCGTTACCCAGACCGCATTGCGAGAAGCTGAGGCAGTGATTGAGGCGGCCGAAGTCGTTCGTTTGACCGCGCGTGAGCACGCACGCGTGCTTGAGCTGCTGGAAAACCCGCCCAAGCCCAATGCAAAGCTGCGTGCGGCGATAGCGGCGTTGCCTGACTCCCTGTGACGCTGCCCGCCTGGAGAGAGGAACCCATCGCGAAGTCGCATGATCGCCAGTCCTTCGACTGCGGCAATTCGGCGATGAACGATTTCTTCCGCCGCTACGCGCGTCAAAACCACGAACAGAACGCCTCTAAGACCTTCTGCGCGATTGATATCTCAACCCCGAGCCGTGTGCTTGGCTTCTACACGATCGCCCCCTCCTCCGTAGCACATCAAAGCGTGTCGCCGTCGATGACGAAGGGGCTGGCTCAGCACGAGATCGCTGGATACAAGCTGGCCCGGATCGCCACCGATGTCTCGGTAGCCGGCCACGGTTTGGGTGGACAACTCCTCGTGGCGGCCGCACTGCGCTGCCTTCGGATCGCATCCGAGGTCGGCGGTGTACTACTGATCATCGACGCCAAGGGCGAACGCGCCGCCAAGTGGTATGCCGGTTATGGTGCCGAGCCGCTCGAAAACCAACCACTCACGCTGGTGATGCCGCTCGCTACCTTCTCAGCCGATCTAAGGGGTCGAGGGCTGCTCTGACTCGACCATTGAGGCTGTGAGCCGCTGTAGTCGCCCGCCTTAAGTCCGAGTGGTCTTTAGTCTATGCTATTCTGTGACCCATAGCTTGGCACGTGAGTTGCGAGATTGCCGAGTAACAATGATCCTTCGGAAGAAATTGCGCGCATCAGACGGCGGCTAGCCGATCTGGACACTGAGCGCGCCAGGCTTGAGGACGAGTTGGGGGCGCTTGAGCGGACGCCGACATTTGCCGACGCCCCTATTAGCAATGCCTCTTCATCGACCGAGAAGATCGGGTTGTTTCGTGCTCTGTTTGCGGGGCGCCCCGATGTCTTTCCGACGAGGTGGGAAAACCGCAAAGCTGGGCGTTCGGGCTATTCACCAGCTTGTTCGAACGAGTGGGTGAAGGGCGTTTGCGGTAAGCCGAAGGTGAAATGCGGAGAATGCCCAAACCAGGCATTCATCGCGCCATCCGGAGACATCATCGAGAAGCACCTGCGCGGAGGTGATTCCCGCTCGGGTGATTTTGTCGCGAGGGTGTATCCGCTGCTGAACGACGAGACGTGCTGGTTCCTTGCCGCCGATTTCGACAAGCACAGTTGGGCGGACGACGCCAGGGCATTGCTTAGCACCTGTCATACGAAAGGAATTGCCGCCGCCCTGGAGCGGTCGCGGTCGGGAAACGGCGGCCATGTTTGGATATTCTTCGCCGAGCCCGTACCGGCCAGGGCCGCGAGGCAACTGGGATCGGCACTGATCACCGAGACGATGGAGAGGCGTCCGGACATCGGCTTCACGTCCTATGATCGCTTCTTTCCCAACCAGGACACGATGCCCGTCGGGGGCTTTGGCAATCTGATTGCGCTGCCCTTGCAAAGAAAGGCCCGACAGAGCGGCAACAGCGTCTTCGTTGACAAGGATCTGCGGCCTTATGACGACCAATGGGCATATCTATCCTCCCTCCGACGGCTATCGTCGGCGGAGGCTTTTAGGATTGCGGACGAGGCGGAACGATCAGGGCGGGTCCTTGGCGTCCGCATGCCCGTCGACGACGAACATGCCGACGAGCCTTGGAAGATGTCGCCTTCGCGCCGCAGCCCGCCGCTCCGTATTGAGGCTGCCGTCCCAAGAAGTATCAGGATCGTTGTCTCCGACCAGGTTTACATCGACCGGGTCGGACTTCCGTCGGCTTTGATTGCTCAGCTTGTTCGGCTAGCGGCTTTCCAGAACCCGGAGTTCTATCGCGCCCAAGCCATGCGGCTGCCGATATTCGGCAAGCCTCGGATTGTCTCATGCGCCGAGCTCTATCCCCAGCATGTTGCACTACCTCGAGGTATCCTCGACGAGGTGACCGACCTCATCAAAAGCCATGGCGCGGTTGCCAACCTGGAAGACCTGCGCGAGATCGGTACGGCGCTCCCCGCGACCGTTTCCTTCCTGGGGGAACTGCGACAGCCGCAGTTGAAGGCTTTCGATGCCCTTACCGCCCACGACAACGGCGTGCTTGCCGCTACCACCGCCTTTGGCAAGACGGTCGTCGCCGCCGCACTCATTGCGCACCGCGCGAGAAACACGCTCATTTTGGTTCATAGACGGGAATTGCTCAAGCAATGGGTAGAACGGCTGCGCTCGTTCTTGAACATAGATTCCAAGCAGATCGGGATTATCGGCGGCGGGACAAGAAAGCCGACGGGCATTATCGATGTCGCACTCATTCAGAGCCTTACCCGTAGGGGCGAGGTTGCCGACGCCGTCGCGGACTATGGCCACCTGATCGTCGATGAATGCCATCACCTTTCAGCGACAAGCTTCGAGCTTGTCGCTCGCCGGTCAAAAGCGCGGTACGTGGTTGGTTTGTCCGCCACTGTCGCGCGCAAGGACGGGCATCATCCCATCATCTTCATGCAGTGCGGTCCTGTGCGTCATAGGGTGGACGCGCGGGTTCAAGCTGCGGAACGAGGTATTCATCATCGGCTCCGGGACCGTTCGACGGAGTTTGAATTACCTCCATCACTGGCCTCCGCTGAGCGCCCGTCTATGCCTGCGATCTATGCTGCGTTGGCTCAGAATGATAGCCGCAACGATCTGATCTTTGATGATGTGCTGAAGTCGCTTGAGGCGAAGCGTTGTCCAATCGTTCTGACCGAGCGGAAGGATCACCTAGACTACCTTCGGCAACGGTTCTCGCCCTTTGTGAGGAATCTTGTGGTGCTAAGCGGCGGCATGTCTGCGGGCGATCGAAAAATGGCTGGATCGTCGATGCAGGTATCGCTGGATCAAGAGCGAATGATACTCGCTACGGGCCGCTACATTGGCGAGGGCTTCGATGACGCTCGCCTCGATACGCTTTTCCTCACGATGCCGATCGCATGGAAGGGAACGCTAGCGCAGTATGTTGGCCGCCTACATCGCGAGCATGATGGAAAAAGGGATGTCCTGGTCGTGGATTATGTCGATCAGGCGGTGCCGGTTCTAGCCCGGATGGCTGCAAAACGACGTGCGGGCTATCGCGCGCTGGGATACGTGCTCGAGTAGCAGCCGCTGCTGCCGTGGCAGTTGCCTGAACTGGCGCTAGCTTGCGCCCCGAGGCACCCGGTTGCTCAGCCCATCGACATCGCTGCGGTGCACCTCCCACCCCAAGCGCCTGATCAAGTTGCGCTTGCGAACATAGCGCAGCGCAGCGTCTCGACATCAAACCGCTGGTTGCCCTCAGGCATCACGACGGCTTAGGCCGCGACAGCACGTACCAGGCGCAGGCGATAAAGACGGCGAGGACGAACAGCGCCAGCGGCAGGTCGGGGCGCGCGCCGATCAGGAACAGCACATAGCCGAGCACCATGCCACCCGTGGCGAGCGTCTTGCCGCGCCGCGAGATCGCGCCCTCGGCCCGCCAGGCCTTGATGGTGGGGCCGAAACTCTTGTGATTGAGCAACCATGCCTCGACCCGACGATTGGAGCGGGCAAAGCAACCGGCGGCGAGGATGACGAAGATGGTGGTCGGCATCAGGGGCAGGAATGCGCCAATGATGCCGAGCGCCAGTAGCAGGAAGCCGGCGATCAGGTAGGCGAAGCGGATGGCTCTCGCCTGTGGCCCGGCTGCTTGCGTCGGCTCGTCAGGCTCAGGGTGCATTGGTGCTCGCGTGATGGTGCGGATGGTGTCGCGAGCCGACCAGCCGACTCCTGCGGCAACATACTCGCCCGTTCGTTCCTCTGCCACAGCGCCGCTGCGCGACTGATCTCCCGTCGGCGCGCCACGCGCGGGCCACCGTGCGCTCCGCGCTTGAGTTGGCTGTCCGCCGCGGCACACCGTGGTGCAACTCAGCGCAACCCGGCAAGCCGCTCGATGAACTTTGGCTTCTTGTCGTGCCGCAGCCGGATCGAGGCCAAACGCCGGTTAAACTCGGACTGGCCTCCGTCTTCTCTGGCCAACGCCTCGAGATCGAAGAGCAGGCTTGTCGCGCGGTCGTAGCCGGACGCATTGCGGCGCTCGATCTCCGCCTCGATCTCAGGCCAAACGGCCCCCGCCGCGCTGCCTCAGAACTTTGAGCCGCGCATCGCGCGCTGCCTCGGCTTCCTTCGTCCGGCGCAATCGCTCCGCCTCGAGCCGTTCGAGCTCTGCCTGCTGACGCACTTGTGCGATCTCGCCCGCCCGAACCCGCAACTCTCCGACCGTACGACGCCGCGTCGAGGTGGTACGGCTGTCACGCGCCTTGTACCTGAGTTCGGCGGCGACATGGGGATCGCCATCAATTACGCGCAGCAGCAGTTCGGTCATTTCGTCGCTGGAGATGGCCGCGAGGATTTCGCGGACCTCATTGTCCGACGTGTCCGCCGAGGCTCCATCCAGCGCGGCCGCTGCCGCCAACAAGTCTGCATCAAGGTTGAAGAAGTCCGCGAAAGCCTCGAGGGGATCGGTCAGCGGGCCAACGCCTGGCAGGGGCTCCAACTCGTCGTCGGCGACTAACTGATACTCGACCGCCATGAGCCACAAGAGATAGAACATCCTGAGGTCGCCCGACAGAACATCGGCGCGCAACGGCGCGAGCCGCGCAAGCCAGCCTGAGCCATCTTCATCCAGATACTCCCGCGCTTCGAGCTCCGGAGCGATGTCGATTATGAGGCTTTCACCGGGCGCCCAGACCTCGACCCAATCCACTTCGGTAAGGAACTTCGAGAGCTTCTCAATATCCAACAAGCGCGCCGGCAGCCGCATCATCAGCCGCCGGTCGCCCCAGTTCGCGAGATAGAGATGGAGGTCGAACCATTGTTCGACCAACCGGCGTGGATCCCCCTTGAAGTCACCCCATTCGTAGTGATTGGTGAAGCTCGTCGCCGTGATCCGCGCTCGAGACGAAATCGACCGCAAGGCATCCTGCCCGGCGCGGTCAATAGGACGATCGATCGCCAGAAATTCATAGTACTGGTACTCGCTCATGGGTGCGGGTCTCGCCAAGAGTTGTGCACGTTGGTGCTGACCAGATCGGGCAACCCGAACGTGATCGAGTCGGAGGACTCTGGCCACCTGTCAGGGGAGAATCTCACCCCTGTTTACAACTCGAGTTCGTAACCGCGCGGGCCCTCGCGCGGCGGTGACCGACAACCGCAAGGCATGGGTCACGATGGCCGAAAAGAACAGGATGCGGCGATAGCCGACCGAGCCGCACTCGGTGACCGGAAGCCATTGATCGCCTGATGTTCGGGCCTCGACCAGAAGTCGCTCGACCTGCTGGCCGAGCGCGATGTCCTCCTCGACGAACACGCTACCGATCCGCCTCGGCTCCGGCCATGACAGAACGAGGCTGCCGCCGGTGCCATCGACCACCCAGGCGCCGTCCCGATCCAACGCAGCTAATGGCGACGCGGTGGCGTCCGAAGCGATATCGGCGTCGTAGAGAGCCGCGATCCGGTTCCCCAATTGCGCCAGTACGAGCCGATCTGGCGCTGCGACAAGGCCGGAGCGGTCCGGTGGCACGTTGAGCAGGAACGTCGCGTTGCCGCCGACCGAGGCGCAGTAAATGCCGAACAGTTCCTCGGCGGATCGCACTTCAGCGTCTTCCCTGGGGTGGTGGAACCAGCCTGGTCGGATCGAGGTGTTCACCTCGGCGGGGTACCAGACGAGGGCATCGCTCGACGCTGCGATCGCTTGCCTGCTCCCCAGATCTTGCTCGTCCGAACGAACCTGTCGCGAGAACTTGCCGTCGTCGACCTGCTGCGAATTTGAGGCGGTGCGTTCGGCGTCTCGCAGCGAAGCGGGAACCACGCTCCATTCATTGGCCCGGGTATGCCCCGCCTCGTTGCCGCACCAGCGCACGTCCGGTCCGCAGACGCTGATCACCGCGTCCGGCTGCAGCTCGCGCACCGCGGCGAAATAGCGATCCCAGTCGTAATACTGCTTCTTGCCGCCGGCGCCTTCGCCGTTGGCGCCATCGAACCAGACCGAAAAGATCGGGCCGTAGCCGGAGAGCAGTTCGCGCAGTTGCGCGACAAAGAAATCGTCGTAGCCGGCGCCGGTGCCGTAGGCAGGCTCGGTGCGGTCCCAGGGGGAGAGGTAGACGCCGAACTTCATGCCGCGTCGCGCGCAAGCCGCCGAGACCTCTGCAACAAGGTCGCCGCCCCCCTCGCGCCATGGGCTCGAGGCGACCGAATGCCGGGTCACGGCACTCGGCCACAGGCAGAACCCGTCATGGTGCTTGCAGGTGAGGATCAGGCCGCGCATGCCCGCCGAGGCGAGGCTTTCGACCCACTGGTCGGTATCGAGCTGCGGCGGATCGAACAGGGCGGGATCCTCATGCCCGAGACCCCATTCGCGATCGGTCATGGTGTTCATGCCGAAATGGATGAAGCCGTAGAACTCGAGCTGCTGCCAGGCCAGTTGCCGCGGCGTCGGCCGAACGGCGGAAGCTTCAGCGATGCGGCCAGCCAAACTTATCCCCACTTCATCACTGTGACGCATCGCCCAGCTACCATCTATGGCCCACTATCAGCGAGGTCAGCGCACTATCCCCGTGCCCAGATACGCACCCTACTCCCGACAAATCCCTTGGGTACCGGGTGCTGAAGGCCTTGCCGAGCAGTGGGCTGAATCGGCCGGGGGCCGGCCAAAATGTAATGTGCAACCTGGCGGAGATCGAGCGACAGCTGTTTCGCTACCAGCGGCGCCAGGCACGCCGCCTAAGCTGGACGGCTCGACACGGGCCACGAATTCAAGTCCTCAGACCAAGTCAGCGGCTGCGATCCGATGGGCGACGACAGGCTGATTTCTGAGCAGAATGTAGTTGTGGCACTTTTTTGTGCATTCAGGGCTTGCTTCACGCCGGTGGGTAGGATTGTTTTGAGCGCCAGTCCTCCGGAGCTCATTTCATGATCAATCGCCGATCGTTTGCTGCCACCACCTTCCTTGCGCTCGCCCTGGCGGGCTTCACGGCGGCACCGGCCGTCGCCCAAACCGCAGTCAAGCTGACGCTTGATTGGCGGTTCGAAGGTCCAGCCGCGGGATTCCTGCTGGCGCAGGACAAGGGGTATTTTGCCGAAGAAGGCCTCGATGTGACCATCGACACCGGCAATGGCTCGGTGGAAGCCATCCCGCGCGTCGCTACCGGGGCCTATCAGTTCGGCTTCGGCGACATCAATTCGCTGATCAAGTTCCTCGATGAGGATCCCGCCCAGCCGGTAACCTCGATCATGATGGTCTATGACAAACCGGTCTTTTCAATCATCGGTCGAAAGTCACTGGGCATCACCGACGATCCCAAGTCGCTCGAAGGCAAGAAGCTCGGAGCGCCGCCACCGGATGGCGCCTTCGCGCAGTGGCAGGCCTTCATCCCGGCCGCCGGGATCGATGCTTCGACGATCACCATCGAGAATATCGGCTTTCCGGTACGCGAGCCGATGCTGGCGTCAGGCGATGTCGACGGCGTCTTCGGCTTTGCTTTTTCGGTGATCCTCAATCTGATGGCCAATGGCGTGCCGGAAGATGACATCTCGACGATCCTCTTTGCCGACCATGGGCTCAATCTGTACGGCAACGCCATTCTGGTGAACGAGGCCTTTGCGGCGGAGAACCCTGAAGCGGTGAAGGGCTTCCTGCGCGCCCTGACCAAGGGCTTCGCCGATGCGGTGGCCGATCCTGCAGCAGGCGCTGCTGCAGTGCTGGCGCGCAATGAGACGCTCAACATCGATACGGAAACCGCGCGGCTGACCATGGCCAACGAGATGAATATCAAAACGCCCTATGTGGTCGAAAACGGCTTCGGTGGCGTCGACCAGGAAAGGCTGGCAGCATCGCTCGAAACGTTGAAGATCTCCATGGGCCTCAAGGGGGCAGCGACGGCCGCCGACGTTTTCGATCCCCAGTACCTGCCGCCCGCCGACGCACGCATGCTGCCATAAGGCACGTCACCCTGTCCCCGCCTGGCGACCAGCCAGCGGGGGCAAGACGCGATCAGCGGAGCGGGACCATGGCCCTTGTCAGTCTGGAGAATGTCGGGATGCGCTATGGCGGGCCGAGCGGCACGCTGGCGGTAAGCGGTCTCAACCTCGAAATCCAGCGAGGCGAGTTCGTGGCCGTGGTCGGCCCCTCGGGCTGCGGCAAGTCCACCTTGATGAAACTGACCACGGGCCTGCACATTCCACAGACTGGAAAAGTGGTGGTCGCCGGCAATGCGGTGACAAAGCCCGTTTCCATCGTCGGCATGGCGTTCCAGAATCCCACCCTGCTCCCCTGGCGGACGACGCTGGACAATATCCTGCTGCCACTCGAGATCGTGGAGCGGCATCGCCACCGGCTGCGGGCCAACAAGCGCGAATACAAGGAGAAGGCCGAAGTCCTGCTGGAAACGGTGGGGCTCAAGGGGTTCGGCGAAAAGTTTCCGTGGGAGCTTTCGGGTGGCATGCAGCAGCGTGCCAATCTCTGCCGCGCGCTCATCCACGAGCCGGAACTGCTGATGCTGGACGAACCATTCGGTGCGCTTGACGCGTTCACGCGCGAGGAACTGTGGTGCGTGATCCGCGACCTGCATGCGAGCCAGGATGTCACCATCGCGCTGGTCACGCATGATCTGCGCGAAAGCGTGTTTCTCGCCGACAAGGTGGTGGTGATGAGCGCGCGACCGGGGCGCGTGGTTTCCGAGCACATGGTGCCGTTCGAGCGGCCACGACAGCTCGATATCCTTTACCAGCCGGAGTTCAACGAGTTGGTGCAGCGGCTGCATGGGGAAATTGCCACCGCGAGGGCCGCGGCATGACCGATAGCGAAACCGTCACCACCACCGCGACGCTGCCGCCTCCGCGCGAGGCATTCAAGGTCAACTGGATCCGGCTCGCGCCGTTGCTCTACACGATCGGACTCTTTGCGATCTGGGAAATCGGAGTTCGGCTCTCCGGTCTGCCGCATACGATCCTGCCGACGCCAAGCCGCATCTTCCAGGCGATCGTCGAATACTGGTCGCCGATCTGGAAGAATTCGCTGCAGACGCTCTACACCACAGTGCTGGGCTTCATCATCGCGGTGATCGCCGGGCTGGGGATCGGACTCTTCATCGGCTGGTCCAGAACCATCTATGCCGGGCTCTACCCGATCATGATCGGGTTCAACGCCATTCCGAAAGTGGCACTCGTACCCATACTGGTGATCTGGTTCGGCATCGGCACGGTCCCGGCCGTCCTGACGGCGTTCCTGATCTCGTTCTTTCCCATCGTGGTGAACGTAGCGACTGGCCTTGCGACAATCGAACCAGAGACCGAAGACGTATTGCGGGCCTTGGGCGCCAAGAAACTCGACATCATGCTCAAAGTAGGCATTCCGCGCTCGATGCCCTACTTCTTCGGCTCGCTGAAGGTCGCGATCACGCTGGCCTTTGTCGGCTCGGTGGTCAGCGAGACAGTCGCCTCCAATAACGGGCTGGGCAACATGATGGCGTCAGCACAATCCAACTTCAACGTGCCGCTCGTCTTCGCTGGCCTCCTGATGTTGGCCGTCGAAGGTATCGCCATGTACGCCCTCATGGCATGGCTCGAACGGCGAATGACAGGCTGGGCGCATCGCTCGACGATGAGCACCTGAAGGCCAGACTTACCGCCGCATGTCGGCCGCCTGCATCGCGCGTATCAGATACGGCCTTTCGTCGAAGCCCGTCGCTGGCCGGCGCAACCCGCGACCCGCTCGATTAGTGCTTGTTTGGTCCAATGCCGGTCAAATACTTGTAAGGACAGCGCTACTCCCACTCGATGGTCCCGGGCGGCTTCGACGTCACGTCGTAGACCACCCGGTTGATGCCGCGCACTTCGTTGATGATGCGGGTGGCGGCGCGGCCGAGGAAGTTCATGTCGTAGGGGAAGAAATCGGCGGTCATGCCGTCGACCGAGGTCACGGCGCGGAGCGCGCAGACGAACTCGTAGGTGCGGCCATCGCCCATTACGCCGACGGTCTGCACCGGCAGCAGTACGGCAAAGGCCTGCCAGATCTTGTCGTAAAGCCCGGCCTTCCTGATCTCATCGAGATAGATGGCGTCGGCGCGGCGGAGAATGTCGAGCTTTTCGCGGGTCACGCCGCCCGGCAGGCGGATGGCGAGGCCGGGGCCCGGGAATGGGTGACGGCCGACGAAGCGGTCGGGCAGCCCCAACTCGCGGCCGAGCGCCCGCACTTCGTCCTTGAACAGTTCGCGCAGCGGCTCGACAAGTTGCATATTCATGCGATCAGGCAGACCGCCGACATTGTGGTGCGACTTGATGGTGACCGAGGGGCCGCCCGAGAAGCTGACGCTCTCGATGACATCGGGGTAGAGCGTGCCCTGGGCCAGGAACTGCGCTCCGCCGAGTTTCTTGGCCTCTTCCTCGAACACTTCGATGAACAGCCGGCCGATGGTCTTGCGCTTGGTCTCGGGGTCGGCCTCACCCTCGAGTGCGCCGATGAACTTGTCGGCGGCATCTACATGGACGAGCGGAATGTTGTAATGATCACGGAACATCGAGACCACTTCGTCGGCCTCGTTCATCCGCATCAGGCCGTGATCGACGAAGACGCAGGTCAGCTGGTCGCCGATAGCTTCGTGGATGAGGATGGCCGCCACCGAGCTGTCGACGCCACCGGAAAGCGCGCAGATCACCCTGCCCTTGCCGACCTGGGCGCGGATCTTGTCGACGGCGCGCTGGCGATAGGCCGACATGGTCCAGTCGGACTTCAGCCCGACGATATTGTGCACGAAGGATTGCAGCAGCTTGCCGCCATCGGGCGTGTGCACCACCTCGGGGTGGAACATGGTGGTGTAGTAGCGCTTCTGCTCATTCACCGCGATGGCGAACGGGGCGTTCTCGGAGGTGCCGATGACGGTAAAGCCCTCGGGCAGCTCGGTGACGCGATCGCCGTGGCTCATCCAGACCGGATAGCGCCCGCCGACCTGCCAGAAGCCGTCGAACAGCGGGCTCGCTTGTTTGATCTCGACATCGGCGCGACCGAACTCGCGCGCGTGCCCACCTTCGACCTTGCCGCCCTGCTGCAGCGCCAGGGTCTGCTGGCCGTAGCAGATGGCGAGGATTGGCACGCCCGAGTCGAACACTGCCTGCGGGGCGCGTGGGCTGCCCTCGTCGGTCACCGAAGCGGGGCCGCCGGAAAAGATCACCCCCTGAGGCTTCAGCCGGGCAAAGGCCTCGGCCGCGCTCTGGAACGGGTGGATCTCGCAATAGACGCCGGTCTCGCGCAGGCGGCGCGCGATCAGCTGGGTCACCTGGGACCCGAAATCGATGATGAGAATGGACTCGGCGGGGGCGTCGGCGATGTCTGTCATGGCGGGGAAATAAAGCCCGGGCGGGGATTGTGCAAGCCTCCTCCCCGGCAGACCTCCTATGCCGAGGCGGGTGCGACCTTGGCGGAGTTGGAGCGCACCAGCTTGCCGACGAGGTTGCGGTTCAGGCCGGCCTCCATGGCGCGGTGAATGGCGGCGTCGGAGGCGACGGCAGCGTGCAGCCGTTGCTGGTCGAATGCGAGGACCCGCATCGGTTTGGAAGCGATGACGGTGGCCGTTGCCGGCTCGCCACTGAGGAAACTCATCTCCCCCAGATAGTCGCCCGGTCCGCAGACCGCGATAATGCGTCCGGCGCTCTCGATGCGCGCCACGCCGGTGGCGACGTAGAGCAGGTCCTTCACCACCTCGCCCTCGCGCACCAGGACCTGATCGGCCGGGACTTCACGGATGGTGGCAAAGGCGAGCAGCCGCTTCAGGGCCCGCCGTTCGACGCTCGGCGGCATGCTGTCGACGAAATGCCGCTGGTCGTCGGAAAAGCGGTGGTGGCGCTCGTAATACCAGATCAGCAACAACTGGCCGATGTTCACCAGCACGAACACGGTTTCCCACAGGACGCTTACCGGATCGAACACGAAGAAGGCTCGGTAGATGATCTTGGCGACACCCGACGCGACGGCAAAACCTCGCAGCCACACCATGCGCCGCATCAGCATCGAGACGATCAGCAGGAAGTATGTGAAGTGACCAAACAGGATGACCGGGTTGGTGAGACCGGTGAGCAACTGATCGAACAGGCCGGACATCGTGCACCGCAAAGCAAACAGCGAAGTCGAGCCCCTTGCCCGCTCCCACTGTCACAAACAAGGGGCTCGATGTTCTCTAGACGGTCGCCACCCGGTCGGGATGGGTGGCGTTAGCCTTGGCCAGCTTGCCAACGAGGTTGTGGTTGAGGCTGGCGTCGAGCGCCTGGCGGAGGTCGTTGTCGGCCTCGAGGGCGGCGCGCAGCCTCGCCTGTTCGAAAGCGAGGTAGCGAAGCGGCTTGGCGGCGATGGCGGTGGCCGATGCCGGCGCGCCGGTCACAAAGCTCATCTCGCCGACGAAATCGCCCGGTCCACATACGGCGACGATGCGTCCCGCCTGCTCGATCTGCATGACGCCATCGGCAATGAACACCAACTCGGTGACGGGCCTGCCCTCTTCAGTCAGCTTCTGGCCCTCGTGAGCATGTCGAAGCCTCGAGAGGCGGAGCAGCCGGCGGATCGTTCGCCGGTCGATGCTGGTGGGGATGACGGATGCGAAGCGCTGCTCATCCTCAGAAAAGCGATGCCGCCTCGCGTAATACCAGAGGATCAGTAGTTGAACGACGTTCACCGCTACGAAGATCACCTCCCAGAACACGATGATCGGGTCGATCTCAAAGAAAGCGCGATTGATAATACGAATTATGCCGGCAGCGATGGCAATGGCACGGAGCCAGCCCATGTCATTCATCAGCATCGAGATGACGAGCAATGCATATGGCAAATGAGTCAGCAGATGACTTGGATCAATCATCCGCGCGACAAAATCTTGAAAAGTCATTTGGCCTCTACACGATAAGTATTGCCTTACTAGGACCCAGCTCCAGCTTGGCGTCAATCGCTACCTCCCGCTTGTCGCCCACGCGTTTGCGACGCGCGCAGAGGGGGTTGCGCAGCAGCCCCGGGCGGTGCCAAATGAAATCGATTGCACGAACTACCGCGCGGCAGACGCGGCGTGCGACGCGAGGGGAACCGATGTCTGATAACCGCCTGAATGGCGCGGATTTCGTGCGCGCAGCTGCGTGCCTGACGGTGCTGTTCCACCACCTGGCGCAGCGCATGAGTTGGCAGGATAAACTCGGCGGCGTCGAGTGGTTCAGGGTGTTCGCGCAGATCGGCACCTTCGGCGTAGCGATGTTCTTCGTGCTCTCGGGCTTCCTCTTGTCGCGGCCGTTCTGGCAGGCGCTGGATCGAGGCGAGCCGGCCCCGTCGCTGCGGGTCTACGCCATGCGGCGCGCTGCCCGCATCCTGCCAGGGTTCTGGCTGGCGCTGCTCGTCAGCTTCGTGCTCAGCATCACAGTGTTCGGCGCGGTGCTCGACGGGCAACTGGTACTCCGGCTTGTCGCCGGCATCTTCACCGTCGCGGATTGGCACTGGATTACACTGTTCCCGGTCGAGGTGAACGGGCCGCTGTGGTCGATCAGCTTCGAGGTCACCTCCTACCTGCTGCTGCCGCTCGGCTTTGCCGCGCTGTTCTTTCTCGGACGCTGGAGCGGCACGGGCTGGCAATCGCGCCTCTTGTGGGTCGGGGTGATCGGGCTGGCGCTCGTCGCGCACTGGCTGTTCGCGCGCTACGTCCAAGTCGACGCGCAGCAGCGCGGCTGGGACCACGGGCTGATCGGCGGCGCCAAATACTGGATGCCGCGCTTCAACCCGTTCGGCTTCTTCGCCATGTTCGCCATCGGCGCGCTCGCCGGTGGATTGCAGGTGCGCTGGGCGAAATACCGGCACGCGCTGTTCGACCTGATCGCGGTCGCGGCGTTCGCCTGGGGCATTTACCTCATGCAGCAGCAGCTTTCGGCCGAGACGTCGGATGGCTGGGGCTGGCTGGGTGTACCCTACGGCTTTCCCTGGTTCGTGCTGGCGGTCGGTTTGTTCCTCTCGACTTCGCCGTCAAGCGCAGTGCTCGGCCAACTGCTCGACAACCCGGTGACGCGTTACATCGCGAAAATCTCGTTCGGCATCTACATCTGGCACTATCCGGTGCTGGAACTTGTGCGCGTTTACTGGGACCCGAAGATCGATCACGGGCAATCGCCCGATCCGACCCGCTTCGTCGTCACGTGTGCGATCATCACGGTCATCACTTTCATCGTGGCGCACCTGTCGTATCATCTGGTCGAGAAGCCGGTGATTCAGTGGGCGCGAGGCAAAGAGCGGCGCAGGGTGGGTTCGGCAACAGTCAGTGCAGCGGCGGAATGACCTGATGAAAACCGGCAAGACACTCTGGCGCAATCAGCCGCCGTTCTACGAAGAGCGCGGCGATACGCTGACGGTGCAGACCGGCCCCGAGACTGACTACTGGAACAACACGTTCTACGGCTTCAAGCACGCCAACGGACATTTTCGCGCCACCGAGGTGAGCGGCGATTTCAGCTTCGAGCTCAGCTTCGCCGCCGACTACCAGCGCCTCTACGACCAGGCGGGGGCGATGCTCTACGTCGATGCTGACAACTGGCTGAAATGCGGCGTGGAGTTCACCGACGGCGCGATGCACTTTTCGGTAGTGGTCACTCGCGACGACCAGTCGGACTGGTCGGTGCTGAAACTCGATCGACCCCTCGACGGGGCAGTGACGCTGCGGTTGACACGCCACGCCGAAGCCCTGCGGGTGCAACTGCAGGGCCTCGATCAGAGCTGGCAGCTGGTGCGACTGTGCTTCCTGCGCATGGGCGAGACGGTGGAGGTCGGCCCGATGACCTGCTCACCCACCGGCGAAGGGCTGAAGGTCAGCTTCAGCCGACTGGAGCTGCGTGAGCCGATCTCACGCGAGCTGCATTAGCCCGGTCAGTTCAGCGTCGCGATGGCGAGGTTCAGCAGGCTCGCGAAGCCGACCCATGCCGCATAGGGCACAAACAGCAGCGCGGACAGGCGATCGCGGTTCCAGCGATTGGCGATGAAGATGATGATCAGCGCCAGAATGGCGATGATCACCACAAAGGCCGGCCACAAGAGGTGCAGCGAGAACCAGACCGGCGACCACAGCCAGTTGAGCGCCATCTGCCCGTACCAGAGCTTCATGCCGGTGCCGTTCGGCTCGCTCAGGAACGTGCGCCAACCGGCGATGGCGATCAGCACGTAGAGGGCAAACCACACCGGCCCGAACAGCCAGTTGGGTGGATTGAACGGTGGCTTGGCGAGATTGGCGTACCACTCGCCTGGTGCGGCCGAGATGCCGATAACGGCGCCGACGCCGATCACCACGGCGAGAAACACCACCAGCAGGATCAGGGCTCGCGGGGTCTTGAGGTCGGATATCGTCAGAGTGCTCATGCCGCCAGTAACGTGCCAGACGGCGGCAAGTTTCACTCGCTCGCAGTGCAATCGGCAGCGATGTTCAAGGGGAACTTGCCACCCTGCCCCTCGGCGTCGGCATAGACGATATCCACGATCTGCTCGTCGCTGGCCCAAAGTGGATAGACGTTGAGCAACACCGGATGCGTGGCGGTGAGCGGGACGCTGCAGCCGCGGCGGGACTTACTGCCATCGGCGGCACTGATCTCAGCGATGATCCGTCGCGCGCAGGTCTCGCCGCACTGCTCGCCGATGTCGAGCGCGATGCGCCCGGATGGCGAGACGAAATGATGCTTGGCGCTGCCGCCCGGAATGGCGAACCAGATGATCGCGCCAACGATCAGCAGGAAGGCGATCGAGCCGATCGTGAAGATGAACAGGGGCGACAGGCCGCCAGCATCGTCGCGGATCATGCTCAGCCTCGCTGCATGGCGATGACGTAAAAGCCATCGGTGCCGGTGAGGTGCGGGGTGAGCGACACCCCACCTTCGGGCGAGAAACGGGCGCGCAGCCTGGTGCCGGAGAAATGGCTCATCCAGAGCTTGTTGCCGGCAATCGCCGTGAAGTCGGGGTGAGTCTCGAGGAAAGAGGCGGCCTGCCGGGCGTTCTCCTCGGGCAGCACCGAGCAAGTGATGTAGACCAGTGTGCCACCGGGCTTCAGATATTTCGCCGCTTCGACGAGGATGGCGCGCTGCTCCTCGACGCGAACGGCCAGTTGCTCAGGCGTCAGCTTCCACTTGGCGGTCGGCTGGCGGCGCCAGGTGCCGGAGCCGGTGCATGGCGCATCGACCACCACGCGATCGAGCTTGCCGATGAGGTCGTCCAGCACGCCCTCGCCCGGAGCACGGACTTGCACGTTGCGGGCGCCGGCGCGCTTCAGGCGGTCATAGATGGGAGCAAGTCGCGTGCGGTCGCTGTCATAGGCAAAGATCTGGCCGCGGTTCTGCATCGCGGCGGCCATCGCGAGGGTCTTGCCCCCAGCCCCGGCACAGAGATCGAGCACCTGCTCGCCACCGCGCGCGCCGCCCAGCGCGGCAACGATCTGGCTGCCGAAATCCTGCACTTCGAACCAGCCCTTGATGTAGCCTTCCTCGCTCTGAACGTTCGGCGTGCGGCTGTCGCTGTCGCCGGCCGGAAAGCGGATGCCCTCGGGGATGGTCACCGTCGCATCCGGGGCGAAACGGCTGAGCGCCCGCAGCGCCTTGTCGCGGTTGGCCTTCAGCGTGTTGACGCGCAGGTCGAGCGGCGGACGGCCGGAGAGATCATGGGCCTCGGCGACCCAATCCGCGCCAAAGCCCTCGGCGAGATGCGGCGCGACCCATTCGGGCACATCGCCGCGCACGTGATCGGGTGCCCCGGCGAGTGGATCGGCGGCGGTGAGCCTTGCGGCCTCGTCCGCATCGATCGGGGCGGGTGCGAAGCGGTCGCCCTCAAAGCTCTGGTTCAACTCATTGATCTTTTCGCCCCACTCACGCACCACGACGCTCAGTACCAGGGAACGCGGCGCATCTGAGCCCATCGCCCAGGCGTGCGAGTTCTTCCGCCGCAGCGCGTCGTAGACGAGGTTGCCGATGGCGGCGCGATCGCCGGCGCCGGCAAAGCGGTTGTTCAGCCCCCAGGCCTTCAACGCCTCGGCCACGGGGCGCTTATGCGCATCGATATCGGCGAGCACAGCGATGGCGGCGGCAATCCGGCCGGGCAGTCTCATGCGGCTAGTCCTCTTCTCGTCAGCCGCGTCCGTGACACGATGCGGCACGCGGATCAAGGGCGCTACAGAGCCAGCACCAGCCGCACCAGCAGGTCCAACCAGTATACGCAGAGCAGCAGCAGCCCGGCGAAGTACGCCGCGAAGCGCCGGATCACATGGTTGTCGGTCACATGCACGAAGGCATGGATGTAGCGGGACACGACGAACAGCCAGGCCAGCACGACCTCGAACAGGGTCGGGCCGAAATAGAGAGCCAATCCCGCGCCGATATAGAACAGCACCGGCAGCTGGAACTGGTTGTCGAAGGCGTTCGATGCCTGCCACTCGCGCTTTGGCCAGCCCTTGCGCTCCAGTGCGATATCGTCGATCCGCACTTCGCCGCGCATCACCATCGGGATGCGGATGGTACCCAGATACCAGAGCAGCCCCAGGGCGAGGGCGCCCTGGGCAAGGATGGCGGCGATCAGCCAGAGTGCTGGCTGGGCAATAGTCAACGGGTCACCTCGATATGTCCGGCGATCACCGGGTCATTCCCGAGAAAGCTGGAATGACCCGACAGGATTGGCAGCAACGAGGGCAAGCCCGGTTCAGTTGCCGCCGCGGTAGTTCGGGCTCTCGCGGGTGATCGAGACGTCGTGGACGTGGCTCTCGTTGAGGCCGGCGCCGGAGATCTTCACGAACACCGAGTTGTCGCGGAAGGCCTGGAGGTTCGGTGCACCGGTATAGCCCATGGCGGCGCGAAGCCCCCCGGCCAGCTGGTGCAGCACGTTGCCGGCGGCCCCCTTGTACGGCACCTGCCCCTCGATGCCCTCGGGCACCAGCTTCAGGCTGTCGTTCACTTCCTGCTGGAAGTAGCGATCGGCGGAACCGCGGGCCATGGCGCCCACCGAGCCCATGCCGCGATACGACTTATAGGAGCGGCCCTGGTAGAGGTAGACCTCGCCCGGGCTCTCGTCGGTGCCGGCCAGCAACGAGCCGACCATGGCGCAAGACGCACCGCCGGCCAATGCCTTAGCCAGATCGCCTGAGAATTTGATTCCGCCGTCGGCGATAACCGGGATGCCGTGTTTGTCGCCCTCTTCGGCGCAGGCCATGACGGCCGCGAGCTGCGGCACGCCGACACCGGCGACGATACGGGTGGTGCAGATCGAGCCGGGGCCGATGCCGACCTTCACCGAATCCGCCCCGGCATCGATCAGCGCCCGGGTGGCTTCGGCAGTCGCCACATTGCCGGCGACGATGCGGGTTGAATTGCTCTCGCGCTTCACCCGCTCCACCGATTTCAGCACGCCGGTCGAGTGACCATGCGCGGTGTCGATGACCAGGAGGTCGACGCCGGCGTCGATCAGCGCCAGCGAGCGCTCGAAGCCGGCATCACCGACACCGGTCGCCGCCGCGACGCGGAGACGCCCTTGAGCGTCCTTGACCGCATGCGGGTTGAGCTGCGCCTTTTCGATATCCTTGACGGTGATCAGCCCGACGCAGCGCCCCTCATCGTCGACCACCAGCAGCTTTTCGATGCGGTGGGCATGCAGCAGGCGCTTGGCCTCGTCCTTGCTGACACCGTCACGGACCGTCACCAGGTTCTCGTGCGTCATCAGTTCGGCGATGCGCTGGCGCGGATTATTGGCGAAGCGCACGTCGCGGTTGGTGAGGATGCCGACCAGCCTGCCGACCTTGCGGCCGCCCTGCCCGCCGTTCTCCACCACCGGAATGCCGGAGATGTGGTTGGCTTGCATCAGCGCCAGCGCGTCGGCGAGCGTCGCGTCGGGGCCGATGGTGATGGGGTTCACCACCATGCCGCTTTCAAAGCTCTTTACGGCGCGGACATGTTCGGCCTGCACCAGGATATCGAGGTTCTTGTGGATCACACCCATGCCGCCGGCCTGCGCCATGGCGATGGCCATGCGGCTCTCGGTCACCGTGTCCATGGCCGACGACAGGATCGGGATGTTGAGGGAAATGTCCTTGGTCACCCGCGTGCGGATATCGACATCGGTCGGCAGCACGTCGGAGCGTGCAGGCTGCAGCAGCACGTCGTCGAACGTCAGTGCGCTATCGCCGGTGATGGAAGTAATGATCTTCGCCAAGGGTCGGGCCCTTCCCTTCTGAGCATCAGAAAAACGGAAGCCCGTGAGCGGAACGACTCGTCGCCGGCTC
>NZ_DASZAW010000101.1:0-9738 GCF_035944845.1 Devosia sp. | reverse complement strand
GCGCATGGTCGCGGGCGATGCGCTGGATGTCGGTGCGAGTGATGCCGAGATCGCTCAGCTGACGGGTGTCGAGAGCGTTGAGCTCACGGACGGTCTGCTGGTAGGCGGCCCACTTCTTCAGCGTAGTGCGAATACCCATTTCAAGTCTCCTTTCGTTTACGAGAACATAGATAGGCTCGTTCTCTGCGGACGAGCAGATGGAGATGCATCAGAACCGTTATGCGTCTGGTGCATGGCATTAACCGCTCACGTTCATTTGTGATTCAGACTGCGGCGACCCGCGGGCAAGAAAATGGCCGCCGGGCACACGGCGGCCATCCTCGAATGGTTAGCGATCAATGAAGCTCTAGCGGTCGAACAGGCCGCGGGTCATCTTCTGGAAGTCGGGTCCCGTGATCCCCAGTGCGTCACGGGTTGTGGGGACGTCCAGTTCCCGCAACGTCTGCCTGATGTCGACCAGGCGCCGGTGGCGCCAGACGGCACGAACAAACATGGCGTTTTCCTTTCGCGGATCACCACCACGGTAAGATGAGCCGATTTGCGCCGATGTGCATGCAGTGAGTTATCAGTGCCGGCATGCGCTCGGTGCATGGCAATTTCACGCGACTGTCACAGATTTCGCGCAAAAGCGGCGGCCGCCTGCCCGGCGCCGCAAAGCGTGCCAGTTTCGCCGAACAGATGAACTGAATCCCCACCCACGATGTCATCCTCGCGAAAGCGGATGCGCGATAGGTTACGATAGTGCCCACCCAGCGGCTGTCATCCCTGCGAAAGCAGGGGACCCATCCATCCACCCGCGCGGGCTGTGACCTGGGTTCCCGCTTTCGCAGGGATGACACCGAGTTTGGGGCGCCGTTTCGTGGTGATCGCACCGCCGGACGTCACGTCAGGGCAGTGAGCAGCGTCTAAATTCGCGCGAATGACCCGGTGGGTGAGCGCGCCGGTTCAGCCGATGGTGCGTTCGAGCAGCGACAGCCAGTTACCGGTGCCCAGGCGCTCGAGCAGCGGGCGATCGTAGCCGTGGCGCTCGAGTGCTTCGACCAGCACGGGCAGGGCGGCCGCAGAGCTGATGGTTGCAGGAATCATCGCGCCATCGAAATCCGACCCGAAGCCGACATGCGTATCACCTGCGATCTCGATCAGATGGTCGAGGTGCCGGACCATCAGCTCGATATCGGTATCGGGGTTCATCTGGCCATCCGGCCGCAGGAATCCGGTGGCGAAGTTGAGGCCGACCATGCCGTTGCTGTCGCGGATGGCGCGCAACTGGTCGTCGGTGAGATTGCGCGGTGTCGGGCAGAGGGCGTGGGCGTTGGAATGGGTGGCGACCAGCGGGGCGCTCGACAGCTCCGCCACATCCCAGAAGCCACGCTCGTTGAGGTGCGACAGGTCGATCAGCACGCCGAGGCGGTTGCAGGCGGCGACGAGGCGCTTGCCGGCTTCGGTAAGTCCCGGCCCGATGTCGGGCGGGCCGGGGAAGCGGAACGGCACCCCATAGCCGAAGGCGTTGTTGCGGCTCCATACCGGGCCGAGTGAACGGAGCCCGGCGGCGTAGAGCACTTCGAGGAAATCGAGCTCAGGATCGATGCACTCGACGCCCTCGATGTGCAGCACTGCCGCCATCGCGCCACGTCCCATGGCAGCGCGAATCTCGGCGGCGCTGCGGCAGACCGTGAACTGGCCGCCGGAGGCACGCTCGAGCTGGAACAGCAGCGAAATCATCCTGATGGCGCTGGCGCGGGCCGCGTCCATCGCCAGCGGCGGTGGCATCGGCACCTCGCCGCCAGCGGCACGCAGGGCGCCGAAATCGATCTTTTCGGGCGAGGGGCAGAAGACTGCAAACAGCCCGCCGGCGAGGTGACCGGCCCGCGCCTTGGGCAGGTCGATATGCCCTTCCTCGGTTCCTGCGAGGAACCCCGCGACCGGATCGGCGGCGGTGGTGTTGTAGAGGCGCAGCAGCGCGTCGTTATGGCCGTCGAAGATGGGGAGCGGTGTGGTCAAGGGGGGCGGGTCCGTGCGCGGGAGAGTCTCGGTGACAACAAGAGCAGGGGCGGGGGATTGGGACAAGCGGCAGAGGTGATGTTATTCAGGTGAGCACGCGCAGCTATAGTGTCGCTAGGCGAGCATCCCAACTGATGGTGCAGTCGGGAAGCCCTCCCCCGCGAGCGGGAGAGGGCGCGCCGACCGCTGGCTTCCGAGCTTACTCCGCCGCGGTGCGCTGCGGGCGGCGCTCCATGACGTCCTTGAGGAAGCGGCCGGTATGCGAGCGGGGGTTGGCGGCGATATCCTCGGGGGTGCCGACGCCGACCACTTCGCCGCCGCCATCGCCGCCTTCGGGGCCCATGTCGATGACCCAGTCGGCCGTCTTGATGACTTCGAGATTATGCTCGATCACCACCACCGTGTTGCCGGTGTCGACCAGTTCGTGCAGCACTTCAAGAAGCTTGGCGATGTCGTGGAAATGCAGCCCGGTCGTCGGTTCGTCCAGCATATAGAGCGTGCGGCCGGTGGCGCGGCGGCTGAGCTCCTTCGATAGCTTGACGCGCTGTGCCTCGCCGCCCGACAGCGTCGTCGCCGGCTGGCCGACCTTGACGTAGCCGAGCCCGACCCGTTGCAGGGTCAGGAACTTTTCACGGATCGAGGGCACCGCAGCGAAGAACTCCACCGCCTCGTCGATGGTCATGTCGAGCACATCGGCGATCGACTTGCCCTTGAACTGCACTTCGAGCGTCTCGCGATTGTAGCGATGGCCCTTGCACACCTCGCAGGTGACATAGACGTCGGGCAGGAAGTGCATCTCGATCTTGATGACGCCGTCGCCTTCGCACTTCTCGCAGCGGCCGCCCTTGACGTTGAACGAAAAGCGGCCCGGGCCGTAGCCGCGCGCCTTGGCTTCCGGCAGGCCGGCGAACCACTCGCGCATCGGACCGAAGGCGCCGGTATAGGTGGCGGGGTTGGAGCGCGGGGTGCGGCCGATCGGCGACTGATCGATATCGATTACCTTGTCGAGGTGCTCGAGGCCGGTGAGGTGGTTGTGCGGCGCCGGGTTGACGCGCGCCCCGTTCAGCCGGCGGGCGATCGCCTGGTACATGGTGTCGATCATCAGCGTCGACTTGCCGCCGCCGGAGACGCCGGTGATGGCGACGAAATTGCCAAGCGGCACATCGACCGAGACGTTCTTCAGGTTGTTGCCGGTTGCCCCGTCGATATGGAGCTTCTTGGTCTTGCTCTGCTTCCGCCGCTCGATCGGCATCGGGATGCTGAGCGCGCCGGAAAGGTACTGGCCGGTGATGCTCTTGGGGTTGCTGATCACCTGCTGCGGCGTGCCCTCGGCGACGATGTGGCCGCCATTGACACCGGCGCCGGGGCCGATATCGACCACGTAATCGGCAAGCAGGATGGCGTCCTCGTCGTGCTCGACCACGATCACCGTGTTGCCGATGTCGCGCAGGCGCTGCAGCGTTTCGAGCAGCCGCGCATTGTCGCGCTGGTGCAGGCCGATCGACGGCTCGTCGAGCACATAGAGCACGCCGGTGAGGCCCGAGCCGATCTGGCTGGCGAGCCGGATACGCTGGCTCTCGCCGCCCGACAGCGAGCCGGAATTGCGGGCGAGCGTCAGGTAGTCGAGGCCGACATCGTTGAGGAAGCCCAGCCGCTCGCGTATCTCCTTGAAGATGCGCTCGCCGATCTTGTTCTGCTGCTCGGTGAGCTTTTCGGGCAGGGCGGTGAACCACTCCGCCGCCGCCTTGATCGATTTCTCGCTGACCTGTGCGATGTGCAGGCCATCGATCTTCACCGCCAGCGCCTCGGGCTTCAGCCGATAGCCATTGCAGGCGACGCAGGGCGCCTGCGACATGTACTTCTCGATCTCCTCGCGCATGCCGGCGCTCTCGGTCTCCTTGTAGCGCCGCTCGAGGTTGCCGATCACGCCTTCGAACGGCTTGGTCGACTTATAGGTGCGAAGGCCGTCGTCATAGACGAAGTTGATCGCGGTGTTGCCGGTGCCGAACAGCACGGCATGCTGCACCTCGAAGGGCAGTTCCTCCCAGGCGGTGCCAGTCGAGGCGCCGTAGTGCTTCACCACGGCCTGCAGCGTCTGCTGGTAGTACGGGGCACTGGTCTTCGACCATGGCAGGATAGCGCCATCGCGCAGCGAAAGGCTGACATCGGGGACGATCAAGTTCGGATCGATCTTCTGCTCGGTGCCCAGCCCGTCGCAGACCGGGCAGGCGCCGAACGGGTTGTTGAACGAGAACAGCCGCGGCTCGATCTCGGGGATGGTAAAGCCGGAGATCGGATCGGCGAACTTCTCGGAAAAGATCAGCCGCTTGGGTGCGCCGTTCTCGTCGAGCTCGTCGGCGAACTCGGCGAAGGCGATGCCGTCGGCCAGCTTCAGCGCCGTCTCGAAACTCTCGGCCAGGCGACCGGCAATATCGGGGCCGACGACCAGGCGATCGACCACAACTTCGACGTCGTGCTTGATCTTCTTGTCGAGGTTGGGCGCATCCTCGATGTCGTGGAACTCGCCATCGATCTTCACGCGCTGAAAACCCTTGCGCATCAGGTCATTGAGTTCGCGCTTGTACTCGCCCTTGCGGCCGCGGGCGATCGGCGCCAGCAGATAAAGCCGGGTTTCGGGCGGCTGCGCCATGACGATATCGACCATCTGGCTGACGGTCTGGCTCTGGATCGGCAGCCCGGTGACCGGCGAATAGGGGATACCGACACGTGCGAACAACAGGCGCAGGTAGTCGTAGATCTCGGTGACCGTGCCGACGGTCGAACGCGGGTTGCGCGAGGTGGTCTTCTGCTCGATCGAGATGGCGGGGCTGAGGCCATCGATCTGCTCGACATCCGGCTTCTGCATCATTTCGAGGAACTGGCGCGCATAGGCGCTCAGCGACTCGACGTAGCGGCGCTGGCCCTCGGCATAGATGGTGTCGAACGCCAGCGAGGACTTGCCCGAGCCACTGAGCCCGGTCATCACGATGAGGCTGTCGCGCGGCAACCTCAGGTCGATATTCTTGAGGTTGTGTTCCTTGGCGCCCCTGATGACGAGATCGCGGTTCGGGTTGGGTCTATCGGCCATCAAAGACTTCCACTTGACTAGGGCGAGCGACCATAGAGCCGCTTTGTGCCAAATCGTGTCAGGGTTTCAAAAAAGAGGGGCTCGGCCGCACATCTGGGGATCCGGCGCCCGACTTGCAACTTAACCACGCCGCGACGGTTCCTGTCACCACGGCGGCACCCGGCTTCAGTCAAACTTCACGTGAACATAAGAGGAACATAGTAGAGTCGGTCAACTCCCCTCATGCGGCTGTGGACTGGAGCGGGTGCTTGACAAAGCGCGGCGCAAGGAGAACATAAGAGGAACGATTGGGCGCCGACGAAGCTGTGGGCTAAGGCGGTTTGGCGCGCGCGCCGTCGGAGCGATAGCGGTAGGATACGCGCCGGAGTTTCTCCCGGGTGCGTTTCCGGGAAAGTTGGAAAGGAAAGTGCCATGGCTGGCAGCGTGAACAAGGTCATCCTGGTCGGCAATCTGGGCAATGACCCCGAGGTGCGGAACTTGCCCAGTGGCGGCAAGGTGGTGAACCTCAGCGTCGCGACCTCGGACCAGTGGCGCGACAAGAACACTGGCGAGCGCAAGGAGCGCACCGAGTGGCACCGTGTGGTGATCTTCTCGGAAGGCCTGGTGCGCGTGGCGGAGCAGTACCTGCGCAAGGGCGCGAAGGTCTATATCGAAGGCGCGCTGCAGACCCGCAAGTGGCAGGACCAGTCCGGCCAGGACAAGTATTCGACCGAGATCGTGCTGCAGGGCTTCAACTCGACCCTGACGATGCTGGATGGTCGTGGCGATGGCGAAGGCGCCTCGGGGGGCGGTGGCTTCTCGAGCCCGCGCGAATCGAGCGGCGGCGGCTTCGGCGGCCCGCCAGCCCGGCAGGAGCGCCGCCCGAGCTCGGCCCCGGCGTTCGAGTCCGGCTCGATGGACGACGACATTCCGTTCTGAGGCGGTTGCGGCTTCGGACGAGTGGTTCAGACGGGTCGCGCAGGCGGCCCGTTTCGTTTTGAGAACTGCGTTTCGTCATTGGAAGGCACAGTTTGCACCTCCCACTCGATGTCATCCCAGCGAGAGCTGGGACCCACCCATCGGCTGGCACGGGCTGCGAGTTGGGTCCCAGCTTTCGCTGGGATGACAGCCGGTGGGTAGGCGGGTCGGGGGGCCAATCTCTGTTCTGCGGCAGGCGATGCGCTACCTCGGTATGACACTCCCCCAGCTCACCAGCGTCCTCACCGTGTAGCTCAGCTGTCCCGCCACGGCGTGCGGCTCCAGTAGTTCGGCAAGTTCGGCATCGAATGCGGTTGTCCGGCTGCCGAGCTTCGAATAGGCCCAGGTGTCGCGCGAGTGCTGGCAGTTGATGAAGTCCTCGACGCTCTGGCTGAACGGCGCGGTGAAGAATTCCCGGCCGGCCACGGCGACGTGGCCGTGAAAGTCTCCGGCGATGGCGTCCGGGCGGCGGGGCTCGAACGGCTTGCCGGTGACGTCCGGCACCCACTTGCCGAGAAAGCGCTGCCAGTCGGCCTGCCAGGGCGGCTCGAATGCATCGTCCCCGGAAACTGCTGCAAACACGTGCCCAGGCGCCGCTTGCGCAAGCAGCCGCGGGAACAGCCGGTCGTGGTTCATCCAATGGATGCTGGCCGCGGCGACGGTCAGGTCGAAGCGCCAGCCGTCGAGCGGTGCATCTTCGGCGAGACCTCGCACCCAGTGAAGGTTCGGCGCCCGTCCACCGGGCAAGCTTTGTCCGAGCGCGATCATGTGTTGCGAGGGATCGACGGCAACCACATCGGCGAAGGCGCCAGTCAGCGGACGCGATACCTTGCCAGGGCCACAGCCGATATCGAGCATCGCATCGTGGCGGGGCGCCAGCTGGCGCAGCTTTTCGAACACTGCCTCAGGGTAGGGTGGACGGTAGGGATAGAGGTCGACGACCTCTCGGTTCTCAAAGGATGCCCCGGGACGATCGTTCATCAGTTGCCTCCAGCTGCCGGTTCTTTAGCAGGAGGTGGTGTCGGCTCGGCGACGATCAACCAACGAGGCGCGGCGTTCTGATGTTGACGGGCGCCACGACGCTCTGGTTCCTGCCCTGGGCTTTGGCGTCGTAGAGGGCAAGGTCGGCAGTGCTGATCAGCCAGGAGCCGTCGTGCACGGCGTCCCGATCGCGGGGGTCGATGGCGGCAATGCCGATGCTGATGGTGGCGACGCGCCAGGGCAGGTTGCGGGCGTGCGGGATGGCGAGCGCCTGGACGTGCCGGCAGAGATCGGCCGCGATGGCGCGGGCGGCATCGATATCGGTATCGGGCAGCAGCAGCGCCAGTTCCTCGCCGCCGTAGCGCGCCGCGAGGTCGACGGGGCGGCGCGCCGCCATGGCGACGACCGAGGCGATCGACTTGAGGCAGGCGTCCCCGGCAAGGTGGCCGTGATCGTCGTTGAAGCGCTTGAAGCGGTCGGCGTCGACCATCAGCAGCGACAGCGGCGTGGAGAGGCGGCGAGCGCGAGCCACCTCGCGGCTCAATGCCGCATCGAAGGCGCGGCGATTGGCGATGCCGGTGAGTCCATCGCGCAGGGCGAGACTTTCGAGCTCCAGTTCGAGGCGCTTCCGTTCGCTGATGTCGCGGGTCACGCCGACCACCGACAGCCGGTCCGAGCGTTCGGCGGCAATGCGCAGCGAGGTCTCGAGCCAGATTTCACCACCGTCCCGATGCTGCACGCGGAAGGAGACGGTTTCCTGCTCGGTAATGCCGCGACGCAGCCGATCGGCGGCAGCCTCGACCGAGGGGCGATCGATCGGGTTCACCACCTCGAAGGCGTTCTTGCCCAGCATCTCTTCGGGCCGGTAGCCGGTGAGCCGTTCGAGGGCAGGGGAGATGTAGGTGCGGGTCCCGTCGCTGTCAAAACGCTCGACCAGGTCGCTGGCGCTCTCGGCCAGCAGGCGGAATTCGGCCTCCTTGTGCTCGAGCACGGTTTCGCTGCGCTGCCGGCGGCGGATCTGGTCGATCAGGCGCAGGCCGAGCAGTGCGGCGGCGAGCGTCAGGCCAAGGGTAATGGCGCCGCGCAGAAACGCGCCGCGGCCCCAACTGGCCAATGCCTCGGCATGGGAAACCGCGACGACCGAAACGATGGGGTAGTGCGTGCCACGGTCGTAGCCGCCGATGCGGCGGTGGCCGTCGACGGCGGAATCGTAGTGGTAGGCGCCGGACGTCCGGGCCAGGTCCGGCCGGGCGAACAGCTCACCCTCGCCCAGATCCTCGTTGGCGAGATCGGGGTGATAGGGTTTGCGGCTGAGCAGCAGGCCGTTGCTGTCATAAAGGCTGATGGTGCCGAGCGCACCGACCTCGATGCCATCATAGACATCGGCGAAGTAGCGGGTGTCGATCGCTGCGACCACCACGCCGCCGAAGCTGCCATCCGGCTGATCGAAGCGGCGGCTGACGGTGGTGACGGTGGCATCGCCCTCGGCGGCAAGCACCGGTGCGCCGAATGACGGAGCGTCGCTCGGCGAGTTCGCATGATCCTGGAAATAGCTGTAGGCGGCCTGGTTGCCGCCGGGCGGCATGTTCTCGGAGGTGGTGATGATCCAGTTGCCATCGGCATCGTAGACATAGATGCCGCGCAGGCGCTGTGCACTTTCCATCGTACGCAGCATGAAGGCTTCGGTCTGCTTCAGCGCCACGGGCGCCATGCCGGCGGTCTCGATCTGATAGCTGACCAGCGAGACGGCCTGGTCCGCGATCTCGTAGGTATCCTCGGCATGCTGACGCATCGAGCGAGCGAGGTTCTGCGTTTCGAGTTCGGCCTTCTGCACGGCGGCATCATAGGCCACCCACTCGCGCCAACCCTCCAGCACGACGATCGCCGCACAGATGGCAACGACAAACAGCGCCGCGCGCCCGATCAGCGATTTTGGGGCCGGACGGGCCATGAGGCGAGGCTTCCAGAATGGAGTTTGTTCCGGATTGTCTCGCATGATCTCGTTAACATCGGCGAAAGCGGGAGCTTAGCATCGTCCCTCACCTGTTCACCAAAATGCAAACGGACGGCCATGGGCCGTCCGCAAAAGCGCTTAGTTGTCGAGAGCTTACTTGCTGAACGGCACCGACGCCTTCAGCATCTCGCCGGTGGCGTTGAACACCACCTGGAAATCGACGCCGATCGCCTGGCCCTTGCCCTTGAGCACGATCGCAGCGGTAACGGTGAGGTCGTTCCCGTCCTCGTCCTTGTTCCGCTCTTTGAGGTTGAACACGATATTGTCGCCCGACTTCTTGCCGACAGCGAGGCCGGAGAAGGTAACGTTAGAGGTCATCGCTGCCTCATAGCGCCGGTTCTGGTCGCTATAGGCCAGGGTGCCGTTGACGGCGAGGCTGGTGCCGGCCAGCGTGCAGCGGCCCGAGTAGTTGACCTTCTCGGAATTGCCTTCGCTGAGCGTCAGGCGGCAGACGACGGACTCGCTCTCGGCACCCACCAGGGTGCCGCGGCCCTTCCAGCTGCCGACATAGGACTTCAGCAGCGCCACATCGGCCGGTGCGGCCATTACGGGCGCCGCGGCCATGGGGGTGACGGCCAGCAGACCAGCGAGCGCGACGATGCGCGGCAGGGGTCCGAAGAGCTTCATTTCTTAACGCCTCCAAGCGGATGAAAGAATCGCCCCCCGGCGACCAGCAGAGCCGGCAGAATGAACACAT
>NZ_DASZAW010000100.1:0-125117 GCF_035944845.1 Devosia sp. | reverse complement strand
GTGATGTGGTGGACAGAACGACATACGATCACCCTGCCCGGTCAGTCGAATTTTGGAAGTCCTATCGTGCGCCTGACCGAGAGCGGGGGCATACGGCCGGAAGTCAGCCAAATGTCGATGCCAAACGAGATAATCGGCGCGCGCAAGATTGGCAAGTGAGCGCGCGCGATCACATCACGCTTTGGAAACGATGCGATCGGGTGACAGCCAGTACGGTGGCATCGCGCCGGCGAGGTTGGAGAGCGGCAACACCTCTGGTTTCAGGCGGATGCCGAGCACGTCGCCCATGAAGGCGCGCCGCGCTTCGATGCGGCCCCAGACATCAGGAAAATCGACCTTCAGCTCGGCCCTGCCCCTATCGTCCAGCAGCGCGATGCCGTCCTCGATATTGGCGCCGTAGTAGGGCGGGCCTGCTGCCGGGATAATGTCGCACTGCACTGCCTGGCCCGACAGGAACGGTTCGGTCGAGCCTGGGTAGACCTGGGTGTTCATCCACTCGTCGAGGTGAATCAGATGGCCGGGGTTGAGCACCAGTTTGAAGAATGGCGTATCGAGGTGACGGCGCGCCAGCGCATCGAGTTCGCCGCCGGTGACACCGATGCCGATGGTCTCGTACCACTCGGCAGCGCAGGCGAAGTACGGGCCGGCAAGGCGATCGACATAGTCGCGAGCATTGGTGGGGAGCTCCGACTCGTCGGAGACCAGCCAGCCCATGCGGCTCGACAGGCCGCCCCAGTAGCCGACCGCCGAGGTCATCGGGTCGCCCTTCTTGAGCGTCTTGCCCGACGGGCTGTTCAGCCCGACCAGCTTGTCGCCCGACGAGAACATGGTGTGGCAGGAGTGCGGAAGCACGCCGAGACGCATCTGCTGCACCGCCTCGAACTCGCTCATTCCCGGCCGCACGTTGGCGATCAACGACTTGACGGCCTCCGAGCAGGCGACAGCGCCGAACTCGAACTGGGCAATCTGGACGATCTCGTTGACGGCGCGCAGCCCGGTCACCGAATGCATCAGCAGGGCATTGGCATTCACCACCCGTCCGTCGGCCCCGACGATCTGGCGCAAGGTGTCGACGATATAGGACGGCGTCTCGAGCCAGGATTCCGGCTTCGACGCCTCGTCGGGCCCGAAGTATTTCCAGCCCAGCACGCCCACGCGCTGGTTGGCGGCGATGCCGGCATTGCGCAGCACTTCGGCCAGCGCCGGGGTCTTGGTGCGGTCCTGCCCGAGCAGCCCGAACGGGGGATAGAGCCGCGCCTCGACCTCGATGGCGGCGTTGCCGGCGCGGCCGAGATTCTCGGGACCCGCCAAAAGGGTTGGGGTGGCGTCGGGGGTGATCAGCAGCAGCGCTTCTTCGAAACGCGGATCGAACCCGGTGATGTAACTGAGGTTCGCCGAGTGCTCGCGGTCGGCATAGACGACCAGCGCATCGAGCCCGGCGGCGCGGCGGGCCCGGCCAAGGGCGGCGAAGCGGGCAAGGTAGACGGAACGGTCGAGTTCCGGACGCGTTGCCGGAATGCCGAAGTCAGGCAGCTTGGCGTCGATCAGGCGGAAGGCAGGCATAGACGAATTCCCCCAAACCCGAGGCGATTTGTTCGCAACTCGGTGTTTTCGCAATCGTGGAAGAAACCGCCTGCGAAAGCAACCGCGCGCGACGCTTTCCCTGCCCGGCGGCACGAACGCTGCCGAGAGTTGACAAGCGTCGAAAACTAGATGCTATTAAGAACCATTCGCAACAACGGATTGCCCCGACGATGATTACCCGCCGCCGCCTCACCGTCCTTGCCCTCGCCCTGTTCGCCGGGATGACCGCCTTGCCCGCTCTGGCCCAGGACAAGTTCAAGGTGGTGACGACCTTCACCATCATCGCCGACATCGCGCGCAACGTCGCCGGCGATGCCGCGGTGGTAGAGTCGATCACCAAGCCCGGCGCCGAAATTCACGGCTATCAGCCGGGACCGCGCGATATCGTCAGGGCGCAGGGCGCGAACCTGGTGCTGTGGAACGGCATGAACCTCGAACAGTGGTTCGTAAAATTCTTCGATAATGTAAAGGACGTGCCGCAGGTGGTGGTGAGTGATGGGGTCGAGCCGATGAGCATCGGCGAAGGGCCCTATACCGGCAAGCCGAACCCGCATGCCTGGATGTCGCCGAACAACGCGCTGATCTATGTCGAGAACATCCGCAAGGCGCTCGTGCAGTACGATCCGGCGAACGCAGCAACCTACGACGCGAATGCCGCGGCCTATTCGGAGCAGATCAAAGCGCTCGACGCGCCGTTGCGGGCCCGTCTTGAGCAGATACCAGTCGAGCAGCGCTGGCTGGTCACCAGCGAAGGCGCCTTCAGCTACCTGGCCCGCGACTACGACATGAAAGAACTCTACCTCTGGCCGATCAATGCCGACCAGCAGGGCACTCCGCAGCAGGTGCGCAAGGTTATCGACGCGGTGCGGGCCAACAAGATCCCGGTGGTGTTTTCGGAAAGCACGGTGTCGGACAAGCCCGCCAAGCAGGTCGCCAAGGAAACCGGCGCCGCCTATGGTGGCATCCTCTATGTGGACTCGCTGAGCGAAGCCGACGGCCCGACGCCGACCTACCTCAAGCTGCTCGAAGTCACCGTCGACACCATCGCCAAGGGATTTGGGAAGTGACGCTTACTGCCAACGTGCCGCACGAGGCATGGAATCCGGCGCCGCAACCGAGCCTCGAGGTCGAAGGCGTTACCGTCGCCTACCCCAATGGCAACGTGGCGCTACGTGATGCAACCTTCGGGCTCGGGGCCGGCACCATTGCCGGCCTCGTCGGCGTCAATGGCAGCGGCAAATCCACCTTGTTCAAGGCGATCATGGGCTTTGTCCAACCAATCGCCGGTGAGGTTCGCATCGCCGGGCTGCCGGTGCGCGAGGCGCTGAAGCGCAACATCGTCGCCTATGTGCCGCAGGCCGAGGAGGTCGACTGGAACTTCCCCGTCCTGGTCGAGGACGTGGTGATGATGGGGCGGCAGGGCCATATGGGCTTTTTCCGCATGCCTTCGGCGCGCGACCGCGAACTGGTTGACCAGTCGCTGGCCCGGGTCGGCATGAGCGACTATCGCAAGCGCCAGATCGGCGAACTGTCGGGTGGGCAGAAGAAGCGCGTGTTCCTCGCCCGCGCACTGGCCCAGGAAGGCCGGATCATCCTGCTCGACGAGCCGTTCACCGGCGTCGACGTCCAAACCGAAGCCGCCATCATCACGCTGATGCAGGAGTTGCGCAGCCAGGGCCACCTGATGCTGGTGTCGACGCATAACCTCGGCAGCGTGCCGGATTTCTGCGACCAGGTGGTGCTGGTCAACCGCACGGTCCTCGCCTTCGGCCCCACCGCCGAAGTGTTCACCCAGACCAATCTCGAGCAGGCGTTTGGCGGCGTGCTGCGCCACTTCCACCTTGCTGGCGAAGACCTCCACGACGACAAGGACCAGCGCCGCGTCACCGTACTCACCGACGACGAGCGCCCGGTGGTGTTCTACGGCGAGAATGGCGGCAGCAAGCCGGCCTCGCCGAGCAAGGCGCGAGACGAGAAATGATCGAGGAACTGCTCGTCCCGTTCACCTACGATTACATGGTCAAGGCGATGTGGGTGTCGGCGCTGGTCGGCGCCGTATGCGCCTTCCTTTCGGCCTACCTGATGCTGAAGGGCTGGTCGCTGATCGGCGATGCGCTTGGCCATGCCGTGGTCCCCGGCGTCGCGACCGCGTACCTCCTCGGTCTCCCCTACTCGGCCGGCGCGTTCGTTGCGGGTGGCCTCGCCGCTGCGTCGATGGTGCTGGTGCGGGCGCGCACTCGGCTCAGGGAGGACGCCGTCATCGGCATCATCTTCACCTCGTTCTTCGCGCTCGGCCTGTTGATCGTGTCGCTCAACCCCACCGCGGTCGACGTGCAGGCGATCGTCATGGGCAACATTCTGGGCATCTCGGACGGCGATGTCATCCAGGTGGTGATGATCTCGCTGGTGTCGCTGGCGATCCTGATCCTCAAGTGGAAGGATCTGATGCTGGTATTCTTCGACGAAAACCATGCCCGCACCGTCGGGCTCAATCCGCGCGCGCTGCAGGTGCTGTTCTTCGCGTTGCTCGCCGCCTGCACCGTTGCCGCGCTGCAGACCGTCGGCGCCATCCTCGTCATTGCCATGGTGGTGACCCCGGGCGCCACCGCCTACCTCCTCACCGATCGGTTCCGCAACCTGCTCGTCATCGCGGTGATCCTCGGCTCGGCCACGGCGGCGGTCGGCGCCTATATCAGCTTCTTCCTCGACGGCGCCACCGGCGGCGTCATCGTCTCCCTGCAGACGGCACTGTTCCTCCTCGCCTTTTTCTTTGCCCCCAAACACGGGCGGCTTGCGGCGCGGCGCCGAGCGCTGCGCGAAGCGGGAGTGAACTGATGGACGCGCTCTACGCCTTCTTCGTCGAGCCCTTGAGCTACGACTTCATGCAGCGCGCGCTGCTCGTCGCCATCCTCGTCGGCACCGTTTCGGCAGTGCTGTCGTGCTTCCTCGTGCTGAAGGGCTGGTCGCTGATGGGCGATGCCATCTCGCATGCCGTGCTGCCGGGCATCGTCATCGCCTATGTGATCGGCCTGCCGATCGCCATCGGGGCGTTCGTCGCCGGGCTGTTCGCGGCGGTGAGCACCGGGTACCTGAAGGACAACAGCCGGATCAAGGAAGACACCGCCATGGGCATCGTCTTCACCGGCATGTTCGCCGTGGGGCTGGTGCTGTTCTCGCGAATAGAGACCGACCAGCACCTGAGCCATATCCTGTTCGGCGACATGCTGGGCGTCACCTGGCAGGATCTGATCGAGACCGCGGTGATCGCGCTGGGCACGCTCGTCATCGTCCTCGCCAAGCGGCGCGATTTCCTGCTCTATGCCTTTGATCCGCAACATGCCCGCGCCATCGGGCTGCCGGTGAAGCTGCTGCACTACGGCCTCCTGGCGCTGCTCTCGATCACCATCGTCGCCTCGCTCAAGGCGGTCGGCATCATCCTTGTCGTAGCGATGCTGATCGCCCCCGGCGCCATCGGGTTCCTGCTGACCAAGCGCTTCGAGGCGATGCTCGCGGTCGCCATGACGGTCGCCATCGGCTCCGGGGTGCTGGGCACGCTGATCAGCTTCAGCATCAACGGCGCGACGGGCCCGTGCATCGTGCTGATCCAGGCCGGGGTGTTCCTCGTGGCGCTGCTGTTCGCGCCGGGCAGCGGGTTGCTGCGCCGGCGGCTGGCGTAGCATTTGGCTGGCGCTCCCGATCGTGTAGGCTCCACGTGCTGGAGATTTGCCATGTCCACTTCGCCAAAAAGAGAAAGCTCCCCCGGGCAGCGGCCCTCGTTGTGGCGGCCGCCCGAACAGCGGAAGCAGATATCTGAAGAGGGCAAGCGGTGGCTTGAAAAGAACACCGAAGCGATCAAGAATGGAACGAGTGGGTGGAGAAGAACGGTCTTCCACTCGCCAAGTACCGTATGTTCTGAATGGCGCGCTTTGATGTGTTTCTGGTGGATGGCGTTCATTGCCTGGACGTCCAGACCAGCCTCCTCCCGTCGAGGGCACTCGTCTGGTCGTTCCGCTCCTGCCTCAGGACAAGGTCCCAAAGCCCTTTCGGAAACTGCATCCGGTGGTTGCCGTGTCGGATCAGAACCTCGTCATGGCGACCCATCTGATGCTCGCGGTTCCCGAAAGCAGCTTGGGCCGTCCGTTGACGTCTCTGTTCCCGCGTTAGGATGAGATCGTTGCCGCGATCGACATGATCTTCAATGGCTTCTAGTCCTGCACCGCGACATCGGTGACCACGCTCTTCGCCAGCTGGCGTTCGCGCAGCCAGATGTAGAGGCCGGAGCCGATCACGATGGGGGCACCGACGAAGATCCAGACATCCGGCGGCTGGTTGAAGATCAGCCAGCTCGCCGTCGTCATGAAGATGATGTGCAGGTAGCCGAAAGGCGCGAGGACTGACGCGGCGGCGAAGCGGTGCGCGGTCGTCACCAGCAGGTGCCCCACCAGGGCCGCGGCGCCGATGCCGACGAACAGCGACCAGGTCATCGGATCCTGAGGCCACACCCAATCGCCGAGCGAGAACGGGGCGATGCACGCCGTGGCGACGGCTGCGGCCCAGAACTGCTGGGTCGTCGTCGAGTCGACACCGGCGAGCTTGCGGGTCAACAGGTTGTAGAGCGCGCTGAACAACGCCGTGATCAGCGATAGCACCACTGCGGGATGGAACGCCTCGGTGCCGGGCTGGACGATCACCAGCACGCCGAGAAAGCCGACGCCGATAGCGGCCCAGCGGCGCCAGCCCACCGTCTCGCCCAGCATCGGGATCGATAGAGCGCAGAGGATCAGCGGCATGGTGAACGAGATGGCCGAGGTCACGGTGAGTGGCAGGAAGGTGAGCGCGAGGAAGTTGGCAACCGTCGAGCCGAGCAGGCAGAGCCCGCGGGCCACTTCAACCTTGAGATTGCGTGTTGCAGCGAGCGACCGGATACCCCGCTGCGGCAGGAAGAACGCCAGCACCAGGACGAACTGGCCGGCATAGCGGACAAACACTACCTCCATGGTGGGCAGGCCTGCCTGCGTCATCAGCTTCGCGCAGCTGTCGATGATGGTGTAGCAGAGATAGGCACCGAGCATCATGCCGATGCCGAGCAGACGGCGATCCTCGATCGGCTTGACGGTCGCGGCCACGCTCAGTCCTCCACCGGCGCGACGGTGACTGGACGGTGCAACTGGCGCTCGCGGAACCAGATATAGATGCCCGAACCGATGATGATCGGCGCACCGAGGAAGAACCAGGCGTCGGGCGGCTCGGCGAAGATCAGCCAGCTGGCGAGCGCCAGCAGCAGCAACTCGGTGTAGCTGAACGGCGCGAGCGTCGAGGGGGGCGCGAAGCGGTGCGCGATGGTGTTGAGCTGGTGCGCGATCATCCCGGCGATGCCGATGGCGATGAAGGCGAACCACCCTGCCCCATCGGTGGGCCAGACCCAGCCGTTGAAAGCGAACGGGGTAATGCAGGTCAACGCGATCAGACCCGAGTAGACCTGCTGCGTTGCCGCTGAATCGACGCCGGCCAGCTTGCGCGTGATGATGCCGTAGAAGGCGGCGCAGAGCGCACCGGCGAGGCAGATCAGCGAGGCCGGGTGGAACGCGGCCGTGCCCGGCCGGACGATGATCAGGATGCCGACGAAGCCGACGCCTACTGCAGCCCAGCGGCGCCAGCCGATCTTTTCGCCGAGCAGCGGACCGGACAGCGCCGTCACCATCAGCGGCATGGTGAACATCAGCGCCCCGGTCACCGTCAGCGGCAGGAACTGCATGGCGCCAAAATTGGCGGCCGTAACCCCGAGCAGACAAAGGCCGCGCACGAGCTGCAGCTTCCAGTTGCGGCTGACGAACAGGCTGCGCTGGAACGGCAGGAACAGCGCGATCGCCAGCGCTACGTGAATGGCGTAGCGAATGAAGACGATCTGCGTCAGCGGCAGCCCGATGAAGCCGAGATACTTGGCCGAGGTGTCGAGCGTGGCGAAGAACAGCTGGCTGAACAGCAGCAGGCCGATGCCGAAATTGCGGCGCTCCTCGACCGGAGCGATGGTGGAAGTCATGGAAGGGTCCGAAGCACCGCCGAGGATTGCGGCACCGCTGCACCAAAGGGCGCAGCAGCCCGGCCTGTCAATGGCAGGCCAGCAGCAAACGGTTCGGTTGAACTAAAGTCTGGCGGCGGCAGCGCCGGCATCACGCTCGATATACCGGCGGGCGAGGACGAACAGGGCAAACAGGATGGCGGTGGAGCCGAGATCGCCGATGAGGCTCAAACCCCAGAACGGGATGGCTGCGACGTAGCAGGCAATAAGCCCCTCGAGGCCGAAGCCGTAATAGCCGCCGAGAAAGACGCCGAAGTTCGAGATGAGGAAGAACGCGAGGCTGGCGAAAAAGGCCGCGCCACCAAGCCTCAGGACCGACAACTGCCGCAGCAAATTTCGCCCGATCAACACGCCGGCAAGCATGCCGGCATAGGTGAACAACGCCGAGCTATGCCAGCCGAGCACGATATCGGCGAGCCCCATCACCGCCACCGGAATGAGCGCTGCAAGCCACGGGCTGCGGATGGCGTAGGCGCCGAGGAGGCTCACTCCGACCACCGCCGTGACGTTGGGCGGATGCGGGATCAGCCGGCTCAGGACGCCGACAACGATCAATCCCAGGGCAAGTCGTTCGCTGTTGGTCACGCTCAAATCTCCTGCGGCGATTGTCGGACCACGCGGCGCCAGCGTCAACCGCTCAGGCGGCGGTTGCTGCCCGGTTCTCGGCCGCAAATGCATCGCAATAGACCATGCGGGCGTGGTCACCGGTGGCTTTGGCGTGGCGGATACCCCAGTTCTGCAGGGTATCCATCCGCGGCGCCAGCGACAGGCCAAGCTCAGTGGCGCTGTATTCGACATGCGGCGGTGCGGCGGCAAAGACTTGCCTCACGATCAGCCCGTGCTCCTCCATCTCGCGCAGCTGCTGCACCAGCACCTTCTGCGAGATGCCGGGGATGCCGCGCTGCAACTGCGACAGCCGCTGCGGGCCGGCCAGCACATGGAACAGGATGTAGAGCTTCCAGCGTCCGCCGATGATCTGCAGGGTGCGTTCGAGGGGCCAGGTCGAGAGGCAGTTCATCGCGGGTTCTCCAAGCACACCTGACGGTGCGTATGACACCAGAAAGTCTGTAGCGGGCTGAGGACGATATCGGAACAAGGGATGCCTTCAACAAGGAGAGTTCCCATGAAGGTTGTTTCGATTTCGGCGTTCGGCGGTCCGGAGGAGTTGCGGCTCGGCGAGGCGCCGACACCCACTGCCGGGCGGGGTCAGGTGCTGATCAGGGTGGAGGCAATCGGGCTCAACCTGGGCGATGCGATCATCCGCTCCGGTCGCTCAGGGTTGCAGTTGGAGATGCCGTTCATCCCTGGTGGCGAGGTGGCCGGAACGGTTGCCGCGCTCGGCGAGGGTGTCAGCGGGCTGAGCGTCGGCGACCGGGTGCTGGGGGCGATCTTCGCCGAGCCGCGACTCGATGGCGGCTATGCCGAGTTCGTGGCCCTCTCGGCCGAGGTGGCGTTCAAACTGCCCGACGTGGTTTCGTTCGACGCGGCCGTGGCGCTCGCGGCGCAGGGGCTGACAGCTGAACAGCTCTTGGCGCGCAACCCGGTGGTGGGCAAGTCGATACTGGTGCACTCGGCGGCCGGCGGCGTCGGGCAATTGCTGGTGCGGCTGGCCCGGCTTGACGGTGCCGGCCGGATTACCGGCACGATCGGCGGCGCGGCGAAGCGGGACGCGGCGATGGCGGCCGGTGCGGATCAGGTGGTGGTGTCGGCGACGCCGGACTGGGCCATCGACGCGCCTGGTCCCTACGACGTGATCTTCGATGCTGCCGGCGGCGAGATCACGGCGGTAAGCCTTCCCCTCCTAGCGCCGGCGGGGCGCTATGCGGTCTATGGTGGCGCCAGCGGGGTCTATCCGAGCTTCGGCCCCACGCAGATGGCCGGTGTCACCGCCGCGGCGCAGACCATTGCAGGTTTCTCGCTATGGTCGCTGCTCGGCGATCCCCAGCGGCGCGGCCCTACCCTCACGGCATCGTACGAGCGGCTGCTCGGTGCGGTGGCGGATGGCTCGCTGAGGGTCGATATCGGCCACCGCTTTGCCTTGGCCGACGCTGCCGAGGCGCATCGGCTGATCGAGAGCCGGGGGTCGGTGGGGAAGATCGTGTTGGTGCCGTAAAGTGCCAAGCACCTGCGGACGGCCCCCTCCCATCCTCCCCCATGAAGGGGGAGGTGCCCCGTCGGTTCGTTTGGCGCGATCGGCGACAGATCCTCAACTCTTCACCTCCCCCTTCATGGGGGAGGCCGGGAGGGGGCCGTCTCTATCAGTAAGCCCTAGTACGTCTGCCTGAGGTGCCCGACCTTGAGGCTGCCCGCCAGCGCGTCCTTCGTCACCTTCGCCCCTTTGCGCGGCGTGAAGCTCAACTTCACCTCGCGGCCCGGCAGCAGCGTCACCGCGTTGTCCGAGAAATAGCCCGGCACATCCACGCTGGCCGTCACGAACACTGCCGGCTTGTCAGACGTCAGCGTCAGCACCGGCGCCTTGTCGCCGCCCGACCAGCTCGCTTTCACCTTGGCTTCGGCCAGCTCGTAGGCCTTGTAGGCCTTGGGGAAATAGTCGTTCTCACCCAGCAACTTGCCGTCCTCGGCAGTCCAGGAGAAGAACAGGAACTCGTTGGGCCCCAGATCACTCAGCTTCAGCCTGGTCGCCACCACGGCCTTGTCGGGGTTGCACTTCACCCTTGCCGTGGCGATGACGCGGGCCTTGCCGTTAGCGTCCACCGCCAGAACTTCCAGAGCGATTTCAGCCTTTTCGGCGGTATCGTTGATGGCCTTGAGGAGGATGGTATCGCCGTCTGGGACGGCTACGACGTTAATGGGATTGTAGAAGCGCTTCGCCATGTAGTGCAGCAGCTTCCACTGCCCGCCATAGTCGAGGCTCGACCAGCTGGCCACCGGGTAGACATCGTTGATCTGCCAGTAGAGCGTGCCCATGCAGCGCGGCTTGGTGGAGCGCCAATACTCGATGGCGGTCTTGATGGCGAGGCCCTGCTGGATCTGGCTCAGGAACACCATGTTCTCGAAGCCCGACGGAAAGCGGAAATAGCGCGTCATGGTTTCGAGGATGCGCGAGTTGCCGCCGGTGTTGCGCTGGTGCGCTTCCATTACCGGGGAGGTCGGGTTGCGATCCTCGGGCTTGGTGAAGCTCTCGATGACATTCATCGAGGTGAAGCTCTGGAAGCCGAACTCGGAGGCGAAGCGCGGGTTCACCTCGCGATAGGCGGAGAAATCCTTGGCCGAGTGCCAGACGCTCCAGTAGTGGGTGTCGCCGCGCGTATCCATCAGCCAGCCGTCGGAATAGTCCATGTAGCCGAGCGACGGCGAGGACGGCCAGAAGCGGCGGGACGGGTCCTCATCCTCGACGATATAGCCGAGCATGGAGTTCAGCCGGTCGTAGTTGGCGACATAGCGCTCGGGCGCCGCCTTGGTCTCGGGAAACCAGTGAAGCGAGCCGATCACTTCGTTGTCGCCGCACCACAGCGCAATCGAGGCATGGTGGCTGAGGCGGCGGACCTGCTGGGTGATCTCGGTGCGCACATCGGCAAGGAAGGCGCGATCGCTGGGGTAGCTCATGCAGGCGAACATGAAATCGTGCCAGATGAGGATGCCGAGCTCGTCGCACATCTCGTAGAAATAGTCGGGCTCATACTGCCCGCCGCCCCAGATGCGGAGCATGTTCATGTTCACCGCCGTGGCGCTTTCGAGCAGGTCGCGAACGGTGGCGGGCGTGATGCGCGACGGAATGGCGTCGGCGGGGATCCAGTTGGCGCCGAACATCGAGATGTCGCGGCCGTTGATCCGTACCTTGAAGCTGTGGTCGATCTCGTCCCTCTCGACCAGCCATTCGAGTTTGCGCAGGCCCAGCCTGCGCTTGGTGACCTCGCCGTCGAGCGTGGTCCAGAGCTCGTAGAGCGGCTGTTCGCCCTGCCCGTTCGGCCACCAGAGTTTGGGGTTCTTGATGGTGAGGTTGTGGGTGAAGACATTCTCCCCCGGGCGCACCACGACCTTGTCGGCGAGCTTCTGCCCGCCGATCTCGTGCATCAGTTCAACCGAGCCCTCGGCGAAGGCGAAAACTCGAGTCGTGATCGACAGTTCGACGGATTTCTTGCCATGCGCCTGCTCGACGGTGACGCTCTCCTGGCGCGCCAGCTTCGAGCGGCGGATCACCATGCGGCCATAGACGCCTGTCGGCATCAGGCAGATGCCCCAATCCCAGCCGGCGTGACAGGCGGCCTTGCGCACGAAGTTCATGTGCACGCCCTCGAGCCCGTTCGAAAGGTAGTTGGAGGTGAAGGGGATCGGGAAGGGGTGGGCGTCGGCACGGGCCTTGGCGACGTCGCGGGTAACCGCGAACTCGATGCGCAGCGTATTGGTGCCCGGCTTCACCTTGCCGGTGACGTCGATGTCGTAGCGGATGAACTGGTTCTGCGTCTCGGCGATGGCTTCGCCGTTGAGGATCACCGTGGCGATGGTGTCGACGTTGTCGAGCGTCAGGGTCAGGTAACCCTCGATGTCGGCAGCCGTCGCCTCGAACGTCCGCTCCATCGTCCAAGGCGTCTTGTTGACCCACATGACATCGACCTCGTTCTGGCCGAAATACGGGTCGGGAATTTCTTTCGCGTCGAGTAAGGCGGTGTGGACGTCCCCAGGCAGAACAATCGGGGCTTTGAGCTTGAGCTTCGGCGACGTCAGCTGGAACTGCCCCGCGAGGTCGAGTTCACTGTAGCCGGTCGTGGCGGGCTCAGCCGCTGTCCTGGTCTTCGCCATCGTGGGGGTGTCCTCCGAGAATACGAGCGCAATCGATTGCAGCATCGGTGGCGCGGTTCTAGCGGTCGGCCGGGATGATTCCAATGGCGTTCAAACCACAGCAGACGGTCCCCTCGTCCGCCTCAGATCCCCACCCTTGACATGTGACCATTTGGTCACCTATTGTGTCGACTGTGGATGCCGTCTTCAAAGCGCTGGCCGATCCGACCCGAAGGCAGCTGCTCGACAGCCTGCGCGACGCGGCCGGACAGACCCTGACCGAGCTCGAACAGGGCCTCGGCATGACGCGGTTCGGGGTGATGAAGCACCTCAAGGTGCTTGAAGAGGCGAAGCTGGTGACGAGCCGCAAGGAGGGGCGGTTCAAGTACCACTACCTCAACGCCGCGCCGATCCAGGAGGTCGCCGATCGATGGATCGCGCCCTACCAGAAGCCGTTCGCGCGCTTCGCACTCGATTTGAAGAACCAGTTGGAGAGTTCAGTACCGATGGCCAACAAACCGAATTTCGTGCTCGAGACCTATATCCGGACGTCGCCGCAGGCACTGTGGGATGCGCTCACCAAGCCTGAGTTCACTGCGCTCTACTATTACGGCACGCGGATCGACAGCGAACTCAAGCAAGGCGGCCCGTTCCGCTACCTGACCGGCGACGGTCAGGTGATGCTCGACGGCGAAGTGATCGAGATCGAGCCCTTGAAGAAGATCGTCTCGAGCTTCATTCCGAGCTGGGCCGAAAATTCGCAACCGACCCTCGTTACCTTCGCCATCGAGCCCTTGGGCGAAGTCGTCAAGTTCACCATCACCCACCACGATTACGAGAAGGCCAATGCCGGCATCGATACCGGCTGGCCGGTGGTCGTTGCGGGTCTGAAGACGCTGCTCGAAACAGGCAAGCCGCTGAACCTGCCGACCAGCATGTGACCCATCAAGCAGCGGCAAACAGGGAAACAGAGAAATGGCAAAGTACATTCTGGGCTTTCACGGATCGCCCGCCACCTCGCCGGCAGACCTCGAAGGCTCGATGGAGCAATGGATCGCCTGGTACAAGGGCATGGGCGCCGCCGTCTCCGACATGGGCAATCCGGCGGGCCCGAGCAAGACCATCGGCGCGAACGGCAGAGTGACTGCCACCAACGGCAACGCGCTGACCGGCTATTCCATCCTCGAGGCCAAGAGCCTCGACGATGCGATCTCCATGGCGCGCGGCTGCCCGATCTATGCCGCCGGTGGTTCGGTCGAAGTCGCCGAGCTGATGCCGATGTAAGGGCGAAGGGCGGCGCCTTACCACCCCGCCCTTTCCTCAGATGCGAGGGGTCGCGTGGAAATGAGGGGGTCACGTCGAGACTTTGTCTGCAGCCAGTGCCTTGCTGGCCTAGCCGCCAGCCTCATTCCCGCTCAGGCGGGGATCTGGTGGGATGCTTCAGCGCTGGTGGAGGATGAGAAATCCCACTGTTCCCCGCCTTCGCGGAGATGACGCCGGTGGTTGGGACCGGCAAAGCCACTGCATCGCCCGCTTGACTCTAATGGCTAACATATATAGCTATAATAGCTACGCTAATTAGCCATTGAGGTTCGTCATGTCCTCCACTCCCGGGTTTCCGCCGAGATCGGTCGTAACCACGCTGCGCGTCGAAGGGCTGGCGTCGCTCATTGCCGCCGTAACCGCCTACTGGTTCCTCGGCGGCAACTGGTGGTTGTTCGCGGTGCTGCTGCTGGCGCCCGATCTTAGCTTCTTCGGGCTTTATGCGGGCGAGACCGCCGGCGCAAAGATCTACAACCTCGCCCACACCTATGCCGTCCCCGCTCTGCTCGGCGCCATCGGCTGGTTCGGCGGGGTGTTCTGGTTGACCGAGGTCGCGCTGATCTGGGGGGCGCATATCGGCATGGACCGGGCCGTCGGCTATGGCCTCAAATACCCCGGCTTTGCCCACCATACCCATCTCGGCCTCATCGGCCCTGCGAGGAAGGCAGCGCGCCGTGCCGACGCCCGCTAAGACTTCGTCCGCCCAGCTCGTGAGCATTGCCCGGACGCTGGTGGAAGCCGCCGGCCCCGACGCGCTCACCATGGGCGCCGTGGCGCATAATGCCGGCATCAAGGCGCCCTCGCTTTACAAGCATTTCGCCGACCGCGCAGCGATCCTCAAGGTGGTGGAGATCGAGATCCTTCATGAGCTCGAAGCCTGTCTCCGCCGCGAAACCCAAGGGCCGACGCCCAAAGTGCGCCTCATCGCCATGGCCAGCGCCTATCGCCGCTTCGGCCTTACTGCACCCAACCGCTACAAGGCGATCTACAGCGGCAACGCCTTCAACGACCCCGAGATCCGCGCCGCCTGCCTGTTCTCGGCGCAGCCGCTGTTCGAGGAACTGAACGCCGCGGGCATTGCCGAAGCGCGCATCCTGCCGCTGTCGCGCACGCTCGTAGCGTTCCTGCACGGCTTCGTGCTGATGGAAATCGGCAATGCCTTCAATCTCGGTGGCAGCATCGAAGAAGCGTTCGACTCGAGCCTCGAGACGATCCTGCGAGAAATAGCCTAGCAGCCTGTCGATCCCGGCTGCGTTCACTCGTCGGGATGGTGAGAGCGGCCAACGCCGCCCAACCGAGGAGAAAGACGATGGGTTCGAGCGTTCTGTACATGTCGATGTCGGTGGATGGCTTCATCACCGGGCCGAACGTCCGGCCGGACAATGGGCTTGGTGACGAGGGCCAGCACCTGCACGACTGGGTGTTCGGCGATGCCGAGGGCGGCGATTTCGATGCGGCACTCGCCCAGCTCAAGGGCGTCAACCGGCAGATCTGGGACGAGATGATGGCGACCGGCGCGGTGGTCGCCGGGCGCCACACGTTCGAGCCCGCCGGCGGCTGGAATGGCGACCATCACGACGGCGTCGAGATTTTCATCGTGAGCCGGCACGAGGCACCCGAGTGGGTGCGAAAATGGCGAAACGTCCACTATGTCGACGATCTCGGTGTCGCGATGCGCGAAGCCAAGGCGGCAGCAGGCGAGCGGAATGTGATGATGCATGGCGGCGGCACGCTGGTGCCGATGGCGCTGAAGGCCGGCTTGCTCGACGAGCTAATGCTCCACCAGGTGCCGTTCCTGCTCGGCGAAGGCACGCGGCTGTTCGACGGGCTGGGCTTCGGGCTCTGCCAGCTGGAACGGCTGCGGGTGCTCGACGGCGAAGGCGTCACGCACCTGCACTATCGGGTGCGGAAATAAGGACACGCCGGCGCGCGTGGAGCACCCCCACCCTTGATCTCCCCACAAGGGGGAGGGAGACGACTGAAGGCTCGCGGTACGCACCCCTCCCTCCCCCTTGTGGGGAGGGTAGCGGAGCAGGTCTTGCGCGTAGCACAAGGCCGTCGCACAGCTGGGTGGGGGTAGCCCCACGCGCCGACTGCCCCTACTCCGCCGCCTTCAAATCCAGGAAGCCGCCTGACTGGCGGGCCCAGAGCGTTGCGTAGTGGCCGCCGGCCGCCAGCAACTCGGCATGGGTGCCCTGCTCGACGATGCGGCCCTGCTCGAGCACGATCAGCCGGTCCATCTCGGCGATGGTCGAGAGCCGATGGGCAATGGCCAGCACGGTCTTGCCCTGCATCAGCATCTTCAGCTGGCTCTGGATCGCCGCCTCGACTTCGCTATCGAGCGCCGAGGTTGCTTCGTCGAGCACCAGGATCGGGGCGTTCTTCAGCAGCACGCGAGCAATCGCCACGCGCTGGCGCTGCCCGCCCGAAAGCTTCACCCCGCGCTCGCCGACAAAGGCGTCGTAAGCGGTACGGCCTTTCTGGTCGATCAGGTGCTCGATGAAATCGTCCGCCTCGGCCGACGCCGCCGCGGCGAACATCTCGTCATCGGTGGCATCGGGCCGGCCATAGGTGAGGTTGGCGCGGATCGAGCGGTGCAGCAGCGAGGTATCCTGCGTCACGACGCCGATATTGGCGCGCAGCGACTCCTGGGTAACCTTCGAAATATCCTGCCCGTCGATCGAGATGCTGCCGCCCTGCACGTCGTAAAAGCGCAGCAGCAGGTTGACGATGGTCGACTTGCCCGCCCCGGAGCGGCCGATCAGTCCGACCCGCTCGCCCGCCTTGATGTGAAGCTCGAGGTTGTCGATCACCGGCAGGGCATTGTCATACTTGAAGCTGACATGGTCGAAGCTGATCGCCGCCTCGGTCACCCGCAGCGGCTTAGCGTCGGACGCATCGACCAGTCCGAGCGGCCTGGCGATCAGTTCGGCCGAGTTCTGCGCCGTACCATAGTTGCGCATCAGGCCGTTGAGCTGGTTCATCAGCCGTCCGAGGAGGTTGTAGAGCCGCAGCACCAGCCCGGTGGTGAAAGCGACGCCGCCGACGCTCACCAGACCCTCGGTCCACAGGTGCACCGACAGCGCCGCGATGCCGGCGATGGCGAGGCCGGACAGCATGCCCATTGCCGTGCGCACGCCGACCAGCGTCCGCGCCAGCCTGGTCATCGCGGCGATGAAACTCTCGAAGCCGGATTTGACGAACTTGTCGTCGGCCTCGGCGGTGCCGAACAGTTTCAGCGTCTGGATGTTGGAGAAACTGTCGACGATGCGCCCGGTCAGCACCGAGGCCTGTTCTGCCGCGCCGGCCGAGTATTTGCGCATGCGCGGCACATAGTAACGAGCGAGAGCGGCGAAGGCCGCGACCCAGAGCAGCACTGCCGCGGCGAGCCGCCAGTCGAGCTGGCCGACCAGCACCACGGTGGTCACGGTGTAGATGCCGATGAACCACACCACCTGCAGCAGGCTGACCATGAAGTCGCCCACCGCGCCGCCCGACTGCCAGACTTTGCTGGCGATCGAGCCGGCAAAATCGTTCTGGAAGAAGGTGAGGTTCTGCCGGATCACGTGGGCATAGGCCTGCCAGCGCACCAGGTTGTAGAAGCCGAGATTGACCGTCTGTTCTTCCACTGTGGCCGACAGCCAGGTGATGATGAAGCGGATGCCGAGCGTCACCACCAGCATCCAGACCAGCTCCGGCCCGAACCCGGCGATCAGCCCGGCCCAGCCCTCGGCCTGCTGCGAGCGATCGAGAATGTCGACGATGCGGCCGACATAGTAGAACAGGGCCGCCTCGACCAGCGCCACCAAGCCGCCCAGCACCAGCAAGGCAAGGAAAGCGAGCTTGGCCTGCGAGATGTAGAACCAGAAGAACTGCCACGTCACCGCGGGTGGTTGCAGGTCGCCGGACCGGCCGAATGGATCGGTCCAGTGCTCGAAGAAGCGGTGAATGGGCTCGAGCAGTTTCATCGGGACCCTCAATAGCTTGAGTCCTAACGAAGTGAACGTGAAATCGGGGTAAGGTCGACGCTCAATCAGTCGTCTCCCTCCCCCTTGTGGGGAGGGATCAAGGGTGGGGGTGGCAACACGCTCGGCGTGTGTGGCCCTCCCCCACCCTAGCTCCGCTGCGAACTTGGCCAGAGCCAAGTTCTGCTTCGCTACCCTCCCCACAAGGGGGAGGGAGGAACCGAGGACGGGCCCAACACCGCCCGCCCCCTGTTTTTACTCCGCCGCTTCGGCCTTCATGTCGAGGAAGCCGCCGGACTGGCGTTGCCAGAGCTGGGCGTAGTGGCCGCCGCTGGCGAGCAGCTCGGCATGCGTGCCTTCCTCGACGATGCGGCCCTTCTCCAGCACCACCAGCCGGTCCATCGCGGCGATGGTCGAGAGGCGGTGGGCGATGGCGATCACCGTCTTGCCCTGCATCAGCGACACCAGCTGATCCTGGATCGCCGCCTCGACTTCGCTGTCGAGCGCCGAGGTGGCTTCGTCGAGCACCAGGATCGGGGCGTTCTTCAACAGCACCCGGGCAATGGCGACGCGTTGGCGCTGCCCACCCGAGAGCTTGACGCCCCGTTCGCCGACATGGGCGTCGTAGCCCCGCCGTTCCTTCGGATCGACCAGCCCGGCGATCACCTCGGCCACCTTGGCCTGTTCGGCAGCGCGGATCATGTCTTCGTCCGGCGCCGTCTGGCGGCCGTACTTGATGTTCTCGCGCACCGAACGGTGCAGCAGCGAAGTATCCTGGCTGACGAGGCCGATCGCGGCGCGCACGCTTTCCTGCGTCACGTCACGGACGTCCTGCCCGTCGATGCGGATCGCACCGGATTCCACGTCGAACAGACGCAGCATCAGGTTGACCAGCGTCGACTTGCCGGCGCCCGAACGACCGACCAGACCCACCTTCTCGCCCGGCTTGATGTTGAGGTTGAACCCCTCCATCACAGTGCCTTCCTTGCCCCGCCAATAGTTGAAGGTGACGTTGTCGAAGACGATACCGCCCTCCTTCACCACCAGGGGCTTGGCTTCCGGCTTGTCGAGCATGGTGATCGGCTGGGCGATGGTGACCATCGAATCCCGGGTGGTGCCGATCTGGCGGAAGATGTTGGAGCCGACATCGAGGATCCAGCCACTCATGTTCATGATCTGCAGCGCGAACGGGATGGCTGTCGCCACCGCAGCGGCGTTCAGCGTTCCGGCGTTCCAGCTGGCCAGAGCGATCCAGGCGATCGAGATCACGAGGCCCGCGTTGAGCAGGAACAGGGTCGACCACATGTAGGTGAACACCCGCATGAGCTTTCGGAACTCCACCGCATGCTCGTTCACCGAGTCCGCCACATAGGCGTCCTCATGCCCGTCGGTCGAGAACGTCTTCAGCGTGTGGATATTGGTGTAGCTGTCGACGACGCGGCCGGTCATCACCGACTTGGCTTCCGAGAGTTCCTCTGAATGCCGGGCGATGAGCGGCATGACGATAGTGAAGAGGATGCCGTAGAGCACCAGCCAGATGCCGATCGGCACCAGCAGCACCCAGTCGAGCCGGGCCAGCACGACCACCGCGACGATCACGAAGATGCCCGCGTACCAGACCGCATCGATGGTCATGTTGACCGAGGACTCGATCGACTCCCCCGCCTGCATGATCTTGTTGGCGATGCGCCCGGCGAAATCGTTCTGGAAGTAGCTCCAGGTCTGCCGAATGACGTGCCAATGGCTCTGCCAGCGGACGATGTCCACGAGGTTGGGCACGATCGAGTGGTTGCGCACCAGCGTATCGAGCAGGAAGGTGATCGGCCGGATCACGGCGATCACCAGGATCATCCACAGGAAGGTCTGCCAGTGCAGTTCGAACATCTGCCCTGGTGGGGTGGTGGCGAGCAGGCCGACCACGACGCCGACAAAGACCGGCATCATCGCATCGGCAATCGAGCCGATGGCCACCAGCACCATGCGCAGCAGGAAGGCGCCGCGGAACTGGTTGACGAAATACATGGTGAACTTAGTAACCCCCATCGGGGGTTGAGTGTCCTTGGCCAGCGCTACCGGGGAGTAGCGGGCATCGAACCAGGCAATGACTCGGTTGAGCATTTTGAACTCATTTTCCGAGCCCGGTAACCGACTATCCGAGTCAGGTCAGGGCTCTAACGGATTGTTTTCGCTTCACTTTGGACCGGCTGGCGTTAGGGCCCGCGCTGAGGTCGATAAATCCGGGTTGGTTACGAGTTTCCATTTGTCCCTCCTTGGGATGGTTGAAGCTTTGCTTTGGTCAGAAGGCGGAGCGCGGGGCGCCCCCCTCCCCAACCCTCCCCGCGAGGGGGAGGGTGCCGGCCGGCGTGCTGTGCACGATCCAGCCAAAAACTCGATGCGGCACCTCCCCCCTTGCGGGGGAGGTTGGGAGGGGGGAGGCCCGGTCCTCGAAATTATCGGTCATCACTCTGCCGCCTCCTCCTGCACGTCCATCTCGAGGAACCCGCCGGACTGGCGGGCCCAGAGCTTGGCATAGACGCCGCCGAGCGCGATCAGCTCGGCGTGCGTGCCCTGCTCGACGATCTTGCCCTGCTCCAGCACCACCAGCCGATCCATCATCGCGATGGTCGACAACCGGTGCGCGATGGCGATCACCGTCTTGTTGCGCATCAGGAGTTGCAACTGGCTCTGGATCGCCGCCTCGACCTCGGAGTCGAGCGCCGAGGTCGCTTCGTCGAGCACCAGGATGGGCGCGTTCTTCAAGAGCACCCGGGCGATGGCGATGCGCTGCCGCTGCCCGCCCGAGAGCTTGACGCCGCGCTCGCCGACATGGGCGTCGTAGCCTTTGCGACCCTTGAAATCGACCAGTCCGTCGATGAACGTGTCGGCCTCGGCCAGCCGCGCTGCCGCGAGCATCTCCTCCTCGGTCGCGTCGGGGCGGCCATAGAGAATGTTCTCGCGGACGGAGCGATGGAGCAGCGATGTATCCTGCGTCACCACGCCGATCTGCTCGCGCAGCGTATCCTGCTGCACGGTGGCGATATCGGTGCCGTCGATGGTGATCTTGCCGCTCTCGCGATCGTAGAAGCGCAGCAGCAGGTTGACGATGGTCGATTTGCCGGCGCCCGAGCGGCCGACGAGACCGATCTTCTCGCCCGGCTTGATCTCGAGGTTCAGGTGATCGATGACGCCCGACTGCTTGCCGTAGTGAAAGCCGACATCGTCGAAGCGCACGTCGCCCTTCACCAGGCCGAGCGGCCTGGCGTCGGGTTGATCGGCGACGACGCGCGGCAGCGAGATCGAGTTGATGCCGTCGCGCACGATGCCGATGTTCTCGAACAGTGCCGACATCTCCCACATCACCCACTGGCTCATGCCCTGGAAGCGCAGCACCAGCGCCGCCGCCACCGCGATGGCGCCCGGCGTCATGCCGGCAAAGATCCACTGGTTGATGCCCACGCACACCACCGCGAACAGCAGCAGGTTGTTCATCAGCGGGATGATGATCTGCAGGAAGGCGATCATCCGCATCTGGCTGTGCACGGTGCCCATGAACTGGTCCATGGCCTCGTGTGCGTAGGCTTCCTCGCGGCGCGAATGCGAGAACAGCTTCACCGTCGCGATGTTGGTGTAGCTGTCGACGATGCGGCCGGTCATCAGCGAGCGGGCATCGGCCTGCGCTTCGGAAATCTTGCCCAGTTGCGGCACGTATTTCACCAGCAGCAACACGTAGGCGACGAGCCAGACGAGAAACGGCACGGCGAGCCACAGGTCGCTCATCGCCGCCAGCACCACAGCGCCGGCGAAATAGACGACCACGAACACGGTGACGTCGAGCAGCTTCATCACCACTTCGCGCACGGCGAGCGCCGTCTGCATCAGCTTGGCGCCGATGCGGCCAGCGAACTCATCCTGGAAGTAGCTCATCGACTGACGCAGCAGGTAACGATGCGCCATCCAGCGGATGCGCTGCGGCAGGTTGCCGATCAGCGTCTGGTGGATGATGTGGGTGTCGACGATCTGCAGGAGCGGCAGGCCGACCAGCAGCACCAGCGCCATCATCCCGAGTTTCCAGCCCTCGGTCTGGAGGAACGTCGCCTTGTCGGCCGTGCTCAACCAATCGACGAGCGAGCCCATGAAACCGAACAACGCGATCTCACCGGCAGCGATCGCCGCGCCGAGGATTGCCATGGCGATCAGCCAGCGCTTGGCGCCCTTGCAATAGTGCAGGCAGAACGCCACCAGCCCCTTGGGCGGCTGCGTCGGCTCCCCCAGCGGATAGGGGTTCAGCCGATCTTCGAACCACTTGAACACTCTGTCGATCACGACTGTCTCCTCCGTCCACCCTGGAATGGCGGCACGGCTACGGCCTCAACCTAGGTTGAGGTCAAGCGGCTCTGGCCATCCGAGGGCTTACCCTCTCGTCTGATTTGGATTACGCACACGTCACGCCAATAGCGTGACGGAGGTGCGTGCTGGCGGGCCAGCCACGCGACGATCCCAATGCTGCCGAAATCGGCAAGGATCGTTCCACATGGCTGGTTGTCAGCCGCATAGAATACACTAACCCTTGGATTCGGCTGTTGCGCCTGCGCCACAGTTGGTTAACGAGTTGATGCAGCGGAGCATTTGATGCGCGGCGAGAACGAAGAGACGGTCTTCCTCAAGGATTATGCCGAGACCCCCTACGCGATCGAAAAGGTCGAACTGGATGTGCGGATCGCGCCCGATACCTCGGTGATCCGCGCCATGCTGACGCTGGTGCCGCGCGCGAACACTGCCCCCGGCACGCCGCTGGTGCTCGATGGCGAAGAGTTGACGCTGCGCACCGTCGCCATTGATGGGCTGCCACAGGCGCTCACCGCCTACGAGGCGACGCCGACCGGCCTCATCATCCACCAGCCGCCGAACAAGCGCTTCGTGCTCGAGACCGAGGTGGCAGTCGAGCCGGAAAAGAACATCCGGCTGATGGGCTTTTACCGCTCCAGCGGCACCTGGTGCACGCAGTGCGAGCCCGAAGGCTTCCGCCGCATCACCTATTACCTCGACCGCCCCGACGTGCTGGCGCCGTTCAAGGTGCGGATGACCGCCGACCGGGTTCTGGCTCCGATCCTGCTCGCCAACGGCAACCTGATCGAGACCGGCGCCTTGCCCGATGGCAAGCATTTCGCGGTGTGGGAAGATCCGTTTCCGAAGCCGGCCTATCTCTTCGCCATGGTGGCGGGCGATCTGGGCTCGATCCACGACGAGTTCACCACCGCCTCGGGGCGCAAGGTGGCGCTCGGTATCTATTGCGCGCATGGCAAGGAGAGCGAGTGCCTCTACGCCATGGATTCGCTCAAGCGCTCCATGGCCTGGGACGAGCGCCGCTTCGGCCGCGAGTACGATCTCGACGTGTTCAACATCGTCGCGGTGTCCGATTTCAACTTCGGCGCCATGGAGAACAAGGGCCTCAACATCTTCAACGACAAGCTGGTGTTCGCCAAGCCCGAGAGCGCTACCGATGCCGACTACATCAACATCGAGAGCGTCATCGCGCACGAGTATTTCCACAATTGGACCGGCGACAGAATCACTTGCCGCGACTGGTTCCAGCTCTGCCTCAAGGAAGGCCTGACGGTTTACCGCGATCAGGAATTCTCGATGGATGAGCGTTCGCGCCCGGTGAACCGCATCGATGACGTGCGCCAGTTGCGCCAGACGCAGTTCCCCGAGGATGGCGGCCCCCTCGCCCACCCGGCGCGGCCCGATCGCTATAAGGAGATCAACAACTTCTATACGGCGACGGTCTACGAAAAGGGCGCCGAGATCGTCCGCATGCTGGCAACGCTGCTGGGCGAGGCAGGCTTCCGCAAGGGGATGGACCTCTACTTCGAACGCCATGACGGCGAGGCGACGACTATCGAAGCCTTCATCAAGGTGTTCGAGGATACGTCAGGGCAGAACCTGCAGCACTTCCAGCAATGGTACCTGCAGGCAGGGACGCCCGAGGTCAGCGTCACCGACCGGTTCGACGCGGCAACGCAGACCTATACCCTCGATATCGTCCAGGAGAACAAGCCGACGCCGGGCCAGGATGAGAAGCAGCCCATGGTGCTGCCAATCAAGTTCGGCCTCATCGGGCCCAATGGCAGCCCGATGAGGTGGGCCTCGGTGGCGGGCGGCGAGGTGCGCGACGACCTGATCGTCATGGACACCAACAAGCTGAGCCTCAGCTTCACCGGCATCCCGAACCGGCCCGTGCCATCGCTGTTCCGCGGCTTCTCGGCTCCGGTGACGCTCAGCAGCAATGCCAGCGAAGCCGACCAGCTGTTCCTCGCCCGGCACGATGCCGACCCGTTCAACCGCTGGCAGGCGCTGCAGGACGTGTCGATGCGCCTGATGCTCGAGGCGATCGCCGGCAAGGCGTGGAGCGACGCCCAGGTCAGCGCCATTGCCGAAGCGCTGGAAGAGACGCTGGCCTCCAAGGAGCTCGACCCCGCCTACAAGGCTCTGGCGCTGGGTCTGCCCAACGAGCAGACCATCGCCCGCGCCATCGGCAGCAATGTCGACCCCGATCGTATCCGTGAGGTGCGCACCGGCTTGGTGACGGCATTGGTGGCGCGGCTCGCGCCGACGCTGGAGAAGGTCTACCTGACCAATGACAGCCGCCTCGCCTATTCGCCGGATTTCCAGCAGACCGGGCGGCGTTCGATGAAGAACACCGCGCTTGGACTGCTGGTGATCGGCGGAGCGGAGGGCGCGGCCAAGCTGGCGCGCGAGCAATATGAGCGGGCGCTCAACATGACCGACCGGCTGTCGGCACTGTCGACGGTGGTGCAATCGTGGACCACCGATGCCGATGCGCTGCTGGCGGACTTCTACCGTCAGTTCACCGCCGATCCGCTGGTGCTCGACAAGTGGCTGTCGCTCAACGCGCTCGCCGCCGACGCGGGGGCGCTCGAGCGGATCAAGGCAATCCTCGCCTCGCCGGATTTCCCGCAGAACAACCCCAACCGGCTGCGGGCCCTGATGGCGACTTTCGGCATGAACAATCCGACGCAGTTCGCGCGCAGGGACGGTGCCGGCTTCCGCTTCCTTGCCGAGTTCGTCGGCGATGTCGACAAGCGCAACCCGCAGGTGGCGGCGCGGGTGCTTACGGCCTTCCGCGTATGGCAGAGCTTCGAATCCGTACGTCGCGGCGAGGCGGAGAAGGCGCTGAAATCGCTGCAGGAATCGGGCGCGCTCAGCCGCAATACGGCCGATATCCTCGAGCGGACCCTCGCTGGTTAACAGATCCTTAGCGCTGGAAGAATTTTTCTTCGGCGCTAAGTGATTCAATCGACTCATGATTTTGCGCTTCGCCGTCACCCCGTCCAGAGACCCCTCTGGACAGTGACGGCGAAGCGGATTCAAAGTCTCTCCACAGGGGCAAATCACTGGGTCGTCCCAATCACATAGGCGGAGAACTTGATGCGGCCGACGGAGCAATCCGGCGACGAGGCGAAGCGATTCCGTGCGCCTGAGGGCATGGTACGAGGCAGCTGGCTGCGTCGCACCGCCATCGGCGCGCTGGAGTGGCTGCTCACCCGGTTGACGGGCCGGGATGCCGCGCATGGCTATGCCGCACTGATCGACACCTTGCCGTTCGGGGTCGCCTGCTGGGGCGCCGATGCGCGGCTGCTGGCCAGCAATGATCGCTTCGCCGAGCGGCTCGGGGTCAGCCCGGACGCGCTCTCCTCGGGCGCCGCCTACCACGAAGTGGTGAAGAGCCTGGCCCAGGGCGGCTATATGCAATCGGTGCGCGAGGACTTCGAAAACCGCCTGCTCGAGTTGCATCGCGAAGACGGCTCGACCCTGTTGATCGAAGAGCGCCCGATCGCCGGTTCCGGCTTCGTCACCCTGTTAATGGACGTCACCGAAAGCCGGCGGACCAACCAGTTGCTGACCACGGTGCGCGAGGAGCAGCGCCTCCTCGCCCGCCGCTACCATGAAGAAAAGCTCCGCGCCGAAGCCGCCAGCCGCTCGAAGACCAGTTTCCTCGCCCATCTCAGCCACGATATCCGCACTCCGCTGAACCACATTATCGGCTTTGCCGACATGCTGCGGCAGCAGCCCTACGGGGCGCTCGGCGACCCACGCTATCTCAGCTACGTCGAGGCGGTGAAGAGCTCGGGCGAGCGCCTGCTCGGCTTCTTCGGCTCGATCCTCGAACTGGCCGAGCTCGAAGGCGGACGGCGCGAAATGCGGAGCGACCGCTTTACCGCCGACGAGCTGCTGGTCGGAGTGTTCCGCCGCTTTGCCGGCCAAGCCCAGCATGCCGGGGTGATTTTCGGGCTGGGCGGCCCGTGCAACGCCGCACTCACCGCCGATCGCTTCGCGCTCGAGCGCATGGTCTCAAACCTCGTCGAGAACGCCGTGCGCTTCACCCCGCGCGGCGGCAAGGTGACCCTTGCCGCCTATGCCGGCCATGACGGCGTGGTGCTCGAAATCACCGATACCGGCATCGGCATGACCGCCGAACGCCTCGCCACCCTGTCGCAACCCTTCGTCTTCGGCGATGCGGCGCTGACCCGCGACCGTGAAGGCGCCGGACTGGGCATCGCCATCGCGCGGGCCATAGCCGAACTGAGCGGCGGGCATCTGGCCATCGACAGCCGGCAGGGGCTTGGAACCACCGTAGCGGTGAGCCTGCCGGTGTTGGCGGAACAAGCTGCGAAGGCCGCCTGAAGTCCAAACAGAAGCGGCCCGCCGAAGCGGGCCGCAAACCAGATTGCAGTCCTCGATCAGAAGCTGAACTTCAAACCGACCAGCGCGGAGGCGGTCGGCGCCTCGATGCCGTAGCGATCGTCGTTCTCAAACGGGATCTCACCGAAGCCGCTCTGATAGCGCAGTTCACCTACTACGGCGATGTTCTCTGTCAGGTCGGCCGTCGCGCCAGCGATCAGTTGGTAACCCCAGCCGTTGTAGTTGCCTTCGTCGGGGTTCACGCCATAGGTGATATACCCCACGCCGACGGCGCCATAGATGGTGAACATCTCGCTGACCGGCAGGAATGCCTTGACGTTGATCATGGCGCTCAGCGTCGAGAGGTCATAGTCGGGCTCGGTGGTGAACACCCGGTCGGTCCAGTACAGGTCGCCTTCAACGGCGATGTTGTCCATCACCACCACGCCCAGGGTCGCCGCTGCGGCGAGACCGGTGTCCATGGTGTAGGACTCGTCGTTGATGCCATCTTCGAAGAAATCGACGTCAAGGCCCAGGGCAGCGCCACCAAGCAGCTGCACGTAGATGCTCGGGCTCGCCGAGATGGCCACCGGTTCCTCTTCAGGCATGATGATCAAATCCGCTGCCTGCGCCGCATATCCAGTCGACAGCAACAGGCCAGTGGTCAGAAGTAGTTTGCGCATTGGCTCTCCACGGGTTCTCCACCTCGCCGCCGCCGCTCGGCCCGATCGAGGCTTACACCTGCTTCGCAATATGGTTCGGCACTTTTCTCCAAATCATATTATGACTATGACTTCGATAAGGGAGCGAGTGTGGGAGAACTGCCACTATTCGGTCGATCGGCACCTGCCCGCGCCCGTAGCGCAGCCAGATAGTCCCGCAGCAGCGCCACCCGCCGTGGCCGGAAGCTCGTTCCGGCGAGCCGCAGTTCGCTGATCCCGTCCGTGCGGAACATGCGGAACGCTTCGCGCAGGCAACACCAGGCGAGCACGGTGAGTGCGCCTTCGGTGTAGACGATCGCCAGCGGCAGGATGGTGCGCTCCGAAGCCGTGCCGGCCTTGTCGGTGTAACAGATGGCCAGCGCCTCCTCGCTCCAGCAGGCCTGGCGGATAACGCCCATGTCGACCCCAGCAGCGAAGCGTTCGTCCGGGCGATAGACCTGCGAGACGGCGTGGAACAGGTGCTGTTCACGATCACCCGGCAGCGTCGCGGCAACCTTGGCCAGCACGGAGGTGGCGGCTTTCGCCAGCACCGGATCGCCCATCCGCTTCACTTCGGCGAGCCCCAGCGCCAGTGCTTCGATCTCGTCGCGATCGAAGGTCTGCGGCGGCAGCGCATAATCCTCGATCAGCCGATAGCCGTAGCCCCGCTCGCCCTCGATCCGGGCTCCGGCGGCGCGCAGGCTGTCGATGTCGCGGTAGAGCGAGCGCAGCGAGACCTCGGTTTCCTCGGCGAGGCGCGCTGCGGTGATCGGCGCAGGAAGCACGCGCATGGCCTGCAGGAGGCGGAAAAGACGGTCGGGTCGGGCCATCATCCAACTGACAGAAAGTGGCAGTTGGCCTTCGCTATAGCAGGTCGCATCAGGCCAGCAAACAAGGAGCCCATGATGACCATCAAGACCACCACCCACCTCAACTTTCGCGGCGACGCCCGTGCCGCCCTCGCCTTCTACAACCAGGTGTTCGGCGGCCAGCTGGCCGTGGTCACCTACAAGGATGCCGGAGCCGTGCAGAACCCTGATGAAGCCGATCAGGTGATGTGGGGCCAGGTGGAAGCGACGAACGGCTTCCGCATCATGGCCTATGACGTGCCCGCGCGGCTCGGCTGGAACCCGGGTGAGATCCCCGTGTTTGTGTCGGTCCGCGGTACCGACGCTGCCGAAATCACCAGCTGCTGGCAGAAACTCGGCGTCGACGCCACTGTCCTCCAGCCGCTCGCCCCGGCCGACTGGTCACCGCTCTATGGCATGCTGAAGGACCGTTTCGGCATTACCTGGGTGTTCGACATTGAAGTGGCCTACGCGCCGGCATGACCACCAAACGGCGGCAGAAAGTCATATGATGACTATTCATCAGTGGTTCAGGTCGATGGCGTGACACTGCGCTGGTTGCGAGGATCTGCCACAGGAGAACCGAATGCCGCTGTTCGTTGAAGCCATCATGCTGCGCCTGGCCATGCTAGCGCGGCACGAGGGGGAGGTCCGGCGCCGCCTGCTCGAACCGGTGCCGACACGCGCCGAGTTGCGTGCCATCTTTGCGGCGCGCCGGTTCGTGGCGGAGCCGCACCAGTCGATGCGCTGACCACCCGCTAAGCCCCTCGAAGGCGCGCCCGCATCATGTGCCTAGCGCAGGTGGGCGGTCGCCGGGGGGCATTATGATAAAGGCTCGGGTTCTGCCGTTCCTTCAACGGCCGGCCGGTCGAGATTTCGGGGCGCGTCTGGCTGACCGTCATGCTGGCGGTAGCGATCGGCTTCGGCTGGTGGCGCTGCCGCTGAACGGCTTCCTTCGTCGGCCATCCCGCTCGGTGCGCTGGCCATTAAGCACCTCGGCCAGTTGCCGGGCTTCGGCCTGCTGGCATGAACCACTGGACGCTGTTTTTCGGGAGTTTTGCGGGCAGCCACACACGCATCGACCTGGCGGCTACACCTGCCTCGCCTTGGTGTACCACGCCGCCGCAGCCGCGCTGACCTCGTCTTCCATCTCGCGGACATCGGCTGCCAGGCGCTCGAAGTTCGGGGTGTTGGTGCGCTGGGCCAGCAACTCGCGAAACGCTTCGGTCCAGCCTCCATCCTTGAACGGATCGGCGAGCGCCGCGCTCATTACCTGCAGTACGGTGGAATAGAGCTCGAGAATCTCGGCGAGCCGTAGCCCCTCGGGCACCAGGCCGGTTTCGGCCAGCCGGCGCAGCACCACGGCGGTGGTTGCCTGCGGTGCAGCGATCGTCTCGCCGGCGACCAGTTGCGCCGACTGAGCGATGAACTCGAGATCGACCAGGCCACCCGCTGCCAGCTTCAGGTCGAAGGCGTGGCGCGGTGGCCGCTCCTTGGCCATCAGCGCCCGCATGGCCAATACGTCGTCGATGGTCTTTGCCGCGTCGCGTGGCCGGGCCAGGATTTCGGCCACCGTCGCGTCGACCTTGTCTCCGAGCGCGCCATCGGCATAAACGACGCGCGCCCGGCTCAGCGCCAGGTGCTCCCAGGTCCAGGCGCTCTCGTGGTGATACTGGATGAAGCCCGAAAGGCTGGTGGCGAGCGGGCCGGCATTACCTGACGGCCTGAGCCGCATGTCGGCTTCGTAGAGCACGCCCTCCGAGGTCGGGGCGCTCAGTGCTGCAAGCAAGCGCTGCGTCAGCCGGGCGTAGTATTGGCTCGCTGCCAGTGGCTTTTCGCCGTCGGACTCGTCGGCGCCGTCGGTGTCGTAGAGCATGATGAAATCGAGGTCGGAGCGCGCCGTCATCTCGCGGCTCGCCATCTTGCCGAACGCGAGCAAGGCGACCCGGGCGCCCGGCACTACGCCATGCCGCTTCTCGAACTCGCGCCGCACCGCATCGAACAAGCGGGTCAGCAGCGCCTCGGCCAGCGTCGTGAACTGCTCGCCGGCGCGCGTTGCATCGATCGAGCCAGCCAGCAGACCCGCGGCGATGAGGAACATCTGCTCCTGGCCGATGATGCGGGCGCGGTCGATCACGTCCTGGTAGTCGCGCGCGTCGGCAAAGAACGCCTCGATCTTGCCGAGCAGCGTTTCGCGCCGCCGCACGTCGTCGGCAAAGGCCGGGTCGATCAGCCCGTCCATGACATGGGCGCGGTGGATCACCGCGTCGGCCATGCGCGGCGCCGAGGCCATCAGCGCCACCAGGAGGCTCCTGAGGTTCTCGTGGTTGCGGAGGAGCGCGAACAGCTGCACCCCCGAGGGCAGGCGCGACAGAAAGTTGTCGAAGCGCGCCAGCGCCTCATCAGGGTTGCCGGCGCCCGAGATGGTCGAGAGCAGCGCCGGCAGCAGCTCGGTGAGATGGGCCCGGGCCGCTGCGGCGCGGGTCGCGGCGTAGCCGCCATAATGCCACTTCTTCACCGTCTCGATGGCTTTGGAGGGCTGTTTGAAGCCCATGCCGCTCAGTGTCTCGATGGTCTCCGGGTCGTCGTCCGCGCCGGTGAACACCAGGTTGCCGCCGCCCGCCGCCAGGCTCTCGCCCTCGGCGAACAGGTCGGAATAGTAGCCGACAACCTGATTCAAGGCCGCCCGGTAAGTTGTTTCAAACGCTTGCAGATTCTCCTCGCCCAGCAGAGTGCCGATCACCGCGATATCGGCCTCGGCTTCCGGCATGACATGGGTCTGCTCGTCGCGCAGCATCTGCAGCCGATTCTCGACGGCGCGCAGGAACCAGTAGATGCGGGTGAGGTCGTCAGCCGCCCGTTTCGAAATCCAGTTGGCCGCTGCGAGCGCCTTGAGCGCCACCGCCGTCGGGCGGACGCGCAGCGTCTGGTCGCGCCCGCCGGCGATCAGCTGCTGGGTCTGGGTGAAGAACTCGATCTCGCGGATGCCACCCAACCCGAGCTTCACATTGTGCCCGGCGACCCGCGCATCGCCGACATTCTTGGTGATGTTGATCTGGCGCTTCATCGCCTGGATGTCGGCGATGGTGGCGAAGTCGAGATGCTTGCGCCACACATAGGGGGCGAGCTCCTTGAGGAACCGCTCACCCACCTGTTTGTCGCCGGCGCAGGGTCGCGCCTTGATCCAGGCGGCGCGCTCCCAGTTCTGGCCGCGGCTCTCGTAGTAGGCGAGCGCCGCCTCGGTCGGCAGTGCCACCGGCGTCGCCCCCGGGTCGGGGCGGAGCCGTAAATCCGTGCGGAACACATAGCCGTGCTCGTTGCGATCCTGCATCAGGCCTGCCAGCCGCTGCACGATGCGGGTGAAGAACTTCGTCTCCTCGCCCCGCTCCTTCACCGTCGCCTGCTCGGGATCGAAGAAGGCGACGATGTCGATGTCGCTCGAATAGTTGAGCTCGCGCCCGCCATGCTTGCCGAGCGCGAACAGCGCCAACCCCGAATTGGCTGCCCTCGCTTCGGTCAGCCCGCGCGCGGCGGCAAGCCGCAGCAGCACCTCGAGCCCGGCATCGAGCGCCGCATCGGCAAGATCGGAAAGCGCTGCGGTCGATTGCGCCGTGGTCCAGCGCCCCGCAACTTCGGACACGGCTGCCAGCAGCGCCACCCGTCCCTTGGCGATACGCAGTTCGCGCCCGATGTCCTCCTCGGTGGCCGCGTCCTGACCCGCCTTCGCCACCTGATCGAGCACCGCAGCGAGGGCAGTATCAGGCGACAGTTTGAGCGCCGCAGCGAACCAATCGGCGTGCCGGTCGGCGAGACCTTGTAGGTAAGGGGCTGAAGCGAGAAGGGTTTCGAGCGCAACTTTCATTTGGGAGGGATAGCGCACTTCGCCTAAAAGTCACTGGATTTCGGCATGCGTCTCGCTATGTTCCCGCGCCAGCCAATCCCGAAGAGCCCCGCATGCGCACCCGTATTGCCGCCCTCATTACCCCCCTCCTGGCCACCCTCGTTCTCAGTGCCGTTCCCGCCTCTGCTGCCGGTCTCGACGGCATGGGCCAGGCGATCTTCGGCAACAGCTTCAACTTCAGCAAAGCCAATCTCGACAAGGCGCCGGTCAAGGCGATCGGCGTCGGCAAACTGACGGTGCAGCTGCAGCGCACCAAGCTCAAGGATGTGCAGAAGGCCTTCGGCGGCACCATCCGGCGCGATGGCGACGGCGCCGGTCGCGCCGACTGGCTGTGCTACGGCGCGGAAGGCGCCAATGTCTGGTTCATCTCGAACGCCCTTGGCGGCTACGAGTTCGTGATGATGGTGGCGGCAGAGACTGCCAGCAAGCCCTCGAAGAACTGCGATGCGGCGCCCGCCGGTTTGACTGCTCCCAATTTCGGCATCCCGGGGCTCGGCGCGTCCACCGCCGAGCTCAAGGCGACTTTCGGCGCCGCTTCGGGCAGCAAGATCGCCTATCGCTCCGATCGGCCCGGCGGCTATTCGGACATCGCGCAGTATATCGGCTACGTCATCAAGGGCGGCAAAGTCGCCGGCATCGGCATTGGCGAGACGTCGGTGCAGACCGCGCATTGAGGCTGCCAATACCTTCTGGGCGCGATTGTGCCTAAACCACAAACGTCATCCCTGCGAAAGCAGGGACCCATTTCACAGCCTGCACCAGCGGACAGTTGGGTCACAGCTTTCGCTGGGATGACAGCCGGTGGGTGGGTCGAAGGCCGAGCCTACTAGACCGCCCCTATTAAGCCCCAAGCAGCGCCTGGAAGTGCCATTCCGGGAACATCTTGGCCATCTTGTTGACGGTGCGAAAAGTGGTGCGCATCACCATGATGGAGCGATCCGGCCTGAGGCTCACCACCTGGGGTGAGGGTACCCGTTGCACGGCGCCCTGATCGAACATGTAGAACCGGTGGACTTCCGCGGCCGGTATGTGGACAACGAAGGTGGTCATGTTTGCCTCATGCCACGCCTTCCATCTCCACAGGTTTACCAGACCAGTGAAATTTGCATGGAGTTTGGCGCTCTCAGGCCGGCAGGTCGATGACTGCCCGCACCCCCGGCGCATTGTCCTCGAGCCGCAGTTCGCCCTTGTGCAGTTGCGCCACCGCCGCGACCAGCGACAGGCCAAGCCCCGAGCCCGGCTCCGTCCGGCTCGTTTCCAGCCGCACGAAGCGCTCGACCACGCGGCCACGGTCTGTGGCAGGGATGCCGGGGCCATTGTCGGCTACCTCGATCCTTACGCGGTTGCCGTCTCGCTTGAGGCCGACCTTGATCAGCCCGGCCTTGCCCTCGGCCGGTTCATAGTACTTCAGCGCGTTCTCGATCAGGTTCACCAGCGCCTGCCCCAGCAGTTCGCGGTTGCCGTTGATCCTGACGCCCTCGGCGATATCGGCCTCGATCGTCAGCCCTTCGTCTTCTGCCAAAGGGCCGTAGAGATCGGCGACGTCGGTTACCACGGCGCTCAGGTCAATCTCGCTCAATGCACCCGAGGGCGTTCCCGCCTCGGCGCGGGCGATCATCAGCAAGGCGTTGAAGGTCTTGATGAGCTTATCGCTCTCTTCGATCGTCGTCTCCAGCGCCTGTTTGCGGGTGTCCTCGCCCTGGCCGTCGCGCAGTGCCGACTCGGCCTGGTTGCGCAGCCGGGTCAGCGGGGTCTTGAGGTCGTGGGCGACATTGTCGGTCACTTCCTTCATCCCCTGCATCAGCTTTTCGATGCGATCGAGCATGAGGTTGAGGTTGGTGGCGAGCGCGTCGAACTCGTCGTTGCGCTTGGTCACCGGCACGCGTTCGCTGAGGTTGCCCGACACGATCTTGTTGGAGGTCGAGGAGATGGTGTCGATGCGGCGCAGCACGCGTACCGCGGTCAACACCCCTGCCACCAGTGAGAACAGCAGGATGCCGCCGGCGCCGACCGCGAACCACTGCAGCACGATGGCGGTGAAACCGCGTCGCTCCACCACGTCGCGGCCAACCACGAGGATCAAGCCACTCGGCAGTTTCTCCGAGCGCACCATGGCATAGCCCTGCCGCTGCGGTGACGGATCGTCGGCTTCGCTGTCGGGATCGTCGAACAGCCGCGGTTTGGAGTAGTTGAAGCTGTAGGTGCCGGGCTCGGCCAGCACTTCGGGCGGCAGGTCAGTGACATTGCCGACGATCAGCTGCCCCGCGGGATCGGCGAGATAGTAGATGCCGGGTCCCGGCTGGCTCGCCAGCCGCTGCACCGCGATGATGGTGGCGCGGAAGCCGCCGTCGCCGTCGAGGCGCTTGAACTGCACCGCCTCGCGGTCGATGGCATCGGTCTGCTGGCGCTGCAACTGCACCGAGGTCTGCCAGGAGATCAGCCCGAGCAGCACCACCGCGAAGATCACGAAGATCAGCATGAACAGCGCGGTCAGGCGCACAGTGGTGGTGCGCCAGAGCTGGGCCAGCCTGAACATGTTCAGTCGCGGATCATGTAACCGGCGCCGCGGATGGTGTGCAGCAGCGGGTTGGCGTGGCCCTTGTCAATCTTGGCGCGAAGCCGTGACATGTGCACGTCGATGACATTGGTCTGGGGGTCGAAATGGTAATCCCAGACATTCTCCAGCAGCATGGTGCGGGTCACCACCTTGCCGGCGTTCTTCATCAGGTACTCGAGCAGTCGGAACTCCCGCGGCTGCAGCAGGATTTGCTCGCCGTCGCGCTCCACCTTGCGGCTGAGGCGATCGAGCGCCAGGCCGCCGACCTCGAAGCTGGTGGCGGCTTCCGCCGGCGACGATCGGCGCGCCAGCACTTCGATGCGGGCCAGCAGTTCGGTGAAGGCATAGGGCTTGACCAGGTAGTCGTCGCCGCCGGCGCGGAGGCCGGTGACCCGGTCATCGACCTCGCCCAGCGCCGAGAGGATCAGCACCGGGGTCTTGTCGTCCTCGGCCCGGAGGCTCTCGATGATGGAAAGCCCATCGCGGCGCGGCAGCATGCGATCGATCACCAGCACGTCGTAATCCATCGACGAGGCCATAGCGTAGCCAGTCTCGCCGTCGTTGGCGTGGTGGGTGATATGGCCGGCCTCGTCGAGCGCCTGGATCAGGTAGCTCGCCGCCTCGCGGTCATCTTCGATCAGCAGAATCTTCATTGCACCAGCCCCGCGGCGATCATCATGCAGGCTGAATGGTGAGTGGTGAATAGTGAATGGTGCAGAACTCTCTTCCATTCACCATTCACCATTGGCCATTCACTTGCAGAAACGGGCTCCGGAGCAAGTGCCCCGGAGCCCGGCAGTGATTACGACTTGGCTTCGGTGATCGGCAGGCCGATGAAGCGGGTGTTGCCATCGCGCTGCGCCTTGACCAGGGCAGTGCTGCGGCCGGCATCCTTGACGCCCTCTACGGCCTTCTCGAAGTCCGCGACCGACGACACGGCCTGGTTGTTGACCTCGAGGATGGTATCGCCCACGGCGAAGCCCTTTTCAGCCGCAGCCGAGTTCGGATCGACATCCTGGATCAGCAGGCCTGCACCACCCGAGTTCGGCACCAGCGTCAGGCCGACGCTGGTCGGAGCCGGAGCGGCGGGTTCCTCGGCGGGCGCCTGCTGCTGCTCTTCGGAGGGCTTGGCCGCCTCTTCGAGCTTGCCCAGGGTCACCGAGATCTTCTGCTCCTTGCCGTCGCGCCAGATCGTCAGTTCGACCGCGGTCGACGGGTTCTTGCCGGCAATGGTGCGGCTCAGGTCGAGAGCGTTGGTGACGGTCTTGCCGTCAACGGCGGTGATCACGTCGCCGGACTTCACGCCGGCCTTGTCGGCCGGGCTGTCCTTGGTTGGTTCGGTGACCAGTGCGCCGGCCGCATCCTTCAGCCCGACGCTGTCGGCGATGTCGTTGGTGACATCCTGGATGCCGACGCCGAGGAAGCCGCGGGTAACGGTGCCGTTCTCGATCAGCTGGCCGGTGACCTGCTTGACGACGCTGGCCGGAATGGCGAAGGCGATGCCGACATTGCCGCCATTTGGGGAGAAGATGGCGGTGTTCACGCCGACCACTTCACCCTGGAGGTTGAAGTCCGGGCCACCGGAATTGCCGGTGTTCACCGCGGCGTCGATCTGCAGGAAATCACCATAGGCCGAACCGGCGATGTCGCGGCCGCGGGCCGACACGATACCGGCGGTCACGGTGCCGCCGAGGCCGAACGGGTTGCCTACGGCCACCACCCACTCGCCGACGCGCACTTCGGTTTCGGACAGCTTGACGAACGGCAGGTCGGTGACGCCGTCGACCTTGACCACGGCGAGATCGGTCTTGGCGTCGGTGCCAATCACCTTGGCCGTCATTTCCTTGCCGTCGTCGAACACCACGGTCACCTTGTCGGCATTGTCGACGACATGGTTGTTGGTGACGATGTAGCCATCAGCCGAGATGGCAAAGCCCGAACCGGCCGCCATGAACTTGCGCGGCGCCTGCGGACGGGCCGGACCATCGCCCGGGCCACCACGGCCGCCCTGGCCGAACTGCTGGCCGAACTGATCCATGAAATCCTTGAACGGATGATCATCGGGCAGATCAGGGAAATCGAAACGGAACTGCGGCCCACCGCGCTGCAGCTGGCGGGTATCTTCCTTCTCGCCACCTTCGACGATGATGGAGACCACCGCCGGTTTCACCGCCTCGACGAGGTCTGCGAAGTTGGGGGCATTGGTCACGGCCGGCGCAGTGATCTGCGCGGCAGGAACCAGGCTTGCGGTCTGGGCGGTCGAGGGGGCGGTTGCCGCAACGAAGGCGGTACCACCACCGATGCCGGCGAGGATCGCCAGGGCCGAAGCCCCGAGCCAGCGGCGAGCGTTGAACTTAGTCGAGGGCATGATGATCTCCTTCAGTCAGGCACTCTTGATGGCCGAGACATATGGAGCCCATCGCCTTTCTGCACGGTGACCCGGGCGTTAATTATCGGTAATGTTCCAAACGTCGTCGGCGAAGCTAGAACAGCGCCGTCCGCAGCAGGTCGAGCGCCACCAGGGTCAGCACGATCTTGAACCCCCAGCGGAACGCCGCCTCGGGGACTTTCACCAGCAGGCGGCTGCCAATCGCCGTGCCGACAAAGCCCGAGGCGATCATGGCGACGATCAGCGGAAGGTAGGCGGCAAAGGCAAAGCCGAGCAGCACGAACATCGCGATCTTGAAGCTGTTCTGCAGCGTCATCAGCATGGCGTGTGTGGCAACCAGCTGGCGCCGATCGGCCAGCCCCTTGATGAATACCGCGACCAGGGGCCCGGTGGCGCCGACCACCATCGAGACCGCCGCAATCACGCCGCCGCCGAGCACCTGGGCCAGCCGCGAGCGCCCTGCGAATTTCGGCTGCGGCAGCCAGGTGGTCAGCAGGACGAAGCCGCCGATGGCGATCTGCAGCGCCGTAGCGGGGAGGAGACTGGCGAACTGGCCACCGACAACGGTGCCGATCGCTCCACCGAGCGACAGCCAAAGCACCAGCGGCCATTGGATATGTGCGCGCTGCACCAGGGCCCGCCCGCTGTTGGAGCCAAGCTGGATGGCGCCGTGCAGCGGCACCACGATGGTCGGCGGAAACACCAACGCCAGCACCGCCACCATCAGCGTGCCGCCGCCCAGCGAAAACGTGGCGGTGATCAGCGAGGTGACGAAGCTGAGCCCGATGAGCGCCAGCGCCAGGGTCAGGTCGAGATCGGTGAGAAGGAGGTCGGTGAGGGACACGGGGAAGGCGTAGCGCTGCGCACCGAGTCGCCACAAGCGCCGGGGTCTCATCTCACGTTCGGCACGGGAGAATGAGGGACGTTAGAGGGCACGGTGCGCGCACCCACCTCAGGTGTCATCCCAGCGAAAGCTGGGACCCAACTCGCCGCCTGCGCCGGCGGATGGATGGGTCCCAGCTTTCGCTGGGATGACACCGGTGAGGAGAAGGGATGGTGCCCACCAGCCTAAGAGCTTTTCTCCTGCAAGGGTGGAGGTGACCGCGAGATCGAGCCTCCCCTAAGCCCGCTCGTCCTTGGGCGAGCCCAGCAGCACGTAGGTGGTGATCGCCGTCACCGTGGGGAGCGTGCCCAGTACGTCAGTGTGGAAGCGCTTGTAGGCCTCGATGTCGGCGACTTCGATGCGCAGCAGGTATTCGATGGCGCCGGTGACGTTGTGGCATTCCACCACTTCCGGGGCGAGCGCCACGGCCCTCTCGAAGGCTTCCTGGCTCGCCTTGTTGTGACTCGAAAGCCCGACCGAGACATAGGCGCGGAACCCTGCCCCCAGCCGCGAGCGATCGACCACCGCCCGGTAGCCCTTGATGATGCCGCGCCGTTCCAGGTCCTGCACCCGACGCAGGCAGGCCGAGGGCGACAGCCCCACCCGCTCGGCCAGCCGGATGTTGGAGAGGCGCGCGTCGCGACTCAACTCGTGCAATATCTGTTGGTCGATGCGGTCTATATCAGCCATTTGTTGCACTATTGCGCCATCTTGCGCTGCACATTGCAACCTTTCACGGTCGGTGTCACGCTAATCTTGCTGATATGACCGATCCAGCCATCCTCCTGCCGTTCCTGATCTTCTGCGTCGTGCTCACCGGCACGCCGGGGCCCAACAACATGATGGCGCTCGCTTCGGGCGTGCGGGTCGGCGTCCGTCGTTCGATGCCGCTCGTCGCCGGCATCGCCGTGGGCGTGGCGCTGCAACTGGTCGCGGTCGGACTTGGGATCGGCGCGCTGCTGCAGACGTTTCCGGCGCTACATGATGCGATGCGCTGGGCCGGTGCCGCTTACCTCGTCTGGCTGGCCATCAAGATCGCGCGGAGCGGGCCGATCAGCATGGAGGCCGATGAGCGGCCACCGCTCGGCTTTGCCGGGGCGGTCGCCTTCCAGTGGATCAACCCCAAGGCCTGGGCCATCACCACCGGCGCCGCTGCTACCTACCTGCCGGCCGATGGCTATGCGCTGAACCTGGCGCTTGCCGCCGCAGCGATGGCGCTGATCTCGATCCCCTGCGTCGCTGTGTGGTCAGCCGGCGGCGCCGCGCTGCGCCGCTTTCTCGTCCAGCCAGCCTATGCAACGGCGTTCAACATCGGCGCAGCCATACTGCTGGTCGCAGCGACGGTGCCGATAGTGTTCGGGGCGCACTGACGCTCAGCGCTCCAGTTCCTCGAGCGCCTTCGCTTCGTCCTCGGTCAGCGCGGTCTGGCCGGCGGCGCGCTTGCGTCGTGCCCCGATGAACACCACGATGCCGCCGATCACCAGCACCGCCGGGGCGGCGATCCACAGCAGCAGCGTATGCGGCGCCATGACCGGGTTGAGCAGCACATACTCGCCGTAGCGGGCGACGAGGTAGTCCCGCACCTGTTGGTCGCTGTCCCCCGCCGACAGCCGTTCACGTACGAGAATCCGCAGGTCGCGCGCCAGGTCGGCGTCGGAATCGTCGATCGACTGGTTCTGGCAAACAAGGCAGCGCAGCCCTTCCGAGATGGCGCGGGCCCGGGTTTCGAGCACCGGGTCGGCCAGCATTTCGTCCGGCCGCACCGCCAGCGCCGGTGCGCTGAGCAGCATCACCAGCACGAAAGCAAGGAGCGCCCTCATTCGGCAGCCGCCCGGGCGGAGGCCGGCCGCGGCGCCCCGATGCGCAACCGGCGATAGCTCAGCGACAGGAAGCCGGCGCCGGCCATCAACAGGCAGCCCAGCCAGATCAGCGTGACGTAGGGCTTGTACCAGAGCCGCACCACCGACTTGCCGTCGGGCTGCGGTTCGCCCAGCTGTACGTAGAGCTGGCTGAAACCGTAGGTTTCGATCGCCGCCTCGGTGGTCGGCTGGCCGCTGGCATTGTAGACGCGGCGCTCGGCCAACGCGACACGCACCCCACCGCCTGGAGCGCGGATGGCGAAGCGACCGGTGTCGGAGACGAAGTTCGGCCCCTCGACGTGTTCCATGCCTTCGAACGTCACCTGATGCTCGGCGATCACCACGCCCTGCCCCGGCACCATGGTGGTCACCAGCTCCTGCTGCCAGGCGCTCGCGGCGACGATGCCGATCACCGTGACGCCGATGCCGAAATGGGCGATGGCTGTCGACCAGGCGGTGCGCGGCAGGCCGAACAGGCGCTTGACCGACGTGACGACATCGGTGCGGAAGAATTTGGCGCGATCGACCAGTTCGGCGAGCGCACCGAACGCTACCCAGAAGCCGAGCAAGAGGCCGAGCGGCGCCAGCGATACCTCGCCTCCGGTCAGCGCCAGGCACAGTACCGCGGCGAACAGCGCCAGCCCGGCGGCGCCGGCCAGCCGCTGCGTCACCGCGATCACATCGCCGCGCTTCCAGGCGAGGAACGGCCCGAACGGCAGGATGATCAGCAGCGGCGCCATGATCACCCCGAAAGTCAGGTTGAAGAACGGCTCGCCCACCGAGATGGTCTCTCCGACCAGGGCATCGAGCAGCAACGGGTAGAGCGTTCCCACCAGTACGGCCACGGTGGCGGTGGCGAGGAACAGGTTGTTGAGGATCAGCGCGCCCTCGCGGCTGATCGGCGCAAACAATCCGCCCACTCGCAGCGTCGAAGCGCGGAAGGCAAAGAGCGAGAAAGCGCCGCCGATGAAGGCAGCCAAGAGCGCGAGGATCACCATGCCGCGGGTCGGATCGGAGGCGAAAGTGTGCACCGATGTGAGGATGCCGGAGCGCACCATGAAGGTGCCGAGCAGGCTCAGCGAGAAGGTGATGATGGCGAGGAAGATGGTCCAGATCTTCAGCGCGTTGCGCTTTTCCATCACCAGCGCCGAATGCAGCAGCGCGGTGCCGGCAAGCCACGGCATGAAACTGGCATTCTCTACCGGATCCCAGAACCACCAGCCGCCCCAGCCGAGCTCGTAGTAGGCCCAATAGGACCCCATGGCGATACCCAGCGTCAGGAAGCACCAACTGAGCAGCGTCCACGGCCGGACCCAGCGAGCCCAGGCGGCGTCGATGCGGCCCGAGATCAACGCCGCCATGGCAAAGCTGAAGCAGACCGAAAAGCCGACATAGCCGAGGTACAGGAGCGGCGGATGGATGGCGAGGCCGATATCCTGCAGGATCGGGTTGAGATCCTTGCCTTCGAACGGCGCCGGCGACAGCCGAAGGAACGGGTTGGAGGTGAACAGCGTGAAGCCGGTAAAGGCGGCGGCGATCAGGCTCTGCACCGCCAGCACCAGGGTCAGCAGGTCCTTGGGCAGGCTCCGCCCGAAGGCAGCGACGGCAGCCCCCATGATCACGAGGATCATGACCCAGAGCAGCATCGAGCCCTCGTGGTTGCCCCAGACGGCGGTGATCTTGAAGAGCAACGGCTGCGCCGAGTTGGCGTGCTCATAGGCGAGCTTCAGCGAAAAATCGGAGACGACAAAGGCCTGGATCAGCGCGGCGAACGCTGCCGCCACCAGCACGAACTGCAGCACTGCGCCCTGTTGCAGGTAGCCGGCCAGCGCCTCACGCTTCCAGAACAGCAGCCCGACGATGGCCGAGATGGCGGAAATGGCAAAGGCGAGAACGAGGGCGTAGTGGCCGAGTTCAATGCTCATGCGGCGGCTCCAGCTGAACGTGCCAGAGCCGATAGAGACGGCCCTCTCCCATCCCCCCCACAAGGGGGGAGGTGCCGGCCGGCGCATCAGGCACGATCGAGCCGCAGCCTCGACTCTGCACCTCCCCCCTTGTGGGGGAGGCCGGGAGGGGGCCGTCTCTCTCAGTCAGCACCATCACAGTGGCGCTCCATCGCGCTGCCATTCCCCGCGCTTCTTCAGCTCGTCCACCAGTTCCCTGGGCATGTAGTTCTCGTCGTGCTTGGCCAGCACGTTGGTGGCGGCGAAAGTGCCTGCCGGCGTGACGCTGCCCTCGATCACCACCCCCTGCCCCTCGCGGAACAGGTCGGGCAGGAGCCCGACATAATGCGTCGCCATCTCGGTCTGGCCGTCGGTCACCACGAAATCGGAGGTTTCGCCGTCGCGCTTCCAGGTGCCTTCTTTGACCAGTCCACCGAGTCTGATCGGCGTACCCACGGCGACAGCCTTCTCGTGGATTTCGCTGGGCGAGTAGAAGAACGTGATCTGACCGCGTAGCGCCCAGGCGAAAAACCCTCCCGCGATAACAAGAACTGCGCCGAGACCCGCGATCACGGCCAGACGCCTCTGTTTTCGGCCCAGTCGTTTCTTTTGTAGAGTCAATTACTTGCTACCAATCCATTATCCGCTGCGAGAACATCGAGTTCCGCGCGATCGCCCGCCACCGGGTAGGCCTTGCGGGCGGCATCATACGCCTGTTGGGCCAGTTCGGTTTGACCCAGCACAAGCCGCGAGCGCACCAACCGGGTCCATTCTGCGATACTGCCGCCGTTCTCGTTGAGCCGGCTCGACAGCCCCTCGACCATGGCGGCGATGTCGGTGTTGGCCGGCATGTCCCCGCCCAGCCCGGCTTCCGCCGCGGCCAACCCTGCCTCGGCATTGGCGAGCCAGGGCTCGCCGCCCTTGCTGAGCTTCAACAACCCCTGCCATGCGGTCTTGGCCGCGTCGAAATCGCCTTCGCGCATCGCCTCGCTGGCCAGGTAATAACGTGAGCGCACATGGGTGACGTCGCGGTTGGAGGCGCTGCGGAACAGTGTCAGCGGTTCGCCCTTGGCGTCGCCATCATTGGCCATCATCAGCGCCTCGCCGAGGTCGGTCTCGCGGTCGGCGGTCGGACCATCGAGCTCGATCACCTTGCGCAGGGCGTTGGCTGCATCGGCGAAGCGGCCCATCTGCATGTAGGCCGGCGCGATCACCGTCCAACCGCGCAGATCATCGGGCTTGGCCTTGAGCTGCGCCTCGATCCGGGCGATCGCATCATCGAGCGTCATCTCCGGCGGCGGCACGTCCTGCCGTTCGGCCAGCGGCTGCGCCGGCAGGTCGGGACGGCCAAGCGCGCCGTAGACACCGAAGGCAAGCACCGCGGTCAATGCAGCCGCAACGGCGACGAGGCCGCGGCGAGCCGCCGGATCGTTCGTCGCCTTTGTCGTCGTCTTCAGTCGCATCAATTCACGCGCCAGTTCGCCTTTCGCCGCGGTCGCCTCGGCTGCGCCAAGCCGCCCCAGCGCGAGATCCGACTCGATCTCCTTGAGCTGCAGCCTGAGGTGCGCGATCTCGGGGCTGTCTACAACAGCGGCAGCCGCGTTGACCCTTCGTCCGGCCCCCGCATAATAGAGCGCGGCGCAGGCGACGGCTGTGACCACGAAAGCGAGTGACCAAAAGATCATGTGCAGGGCTCTGCCTCATGCGAAGGTGCAAAAACGCGCCCGATCTATAAAGGCATTCGGGCAAATTATGCACCCGCACACAGCGATGTGTGGGAGGCGCATTGCCGCAGCCCGGACGATGGTTCGCTGATCCCATGACCGACGACAGCTACGACTACCTGGTGCTCGGCTCCACCCCGCTTGCGGGGCTGCTGGCGGGCCTGCTCGCGGTCGAACACCGGCGCCGGGTCTGCCTTGTCGGCGAGCGGTTCTCGCCATTCCGGCTGCAGCGCAGTATCGATATATCGATCGCGCCGACCACCCGGCCTGAAACGCTGAAGCTGCTGAAACACGGTGCCCTCGAGACCACCAAGCTGGTCAACAGCTGGGGCAAGGGGCTGGTCGGCCGAGCCGACCCGCTGTTCGTCGCCGAAACGCCTCAGAGCATCGCTGCCCTTGGCCATTTTCGCCACCTCGCCATTGCTCTGGGCTATGCGGTCGAGCCCGCCGCCGACCGCGCCATTGCCGATGGTTTGCTGCTCCGCGTGCGCGACATGCAGTTGCTCGGCCATGGTCGGCTCGAGCCGGCACTCGAAGGCTGGCTGGCCAAGCACGAAGTGCGCCACCTCGATCGCGCCGATACCGAGTTGACGTTGCGCAAGGACGGCACGGCACGCATCGTCCATGCCAGCCACAGCGTCGAAGCCGCGCAGGTCATTCTCGCAGGCGACGATGCCGTGCTCGAGTACCTGCCCGAAGACGCGCGCGACCGCAGCCTCGAAATGCTCCCGGGCGCTGCCATGTTGCTGGACTCGGCCAAACCCCTCCCCACCCCTTATGCCTCGTTCATCGATCGGGGCGTGGTACTGGCGCAGGATGGCAAGGTCAGCGTCTCGGCACTGCTCACCGGCGATCCGTCGACCGCCCGCGCCCGGCTCGGTAGCGCGGTGTCGCGCGGCGAGGCGTTGCGGCTCGCCGGAGAAACCGTGGTCAACAGTTTCCGCACCAGCGATGGCGCGCCCTTTATCGGTCCGGCACGTGGCCACAAGGCATTGGTAATCGCCGCCCTCGGCCCAACGGCGGCATTCCTCGCGGCGGCGATCGCCCGCTACATCGCCGGTGCGGCTACGGCAGACGAGGCCGCGTGGTTCGGGGCGCGCGGCCCGACCCGTGGCAACCAGCGTCTCCTCGCAGCCGATTACCAGGCGGTGCCAGCGTGAACGAGCACTCCAACCGCCTTCCCGCCGATGCGCCGCACGGCCTCGGTGGCGCCGAGCTCGATCGCAGCACACCGTTGCAATTCCGGCTCAATGGCCGGACCATCCACGGCTTTGCCGGCGACACCGTGCTCTCGGCAGCCCTGGCCGACGGTCTCCAGATCGCCGGCCGGCATGGCGACGAAGCGCTGGCGCTAGACGAAGAGTTTGCGCCGCTGGTCAGCTCCGGCAAGGGCGGCGCCCTGCCGATGGAACGGACCCCTGCCCTCGACGGGCTCAACTTCGTCACCATCGGCACACGACGCGACCCGATCGCCTCGGGCGGGTTGTTCGGCGCGCTGCGCCACAAGCTGCTGGGTCCGGCGCGGACACTCAACCACCGCTTTGGCGATACCTCGCTCGGCAGTCCACCGTGGCACAACGCGACGGTCGACGAGACGATCGAGACGGACTTCGCCATCGTCGGGGGCGGCGTGGCGGGGCTGAGCGCGGCGGCCGCCGCCTCGGCAGCCGGCAAGCGCGCTGTCCTGATCGAACGCACCCAAAACCTCGGCGGCACCGTCCGCTATTTCGGCGCCGTCGATGCCGAAGCTTCGCCCGACACCATGATCGAACGGCTGATCGCCAGCCTCGACGGCAAAGGCCAGGTCACCCCGCTGACGCGAGCCGAAGCCTTCGCCATTACCGGCACGGTGCTGAAGGTACACCAGGTGGCGGTCGAGGCGGGACGGCCGGTGTCGCGCGTTATCGCCGTGGCCGCGAGGCACATTGTCCTCGCCACTGGAGCGCTCGAACGGCTGCCGCTGTTCCCGGGTAACCGGACGCCCGGTATCGTGGGGGCGCTGACCGCCTTCCAGCGCGCCGAGCGGTTTGGCGTCTGGCCGGGCCGCCGCGCTCTGTTCACCACGCCCAACAGCTTCGCCTACCGGCTGGCGCTCCATGCCGCCGATGCCGGCGTCGAGGTGCAACGCATCGTCGACAGCCGGCTCAGCACCACCTCGCGCTTCGTCGATTTCGCCAAAGCCACCGGCATTACGCTGGCTTCGGCGCTGGCCCCCAGCCACGCCGAGCCGCTCGAACGCAACAAGCCGGGGCTGCGGGTCGGCTTCGCCGTCGCCATCGACGAGATCGCGCAGGACTCGACCGCTATCGAAACCGATCAACTGGTCGCCGCAGGCGCCTGGCAACCCGAGATTCTGCTGTGGCTGCGCGCCGGTGGCGCTGCCGCTTGGGACGCGGCAAACGGCTGGCTTGGTCCCCGCGGCGTGCTGCCCTCGGTTGCACTGGTCGGCACCGCCGCGGGCCTCCATACCACCGCCGCAGCGATCAGCAGCGGCAGGGCGGCGGTGCTCGGTTTCCTCGGCAAAGCTGCCCCGCCGGTGGTCGACAATATCATCGAGGAAGCCTTCGAAACCCCCGACGCCCGCAACCCGGTGACGCCGTTCCGTCCGGCAGCACGCGGCGCCACCTATCTCGATCGCGGCCAATCGTTGATCACCCGGCACGCCGCTGCGGCCAGCAAGCACGGTGTCTCCGGCCTCGCCACGCGCGCGGTGCAGCTTGGACTCGGCGACATCGCTGCTGCGGTCGATATCGGCGCCATGGCAGCCCGCGATGCCGGCTCGGTCGCGGCGGAACGTTGCGCGCTTTCGGGTGAGATCAGCGACACCGGCTGGCGCGTGCCCATTCGACCGGCGCAGGAGGAAGACGTGCCGACACCCCCGACTTACCTCGCCGGCCGCTTCGGCGACAAACCGCAGATCTGGGCGCTGACTGCTGCCGACGCCCGCTCTTTCGAGCCGGGCTGCCTGATCTTCGAGAATTCCGGGCAAGGCGACCCGCTCGAGGCCATTGGCGTCACCTACGCGCCGCACCGCCCCGGCGCCAATGGCGGGATCGCGATGCTGGGCAAAGTACCGGAAGCCACCGGGACGGAGCTTTACGTCCGAGATGCCGGGACGGCAGTGGCGGCTCGACTGGTGGAGCGGTTGAAGGTGAAGGTAGGATAGGCCACTGAGCGCTCCACACCACCGGTGTCGTCCCAGCGAAAGCTGGGACCCAACTCGCAGCCCGCGCCGACGGATAGATGGGTCCCTGCTTTCGCAGGGATGACATCGAGGATGTTGAGAGGCCGTCGGATGGCCGTTCTCGGTGGGGGCGCTAACTCGCCCGCTTCTCCGCCGACTCACGAGCTCGGCGCAGTACGTCGGCATAATCCGGGTTGAAGCGCAGTTCGGCCATCTTGATGGCAGCGTCGAGCCGCGCGCCGGTCACGCGGTCGCCCGGGTTCTGCCGAAACAGCTCGAGGTTGCGCTGCACGTGCATTTCCAGCGCCTGCCCGACCTGGGTCCAGGTCTGATCGAACATGGCGTTGAGCGCCAGCGAATCACGGCAGTCGCGGATCGTCGCCAGCACGTAGCAACCGTTGAGCGCCGCCAGCACCTGGTCGCTATCGAGCCGGTCGGTGCCGGCATGACGGCGGAGCGCCAGGTTGACGTTCGGCGAAACGTCGCGGAGCTTTGGCTCCACCAGTTCCGACACGGTTTTGGTCAGCGCCGCCACGGCCGTCGACCAGCGGGTCAGCCGGCCGAGCTCGACATAGCCGGTCACGGCCCGCATCAGCCGGTGGAAGCGGTCGATGGCGCGGCAGGTGAGGTCGATATCGGCGAAGGCGCCGTGTTGGTCGAGCGCCGGGATCTGCCCTTGCGCGTGCGACAGGATCGCCTCGATCAGCGGAGCGAAGCCGGCGCGCTGCAGCGAAGCTTCGGTGGCCGAACCGGCGAGACGGATCGCCGCCGCCATCAAGCGGCCGGGATGGCTCACCTGCCCCATGGCGGCCTGGAACAGCAGCGCCGATACAGCATGGTCGTTGAGCGGCATCGACTGCAGCGCCACGCCCAGCGCCGTCTCGTCGGTCATGCCGTTGGCGGCCCGACCAAAGGCCTGTGCCTTGCCGAGCAGGCTTCGGCATTTCAGCGCGTTGAGCACAACGCCGACGCGGCGGTAGCTCTCCTCGCCACCCATCTGCAACTGAATGCGGCGCTCTGCATCGGGTGTGCCAACCGCAGCAATGGCAGCGCGGGCACGCTGCAACAGTTCGGGCACGAGGAGATCGAGCGCCTGACGCGCGGCGGCCTCTTCGTCGCTGGTATTGGGATCGATGAGGTCGGGCGCCACATCGCGGACCATCCAGGTCCACACACCTTGCGCATGCGATTCGGCAATGCCGCCATCGAAATCGAAACCGGCCGATCCCGGGACGACCACAGCATCGATCAGCCCGAAAAACGGCCGGACGGCGCGCTGCGACCGAGCCGTTCCAGACGTTTGAAGACGAGTGGTAGTATTGGGCATGAAAACCGGCGGGCGTCAGGGTCCGAGTGCAGTCCTCGAACCTAGCGCGTGACGGTAAACAAAAGACTATCCGGACGAGCGATGCCTGATCACATCGCTGTCAGGCGATGCGGTTCTCGACGTCCGCCCAAAGCGTCAGCCGGCGACGCTCCAGGTGTTGTCGGCTTCGCGGCAGGCAGTGCCCTTGCGGGCATGCGGAGTACCGGCGATGGTCACGGTATGGGTGAAATCGCGGCAATTGGTGTTGTTGACGGTAACGTAGGGGCCGACCGTAACCGAACCGCTGACCCCCTTGTCGCCGACCCAGGTGCGTGGCGCACCGGGACGCCCAAATGTCAGGGCATTGAACTGGGCGCTTGCCGCCTCCGACTTGTCCTTGGCCGAGAGTTGACCGAGCACCGAGCCATCAAGGAAAGCCGTCACATCGTTCATCGTCGCACCGGCGGACTGAATCGCGCCGGGCGCCGGCAGCGAAGCCGGGGTGATGGTCGGCTGGGTGGCCAGTGCCGAATTCGGCTGCGGCAGCGTCGGCCCGAGGGCGACGTCAGAGGTCGAGGGTCCCATGCTGCAACCGGCAAGCAGGAGCATGGCAAAGAGGGGAACTGAACGGACGATCTGCTGCATGGCGGTCTCGAGGGGTGGCGAGGCCCTTATTCCTTACGTATTGAGGCAAAAGTGCGGAAACCCGCAACCTTTGCGGCCGGAAGCCGCAATTCTGCCAGGAGGCCCCCCAGCACTGAGCGTCTCAATTGCAGGGAGCCGCCATAGACGTCAACCAGTTCCTTGACGATATCCAGGCCCAGCCCGGAGCCAGGGGTCTTCTCATCCAGCCTGACGCCGCGGCGCAACACTTTGGTCGCCTCTTCCTCAGTCAAGCCGGGCCCATCGTCGTCGATCTTGATCAGGAGGTTGGCGGCGCCGCCGCTGCGCTCGGCCACCACTGTCACCCCGATCGAGGATTTCGCCCATTTACAGGCATTGTCGAGCAGGTTGCCGGCCATTTCCTCGAGGTCGCCCTCGTCGCCACGGAACCAGGGCAGCGATGCGTCGGGGCGCACCATGGCGATGGTCACCTGCGGGTTGAGCTTCTGCATCACCCGGGTCAGGCGCAGCATGACGTGGGTGGCGTCGGACTTCTTGCCGACCACGCTCGAGCGCGTCGCCAGCCGGGCGCGATCGAGATAAGTGGTCACCAGCTGACTCATCTTCTCGGTTTCGGTGGAGACGACCTTGGCGAGGCTGTTCTTCTTGTCGGCGCTAGCCTCATTGCGCAGTACCGCGATCGGCGTCTTCAACCCATGCGCGAGGTTGCCCACCTGGTTGCGGGCGCGCTCGACGATCTGCGCATTGGAGCGCAGCAACTCGTTGATCTCCTCGGACAGCGGCGCCAGTTCGGCCGGGTAAGCACCGGTGAGCGAAGCTGCGTCGCCCTCGCGCACCTGTTCCACCTCGCGCCGCAACCGATTGATCGGCCGTAGCGCCAACCGGGCGACGATGGTCGACATCACCGCCAGCATGATGGCCACCGCGCCCAGAACGATCAGCGTCTGGCCGCGGAACTCGTCGACCAGCGACAGGATTTCGTCGAGCGAGCCGGTGACCATGATGTGGAGCGGCATGCCGTTCACCGTCACGGCCCGCTCGATCACCCGGATCTTGATATTGAACGGGTCGGTCAGCACCGCGGACTTGGAGTTGGTGGCGTCAAACTCGCCCGGCAGGGGCCCCAGCACCATGCCGACATAGGAGTTGGAGAAATTGAGCAATTCGCCCTTGTCGTCGCGGATCGCCCAGTACCAGCCCGAACCAGTACGATCGAAGCGCGGATCGGCGACCTTGATCTGGTCCGATTTGGGCGTGTCGGAAAGGAGGCTGAGGTCGGTCAGCGTTTCGACGTGGAACTCCAGCGTTTCGACGAGGCTGTTGTCGAGGGCGCGCGAATAGAGCTCGGTCAGCAGGAACGCCGTCGCCACCAGCGCCACGATGAGCCAGCCGGCCGACAGGAGGAACAGCGAGGCGGCAATCGAGCCCTTGCGCTGCGAGGGGGGCTGGGCGGGTGTGGCCAATGTATCAGCCACGACCCGCTCCCCTCGGAAGAGAGCATAGGCCGATCGCCGAATTCACTGGCTCCTCGCCCCCCTCCCCAACCCTCCCCGCGAGGGGGAGGGTGCCGATCGAGTATGAACCACGATGAAGCCAAAACCACCGGCCGGCACCCTCCCCGTGACGGGGAGGGTTGGGGAGGGGTGAGCGGTACGCTCGATCCATCAGCTAGCCCCCGACCGAATACGCCCTCAGTCCTCGGCGATCTGGTAGCCGAGCCCGCGCACCGTCTGGATGCAATCGTCCGGCAGCTTCTTGCGCAGCCGGCCGACGAACACTTCGATGGTGTTGGAATCGCGATCGAAATCCTGATCGTAGAGGTGCTCGGTCAGCTCGGTGCGCGAGATCACCTTGCCCTTGTGGTGCATCAGGTAGCTCAGCAGGCGCAGCTCATGGCTGGTGAGCTTTACCGAGTGCCCGTCCACCGTGACCTTGCCAGCCTTGACGTCGAGCCGCACCGAGCCGGCGCTTATCTCGTTCGAGGCCTGCCCCGCCGCGCGGCGCACCAGGGCGCGGACGCGGGCCAGCACTTCTTCCATGTGGAAGGGCTTGGCGACATAGTCGTCGGCGCCGGCATCGATGCCCTGCACCTTGTCGCTCCAGCGGTCGCGGGCGGTCAGCAGCAGCACCGGCATCTTCTTGCCGGCGCGACGCCATTCCTCCAGCACCGAAAGCCCATCCATCTGCGGCAGGCCGATATCGAGCACCACGGCGTCATAGGGTTCGGTGTCGCCGAGGAAATGGCCTTCCTCGCCGTCGAACGCCACGTCGACGACGTAGCCGCCTTCGGTCAGCGCATCCTTCAGCTGCCGGTTGAGATTGGTGTCGTCTTCCACGACGAGAATGCGCATCGAAACGTCCCCTATTGCCGCCACGACAACTCCCGCGCCCGGCATGAGCCGGCCCTACGCGCTGGGAATGTCCGACGTTGATTTTACGTGAGGCTTCACTGAGCCGGCAAGCTCACAGGTTTGCTTTCGCCATATTCGTCCATGACGTTGACCTGCCACTCCCACTGGCCGCCAACCATGCAGACCCGGGCCTGCGAACTGATGATCTTGCCATCGACGCCCGACTGCGCGATCGCCTGCGACAGCTGCACCAGCTCGCCATTGTCGATCATCTGCTGGATTTCGCGCTTCGACAGGCATTCCTGCGCCACGGCCGGTGCCGCAACACCGAACGCCAGCCCCAGCGTCAACACGCCGGCCGCCACCAATGTCAGTTTCTGTTTCATCAGGGGGTTATGCAGGCCAATGGCTGAATGCGGGATGAACAGGTGTGGGGACGGCGCGGCCGCGCCCGGCTGATCCTGGAGGCGGGTAACTCGTGGTGCGCTCGACTGTTTCCCACCTTCTCGCTGCGCCGGAACACGGCTAGGCTCGCCTTGATCTGTCGCGCTTTCGAGGCGGGAAGTCTGCAACCCTGCCGGGAAGCGTGCTGGATGCTCTGAGGAGGAGGACCAATGAGCACGACGACCAATACTGGCTCGAGGGCCATCGACGTCCGGTTCGGCACTGCGACGCTTGAAGTCAAACTCGAAGATGGACGCGAGCTGATAGCGCCGCTCACCCGCTACCCTCGCCTGCGCGACGGCTCCCCCGCCGCCCGCCTCAACTGGCGCTTCACAGGTGGCGGCACCGGACTGCGCTGGCCCGACCTCGACGTCGACGTGTCGGTGGCCGAGCTCGAGTAACTTCCAGCCTTCGCGCAACCGGGCCTGATCCGAAAACGTTGACGGGTCGGAGGTATCCGACATGCCGTCGACGGTGATTGCCGACCTGGCGTATGACGAAGAGACCCAGACGCTGTCGGTCTGGTTCCGCCCATCCGGCCGTCGCTACGAGTATCTCGAAGTGCCGGCCATCGCCTATGACGCGCTGCGGCACTCGCCATCCAAGGGGCGCTACTTCAACGCCCACATCCGCGACAGCTATCGGTTCATCCAGTCGGACCGAGACGAGCCGCGTGCGCCACTTTTGCATGGCAATCGGGTTTGACAAGACACTGGCCGGCCGGTGCGAAAGAGCACCGAACCATTCACATGGCCTACCGCACCCACATGGACATGCCGACCGAGGCCGGCGCGGTCTCCTCGAAGCCGTATTGGGCGTAGAGATCCTTGGCGGGGCCATCGGCGATAAGGCTCACATAGGCGCCCTTCGGGGCGTTGGCCTGCAGCCAGTCGACGAGCGCCGCGACGATGCGCTTGCCCAGCCCCTTGCCACGATGCGCCGAGAGCACGGCGATATCGGTGAGCTGATACACCGTGCCGCCATCGCCGATCACCCGGCCCATGCCGATGGTCTCGCCCTGGTGCTCGATCACCACGGCGTGGATGGTGTTGGGCAGGCCAAGCGCCGCCGCCTCCGGCGATTTCGGCGTCAGGCCGCTTGACCGGCGCAGGTCGCAGAATTCGGTGACCGTCGGGATCCGTTCAATCAGTTGGTAGTCGCTCACGCTTCACTCCGCATCGAACAATGTCAGTTGCACCCCGTCGGGCGCCTCGAGCCGCGAGTTGGTGGAGCGGAACGGGGTCGGCCGGGGCGTGCCCAGCACTTTCGCCCCAGCGGCCTCGAGCAGGTCGGTGGCCGCCGGCACATCGTCGAAACGCAGCGCCACGCGGAACTGCCCGCCCATCGGGCGGCCTACCTCGATCTTGTCGATGAACTCGGCGTGCTTCTTGTCGCTGATCTCGAGTGTCGCGATCCCGGCGCCGAGGATCGCCACATGGCCATCATCATCGCCGACCGAGATCTGCTCCTTGAGCCCCATGGTGTCGCGCCAGAACGCCACCGCCCGGTCGAAATCTTCGACGGTGATGACGAGGCGCAACTCGCGCACGGTGTTGGTCATGTTCGTTTCCCTCCGGGTGTGTCCTGAGCGGGGGGCACCCCCACCCAGCGACGCTAGTTCGCTTCGCTCACAAGCTTTGCTGCCCTCCCCACGAGGGGGAGGGAGGCGATAGCTGCAAGGTATCGGTTCAAGCGTCTCCCTCCCCCTTGTGGGGAGGGATCAAGGGTGGGGGTGCCCACGCTCCGGCTTTCAAGTTCATGCTCAAGCCGCCACCGCGATATCGCAGCTGCAGCCACTGGTCTTCAGCGCTTCGCGCGCCACTTCGACGAACACCCGGCGGAACCATTGAGCCCGCCCGTCCGCCCGGTCGACGCGGCGATAGAGCAGCGATACCGGCGCGGCCTCGAGTTCTACCGGCGGCTTCGAGATGGCAAGACCGTGCAGCGATGCCATGCAGCGGGCGATCGACTCGGGGATGGTGGCGATAACCGGCATGGCGCCCAGCGCCGTCGGCAGCGCCGAAAAGCGGGGCACCGTCGCCACGACCGAGCGGCTGCGGCCAACCTTTTTCAGCGCCGCATCGACATCACCCGCCATGTCGCCCTCGAACGACACCGCGATATGCGCCTCGCGGGTGAAATCGGCCAGTGTGAGTGGCGCCGTCAGCTTCAACTGACCGGGGTCGTAGATCGAAACCGAGCTCTGGTGAAACAACGGCTGGCGCACGTGCCAGGAGGCGGGCTCGGGATGCACCGAGACGGACAGGTCGAAATCGCCATCATCGAGCTGCTGGCCCGGATGGTGGGTGTGCGAGGCCACCGAAATCAGCTTCGCCCTGGGCGACTCGCGCCGGATCCGCGCCGCCAGCGGGCCGAAAAACGCCGTCTCCAGGTTGTCGCACATGCCGATGCGGAAGGTGCCTTCATAGCTTTGCGGATCGAACGCATCCGGCATGCGGATGGCCCGTTCGATATTGCCCAGCGCATCCTCGATGGCCGGGGCGATATCGAGGGCGCGCGGGGTCGGCTGCAAGCCCCGCCCGACCCGCACGAACAGCTCGTCGTCGAGCGCCTCGCGCAGCCGCTTCAACGCCGCCGACAGGCCCGGTTGGCCCAGCAGCAGCCGCTCGGCGGCGCGGCTCACATTGCGCTCCTGCATCAGCACCGAGAAGGCGAGCAGCAGGTTCAGATCGATCTTGCGGAGGGCGGTATCATTCATCATTGCTAGTGATACCTCGCATGCCAACTATCGATTTGCAATATGGATTAGAGGTCGTCAGTTTCCGCTCCCTCTGCCGGCCGGCGCTCCTCCCTCACGCGACGGCGGCATTGCGAAAGGGATATTTCGATGACCTCTACCAAGATCGGAGGCGTCGCCGGGCTGGCCCTGTTCCTGCTCTGCGCCGCCAACTTCCTCGACGCCATGGACGTCTCGACCATCGGTGTGGCGCTACCCGCCATCCAGGCCGAACTCGGGCTCGAGCCCAACGTGCTGCAATGGGCGGTGAGCGCCTATGTGCTCGGCTATGGCGGCTTCCTGCTGCTGGGTGGCCGCGTTGCCGATATCTTCGGCCACCGCCGCGTCTTCCTCTGGGCGCTCGGCATTTTTGCCGCCGCCTCGATCGCCGGCGCCTTTGTCGATTCCGGCCCGACGCTGATCGCCGCCCGGCTGATCAAAGGCATCGCCGCCGCCTTTACCGCGCCGGCCGCCCTGGCGCTGTTGCTCAACGTGTTCGGCGAGGGCCAGGCCCGCGCCAAGGCGCTGGGGCTGTTTGCCTCCACCGGCGCCGCCGGGTTCGTGCTCGGCATGGTGCTGGGCGGCGCCGTCACCGTCTTCACCTGGCGCGCTACGCTGGTGATGGCGGCGCCTGTCGCCATTCTCGTGCTGCTGGTAGCGCCGTTCGTCTTGCCGCCCGATGCCGATAGCGGCAAGGCGCGCGCCTCGTTCGACTGGGCCGGCGCCATCACCATCACGCCTGGGCTCCTGCTGTTCGTGTTCGGCGTTACCAATGCTTCGGCAGCCGGCTTTGCCGCGCCGCTGACCTGGGGTCCGCTCGCCGCCGCTCTGGCGCTGATCGTCATCTTCCTCGTCGTCGAGGCCCGCCATCACGACCCGATGGTGCCGCTGTCGATCTTCAAGCGGCGTAAGCTCAGCCACGCCAACGTCGTCGCTGCGCTGTTCCAGGGGGTCTATGTCGGCTTCCAGTTCCTTGCGACACTCTACTACCAGCATGTCTATGGCTGGTCGGCCTTCGCCACCGGCTTCAGCTTCGCGCTCGGTGGCGCCTGCGTGATGTTCCTCGCGCCACGCCTCGCCGGGGTAGCGCAGCGCAACGGTACGACCAAGGTGATGGCCATCGGCGTGGCACTGCAGGCCGTCGGCTACGTGTTCTGGGTGCTGGCCATCGGCCGGTTCGACCCGATCGCGCTGGTGATCATCTCGCAGTTGCTGCTCGGCCTCGGCTACGCCGCCACCTACCCCTCGGTGCAGGTCGCAGCCCTCGCCGACGTCGAAGACGACAAGTCGGGCCTCGCCTCGGGGCTGCTGTTCGCCTCGTTCCAGATCGGCGGGGGAATTGTCCTCGCGGCGGTCTCCGCCATCTTCACGGCAGCGCCGGGTTTCAACTGGGAGCCCTACATCGCCGGTGGAGCGTTCGTTGCGGCGCTGGCCCTGGTCACGACACTGATCGCAGCAGTGGGGCCGAGGTCGACGACCAGCCGCGTTCCGCGCGCGGTGCCGCAGGCGGCGGAATGAAACCCAGCGGGGAGGCACCAACGCCTCCCCGATCACATTTGCTGGCTCGCCTGTCCGGCCAGTTGACTCGACGATACCTCACAATTAGACCAATCAGTCTAGACCACTTGGTCTAATGGAGGAGTGAAATGCACGTTTCCAAGAACGAAGTCGAAATCCGGCTGGAGCTTCCTGGCGCGGTTATCCGGCAGCGGCGTGGTTTCGGTGATGTCAGCGGCTATGGCCGGATCAGCGGCGAACACTTCACGCTGAGCGCTGGCGTCGACACGGCGCCGCTGTTCGAGGGCCTCGAGGGCGACCTCTGCCAGTGCCCGCACTGGGGTTATGTGTTGCGCGGCCGGCTCACCACCACCGATGCGGCCGGCAACGAGGAAACCGTCGAGGAGAACGACTTGTTCTACTGGCCGCCCGGCCACAACGTGCGGGTCGATTGCGATGCCAGCATCATCATGTTCAGCCCCGAACACGAGCACAGCCACGTCATCGACCACATGATCGCCCGGACCTCCGGCTGACGGCCCTTGGATATTGGCGGGCGAACGCGCAGGGTGACCGCGTGAATCGGACGCGGTCATCGCAAACCATGCATTCCACCAAGCGACGGATGATCGATGTGGGCCTGCAGCAATTGCTGCAGCAGGGGTACAACAGCCTCGGCATCCAGGCGGTACTCGATGCCGCCGCTGTTCCCAAGGGGTCATTCTATCACCACTTCGCCGACAAGCAGGATTTCGCCCTGCAGGTCGTCGATGCCTATGTCGTCGACGTGCATGCCGTGCTCGACGACTGCGTCAACGACCCGGCGCTGGCGCCGCTCGACCGCATTCGGAGGTTCTTCCGCAATGTCGAGAGTTCCTACGAGCGTGAGGGCTATCTCGGCTGCCTGATGGGCGGCCTCGGACAGGAGCTCTCCGGCGTAAGCGACACCTTCCGGCAGAAGATCGAGTGGTGCTTCTCCTCGATCGCCGACCGCCTGCAGCGCTGCCTCGACGCTGCCAGGGCCGATGGCACCATCGCCCCCGACAGCGATACGCGCGAGCTCGCCGAACTGCTGGTCAACTGCTGGGAAGGCGCCGCTCTGCGCAGTCGATTGAAGCGTAACCCCGCTCCGCTCGCGGTGATGCTGGAGTTCTATCTGGGATCACTGCAGCAGGGGTGAGGGGAACGGTCTGCCGCCGCGAGGGTTACTCCGGCACATCCAAGCAGAGGAGACCTCAGATGGACCATTCCACCCACACCCGCCTCGGCAATACCGAACTCACCCCGGCCGTGCTCGAAGGCGCTACCGTTTACGGCGCCGACGACGAGAAGGTCGGCACCGTCTCGCATGTGCATGGCGCCGGCCTCGGCAGCGAGATCATTATCGATGTCGGCGGGTTCCTCGGCATTGGCGCCAAGCCCGTGGCGGTATCCGCCAGCCAGCTCGAGTTCATGCGCGACGAGAGTGGCGATGTGCACGCGGTGACGACGTGGACCAAGGACGCCCTCGAGGCCATGCCCGAGCATCACCACTAACCCGCAGGGCGGCCGGCGCCCCCGGCCGCCTTCCTTACAGGCGCTTGCCCAGCCAGATGTCCGGCTTCCCCGCCCCGTTGGCGTCGGGGATGAAGCCGATGACGCGAAATCCGCACTTGCGGTAGACTCGAGCGGGTGCTTGCCGCCCGGTTTGGCAGCCAGCTCGTGCAGCATGGCCGGCGTATTGGCGTAGAGATCGGCGCCGAACGCCGTGGTTCCGCCGAAATCGTCGTCGCTGCCGAGAAACAACGTCAGCGCACCCGCGGCGCGGACCTGATCTTCGATCGCTCCAACCAATTGCCTGCCCATCCCCTGCCCCTGCCGATCAGGCGCGACGACCAGCGGATGAAGCTCCCAGGCGTGGGAATAGCTGGCGATCGCGCCCACCCAGCCGCATACCATATCATCCTCCACGGCGGCCAACCCGCTCCATTCCGGGTCGGCGGTGAGCTTGGCAATTTCCTCGCGCGCCTCGTCCAGCGTCTTCCAGGCGGCCGGCACATGCGCCAGTGCCGTGACCAGGATTATGGCGGCGGTTTCCCGCTGCGCGGAGCTGAGATCGGTGAATGGGACGATTCTGATCGCTGTCATGTTGGAGCCCTTAAGATTAGTCGAAAGTCGACCAAATTGTGATCAATGATGTCATTCTCAAGAGGGATTGGCTGAGCTAACGTCGGTGCCGTTGCGAATAAGCCATTGTCTGGATTGAGCGATTAAGACCCGTCTGATCTTGCCGATGCCTAGGGCGGACCACCGGCGAGGCCACTCGCCAACTAACGAGAGCTAAAATGACAAACCTGAGTTTGAATGCCGGTGGCGCGGACACCGCGCGTCGTGCTGGGCGGTTTTTTCGGAAGGCGCCTTTCCTCCTCTCGGGCGTCTCGTTGCTGGCGCTCCTCAGCGCGGCGCTGGTGACACCGGCCGAGGCCAAGGAGTTCACCGCAGCAAATCAGACCGAGCTGTATGAGGCCATCGCGGAAGCGCAAGACAGTCCCGACGCGGCGTCGACCATCACGCTCACCGGCAGCTTTTCTCTCACCAGCGGGCCGCCGGCGATTTCCGGCAAAGCCATCGCGGTATCGACCGGCCCCAACACCCTGACCCTCGCCTCCGGCGTCGCATTCGACGTGGATGGCGGCGCATCCCTGACTCTTTCCGGCAATGTGCTAGGCAATGGCGTACCGGATCAGGCGATCCTCAAGAAGATCGGAACCGGTGACCTGGTGATCAACGGCGTCACCGCGTCGGGCATCAGCAGAATTGGCCTCGATGGCGGACACACCCTCATCCACGGCGGCAGCACGGTCAGCTTCGGCACCTCCAGCGGAGGCTCCTTGTCCCAACTGAGCCTCGCGACCGACCCAGATCAGGTGGCAAGCCTTACGATTTCTGGCCAAGGCACGAAACTGACCGCCACAGGCACTGACTCCATCGCCCTCAGCAGTGGAACGAACAGCCAATCAACCCTGACAATCGAAAAGGGGGCGGTGCTCAGTTCAACGTCGTTCGTAACCGTGCACAGGACAGCCTCGCTGGGTACCGCAATCGTTAACGTGATGGGCGACGACTCGAGGCTGGAAGCTTCAGGCTTGTTTTCCGGCGGCGGTATCAGCTATTTCAATATCACCGATGGCGGTGCGATCGGCATCAGCGGCAACACCATCCTCGGTGGTCTTGCGGCGAACGTCCCAACCGCGAGCGCAGACGTAACTGCTGTGGTGTCCGGTGCTGGGTCGAGGTGGGACACCGACGGGACGCTCACCATGTTCTTCGGCTCGCTCTCCATCCTCGATGGGGGCGTAGTCACCGCGACGACGGCGAACATCGCCACCAACACCAATTCCGTTGCCACCAACTTCGACGTCATCGTGTCGGGCATCGGGTCGGAGTTGCGGGCAAACACCATCAAAGTGGCGACGCGGCAAACCGGGACCCTGACCATCGCCAATGGCGGCAAGGTGGTGGTGAATGGGGGCAACTCCGCCATCGACGTCGGCGGCGCATTCGGCACCAGCAACGCCGCGCTGAACATCGGCGGCGCCGTCGGCGAAGCCGCTACGGGAGCAGGCACGCTCGAGGCCTCAGCCGTCACCCTGGCGGCCAGCGCCGAGATCAACTTCAACCACACCGAAACCGGCTACGCTTTCGACATTCCGATCAACGGCAGCGGCGCCATCAACCAAGTGGCCGGCCACACCATCTTCGGTGTCGACCAGCTCGGCTTCACCGGTCTCACCACGATCAGCGGCGGCATGCTCGAGGTCAACGGCGAGCTCGGCGGCACCGTCAACGTAACGGGCGGCACCCTGGCCGGCACCGGCAAGGTTGGCGACACCAGCCTCGCCGCCGGCGGCACAATTGCCCCCGGCAGCAATGGCATCGGGGAACTCACCATCAATGGCGACTATACCGGCGGCGGGCTGCTGCAGATCGAGACCGTGCTAGGCGACGACACCTCCGCTACCGATCGTCTCGTCATCACCGACAGCAGCACCGGCACGACGAACGTCAGGGTGACCAACCTAGGCGGCGGTGGCGGCCAAACCTCTGACGGCATCAAGATCGTCGATGTCGGTGGCACTTCCGATGGCATTTTCAGTCTGCTCGGCGACACGGTGTACGAGGGCCAGCAGGCGGTGATCGGCGGCGCCTACCTCTATGGCCTGCAGCAGGGTACTGCTGACGGCGACTGGTACCTGTATAGTTTCCTCAACCCGGATAACACGCCGGTGTTCCAGCCGGCCGCGCCGGTGATCGAAACCTACGCTGCGGCCGCCCTTCAGGCCTTCAACACCTCCGAGAGCCTGCAGCAGCGCATCGGCAACCGCTCGTGGTCGTCAGGCAGCACCGAAGGCGACGGCATCTGGGGCCGGATTGAGGCCAGGCATACCTCGCTCACCCCCGACAGCTCGACCACCGGCGCAAGCTACGAGGTCGACACCTGGCGGCTGCAGGCCGGCGGCGACGGTGTGCTCAACCAGTCCGAGGCCGGCACGATCGTCGGCGGGGTGAATCTCCAGGTCGGTACCATCTCGGCCGATATCAGCTCGGCTGCCGGCGATGGCGGCATCGAAGGCACCGCCTTTGGGTTTGGCGGGACGCTCACCTGGTACGGCAACCAGGGCTTCTATCTCGATGCGCAGGGCAAACTGAACTGGTTCGACAGCACCTTGAGCGCCAATCTGCTCGACCGGCCGCTGGTCTCGGGCAATGCCGGCTTCGGCTACGCCCTCAGCCTCGAAGCCGGCCAGCAGCTGGCGCTCGGCGGCGGCTGGTCGGTCACGCCTCAGGCGCAACTGGCCTATTCGTCGGTCGATTTCGAGACCTTCGATTCGTACGGCTCAACTGTCGCGCTGAAGAGCGGCGACAGCCTGCTCGGCCGCCTCGGCATTTCGGTCGACTATGAGACGGAGTGGCAGGATACGGCCAGCGAGACCGGGCGCACCCATCTCTACGGCATCGCCAACCTCACCTACGAGTTCCTCGACGGGACGGCGACCAGCGTCGGCGCCGACACGCTCGTCAACGAGGTCGAGCCGCTGTGGGGCAGCGTCGGGCTGGGCGGCTCGGTCAACTGGGCGGGCGATCAGCTGTCGCTCTATGGCGAGGCTAACCTCGGCACCAGTCTCAACCACCTGGGCGACAGCTATAGCCTCGGGGTGACGGCAGGCCTCAGGGGCAAGCTCTGACTTCGTCTTGCACGGCCCGCCGCAGACCGCAGCGGGCCGACCGACCATGCGACTGCCGGCGCGGCACTCGACAATAGCGAGAGACAACATAACCATCATTGCGAGCTCCTCCGCGCACGGGGGAGCAGTCGACGCGCGCGCCAGCGCGGAGGCCGCGGGGGTACGGTCAGGAAGCGCTATGCGGCAGACCGGAGTGCCTGGAGCAAGCCCCTCAAAAAAGTTCAAATCCTCCCTTGAATGCGATTTTCCATCTCCTAGATCGAAGCCGTCAGCCGCCGGAACCGGGGTTGACGACAGTGGGGTAGCCCGCTGCGGCGGGCCGTCCCTCGTACCTATGTTGCTCTAAGGAGAATGTGGTTATGAGAACCTTCGACTTTGCACCGCTCTATCGTTCCACCGTCGGCTTCGACCGGCTGTTCGATATGCTCGACAGCTCAATCCGGCCCGACTGGCCTCCGTATGACATCGAGAAGGTCGGCGAGGACGAGTATCGCATCAGCATGGCCGTCGCGGGCTTCTCGACTGAGGAAATCGAGCTGACCCAGGAAGGCAACACCCTTGTGGTGTCGGGCTCCAAGAAGCAGGCAGACAACCCGCAGCAAGCCTACCTGCATTGCGGCATTGCCAACCGCAGCTTCAAGCAGACGTTCAGCCTTGCCGATCACGTCACGGTTGCCGGCGCCGCCCTGGAAAATGGGCTGCTTTCGATCGACCTCGTCCGGGAGGTTCCCGATCAACTCAAGCCCCGCAGGATCGCAATCGGTACCACGGGGCCGGCGAAGTCCGCCTCGGAGCAGAAGCAGATCGGCCAAGACCTCCGGTCGGCTGCATAGCAACCATGCTCTGACGGACGCCTCCCGGCCCAGCCCGGGAGGCACTTGCGGAGTTGAGAGGAATGAGCAGGACATTTTACCCATCTGACGAGTACGACAGTCTCGATCTCGAACTGGAGAGAGCCAAGCGACGTCGGGCGTGGCTGAGGAAGTTGCGGCGGGACGATGACGACGACGACCCGCCTTCAGCGCCGGTGGCGGCGCGATTACCGAAAACGCCGCCGATCGGCGCGGCTCAGGCGGCATAGGGGTGGGCATCATGCAAACGGAAAGCCTGCCGGTTGCGCGCCACCCATCCGACCGACTGTTCGATTGGCAACTCGACGTCCAACGGCTCGAGCGAGAGGCTAGAGCGGCGGCGGCAGCCGGCTGCGGTGATCCGTGGACCATGGTCGAAGCTGAGTGTTCGCTGGACCTGATCGAGGCCGAACTGGCTGCGCTTAAGGGGCGAGATCCTCGTGAGGTGACAGACAGCGTCACGGAACTCAGAAGCTGGAAAGCACGGGTGGAACGCGTTATCCGCACGTTGCGCTCGCTCGGCAGCACAGATTGAGCATGCCCCGGTTCCGAAAGGGCCCGGGGCTTTTTGCCTTTCAGGAATCCGACACAGCCCCGAGATGCAGGACTACGGCCTTCCCGGATCGACGAACTCATTCGCCTGACCAAGCAGGTCGGCACAACCGATCGAGGATCGGCAGGAGTCCGATGGAGGCTTGTCGTATCTGCCCGGGGAAAAGAGCGAAAAGGGCGGCTCCAAGGGCTGTCACCACCCATGTCACCGAACACATGAGGCCGCGAGGCTCGACACCAAAGGCCACCAAGGCGGAGCCTCGCGCACGTCACGGGAAGCGGACCCCTTGCGGGCCGCCGTCAAGAACCGACTTAGGCCCGACCCGGCTGTTTGGAGCAGCCAGTCCAATCTAACGGTATCACTTTGTTCGATCGAAGCCCAGCAACGCGGCCACCAATGGTGGCGCGATATCAAACCGCAACCGAGTTGCCCCTCTCCTCACTGTGCCCATAGCCGAACGGGCGCAACTCCCGTCCGCTGACGACGTTGGTTCGACACCCCCAACGCGAGTGTCAGCCATGAATTCCGATTTTCCCAAGCCGCCTTTTCCCGAACAGCAACAGCCCTATCCCGGCCTCAGCAGCAGGATGGATCCGGTGCCCGATCATGGCGAGACGAGCTATGAGGGCTCGGGCCGCCTCGAGGGCAAGAAGGCATTGGTGACCGGCGGCGATTCCGGCATCGGCCGCGCGGTGGCGATTGCGTTTGCGCGAGAGGGCGCCGATGTCGCCATCTCCTATCTCAACGAGCATGAAGACGCCGCCGAGGTAAAACAGCTGATCGAAGCAAGCGGTCGGCAGTGCCTGCTGCTGCCGGGCGACCTAGCCGATCCCGCACACTGCAGGGGGCTCATCGCCGATACCGTCGCGGCATTCGGCCGGCTCGACGTGCTGGTGAACAACGCGGCACGTCAAGGTTACTTCGAAAGCATCCTCGAAATCCCCGACGAGGAATGGGAAAAGACGATGGCGGTGAATATCTCGGCGATGTTCTATCTCACCAAGGCGGCAGTGCCGCACATGCGACCGGGTTCTTCGATCATCAATACGGCCTCCAAGCAGGCGGACGAGCCGAGCCCGGAACTCCTAGCCTATGCGGTCACCAAGGGGGCGATCCAGAACTTCAGCGCCGGCCTCTGCCAGTTGCTGGCCAAGGACGGCATTCGCGTCAATACCGTGGCCCCTGGCCCGGTCTGGACGCCGCTGGGGCCGGCTACCCTTCCGGCCTACAATGTCCGGACGTTTGGCGAGCAGGTGCCGTTCAAGCGGCCGGCACAGCCAAGCGAACTGGCCCCGCCCTATGTCATGCTCGCCAGCGATGAAGCCAGCTACATTTCGGGGGCAACCATTGCCGTGACCGGCGGCAAGCCGGTGATCTAGGTGCAGCGATCCTTCAGCTGCAGTACATCGAGCCTTCGTTACGGCCGTCGGCGATTAGAGAACGCGAGGACGGCCAAGGAAAGACGGCGGGCGGGGAACCCCACGACTTCGGCTGAAGCAAGCTTCAGAATAGCGAGGGCTGGGCGGGCGGCATCTCGGGCGATCCGTTCTCCTCCTCTGGCGGCGGATATTCCTTGTTGCCGATCGAGACCATCTGCAACACACCGTCCGGCAGCGGGCGCTGAAGCTTCTGTGCCTCCTCCCATGGTGCGGTCATCCAGATTTCGATCTCCTCGGGCGTCCTGAGGATCACGGGCATGGAGTCCGGGTTGGTCCTGGCGATGATGTCGTTGGGCTCGGTGGTGAGGAAGGCGAACAGGTCGGTGGTGACCATGCCTTCCGAGGTCTTCCGCACGCTGGTCCATTGCGGGGCGAAAATGCCGGCGAAGAACGCCAGCGGCCGGACTTCATCGAAGGCGAACCAGGCGTTGCCCAGCTTTCTGCCGTCGGGGCCGATCTCGTTGCTGATCTCGGCAAAGCTGGTGAACGGCACGATGCAGCGGAACTCGGGCGCCAGCCAGCGCTTCCAGTGCTGGCTTTTGGTGTTGCGCACATTGTGGGTGCCGCGGTCGGGCTCCAGGCGAACCAGTTCGGCGAACACCTCTGCGCCAAGGTCGCGTCCCTGCTTCCTGGCGATCTTGTCGGCGCGGGCCTGCGCGGCCCTGTACAACGCCTGCGACGAGCTCGGCATGCCCCAGCGTAGCTTGATCAGTTCGCGAAAGCCCGGCTGGTTGCGGATGATCGGCGCCAGCATATCGGGATAGACCCCGGTCTGCGGCGGCAGGTTGCCGATATTGCCCCCAACCTGAAAGCCGAAGATCGACTGCACCAGCTGGCGGATGGCTTCGACATTGGTGGTGATGGAATAGGCGTGGCACATGGGCGAGACGCTAGCCGGATCGCACGACTATGGGTAGGGCGAAGCGCCATGTGGCCGAGCCATTCAGCCGCGGTTCACCGCAAGCTCTCTATGCCGCAACGACACGGTTGGAGCTGAACCCATGTCGCGGACCATCGTTGCTTCCGAGCACTTGCCCAAGGCGTCGCCCTATTTCAGTCATGCGGTGAAGAGCGCCGGCCTGGTGTTCGTTTCCGGCACCGCTCCCTACGATCCCGATACCGGCAAGCTCGTTGGGGCAACCATCGGCGAGCAGACCGCCCAGGCGCTGCGCAATATCAACGCCATCCTCGCCGCTGCCGGCAGCAGTCTGGACAAGGCGGTGAGCGCCACGGTGATCCTCGCCGAGGAAGACGACTTTGCCGGGATGAACGAAGAGTGGCTCAAGTGGTTTCCGGTCGATCCGCCAGCTCGGCAGGGTGCGAAACTGCCGGTCCGGGTACCGGGGCTGCGGATCTCGATTGCCATGGTGGCCGCCGCCTGACGCCCAACAAAAAACCCGCGCCGGCGGAGGCGCGGGTTTCCAGTGCGGCAGTTCTTGGGGGCTGCCTATTCCAAGCAGCGCCTCAAACGCGGCTAAGTCTGACGGTCTGGCAGAAGACGCCCTGGCAGCCATTGACCTTGAGGCTGTCCTGGCCGGTCATGATCATTGTACCGGAATAGACGTCGCCGGCGTTCTTGACCGTGCCGGTCCATTTATTGTCGGACGACTGAGTGCCCTGGACGATGACCTGGTTCAGGTACTGCCGGTTCACATCATCCTTGTCGCGCAGCCAGATCAGGCGCGCGCAGAGCGCGCCGCTGCCGCACTCGGTGATCTTGTAGCGGCTCTTGCCGTCATCGGCCTGCCAGGTGCCGGTTGGATCGGCGGCGATGGCGTAGACGGGGGCCGCGGCGCAGAGGGTGGCGAACACGGCGGCGGCGAGTTTGGTCGCGAGGTGCATGGTCATGCGTCTCCGGAAAATTTCGGGTCGGTTCGGTTGGTTGGCCGGATAAATAGGAACTTTGGCTGAATCTTGAATAAAGGCATCGTTCATCTGCCGTTCATCATTGCGGCGAAGTACGGCTCCGAAATGGCAGTGATGCTGACTTGCTTTATCCTTCAGGAGTCTGCGAGCAGTCGTACTGCCACAATCTCGCTCCCGCGGAACGGGCCCCGCAGGGATAAAGTTCCGATCACGACGTCGTGACAACACGCCAAACGGCTTCATGCGGCCCGATCGGCCACAGGGTCCTCGGCGAGAACCGCCGCAGCGAGGCTGGCTTGGGCAGCTGCGATGGGTAACAGTTCACGGCTGCGAGCTTTTGGAAATTCGAGGCCCAGGTCTGCCGGCGCAACTGCCTGCCGTGCAGCGCCAGATGCAGATCGGCCAGGCCCCGGCGGCGCACCCGGCGCGAGGCGGCGTAAGGCAGATCCTCGTAGAACAGTACTTCTGTATGCCCAACAAGCGCGGGCAGCAGATCGACCACTACCGCCCGCACCGCCAAGTGGTTGACGTGTCCGCCGATTCCGGCCGGGCAGAAGATCCGGGCGCCCGGGGTCAACGAGCCGAGCAACCCGGTCAACGGGGCACGCACCTGCTCGATATCTTCGACCAGGCCAGCGAGGTCCCACGGCGTCCGCTTCCGCACCGGAGGCTCCTCAAGCCCGAGGTCGAGGCGCTCCAGCTGGTAGCGCTCGGAGAATGAGGTATCCTCTGCGCGCCGCAGCACCATCACCCGATCGATCGTCGCCACATCCGGCCAGTGGTCGGTCGGGGTGCCGGCGACATAGCCGCTGCGGGTGAAGAGGTTGACGAGGAGCCCACCGGGCGTCGTGGCAACCCACGCCCCAAGCGAGAACGCAATGTCATCGTAATGCGGGGACAGGTAAATCTGGTGGTCGGCCCGGGCAGCCTGTAGCATAGAGACGTCCTTCCGGAGATCGGTTTCAGGTGTCGGGCCAACACCAGAAGCACTCAACCACCCCGCCGATATATGAACCCCATAATTGCAGCAACGAAGATGCGACTTGCGGCGTTCGGCTCGGACCGACGCGCCCAACTGCGGCTTTCAACCCTGCCGCGCATCGGCGGGCTGGCCAGTATTCCCAGCCGCGCCGACGACATCGCAGTGGTGCTGAGCAGGATCGTGCCGCAGGTCGAGCGGCTCTATCTATTTCTCCACGGCTACACCGAGGTGCCCGCCGCGGCGCGGCACCCGCGCGTCGTTCCGATCCTTGCGCCGCCGGACACCCCATACCGCGCTTCGGGCAAGTTCTACGGCCTCAAGCAGCAGACCATGCCGTGCCTCTACTTCTGCTTCGACGACGACATTCTCTATCCCGACGATTACGTGCAGCGGATGACCGCGGGGATTCTGCGCTATGGGGGCAAGGCGCTCGTCGGCATCCACGGCACCGACTACCCAGGTCCCGGCACGCGCTACACCCGCGACCGCAGGGGGTTTCACTTCCGCCGTCGCCTCAGCTTCGACCGGCTCGTCGACGAACTCGGGTGCGGCACCCTGGCCTTTGCGTCGACGCTGATCGACGTCGACCCCCGACGCTGGCCCTATGGCGACATGGATGACCTGATGCTGGCGATCGAGGCACAACGCCAGGGCATTCCCCGTATCGCCATCAGCCGCCGCAGGCACAGCCTCATGCCGATCCACGAAGCGCAGCCCGACAGCCTGTGGGTCCGTACCGTCGCCGATGACAGCCGGCAGAGTGCTCAACTGGCCGAACTCCACCAATTGCTGGGCAGAAGCCGGACACCAGCCGCAGCGCCGGTCGTGCCTCCGACCGCTAGCTGGCCGGCAGCGCCAGGGCGGTGAGCACCGCCAGCCCGACCAGCATCAGGATCGAGATGAGGCCGGCGGCCAGCACCCGACCACCCGAAGCCAGCACGGTTCGCAGGTCGACCGACAGCCCCAGCGCCGCCATCGACAACAGCGTCAGGTGCGAGGAAGCCAGCTGCAGCGGCGGCAGCGTCACGTCTGGCAGGGCCCCAAGCGAGCGCGCTGCCATCATCATGACGAACCCGACGATGAACCAGGGCAGCAGCAGCGAGAAGGACATTCGCGCCAGCCGCTTGCGCCCGTGGCGCAGCCCGACGAACAGCACCACGGGCCCCAGCATCAGCACCCGCGTGAGCTTCACCAGGGTGCCGACCTGAGTGCTCATCACCCCCACCGGCCCGGTCGCCGCAAGAACCTGCGGCACGGCATAGACACTGAGACCGGCCACCACGCCATACTGCCACTGGGTCAGCCCGAGGACGCCGAACGCCAGCGGCAGCAGCACCACCACGACGATCCCCAGCGCCGCCGTGAAAGCGATCGAGGCCGCGACATCCTCGGCCGGCGCGTCGATGACCGGCGCCGTCGCCATGATCGCCGAGTTGCCGCAGATCGAGTTGCCACAGGCGACCAATGTCGCGAGGCGCTCGTCCAGCCCCAGCCACCGGGCAACCAGATAGCTCGCGGTCAGCGCCAGGAGCACCACCGCCGCCACCGCGACAAGCAAGGCGAGGCCCGACTGCGCCAGTGCAGCCGCACTGATGGTACCGCCGAGCAATACGACGGCGACTTCCAGGAGGGTCTTGGCGGCGAACTGTACGCCGGCAGCGAAACGCGCATCGAGGCCGAACAGGGTGTGGATCAGCGTGCCGGCAAGGATGGCAATGACCAGGCCATCGACGTAGCGCGCCCCGATCAGCTCCCCTTCGAGCCACTCGACCACCACAGCGAGCACTGTCACCCCGATAGCCAGCCCCAGTCCGGGCGCGACTGCTACGATACGGCTCGACGACAGCACGGCATGCTCCAAAGGAAGTCGCCGGGAGCATAGGTCTTGCGATCATTCCGAAAAATGACATAGATCGGTACGTTTCATTCTGCTCAATCGAACAATGACGCTCGAACAGCTGTCCGTCTTCATCGCCGTGGCCGAACGCGAGCACCTCACGCGCGGCGCGAGCGCCATCGGGGTTTCACCTTCGGCGGCAAGCGCCGCCATCAAGGCGCTGGAGGCGTATTATGACGTGCGCCTGTTCGATCGGGTCGGGCGGCAGATTGAACTGACGCGCGAGGGTCGCGTGCTGCTGGCTGAGGCACGGCTCACCGTGGCGCAGGTTCGCCGCACCGAATCCGTGCTCAGCGAACTGGGCAGCCTCAGGACCGGTATTCTCGATGTCGAGGCCAGCCAGACCGTAGCCAACTACTGGCTGCCGCCGCGCCTGCTGCGCTTTCAGGGGCAGTTCCCCGGCGTCACCATCAACTTCGAGGTCGGCAACACCGATCAGGTGGCCCGCGCCGTGATCGATGGCCGGGCCGAACTCGGCTTCGTCGAGGGAAGTGTCGAGGAACCGGTTCTCGCCACCACCGCCGTCGTCCGCGACCGTCTGGTCGTGGTCACCGCTGCCGGTCTCCGCACCGAGTTCAGCGACCTCAAGTGGGTGATGCGCGAGCGTGGCTCGGGCACCCGTGCCGTATTCGAAGCGGCGATGGCCGCAGCGGGCTACGACCTGGGCGCGCTGCGGGTGGCCCTGGTGCTGCCCACCAACGAAGCGGTGCTCAGCGCCGTCCGCTCCGGCACTGCTGCCGCCGCACTTTCCGAAATGGTGGTCACACCGTTCGTCAAAAGCGGCGAACTGCAGGTGGTCGATATCGAACTGCCACCCCGCCAGTTCTCCATCCTCCGCCACCGCGAACGTCGCCTGTCGGCCGCGGCGACGCGGTTCGAGGCGTTGTGCCGTGAAGGGTATGAGGCGCTTCCGCCCGCGACGGTTACGGACTAGCTTCAGCGCATCATGCACATCGCCCCGATCACCCCGGCGCACGTGGCGTCGATCGTTGCCAGGGATGGCGGGAACGGCTGGAACCGCCGCGAGACGCACTGGTCGGACGTGCTTCAGCAGGTCGAAGCGGGCCAGCGGGCGAGCTTGGTTGCCGTGCACGATGGGCACGTCGTCGGCTACGGCAACCTGCTGTGGCGCTCAGGTTATCGCGGTTTCGCTGCGGCCGGCATCCCCGAGGTGCATGACCTCGCAACCGACGTGCGCCGCCGTGGCGAAGGGATTGCGACAAGTCTGATCGCAGAGCTCGAAGCACTGGCGCGCCGGCGCGGGTACGCCACTATCGGGCTCGGCGTCGGCCTCTACCGCGACTATGGTCCGGCGCAGCGCCTCTATGTCCGGCTGGGCTACGTACCGGATGGCAACGGCATCACCTATCGGCAGGAAGACGTCGTACCGGGGGCTGCATTGGCTGTCGATGACGACCTGCTGCTGTGGCTGACGAAGCAGCTCTAGATCTCCTCCGGCGGCTCCCAGTTGGGCCAGTCGGCGACGTGGTCTTCCCATTCGCCTGGCTTCACCGATTGCTCGGGCACGGTGCGGCCGCGCACCGAAACGCCGACCGCCATGACGGTGTCGGGGTCGCCTGAAACCAGCGGGTGCCACCAGGCAAGGCCCTTGCCTTCGGCAATGCGGCGATAGGCGCAGGTTCTGGGGATCCACTCGATGGTGCGCACGTTCTCCGGCGTCAGCTTGATGCAGTCGGGCACCAGCTTCAGCCGGTTGGGATAGTCCGAGCACTTGCAGCTTTCGCCGTCGAGCAGCTGACAGCGGACATCCGAGACGTAGATATCGCCCGTATCTTCGTCCTCGAGCTTCATCAGGCAGCAGCGCCCGCAGCCGTCGCAGAGCGATTCCCACTCCACGTCGGTCATTTCCTCGAGCGTCTTTTCTTCCCAGAAGGCCATTCAGGTTCCTGTGGTGTGCGGAAAGCCGTGGACTCTCCCCTGTCGATCCCAACTGCGCTTGCACAAACCATGCGCTGATCATATTCGAGCGACCGCCTTGCCAATGCGCCCCAAATTGGGGAGATTCAAGACCATTGGGGCGCCTAGGCACGCCGCGGAGTGTTCGGTGCAGGATCCGTTCTACCACAAAGAGAAGCGGCGCAAGAAAACCCGCATGCTGGCGGCCGACGCCTGGCTCGACTCGGCGCTCTATGATTTCGGCCAGTCGCTGGGGCGCGGCTACACCCGTGTCGAGGATTTCTTCTCACGCTTCCGCGTCTCGGGCTTCAAGCGCTTCTTCGTCGAGATCCTGTCGGATGGCTTCAGCTTCCTTGCCATCGGCATGGTGATCACCACCGCCTTTGCGCTGTCGGCGTTCGATGCCACTGCCACCGGCCGGTTCAACAAGGCCGAGGATTATGCAGTCACCTTCCTCGATCGCTACGGCAATGAGGTGGGCCGGCGCGGCATCCGCTCCGATGATTCCTACCCACTCGACAAGCTGCCCGATAACCTCGTGAAGGCGACGCTCGCCACCGAGGACCGGCGCTTTTACGAGCACTGGGGCATCGACGTGGTCGGCACGCTCCGCGCCCTCGTCTCCAACGCGCAGGGCGAGAATTCGACCCAGGGCGGTTCTTCGATCACCCAGCAGCTGGCCAAGAACCTGTTCCTTTCGTCCGAGCGCACGCTCGAACGCAAGATCAAGGAAGCGTTCCTGTCGGTATGGCTCGAGTGGCACTACACCAAGGACGAAATCCTCAAGCTCTATTTCGATCGCGCCTATATGGGTGGCGGCGCCTTCGGCGTGGCCGCAGCGTCGGAGTTCTATTTCGGCAAGAAGGTCACCGACGTGAACCTCGCCGAGTCCGCGATGCTGGCCGGCCTGTTCAAGGCGCCGACCAAATACGCCCCGCATGTCGACCTCGCGGCGGCGCGTGGCCGCGCCAACCTGGTGCTCTCCAACCTCGTCGATGCCGGGTTCCTTACCGAAGGCCAGGTCACCGCGGCGCGCCGCAACCCGGCAGTGCCGATCGATCGCTCGGCCGAAGCCAATTCGCCCAACTACTTCCTCGACTACGCCTTCGAAGAAGCCAAGAAGCTGATCGAGGCTTCCGACAGCCGCTCCAACAGCTTCGTCGTCCGCACGACGATCGACCCGGTGCTGCAATCCTACGCCGAGGATGCGGTGACTTCGGTGGTGCGCGAACAGGGCGAGCAGTACAATGTCAGCCAGGCTGCCATGGTGGTGCTCGAGCCCAATGGCGCCATCCGCGCCATGGTCGGCGGCATGGATTACGGCAAGAGCCAGTTCAACCGCGCCATCGTCCCCAACCGTCAGCCCGGCTCGGCGTTCAAGCTGTTCGACTATGCCACCGCGTTCGAGCTGATCCCCGACTATGACCCCGATACCGTGGTCAGCGGCGCGACCCAGTGCATCGGCAACTGGTGCCCGCAGAACTATTCGCGCAACTCGGTGGGCCGCATCAGCCTGATCTCGGCCTTCCAGCAATCGATCAACACCGTGCCGGTGAACCTCTCCATCAAGACCGGCCGCCAGCCGATTGCCGATTTCGCCCACAAGATCGGGCTGACCAACGATTTCCCGGTGACGCGCTCGCTGGCGCTGGGCGCCGCCGAAGTGAGCGTCATCGACATGGCCTCATCCTATGCGGTGTTCGCCAACCACGGCTACAAGACGCCGGCTTTCGGCATCACCCGCGTCACCACCCTGACCGGAGACCCGATCTTCGACGCCGACCCCGATGCGCCACGCGAACGCGTCGTTTCCGACCAGACGGTCAAGTACATGAACCGCATGTTGCGCGGCGTGGTCGAAGCCGGCACCGGGCGGCGCGCGCAGATCGAGGGCGTCCCCGCGGTCGGCAAGACCGGCACCACATCGTCCTATCGCGACGCCTGGTTCTGCGGCTTCACCGGCAACTACGTCGCGGCCGTCTGGTTCGGCAACGACAATTACGAAAAGACGAGGGAACTCACCGGCGGCACGCTGCCCACCGTCGCCTGGCAGAAGTTCATGGCCTATGCCCACACCAACATCGAGATCAAGCCGGTGGAAGGCGTCGATTTCGCCCCGGCGCCGTTCGTCATCGCCAATGCCGAGGAAGGCCAGCCGGTGGCCCCGGTTGCCGAGCGCCCGCCCGGTTTGAAGCCCGGCGCCGCCGACAAGCTGCTGGAGGTTGCCGACCAGCTACGCAAAGCGCTAAGTGGCGGCAGCAACCAGGCGGCGCTTAGCGTTGTCTCCCCTGCTCCGGCCAAGGCGCTGTAACCGTTGCGTTTCCTTGTTCATCTCGGCACGATGCTGGTGGTTGCACTGGTGGTCGGCTTCGGCCTCAGCTGGTATGCGCTGAGCGACGGAAGGCTGTTCGGCGCCATCGAGATCGGCCCGTGGTCGGCCTGGCGTGATGTCGGCATGCCGGCGCCCGATCCCTATACCCGCGCCTTCATCGCGCGGTCGGGGGCGCTCGAGCTTGGCGCCAGCGAGGGCATCCAGTTCATTGCCACGACCGACAGCGACAACCGGCGCCTCGACCGGGCCTGCCGTTATCGCATCGATGGCAGCACGCCGGCGGCGCGTTTCTGGACGCTGGTGCCGGTGGCCCCGGACGACGCCCGTCCGATCACCCGCGAAGGCGGCCCTACCGACTTTCACAGCGCCCGGCTCAGCCGGGCCGGCGACGGCTCGGTCGAGCTTTATGTGTCGAAGACCCTTGCGCCGCAGAACTGGCTCGAGATCACCGGAGACGGCGCGTTCGATTTGGTACTGACGCTCTACGATACGTCTAGCCTGTCGGGCGTCGGCGCCGTTGTCGCCGCGCTCCCCTCGATCATCCGCGAGGCCTGCGCATGATCCGCACCCTGCTCTGGCTGCTCGCCGGCGTGGTGCTGGGCGGTATCATTCACATCGCGGTGATCCTCAGCCTGCCGGCCCTGTCGGCGACGTCCGCCTGGGATCATGTGGCGGCTGCCGGCGGCACGGGTCCGGGCCCGACGGTATTGGCGGCCACAACGTCCGCCCAGCCCAACCCGCTACGGCTCGACCCCGAACTCGCCTATGCAGTGTGCCGCATCGACCTGCGCACTGGTCCCGCCTCGGTTACGGGCACCCTGCCGCAGGCGTTCTGGTCGGTAGCGGTCTACAATCGCGCCGGCACGGTGGTCTATTCGACCACCAACCGCGACGGCATCGGCACGGCGCTCGATCTCGGCATCTTCAACCCGGGCCAGACGCGCCTGCTCGCTGAGCAGAAGCTCGATATCGCCGAGGGCCTGCTGATCGTCGAAGCCAAGGAAGACGACCTGTTCGTCGTGGTGCGCCTCGCCCCACCGCATCCGGAAATGCGCGCCCGCTACGAAAAGGCGCTTGCTGGCCTCAAGTGCGGCACCATCGCCACCTGAGCTACTTCCGATATTCGCCCTCGCTGGGCGCGTCCATCAGCACCCGGCCTGGGATGGCGCCGCCGCCATTGCCGTCGTCGCTCCAACCATCGCCACAGAAATCCAGGGCTTCTGCCCGGTCGACCCAGATCGCGAGGCGGCTCAGGCGCTCATCGACTTCGACCGCCTCGCCGTGCGGCGTCTCCACCAGGAAGTGGTCGAGCGCGTAGCCATAGGAGCCGTAACGGTAACCGAGCGCTGCAACGAAGCGCCCGACATAGAGATCGTTCTCAGCCTTGCGCAGCCGCATCTGCTTGAGCATCGCCGGCTCGATATCGTTGAGCTCGGTGGCGGCAACGGCGCGCTGCCGGTCGATCTCGATCACCGCGCAGATCGCCTTGAAGGTGGTCGGGAGCGTCAGGAGGTCCGCCCCGACATCATCGGCAATGGTGTTGAAGCGCACACGCGACGAGGCGTATGCCTCGCGGGTCAGCCAGCGATAGTAGAGGTCGAACTTGTCCGGCCGTGAGCTGAACACCCCGGCGACGAAGATCACCTGCTCATAGTCGAAGGCCCAGTCCCTGGCGTGGCGCGCGATGAGGAACCGGTACACCCGGTCATGCATCTCGCGCTCCTCGTCGGTGATGTTGAAATCCGACACCGGCTGGTTGCCCAACCGCCGCATCAGCCGGTCGGTTTCGGGGATGAGCTTATCGTTGAGCACGCCAGGCTTCACCCGGCCGAAATCGCCGAGCTCATGCGCGTTCGCTGGCGCGACGCACACAAGCAGCGCCAGGCCAAGCGCACGAACCCAACCCATGTCAGCCACGGCGGCGCTTGCCGCCCGAGGCCGTTCCCACCGGTTTGTCCGGCATCGGCGAGGAGCCCCCTCCCCGCTCGTAGCGGACCCCGGTGAACAACAGGACTTCGCCCGTGCCCGCCGATTGGGCGCGCGTTCTCGTGCGTCCACGTTTTGGTAGTTGAACCAGCTTTCCCAACCTTGCCTCCGGGCGGGCGGGCGATGTTTGCCGCGGACCCATTCCATCGGCAAATCGGGAGCGACGCAGGAACCCGATGAAAGCCATTAAGACTTCGTCAAGGTTAACAGTTCGCTAACGATTTTCCTGAAATAGTCAGCCCTGTGGTTGAGGCCCGAATCCTGGGCCTTGCAGGGCAAATTATGATCGGTTTCCAGCCTTACGAGACGTTCCAGCTCCTCATCGAGACTGGCGGCGTCGATCGAACGAACACGCTGCTGTGCGCGGCATGCGATGCCTTTGCGCGTCGCGGGCGGCCGACAAGTGCCGAAATGGAACAGTTTGCGGCGCTCGCCCAACGTCTGTTCCCGTCGGCCGCACCGGCCGCTCGCGCCAAGGCAGCGGCGACGCTGGGACGCTCCGAGGATCTGTCGCCCGAGCTCGAGGAACTGGTGGTGCGCCACCTCGGCGACGACCTGCCGGATTTCCTGGTTTCGGCGCCCAGGCTCTCCGAAGGCACCATGCTCAAGGTGATCTCGTCGAACGACGTCACGCTGGGCGCCGCTCTCGCCCGCCGGGCCGACCTCTCCAACAATGTGCTCGGCCGCCTGTTCCAGATGAACAGCCGCAAAGTTTACCGCGCCATCGCCACCAATACGGCGATCGTGCCGCGTGGCCCCTACCTCAGCGCCCTCGCCCGCTCGGCACAGATGGATCACCAGGTCGCCTGGTCGCTGGCGGCACGCGAGGATTTCGACGCGGCGCTGCTGGCTCCGGCCTTTTTCGACCTGGGCGAGACCGACAGGGTGAAGGTGATCAACGCCTTCGCCCAGCGGCAGACGCCGGCCGCGCCGATCAAGCGCACGCTCGAGCAATTGTCGGTCGCCACGGGCGAACTCACCCGGGCGCTGATGAAGCTGTTCGCCGAGAACCGCCGGCCTGAAGTCACCAAGTTGCTGCACCAGATCACCGGGCTCGACGAGGTGCGCTGCGGGCAGATTGCCCACGACACTTCGGGTGCCGCGTTGTTCGTCGTGCTGCGCGCCTTCGGGTGCGATGCGCAGGATGGGCTCAAGGTGCTGATCCACGCCACCTCGCACGACGAGGATCGCTCCAAGGCGCTGGCGCAGTTCTCAAAGCTGTTCGAGACGGTCAGCGTGGATGCCACGGCGTTCCTGATGAGCGCCTGGCGCGGCGAGGTGAACCTGCTCGACATGACCAAGCCGGAATACAAGCCGTTCGAAATCGAACGCCGCCGCATCCCGCCGCCGCAGACCCGCGAACGCAACCCGGTGGTGGACCAGGCGATCGAGGCGCTGGCGCGGATCGGAGCACGGGCGAGCTAGATTCTGCCAAAGGAATTGCTGTAATCGGCCACACGCACCGGGTCTTTCCCGCGAAAGCGGGAACCGCGTTTGCGATGGCTCCCCAAACGGAGATCCCCGCTTTCGCGGGGATGACATCGTGCCTGGGGATGGTACAGCGAGAATGGTGCCTCTAACCCACCACGTCCAGCCCGAGCTCGCCCTTGCGCAATTCCAGCGACACCACCCACAGGTCCGGGTCGAAATCGTGTTCCCTGGCAATCCGCTCACGCACCTTGTCCGGCTCGACATGGTCGAAGCGCAGCTGGAACACCCGGGCCTCGGGGTTGTCACCGAGGCTGGTCGCCGGCGCCGGCGTATAGAGCGACACTTCGCCGTTGAGGTGATCGACCTCGACGAAGATTTGCCCGGCGATCGGGTCACCGCGGCGCGACACCACGCAGAGGTGGCCGATATCGTTATGTCGGCGCACGAAGGCCGAAACCCAGAGGTCGGTACGGAACATTGGTCAGCTGTGCCGGAAAACCCGGCGTCTGGCTAGGCCGCAGACACCAGGCCGAGGCCAGCGACCATTCCTGCCGCAATGGTCTGAGCCGGCGCCACCGAGCAGACCAGCATCTCGCCGCTCTCCCGGTAGATCGCGAAGCGCTCGCGGAACTTCCGCTCCTCGCTCTGCCGCTCGAGACCAAAGCCGCGCATCAGTTGCCGCGCCACCACGATGGATGTGGCGTGCTCGATCTCCAGTGAAGGCAGCAGGGTGACGCCGTAGTTTGCTGCAACCAGCCGCTCAGCCCAATGGCGGTCGTCGCTGCCGGGGGCCGCAGCGAGGAAGCCCGACGCAGTAACGAAGATGCCCGGCGCCGGGGCGTCGTCGAGCAGTTGCTCGGCCAGTGCGAGATTGTCGGCCCGATAGCGGTCATAGCCGTGCGCGGCGATGAACGGGCCGATCACCCCGATCCGTTCGCAGAACTCGAGATCGAGATCGATCAGCGGCCAGTCGAGGGCGGCAGCGAGGGCTCGGCCCAGCGTCGACTTGCCGACGCCGCCGGGCCCGAGCAGCATGATCCGCTCGCCCGGACGCCAGGCTCGCCGCATTTCGAGGTGAATCGCCATGTCCATTGCGCCATCCGACCGCGAGCGGCCGGTTGGCGCAATGGGGGTCGCTAGATCGCGGCGCCGTTGTCGACCAGGAGGTCGAGCAGTTCGGGGGAGATCCGCCCGGTCACCTTGTAGTTGAAGTAGACCTCGAAGTTGCGGATCGCCTTGGCGGTCGCCTCGCCGGCCACGCCATCGGCTGGGCCATGCAGGAACCCCAGGCTCCCCAACCCGCGCTGCACTTTGGCGACGATCACCGGATCGGTGACCGAGAACGGCGCCATCAGCTGTTCCGGCGTCGCTTCGGTATCGAGCACCGCGATCGCCTCGCCCGGCGCCGGCGGCGCCGGCTCCTCGATCTTCAACGGCACGCCGACCTGCGGCTTGTCGGGCAAAGCAGCGAGCTCGGTCCGCTCAACGGCCGCCTTGGGCACCAGTGCCACCGGCGGCGCAGCCTCGGCAGTGCTCAGCGCGTTCGATTCGGCGGCGAGCTGCTGCACTACCGGCTTTTTGGGCAGCGCCTTGGGCGCCGTGGTCATGGTCATCGACTGCACGCCGTTGACGATGGTGCTGATCGCGTCGCCGGCGGTTTCCGCCGCCATCTCGAGCGCCGCTTCCGGCGATTTCGGCACCGGCCGGCCCAGCACCGTGTTGCCGGTTGCCTGCTTTGCCGGGGCGATCGAGCCGGTCTCGATATCGGCGACCAGCGGCTTGGGCTGCTCCATCACCGCCAACGATTGCGGCTTCACCGCGTCGGTCCTCTGTCGCTCGGCCTTGAGCTGCTCTGCCTTGGGCAACTCGGCTGCGACTGGCGCGACCTCGACCTTGGGTAAGGTCACCGCCGCCGCTGGCTTTTGCTCGACCGCGGGCGCCGGCGCGACTGGCTGCGGCGCGGGCGTCGACAGCGGCGCGGCAAGCACCATTTCGATGATGTCGCGGGTCAACTCGCCGGTCGGCTTCAGCCCGCGCAACTCCTCGAACTTCTTCAGCGCCCGGGCGGTCTGCGGGCCGTAATAGCCGTCGATCGTCCCGGTGAAGAGCTGCAGCCGCTCGAGCTTGCGCTGCAACTCGAACACTTCCTTGTTGCCGATCGGCCCGCTCTGCGTATCTACGGGGGCGGCAGCCGCCGCCACCTGGCGCTGCACCTTGGCGGGCGCGCTCAAAACGAAGCTCTTGGGCCGGGTTTTGGGAATCACCAGTTCGACATCGGCGATCCGCGCCGCCGATTCGATCCCCGCATCGAACAGCGGCGAGGGGTGCTCGTGGCGCTGGCCATAGAGCGCGTTCGAACCGGCCATGGCCGACGTAACCACCAGGGCGGCGATCGCGGAATTGGTGAGGGGCGAGCGCATGTAGCGCGCAATGACCCAGAGCGCCGCGCGACCCGCGTGGGCCAAAGCGACACTGCCGACCTGCAGGGGCAGGTGCGCAAGAGTTGCTGCCGTCATAGGGCTCTTTTTCTTTCGTCGTCGTGCCATGTGGTGGGCATTTGCTGCTGGACCGGGTCCCGGTGAAGCGGGGTAACGGCAGTAGTTTCCTCCACCTTGGTTTCCGGACCGTTTATCGGCAGCAGAACAGTCATCACTGTCCCCTCTCCGGGCGACGAGCTGGCATGCAGGGTTCCGTCATGCAGCTCGACCAGTCCCTTGACGATCGAAAGACCCAGGCCCGTGCCCTCGTAGCGGCGCGCGAGGCCATCCTGTGCCTGGAAGAACGGCTCGCCGATTCGGCTCACCGATTCTTCGCCCATGCCGATGCCGTGGTCGGCAACCGAGATGGCGAGGTGCCGGCCCTGCCGCTTCATGGCGAGCGTCACCAACGAGTGCTCGTTGGAGAACTTCACCGCGTTCGACAGCAGGTTGATCAGGATCTGGCGGCAGGCGCGCTCGTCGGCGATCAGCATCGGCAGGCTGCGCGGAATGTCGGTCATCAGCCGTACCGATTTATCGCGCGCCATGGCGTCGACCATTTTGAGGCACGGCTCGACCAGCGATTCGGGGGCGATAGTCTCGGTGGTCAGTTCGAACTTGCCTGCTTCCAGCCGGCTCATGTCGAGCAGCATCTTGACCACGTCGATCAGGTGGTGGCCGCTCTGCTGGATGAGGGTAGCGTATTCCCTGTGCTGCGGGCTGAGCTCGCCGACGACGCCCGAGGTCATCATCTCGGAGAAACCGACAATGGCATTGAGTGGCGTACGAAGCTCGTGCCCGATGGTGGCGAGGAAGCGCGACTTGGCGCTCGATGCTTCTTCGGCCAGCTTCCGGGCCCGCTGCAGTTCGTTCAGATAATCATGCCGCTCGGTGACATCGCGCAGCAGCACCACCACTTCGTTGCGGGCGCCGGGCGCATCGACATCGACCACCGGCGAGAGCGACGCTTCGACCCAGACATAGCGCGGCGCAGCGGCCGACGGGCCGGGCTCGTCGCGGCGCATGCGTATCTCGACACGGCGCGTCCGGCCATCCTGGTTGGCTTCGGCAAAGGCGGTCAGATAGGTCGGCCGATCCATCACATGGATACGCTCGACCAAGCCATTGCCGCTGAGTTCGAAGCGGCGGCAACCGAACAGCTTCTCGGCGGAGCGCGAGGTGAACAGGACGGTCCCGTCGCCGGCAAATCGCATCACTGCGTCCTGCACATGCTCGATCAGGTGCCGGTAGGCATTGATCTGGGCTTTCTCGTAGACCTCAAACACGCTGTTCAGCCGGTTGGCCGAATAGGCGACGATCCCAGCGGCGAAGACAAACACCAGCCCGCTGACCAGCGTGGTGCTCATGTGGAAGGGCTGCGGCCAGGCGAAAATGCCGAAGCTCGCCAGCACGCCGAGTGCCACCACCGTGACCAGGATCGCCCAGGCCCGCTTCTTCACCGGCGTACGGGTCAGCAGCGAGGCATGAACCGGCCCGAGCACGGCCACCGCAAGACCGAAATCGACGATCGCCGGATCGGCAACGGTCAGCAGCGCACCGCCGAGGAGCGTCGCATAGACCTGACCCGCCGCGGCGCGCTCATACTGGCCGCGCTGGCAGAGCGCGATGGACAGCACGCCCGCGGCGATGCCGATGGTGGCGAGCACGAACGGCAGCAGCAGGGATTGGGTCAGCGCATAGAGCGCTGCCGGCATGCCGACCAAACTCGCCACCAGGACGAGCCTGGCATTGGTGGCAATGGCCTGCCGGCGCAAGGCTTCAGGACGCCCGCCAGCACCCCGCACCGGCTCGGTGCGCCAGGCGCGACGCATCGCATCGCTCAACCATGTCCAGAGGCTACGCATAACTCTAACCAACCGCCCCGCCGCCCATTTTCTTGTTGCCTGGAGCTTCCACCCGAACGCCTAATGCGGGTTTAAGGGGAAGGGCCCGGGTGGCGGTTGCGCACCCGATCCATCTCGTTGCGCAGGGGCTTTCTGGGGTTAGCGTAAACAGTTCGTTGCGCTGAAAGCGGGCTTCCGACGGGCCGGCCGTTGTTGCTTGACTGGCGATGTCGCGCGAGATTCGGGGGACCGTCCGGACCGGGCCAGCGACGGATCTGTGGCATTTGCAGACAATTTTATCGAAATCCCGAAACCCGACTTAAGCCGGCGCGCCTAGCCTCTCGTACAACACATGGCAGGTGGACTGCCGGTACGGGAAGAGGCGGCGATGTTCGTGTTGAGGTCCATGTTCTGGCTGACGGTGATGTTCATCATCATCGCGCCGAAAGACTTCGACCTGGGCAAGACCGCCAGCGATGCCTCAGCCGAAGCGCTCAAGGCCGGCCAGCAGGCCATCGTTTCACAAGTTCTCGCCAGCAACTGCAGCACCATCGAATGCGCCGGCGGCAAAGCCGCGCTCACAGTGCTCGCCGGCAACAAGCTCCCGTCCATCGACATCCCCATGCAAATGACGTCGAACATCCCGGTCCCGCTCCCCCGACCGCGACCGGATCGGATGGGTTGAGCCAGGGGTTGCGTCACTTCCCCGACGCTACTCCAGCAGCGATCCCTGGCCGAGCCGCAGTGCGCTGCCCCGCACTGCGGCTCACTTGTTTGGCGAGTAGCCCGTAGCCAAAAGCGCGTAGCGCCCCAGCCCATTCGCCACTCGCTATTCGCTACTCGCTCGCCTATCTATCAGAAATGACTCATAGTGCCGCCTTCACCGAGATCGCCGAAAACCTCAGCTTCCTTGACGACTGGGAAGATCGCTACCGCTACATCATCGAGCTCGGGCAGGCCCTGCCACCACTCGCCGAAAGCGAGAAGAACGCCGAGAACAAGGTGCATGGCTGCACCTCGCAGGTCTGGCTGGTCTCCAACCACAACGGCGCCCACCTCGAATACCGAGGCGAATCCGACGCGATGATCGTACGCGGCCTCGTCGCGGTATTGATCGCGCTCTATTCCGGCCGCCCGGCGCGCGAGATCGCCGAAACCGACGCCATCGCCATCTTCGACGAACTGGGCCTGCGCGAACACCTCACCACGCAGCGCTCCAACGGCCTCGTCGCCATGGTCAACCGCATGCGCAGCGAAGCCCGTTCGTTGGCGACGGCCTGAGCGGTGGTGCCGGAGTTCTCGTTCCGCCCGCTGCGGCCAGGCGGGGCCGGGCTCTTTTTCCCCTAGTGGTGAGATTCTGACGCTTGATTCCGGCCGACGATCGGACCCTCCGCATGACGACACGGAGGGAAGCAGTCTGGGATGGCTATACTCGGCCCGTCGAAGCTTATAGGACGAGCAGCATAGCGCAGCGATCCGGCTGGCCGTTTCGGAGTTCGGTTTCCAGGATCCCCGCTAACCAACGTGGCGGCTGTTCGCATATGTCGAAGCCCATGCGTTGATATGCCGGCGCATTCCACGGTGGCGTCACCGCAGTGGTCAGCCCGACAAAGGCCAGTCCAGTCGATTTGGCAGCCTGAACCGCCTGCTCCACAAGCGCACTGCCGAGGCGTCGCCGCTGGAATTCGAAGGCGACATCGACCTCGGCGATATAGAGAGCGTCCTCGAACTGTCGCGCCGCCAGGAACGCAATCGGAGCACCACAGCCATCATCCGCGACCCACAGGAGGCCCGCATCCAGGCTAGGCCGCCACGTGGCAGACGGAGACGCGTGCACTTCGTCACCAAAACCATGTTCGACAAAGAGCCTCCCTGCCGATAGCTCGATGGAGGGCAACGCCGCGAGGTCTTCCTCGCGGGCGAGTCGTATCGGCTGTGCAGTGGACAGGCTCATCGTCGATTTCATCCATTACCGTCAGGCATAACAAGCCACGGCGCCGGTGTCCGCAACAGCTGATCACCTCTCCCCGAGGAGGATGAGCAGATGCTGCGCGACGCCGGCTTGGACGGCATAAGTCTGTTCTTCGCCGGCCTCAGCTTCAGAGGTTGGATTGCCTATGCGGCATAACTGGTCGAGCCGCTGACCTTCGCAGAAAAAGTCTGCCGGCGATGTCGAATCCCGCTCCGGGGGTTCGACTAACAATGAAGGCTGGATTGGCCAGCCGACAAACACCGGAGCTTACAGATGACCCCGACCATTACGGCTTTTGCAACCTCCCCCGATGGCGGCCAGGGCCAGGCACGCGACATGCGCGTGCGCTGGGCCCTCGAAGAGGTCGGCCTGCCCTACGAGGTGCGCCTCGTCTCGTTCGCCCAGATGAAGGAGCCGGCGCACCGGGCGCTGCAGCCGTTCGGGCAGATTCCGACCTACGAGGATGGCGAGTTCGCACTGTTCGAGTCGGGCGCCATCGTCTTCCACATCGCCGAGCGGCACCCGGGGTTGCTGCCGGACGATGCGGCAGCGCGGGCCCGCGCCGTCACCTGGATGTTTGCAGCGCTGGCCACCGTCGAGCCACCGATCGTCGACCGCGAAGCGGCGGAGTATCTCGAGGGCGACAAGCCCTGGTACGAGGAGCATCTGGTGACGGTAGACGCCCGCATTCGCGGCCGGCTCACCGACCTGTCGCAGCGTCTCGGCGCGGCTGACTGGCTGGATGGCGCGTTCAGTGCCGGCGACCTGGTGATGGTGGGCGTGCTGCGCCGGCTCGAAGGCTCCGACCTGCTGGCCGAGCACCCGAACCTCGTCGCCTATGTCGAACGCGGCAAGGCACGACCTGCCTTCAAGCGCGCCTACTCGGCGCAATACGCCGTGTTCACCGACAGCCAGATGGCGGCGGCATGACGGAGCCGGCATCGCTCTCCACACCTTGATCGCGACGTTGCTTGCGGGCGACATCGCTCTGCGCTTACGGTCCGCCGTGTTTGACGGGGATATGCATGCTCAAGGTGATTTCGGCACTTCTCGGATTTGCCATGGCCAGTGCCGCCGGCGCAGCAGAATGGACCTACGAGGATGGGAGCGTGCCCATCGCCTATCTCGACAATGGCGCGGCGCAGTTCCAGTTCGCCTGTCGCGGTGGCGACCTGGCCATGGGCTTCTGGGTGCGTTCGCCACACCGGCAGGTGGCTGGCGCCAGTTCGATGAACCTCGCCATCACCCCGGATCCGGTCGAGGGCGTCGGCGTTTCGGCAGCCGGCGGCAGCAGCTTTGCGCAGGAGATTCCGCTCATCCACAGCGACGGCAGCTCGATGATCGTCCGTGGTCCCGTGGCGCGGCAGTGGGCGCGCATCGCCCAGGGGGCCAAGGCGACGATCCGGGTCGCCTACGTCCGCAGCAAGTCGCAGGGCGGGCTCGAGGTGTTCGACAGCAACACGTTTGGCGCCAAGGGCTCGTCGGCTGCCATCAAGCGCGTCCTCGACCGCTGCGGCTGAGCAGCACCAGCCCGCCGGCATCCGGTGCAAGCAGGTCCGGAAGACAGCGTGGCCGCCCCTTGCGGAGCGGCCACGGGTCGTCACGTCGGGGTGGCGCCAATCAGGCGGCCTTGCGGCCCAGGCCATTGTCCTTGGCGAGGCGCGAACGAGTCGCGGAGTAGTTCGGAGCAACCATCGGGTAGTCGGCCGGCAGGCCCCACTTCTCGCGGTACTCTTCCGGCGAGAGATTGTAGTGGGTACGCAGGTGCCGCTTCAGCGACTTGAACTTCTTGCCGTCTTCGAGGCAGATGATGAAGTCCGGGGCGACGGACTTGCGCACCGGGACGGCCGGCTTCAATTCCTCGGCCGGTTCAGCCGCGACGGGAGACTGGAGATTCCGGAGGGCAGCATGCACGTCAGCAATCAGCTTGGGCAGGTCGGTTACGCTGAGGGCATTGTGGCTAACATAAGCGGAGACGATGTCAGCGCTCAGATCGATGAGATCGTTGTCAGCCGCGGCAATGCCGCTGATCATATCGGTCATTTCGGGTCCTTTTCTGCGGTATGTCAGGGCGAAGAGGTGGCAGCCTTGCCCTGGACTGGTTCAATAGAACCGCTGCACTGCGAATGCAATAGCAACTGTCGTCTATGTGTATAACCTTTGGTTTGCGGCAATAATGTGCAGTTGCCAAAGTGTTTCACTTCAAATCGTCCACAGTCGTCGCGGCGGTAGGCGCCTCCCCGCAGCGATATGCCGCACGGGCCAGCAAATGCGCGCTGATCGGTGTCGACAACAGTAGGAACACAATGCCCAGTAATGCACGCAGGATAACTGCGCCATCGAGCGAAACCACTGCAAGGGCAAGGAAAATCAGCCCAGCACCGATGGCGCCGGCCTTCGACGCGGCATGCAGTCGGGTATAGAGATCGGGCAGCCGCAGCACGCCGATCGCCGCGATCAGGCTGAAACCTGCCCCGGCGAGCACCAGGAAGGCGGCCAGATACTGCGCCAATTCGACAATCATCGTTTGGCCTCCCGCGCCCGGCTCATCAGGTAGCGCGCCAAAGCGACCGTAGCGAGGAATCCCACCAGCGCCAGCGCGATGGCAATATCGACGTAGAGCGAGAAACCTGTCAGCACCGCCACTCCGGCGATGAAGCCGGTGGCGAGCACGGTGATCATGTCGAGCGCCAGAATCCGGTCTCCGAGATTGGGGCCGCGGATCAGACGAATCACCGCCAGCAGCATCGCAACCAGCAACAGGCCGAGAGCGACCTGGGTAGCGAGTTGCAGGACTGCGCCGCCGCTCATCGGAATACCCCCGCGACCTTGGCCTCGAAGCCGCTGGCGATCTCCTTGATGAAGGCCGCACGATCGGTGACGTGGATGGCGTGGATGTAAAGGAAGCGCCGATCCTCGGAGACATCGACGCTGAGTGTGCCCGGCGTCAGCGTGATCAGGTTGGCCAGGAGGGTAATCTCGGCGTCACGGCTGAGGCTCAGCGGAAATGCGATGATCGCCGGACGGATATGAGCGTTGAGGTCGGGCCGCAGCACCAGCCGCGCCACGCGCAGTGCACTTGCCACCAGTTCGGAGATGAACAGCCAGCCCAGCGCCACAATACGGAGCGCCCGCGGCAAGAGGTTCGGCCGCGACACGTAGCTGCGCACGACGAACAGGCAGGCGGCGCTGACCAGCGCGCCGAGCATCAGGTTGGGCAGCGTGAAACTGCCCGTTGCCGTAGCCCAGCCGAGCGCCAACACGATGGTGAGTAGAACCAGACTCATGGCGCGGCTCCCTCGAGGCCGGTCGCGACAACATAGTTGACCGGCCGCAGCAATCCGGCGGCGGCCTCTTTTCCGAAGCCGAGCAGCGGCTCCGGCCACAGCCCGAGCAGCAGCACGACAAGCGTCAGCACGCTCGCCGACCCCAGTCCAAGCCAACGGACCTTTGGGCTGAGCGGCTTCAGGTTGGGGTTGGGCGCTTCGGTCGCGGCGCCCTCATGGCCGGCGCGCCAGAAGACATGGGCCCAGAGCCGGCTCACGGCGATCAACGTCAGGAGCGCATTGCCGAGCACCGCAAGCCACAGCACCAGACCCCAGCCATCGCCGCCTAGACTCCAGCCCTCGATGCCGCCCTGCACCAGCAGCAGTTTGGGCCAGAAGCCGAGGAAGGGCGGCACACCAGCGACGGCCAGCATCAGAACGAAGAACAGCAGCGAGGGCAGCGAGGCCACGGCGTAGATGCCGCCCATGCGGCGCGTATCGGTCTCGCCGGTCATCGCTTCGAGCAAACCAGCGACAAGATAGAGCCCCGTGATCGTCAGCATGGCATGCAGCACGTAGGTCGCCGAGCCGGCCAGCCCCGCATCATTGCCGAGCGCCGCGCCGGCAATGGTTGCGCCGATGCCGCCGATGACCAGAAAGCCCAATGCCCGCCGCAGGTTGGTCTCGGCGATGGCGCCGAGCGGCCCGAGCAGCAGCGTGCCGACCGCCACCAGCGCCAGCGCAGGTTCGAGCACCTCGCGGCTCGCCGGCAGCAGCATGACCAGGGCCCGCAGCAGGGCGTAGACTCCGACCTTGGTGAGGAGCCCCGCCATCAGTGCCGAAATCGCCGCCGGCGGCGCGTGGTAGCTCGCCGGCAACCAGGCATTCACCGGAAAGGCCGCGGCCTTCATGCCGAACGCCAAAAGCAGCAACGCGGCGATCGACGCCAGCGCAGCCGGGTTGGCGGCTGCGGCGCGGCCGACGATGTCAGCCATGTTGAGGGTGCCGAGCAAGCCGTAGAGCAGCCCGAGCGCCATGAGGAAGAAGGTGGTGGCGAGGAAATTGAGGAAACCGTACTTCACCGTGCCATCGAGCTGGATGTTGCGCCCGCCCAGCACCATCAAGCCGAAGCTCGAGATCAGCATCACCTCGAACCAGACATAGAGGTTGAACAGGTCGCCGGTGAGGAACGAGCCGCTGACCCCTGCAAGCAGCAGGAGGATCAGTGGATAGACCCCGTCCTGCCGTGACCGATCCGGCATATCCATCCTGAGGTAGACCAGCACCAACATCGTCACACCTGCCGCCGCCATGGCGAACACCGCACTGGTCAGGTCAGCGACGAAACTGATGCCAAAGGGCGGCAGCCAGCGCCCCATGGTCATCGCCACCGGTCCCGTTTCGCTAACCCGCAACGCCAGGGCGATGTCCGAGACGAAGATCACCGCGACGGTGCCGAGCGCCAGCCAGAACTGCGCTTCGCGTGCGTCGCGCAGCATCAGCAGCACGGCGCCGCCGAGCAACGCCAGCACCACTGGCAGGATCACCAGCCAGTCGGTCGGATGGGTGGCGAAATCCTGCATCGCTCCAGCCATCAGTAACTCATCGGCGGTTTGGGGCCGCCGCGCGGCTCGGCAAGTCGCATGCGGTCGGTATCGTCGGCTTCGAGCGACTGGTAGGCGCGGTAGGCCAACACCAGGAGGAAGGCGAACATCGCAAAACCGATGACGATGGCGGTGAGGATCAGTGCCTGCGGCAGCGGGTTTGCCGCGCCGGCGAGCGGCGCCTTGGCGTCGCCAAGCGCGATCGGCGGTACGATCCGCCCCAGCCGTCCCGCGACGAGGATCAGCAGGTTCACCGCATTGCCCAGCAGCACCAGCCCCAGCAGCATGCGGATCAGGGCGCGCGACAGCAGCAGGTAGATCGCGGCCGCGAGAAAGACGCCGGAGAGCGCCGCAATAACGTGGTCCATCAGGCGCCCCCCTCCTCGTCCTCGAGCGCCAGCGCCACCGCGGCGATGGTCCCGAAAACGGCGAAATAGACCCCGATGTCGAACACCATCGGAGTAGAGATCGCAATTTCCACCTCGTCGAACTCGAAGATGGTCCACAACCCGGTGAGGAAGGGCACGTCGAACAGGATCGACAGCACTCCGGCGAGCGCCGCGAGCGCTACGCCGAACCCGGCATAGGCGAGCGGATGAACTTTGAGCGCGGCGCGGGCCGCGTCGCTCCCGATCGCCATACCGTAGATCGCCAGCGCCGACGCCGCGATCAGCCCGCCGATGAAGCCGCCACCCGGCTCGTTGTGGCCGCGCAGCAGCACGAACACCGAGAACACCAGCATCACGGCAACCAGCAGCGGCGCGATGGTGCGGAAGATCAGCGAGTTCATGCCGCCGCCTTGCGCGCCGCGCGGCGCTTCGGTTGCGACTTGGGCTCGACCGGCGCGACCCCCACAGGCTTGTTCCGCCTGGCGCCGCGGATCAGCGCCAGGATGGCAATGCCTGCTGTCATCACCACGGAAATCTCGCCCAGCGTGTCCAGCCCGCGGAAGTCGACGAGGATGACGTTGACGACATTGTGGCCATGGGCGATCGGCCCGCTGTGTGCGTTGAAGAAGTTCGAGAGCCTGAGGTCGAAGGGCCCCTCGATCACCGCCCAAAGCAGCATGGTCACCGCGAGGCCGCCGAGCAGGGCTACGCCGCCGTCGCGGGCCCAATCCTCGAGTGGGCGCCGGTCGGCAGTATCGAGGTCGAGCCGGGTCATCACCAGCGCCAGGATCACTACACTGAGGATCTCGACCATGAACTGGGTGAAGCTCAGGTCCGGCGCGCCGAACACCAGGTAGAGCAGCGCCACCGCCAGGCCCTGCACGCCGAGCGCCAGGATGGCGAACAGCCGGCTCCGCGCATAGAGCACGGTGACGACGCCAAGTACGGCGAGCCCGACCAGCCCCCATTCGTAAAACCTGAGGTCGAGCACCTGGGGCCCGCGCGGCAGCCCGTCCAGCAGCCAGAGCGGCCCGATCGTCGCCACGACCAGCAGCGCGAAGACCAGGAACAGATAGAGCTCCAGCCGCCCGTGGTGCAGCAGTCGCGTCACCGCGCCCGCTATACCCACGAGGCCGAAATACAGCCAGTCGAAGCCAATATCGAAGCTCCAGCCGATCGCCGTCGCGGCCCGCCGCAGCAGAGACCGCGCCAGGTCGAGGCGCAGGAACAGCCCGATCGCCAGCACCCAGGTGACAACCGACAGCCAGAATGCCGGTCCGAGCAGATCGACGCCGAATTTCAGGTGCGTCTCGACCGGTACGCCGAGGATCGCCGACGTCGCCGGCGCCACCGCCAGCTCGCCTGCCAGGGTGGGAATGAAGCCGAGGAAGATGCCGAGCACGCCGAGCACCACCGGTCCCGCCAGCATCGCCGACGGCGCCTCGTGCGCCTCGATCGGCGTGGGCAGCAGTTGCCCCATGAACGGCTTGATCAACAGCGCCAGCCCGATGGCGCCGAGCAGCGCATTGCCGGCGACCAGTGCCGCGAGCGCCACGAGCGACTCGAACTGCCCGACCGCCAGCGCCGCATACATCTCTTCCTTGGCGAAGAAACCGATGAGCGGCGGCAGCCCGAACATTGCGGCCGATGCCATGATGGTGCCGATAAAGCTCACGGTCATCGGGTCGCGCAGGCCGCCGAGCATGGTAATGTCGCGCGTGCCGGTGCCATGGTCGATGGCGCCGACGACGAGGAACAGCCCGGCCTTGTAGAGCGCGTGGGCGATGAAATAGAGCACCGCCGCGGTCACCGCCAGCTCGGTGCCGGCTCCCAGCAACAGCATCAACAGCCCGAGCGAGGCCAATGTCGTCTGCGCCAGCATCTGCTTCAGATCGGTCTGCCGCAACGCCGCGACTGCGCCCCAAAGCAGGGTTGCGCCACCGAATGCCATCAGCGTCAGATTCCAGATCGGTTCGCCCCCGAGATGCGGGGTCATCCGCGCCACGAGATAGACGCCGCCCTGCACCATAGTCGCCGAATGGAGGTAGGCCGAGACCGGGGTCGGCGCTTCCATCGCGTTGGGCAACCAGAAGTGGAACGGCAGTTGCGCGGATTTGGTGAAGGCCGCGAGCAGCACTAGCCCGACCAGCAGCGGATAGGCAAGGTTTCCGGTGAGTTCGCCTGCAGCGCTCAGCTCCCAGTTGCCGGAGATGGTGTAGATCGCCACCCCCGCTGCCAGCAGCGACAGCCCGCCGAGCCCGGTTACCACCAAGGCCTGGATCGCGGCCCGCCGCGCTGCCTGCCGGGTGTGGTCGAAGCCGATCAAAAGGAACGAGGCGACCGAGGTCAGCTCCCAGAACAGGTAGAGCGCGACCAGGTTGTCGGCCAGCACCAGCCCCTGCATTGCCCCCATGAAGGCCAGGAGGAAGCCGAGGAAACGCCCCTGCTTGTGGCCCTTCAGATAGGCACCGGAGTAGAGCAGGATGAACGCGCCGATGCCGGCAATAGTCAGCGCAAAGGTGAGGCTCAGCCCATCGATCAGGAAGCTGAGCTCGAGTCCCCATGACGGTGCCCAAGGCCAGGCGACGGTGATGCTCTCGCCGCCGGATACGCGCTCGAGCAGCCCCCACAACGCGACGAACCCCGCGACCGGCACGAGCGCCACCACCCAGCCTGCGAAATCGCCGACGAGACGGTGCACAAGAGGCGCCAGCGCCGCCGCCACGAAGGGCAGCAGCACGACCAGTGCAATCACTATTGCCGGTGTGGCCTCCACCCGGGTCCGCCCCCCTTGTGGGATTCGCTACCCGATCACCTTAGCCGCTCCCCCCGCCCCGGCAAGGTAAACCGGCGTGGCCGCGGGACTGCACCACAGCTTTGTGAGGGCTGAGGGATTTGCGATCCAGCGCCACAATCGCCATATCTGGCGCACAACGGAGATTCCCGATGAGCGAGACCTTCAAGGTTCAGAAGTCCGACGAAGAGTGGCGTGCCACGCTCACCCCCGAGCTCTACCGCATCGCGCGCGAGCACGGCACCGAGCGGCCCTGGTCCCACATTTACAACACCGAGAAGCGCGACGGCGTCTATCACTGCGCTTCGTGCGGCGCTGACCTGTTTACCGCCGACACCAAGTACGAGTCCGGCTCGGGTTGGCCGAGCTTCTTCAAGGCGATCGAGGGCTCGGTGGCGCAAACGGTCGACCGCTCGCACGGCATGGTCCGCGTTGAAGCCCACTGCGCCAATTGCGGCGCCCATCTCGGCCACATCTTTCCAGACGGCCCCAACCCCACGGGCGAGCGCTTCTGCATGAACGGCACCAGCTTGCAGTTCGAGCCGAAGGCGTAGTTTTGCCACCAGCCTCGCAGCGTCCGCCTTCTCCCCTTGAGGGAGAAGGTGCCCGAAGGGCGGATGAGGGGTATCGCATCGCTCCGCGATGCGCGCTTCGAGCGTCAGCGAGAAGCGACTGCCCCTCACCCGTCTCGGCTGCGCCGAGCCACCCTCTCCCTCAAGGGGAGAGGGACAGAGCGTCAACCGCCGGTATATAGCCGATCTCTCTCCTCCCTCGAGTACCCCCCATGCCCACTCCACCCGTCGCCGAACGCCGCCAGCATGCCACGACCCATCACGGCATCACGCGGCAGGATCCGTACCACTGGCTACGGGCCGATAACTGGCAGGAGGTGATGCAGGATCCATCCACGCTCCCCGCCGATATCCGCGGCTACGTAGAGGCTGAGAACGCCTACTTCGCCGAGGCGTTCGAGACGGCGCACGAGGCGCTGACCGACAAGATCTACCGGGAGATCCGCGGTCGCATCAAGGAAGACGAAAGCGGCATCCCCTCCGCCGATGGCCCCTGGGCCTACAACTCGCGCATGGAAGAGGGAAAGCAATATCCGATCCTGGTGCGCACGCCCCGTGATGGCGGCGAGGAACAGGTGCTGCTCGACTGCAATATCGAAGCCGGCGAGGAGTATTTCGGCTTCGGCGGCGGCGATCACGATCCGTCGCACCGGCTGCTCGCCTGGAGCGCCGACCGGCAGGGTTCGGAATTCTACACGCTGCATATCCGCGACCTCGCCACCGGCAAGGATACCGGCGAAGTGATCGAGGATGTGGCGGGGGGCGGCGTCTGGTCGGCCGATTCCAGCGCGATCTACTATTCGGAATATGACGATAATCATCGCCCGTTCCGCGTTCGCCGCCACGTCCTCGGCACGCCGCAGGCCGATGACGAGATCGTCTACGAGGAGAAGGATCCGGGCTTCTTCGTCGGCGTCGACGAGACGCTCAGCCGCAACTACATCGTCATCGATGCGCACGACCACCAGACCTCGGAATTCTGGCTGATCGATACCCGCACCGGCGGTGCGCCGAAGCTGGTTTCGCCGCGCCTCGTCGATCGCGAATACGACGTCGAGGACCGCAACGGGGTGTTCTACATCCTCACCAATGCCGACGGCGCCGAGGACTTCAAGATCGTCACCGTCGCCGCCGACAATCCGGCGGCCGAGAACTGGATCGACCTCGTGCCGCACCGCCCAGGCGTCTTGATCCTCGACATCATCCTGCTCAGCCATCACCTCGTCCGGCTCGAGCGCTCCGAGGGGCTGCCGCGGATCGTCGTGCGCAACCTCGACGACGGCGAGGAGTGGACGGTGAAGTTCGACGAGGAGGCCTATGCGCTTGGCATGTCGGCCGGTTTCGAGTTCGACACCACCACCATCCGCTTCACCTACTCGTCGCCCACCACCCCGTCGCGCACCTACGACCTCGACCTCGTGACGCGCGAGCGCACCCTGCTCAAGGAGCAGGTTGTGCCCTCCGGCCACAACCCTGACGACTACGAGACCAAGCGCATCTTCGCCACCGCCAAGGATGGCGAACGGGTGCCGGTGACGCTGCTCTATCGCAAGGGCCTCAAGCTCGACGGCCAGGCGCCTGCCCTGCTCTACGGCTACGGCGCTTACGGCATGGCCTTGCCGGCCGGGTTCTCGGTGTCGAAGCTCAGCCTGGTCGATCGCGGCTTCGTCCACGCCACGGCGCATATCCGCGGTGGCATGGACAAGGGCTATGCCTGGTACAAGAACGGCCGCCGCGAGCACAAGACCAACACCTTCACCGATTTCATCGCCGCCGCCGAAACGCTGATCGAGCTCGGCTACACTTCGAAGCAGCGGATCGTCGCCGAGGGCGGCTCGGCCGGCGGCCTGTTGATGGGCGCCGTCACCAACATGCGCCCGGACCTGTGGGCCGGGGTGATCGCCGAGGTGCCGTTCGTCGACGTGCTCAACACCATGCTCGACGAAACCCTGCCGCTCACCCCGCCGGAATGGCCCGAATGGGGCAACCCGATCACCGACAAGGCAGCCTATGACCGCATCGCGGGTTACGCGCCTTACGAACAGGTTGCCGCCATCGACTATCCGCCGATCTTCGCACTCGCCGGGCTCACCGATCCCCGCGTCACCTATTGGGAACCGGCCAAGTGGGTGGCCAAGCTCCGTGCCACCAAGACCGACAGCAAGCCGCTCTACCTCAAGACCCATATGGGCGCCGGGCATGGCGGCGCCTCGGGCCGCTTCGACCAGCTCAAGGAAACCGGGCTGAGCTATGCCTTTGCGCTCAGTTGCGTAGGATTGGCATAATTCCACCCAAAGCGGGAATTGTTGAGCAATGCCAAAGGGCCTATATCGGAGCCAGCCCAGCGGCCAACACTCATAGAGACTGTCCCCCAAGGAGGCATCCAGAATGGCATACGAACTTCCCCCCCTGCCCTACGCCTATGACGCGCTCGGCCCCTACATGAGCAAAGAGACGCTCGAGTTCCACCACGACAAGCACCACCAGGCCTATGTGACCAACGCCACCAAGCTGGCAGAGGGCAAGGGTCTTGAAGTGCTGGCGCTGGAAGACCAGGTCAAGGAAGTGTTCGGCAAGGATCCGGGCCTGTTCAACAACCTGGGCCAGCACTACAACCATGTGCATTTCTGGAACTGGATGAAGCCCAATGGTGGCGGCGGCGCCGGCAAGGTCCCCGCGGCCCTGCTCAAGGCGATCGATGCCGACCTGGGCGGCTTCGACAAGTTCCGCGCCGATTTCATCAATGCCGGCACCACGCAGTTCGGTTCGGGCTGGGCCTGGCTGTCGCTGAAGGATGGCAAGCTCCAGGTCACCAAGACCGCCAATGGCGAGTCGCCGCTGGTACATGGCAATGCCAAGCCGCTGCTCGGCGTCGACGTGTGGGAGCACTCCTATTACATCGACTATCGCAACGCGCGCCCGAAGTACCTCGAAGCCTGGTTCGACAACCTGGTGAACTGGGAACACGTCGAGTTCCTGTTCGAAGAAGCCCGCTAAGCCTCATTCCAAGATCGCCTTCAGGGCCCGCTTCGGCGGGCCCTTTTGTTTGCCTTGCCGTATCCCGGCGGAAAATCGCCATATCCGCCCTTGCCGCAGCTTCCGCCCACCGCAACGCGATGGTAACAATTGTTTAACCATTGGGAGCGTCGCAAGAGATTGGCCGAACCAGTCCGCACCATAGCTGTCCTCGTTGCCAACCCGGCGCTGAGTTCCATCCTCTCGATGGTGCTGGCTTCGGTGCCGAGCTTCCGGGTCCGCCCGTTCGAATCCGAGTTGGCGCTTGTCACCTATATGCGGCTCGCGCCGGTCGATGTGGTGGTCACCGATTTCGACAGCGCGTCGGCCCGTGCCGATCGGGTCAGCCGTGACCTGCGCGCCGACCAGAGCATCCCGCATCACGATTACCAGGTGATCGCGCTCGCCAGCGTCGTATCGCCGGAGACCAAGGACCTCTGTATCGCCTCGGGCATCGACGAAGTGATCGTCAAACCGATGTCACCGAAGTACCTGCTCGAACGGGTGCAATCGCGCATCGCCCGCCGTGCCGCCAGCCTGGCCGGCTACCGGGCGGTCCGCGCAACGACATCCCGCCGGCCGGATTTCTCAAAGTACGGCAACGTTATTCCGCTATGGACGCGGGAGCGCCCGCTGCCAACGCATTGACAGCCGGGCTTCGCGCGCCTCACTCGCCCTCCTCCCAAGCGGACCGCTCAGGCCGTTGCCTCAGCCGAGCCTGATGATCGTTTTGCCGAGTTCGCCGCGTTCGACGGCTTCGTGGGCGGCGACGATGTCGTCGAGGGCCAGCACGCGGCCGATCTGATGGGTGAGCTGATTGGCCTCGAGCGCGGCGTTGATGCCGGCGGCGGCTTCGCGATGGGCCTCGGGCGTCATCACATAGACCAGCACGAAGCGGATGGTGGCATCGAGAAAGATCATCGGCCAGAACGGCAGCGTGGGCTGAGGCACGGCATCGCTGGCATAAGTGGCGACGACGCCGTTGGGTGCCAGGGTCTTGCCGATCAGGTCGAGATTGGCGCCAAAAGCGACTTCGACGAAGCGGTCGACACCCCTGCCCTTGCTGTCGCCCGTGAAGGCAGCAACCCGGGCGGGCAGATCATCCGTATGGCGGTTGAGGACCAGATCGGCACCGGCCGCAGTGGCTGACGCGGCAGCCGCGTCATTGCCGACCGAGGCAATGACGCGGGCCCCACCGAGCTTGGCGAACTGGATGGCGTAGCGGCCGACCGCGCCGGCGCCGCCGGAGACGAAGACGGTTTTGCCCGTGACCGGGCCATCGACGAAGACGCAGCGATATGCGGTCATGGCGGGAATGCCGAGGCAGGCGCCTTCCTCGAAGCTGACGCCATCGGGCAGGTGGACAGCCTTCGAGGCCGGGAGCGTGGTGTATTCGGCGGCTGAACCGTTCCAGCGGCCAAGCTGGGATTCGTAGAACCAGACGCGCTCACCGATTCGATCGTCGAGTTCGGGAGAACCCACGGCGACAATCTCGCCGGCGCCATCCTGGTTGGGCACGACCTGCGGGAAGGCCGGGGCGCCGTTGCCGCTGCGCCCCTTGGTGTCGGACGGATTGACCCCCGAGGCGCGGACGCGGATCAGCACTTCGCCGGGTGCGGGTTGTGGCGTCGGCAACTCGCCGACCTGCAATACGTCGCGGGCGGGGCCCTTGGTGGAAAACCAGGCAGCTTTCATTCGCAGGTTCCTCTTGTTTCCCAGCCTAACTAGGTCTCCAATGCATCCGAGAACAGTACGTACAAAGGCAACATGTACTATCATGAATGATAGCACCCCCATTTTGACCCGTCCGCGCCGCAGGGCTGACCGCACCGGTTGCGCGGTGGAAGTGACGCTTTCGGTGATCGGGGGCCTGTGGAAGCCGGTGATCCTGTTTCATCTGCTCGCCGGCAAATTGCGCTTCAACGCGCTGTGCCGGATGGTGCCCAATGCGACGGCGCGCATGGTGACGCTGCAATTGCGCGAACTGGAGCGTGACGGGGTGATCAATCGCATCGTTTATCCGGAAGTGCCGCCGCGCGTCGAATATGAACTGACCGAACTTGGCCGTTCGCTCGAGCCAGTGCTTCTCAGCATGCGAAACTGGGGGATGGGCTTCAGCTCGGACGAGGAGCGCGAGCACCTCCATATTTGCCCCTAGGCGCGCTCACGCGGCAGTCCGCCTAGCTTGCTGAACTGGCTGCCCCCCTCCGGCACTGGGATGACATCACGTGTGGTCTGGAGAGCGTGCCTGCCCTAGGCCGTTACGTTCAGCGCCCAGGCCACCTTGTTCCAGAGATCGTCGATATTGTCGGTGAACACCACCACGCGTTCGGCATGGCTTACCGAGTGGCTGAGGATGTCGGTGGCCATGCCGCGCATGGCCTCGAAGGCCCGGTGGTGGTTCAGCAACACCACCGGCTTGCCGCCGGCACCGGCGCCGGCTCGCACCCAGGTGCGATAGAGCGCTGCGGCAGAAGCCAGCGAGCCCGGCAGCCCGACGAAGCCCTGTGCCAGTTCGCCGACGCGTTTCACCCGCGCCTCTGGGTCGTCGATCCGTTCGACCGGAACTTCGGCCAGGGCCGCCGGCGCCCGGAACGCTGCGTCGGCGACGATCAGCACGTCCCCGCCGGCGGCGCGGGCGCTGGTGATCAACGGGATATTGTCGAGCGTCTCGTCGGCAAGGCAGATGATGCGCGCCCCATGCCGGGCAAGGAGCGTACCGGCCTGCGACATGATCGAGCTTCGCTCGGCGTCGCCCGGCCCCTTGTCCGACGCGAAGACCGCCAGCACCGGGCGATTCTGGGCGACGTTAGCGGCCACGGGTGAGGCCACCGAGGATGCCGCGCAACAGCGCCTTGCCGAGCCCGTTCGCCATGGTGCGGGTAAACGAGGTGATCGCAGCCTCCGTCGGCGTCTGCCGAGTCGAGCGGCGTGGCTGCGCAGCGCGATCGGCGCGTTCCTGCGCCGCGGCGGCCTTGGCTTCGGCAGCTGCAGTCTTGGCGTCCAACTCGGCCTGTCTCGCCTCCGCCTCGCTGGCCTGACGTTCCTGGGTCTTTTTGGTCAACACCTCGAACGCCGACTCGCGATCGACCACGGTGTCGTAGACCCCCGCGACGGGCGAATTGGCGATCACCGTGCGCCGTTCCTCCGGCAGCAACGGGCCGACCTGCCCGGATGGCGGCCGGATCAGGGTGCGTCCAACGATCGAGGGCACGCCCTTGTCTTCCAGCACCGAAACCAGCGCCTCGCCGGTGCCCAACTGGGTGATCACCTCGGCGGTCGAGAAATCCGGGTTGGGGCGGAACGACTCCGCAGCCATTCGCACGGCCTTCTGTTCCTTGGGGGTGTAGGCCCGGAGCGCGTGTTGCACGCGGTTCGACAACTGGGCCAGCACGGCATCCGGGATATCAGCCGGGTTCTGCGTCACGAAATAGACGCCGACGCCTTTGGAGCGCACCAGCTTGACCACCTGCTCCACCTTGTCGACCAGCGCCTTGGGGGCATCGTCGAACAAAAGGTGCGCCTCGTCGAAGAAGAACACCAGCTTGGGTCTATCCGGGTCGCCAACCTCCGGCAGCACCTCGAACAGTTCCGACAGCAGCCAGAGCAGGAATGTCGCGTAAAGCCGCGGCGCGCGCATCAGTTCGTCGGCGGCAAGGATCGAGACATACCCCTTGCCGTCGGTGGTGGTGCGCATCAGGTCGCGAATATCGAGCGCCCGCTCGCCGAAGAACTGGTCGCCCCCCTGCTGTTCCAGCACCAGCAGCGAGCGCTGTACGGCGCCCACCGTGGCCGAGGCCACATTGCCGTACTGCACCGAGATGTCCTTGGCGTTGTTGGCGATTTCCACCAGCAGGGCGCGCAGGTCCTTCAGGTCGAGCAGCAGCAGGCCGTTATCGTCGGCATATTTGAAGGCGATGTTGAGCACGCCTTCCTGAGTGTCGTTGAGGTCGAGGATGCGGCTCAAGAGCAGCGGGCCCATCTCGGAGATGGTGGTCCGCACCGGGTGCCCCTGTCGCCCGAACAGGTCCCAGAAGAGCACCGGGAACTTACTCGCAGCATAGTCGGTGAAGCCGATCTCCTCGGCCCGCTTCACCTGCCAATCGAGCATCTTGCCCATGTTGGCAATGCCGGAGAGATCGCCCTTGATGTCGGCTGCGAATACCGGAACGCCGGCGGCCGAGAACCCCTCGGCGATCGACTGCAGCGTCACCGTCTTGCCGGTGCCGGTGGCACCGGTCACCAGCCCGTGGCGGTTGCCATACTTCAGCGCCAGGTACTCCGGCCGAGTGCTTTGGCCGAGATAGATCTTGTCGGGAAGGAGCATGACGCCTCACAGGATTCGATAGCCGGGTTAGGGACTCTATAGCGGCGGGGGGTTTGGCTGCCAAATGAAAGCGGGCAGATGAGCCAGCTTGACGCCAGTTGCCCCCTCACCGACCTCATCCCCCGCGAGGGGTGGGATGCCCCAGCATCTCGCGGGTGTCGCAGCATCCCGCCAGGTTCCCGCCTTCGCGGAAATGACGCTGGTGGGTGGGAGCGAGTTCCGTTGGGTGTCGGTACGGTTGGGTTCAATCCCATATAGCTTGGGGAAGGCATCGGAATCGGCAATTCCCAAATGCCCCCACACACCCTTACACTCCCCCAATGCGTATGAACCGTCGGCACATTCTCGCGGGCCTCATCGCCCTGCCGCTTGCCGGCGGGGTGCGGGCGCAATCGCTCGATTCGACCACGCTGAACCTGGTGCCTGGCAGCCTGGAGGATCAGAGCGGCCCGCTGCAGGAGGCATTGCTGCGCGCCGGTGAAGAAGGCCGGCCGCTGTTCCTCGGCTCGGGCAGCTACTACGTGCAGAACCTGCAGGTGCCGAGCAACGTGGTGATCTCAGGCATTCCCGGCGGCACCATCCTTGCCGCGGCTGGCGATGCGCCGGTGCTCCGCGTCGCCGGCAGCGCTCATGTCAGCTTCTCCGGCCTCACCTTCACCCGCGGCAATGGCGGGCCGACCGGCGCCGATCGCGGGCTGGTGGAGATCGAAGCGAGTGACCACGTCACCCTCAGCAACTGCAGCTTCATCGGCGGCGCCGCCAACGGCCTCGCAGTGCGGGACGCCAGGGCCGATATCGAGGATTGCGATTTCACCGGGCACGCCCTTGCGGCTATCTTTTCGGTCGATGGTCGCGGCCTCAACATCGCCTCCAACCGGGTTAGCAAGTGCGGCAATGGCGGTTTCCTGATCTGGGGCAGCAAGCCGCGCCACGATGGCTCGATCGTCACCGGCAATACCATCACCGGCATCGGCGCCACCAATGGCGGCAACGGGCAGAACGGCAACGGCATCAATGTCTTCCGCTGCAACGACGTGATTGTTGCCAACAACCAGATCGCCGACTGCATGTTCACCGCGGTGCGGCTCAACTCGACCAGCAATGTCGCAGTCACCGGCAATGTCTGCCGGAATTCGGGGGAGGTCGCGATCTTTTCCGAGTTCGCCTTCTCCGGCTCGGTGATTTCCAACAACATCGTCGATGGCGCTGCTGCCGGCATCTCGATCACCAATCTCGATTCTGGCGGGCGGGTCGCTGTCTGCTCGGGAAACATCGTGCGCAACATCCGTTTGCGCTCCGAGGTCAACCCCGATACCCGGCCCTTCGGCATTTATGCCGAGGCGGAAACCAGCATCTCGGGCAACAGCATCGACAACGTCCCTGGTATCGGCATCCTTGCGGGCCGCGGTGCGTTCCTGCGCGACGTCATCATTGCCGACAACGTGCTTTATGCCACGACGATCGGCATCGGCGTCAGCGTGGTGCAGAACCCCGCCCCCGGCCCGGTCACCATCACCGGTAATATCGTCAACGCCCCGCTCGAACATGCCATCGTCGGCATGGAGTGGGATACGGTGGTGGTCGAAGACCTGGTGAAGGACGCTGCGAAATACCCGCACGTGACGGTCGCAGACAATTCGGTGACAAGCTAAAGCCCGGTCGAAGCCTGCGCCACAACGGTCCATTGGCCGGACGCCTGCTGCCTGAAGCAGAGGCCGGAGGCGTAGGGACGGTCGAAGTCGTCGCCGCTGACCTTGCCAAAGCCGACACCACCTGCTGGCAGGTGGAAGGCTGTCCATTCCGTCAGGGTCTCGGCGTCGTAGTCGATGGCGTAGAGCTTGCCCGGCATGAGCTTGCCGACGGACTTGCCGCCCTGCATGGTGTCGAACAGTTCGATCTCGCGCTTCACGCCGACGAAGCTGTCACCACTCGTACCCAGCGCCCTGGCGGCGCGCTTTACCGCGGTCGTGTCGACCTTCCCCAAACCGTAAGTGCAGATCGCCCCATCCACCGCCGCATCCATGCCCCAGGGCTGCCCGTCGGTCAGGGACTGGCCAATGAAATCCAACTCCATCCTGGTGAGGAACGCCCCGATCTCGACGTTCGGCGGCAGGTCCCAGTCGCCGCCGGTGCTATTGCCGAGATCGGCGACCTGCGACTTGGCGTTCTCCCATGGTCCCTCGAGCTTGCTGCCGCGCGGAATGGAGAGATCGAGCGTACCGGTGACGATCGACACCTTCGGAGCCAGCCACTTGCCAATGCCCTCGATATCCTTCGCCGCCACCGCCTTCAGCAGTTCGGTCGCTGCGGCGCGCAGGTCTGCTGGAGCCTCGACGGTCCTCGCCGACGATACCTTGGGCGGAGTGTAGGCGGGGCCGGCCAGAGCCGCTCCGCCGAGCAGGGTCGAGGCAACGATGGTCACGACGGCACGGCGCATGCGGCTCTCCGAGGTTATTCTGAGTATAGGACGCCGCCGGACGGCGGGACCTTGGGTCAGGCGGCACGCATCTCGCCGACTTCAAAACCACGCACGTTGCGCACCAACTGCCGGGTGAACTTTTCCAGCACGGCGCGCTGTCCCGCATCGGGGTCGGCGAAGCGTAGCAGCAGGTTGGCGACCAGCGTCTGGCTCGCGAGCATATTGCCGTCGTCGATCTTCAGCGCGTAGCCCCACCCCTTGTCGCGGATGGCGCCGCACTGCACACCCTCGGCGCCGCCTTTCTGCATGACGCGCCCGCCGAATGCCTGCATGACCAGCGTGTCGAGGTGGCCGGTCCCGGCGACCAGCAGCGGATGCGTCGTCGCAGCATCGAAGATGCGTGTCGCGGCGCGCCCGAGATCCTGCGGCAGACCGACGCCGGTGGCCATTTTCGCGAAGCCGCGCGCGAAGGCCGACAACGGCGCGGCCCAGGTAGGGATCGAGCAGCCATCGGTGCCACAGCGGTCCTCGCTCAGCGGCTCGCCGATCACCGTCTCGATGGCCTGGCGCACCGCCACCTGCACGGGGTGACCACGGGTCACGTAATCATGCGTGTCGACGCCCAGCGCTCTGGCAACGCTCAGCATGCCCGAGTGCTTGCCGGAGCAATTGTTATGCAACTGGCTCGGCTCCAGCCCATGGGACCGCAGAGCTTCGCGCGCCTTGCCGTTGGTGGGTTGGTGCGCCCCGCATTCGAGGTCCCCTGCCGAGAGCCCGATATGGCCGAGAAACTGCATCACGCCCCCGACATGCACATCCTCGCCATGGTGCGAGGCGCAGGCCAGCGCCAGTTCCTCGTCAGTCAACTCGAAGCGATCGATGGCGCCCGAGGTCACCATGGCCAACGCCTGCATCGACTTGATGGCCGAGCGCGGGAACACCGGCCTCGAGATATCGCCGGCCGCCGCGATGACGTTGCCCTCGGCGTCGGCAACAACAAAGGCACCGCGATGGCGGTTCTCCACGAAGGTGCCGCGTGTCTGCTCGATGAGGATAGGGTTGGCGTCCAAAACTTAGCTCTTCAAAAGAAAAAGGCCCGGAGGTTCCTAGGGAACGCGTCCGGGCCGTGAAGTCAATGTTTCGGAGGTCAGGCAAGGCACGTATGCATGGGGTTAGTCGGGTCGTCACAGAAGCCTGACGGCGTCGTTTGGAGCAACGCCGCAGGAATTCGGGGGATCAGATGTCCCAGTCGTAGGCCAGCTTCAGGAACTTGGCGTTCACCCAGCCCTTGGTGTCCTGCTGTTCGACGAGACACCAGTCCGAGCCGCCCTGCGGGGCGATGATGCAGCGTTCGACCCAGACCGAGCTCTTGGGCTCGAACTCGCCGATCTTCTGCGAATAGGAGGCGGGCCACTTGCGGACGTTGAGCGTGTCCCACTTCTTCACACCGACGATGTGAGCGGGGCTCTCCACATCATAGCCGGCGGCCATGGCGGGCTGAACGGCGAAAACGGCAGCGCTGGCGATGATCAGACCGGCGAGGGTCGCAACCAGCAGCTTCTCATGGGATCTGTTCATCTTGGCATCCTTTCGGGGGCCGGGTTTCGTTCTGTTGTCCCCAATATGCCGGTGCCCGATTGAACCCCTACTGAGCCTGCCGTTCAGACAGCATTCATCGGCAGGGCAATGTCACGGCAGCAATAAGGAAAGGGCGGGAACCGCCCGGGTTCCCGCCCTTTTCCGAGCCATCCATGCGACGCCTAGCGGTGTACGTAGAGCGTCACCGTGTCGGCACCCATCATCTTGATCGCGAAAACGTCACCCGGGGAATAGCCGTTCCGGCGAAGCGCAGTGGACATCGCATCATTGTTGGCGATCGCCGCGCGCCGACCGGCTGCATTGCCCTCGGAGGGCAGCACCGAGTGGTTGACGCAGTATTCCGTCACCCAGACCCGCTGCGGATCGACGACCGAGGCGAGTTGCGCCGGATCGATCCGCTTCAGCCCGCCCAGGTGATCCTGGCAGACGTCGTCGTCATCGCCTGCGAAGACGGCAGGAGGCGTCGCGGCGCTCAGGCCAATGGCGATCAGGGCAGCCAGCAGGACTTTCGACATTTCACTCTCCTACAAGGTGACCTAATCAGCCGTACAAAAAAACAACGCCGGTCGGCAAGTCAGCCGATCCGGCGTCAGTCGTGCATCGAGCGACCGATCAGCGCCCGAAATCGTGGACGAACAGGTTGATGGTGTCGTCGCCCATCATCTTGACCGCAAACACATCCTCGGCCTCGTAGCCATGGCGGGTCAGCACCTCGGTCAGAACGTCGTTGTCGGCGATTGCAGTGCGCAGGTACGCGGCGTTGCCATCGGAACGCATCAGGGAACTCGAGAGGCAGAATTCCGTGACCCAGACGCGATAGTCGTCGTCGACGCCCAGCACCTGGGCGGGCAGTACGCGCTTCAAGGCACCGATCTGGCCACCGCAGTCCGGATCGGAGGGGGTCCCACCGCCGCCCTGGTCGCCGCACTGAGCTGTACAGGTCGGAACGGTGCTCCGAGTAGGATTGTTGGGGCTCTGGGCGTTGGCAGGAATAGCAGAGAACGAAGTCAGCATGGCAACCGCGAATGTCGCGGCGAGAGCGAGCTTGGTCATTTCAGTCTCCTGATGTGAGGCGGCGGAGGTTTGGTCCGCTCGTCGTAGTCCTTTTCCATTGGGAGGATCGCGATAGGGCGATCCGCCTCCTGACGCTGGAGACGACGCTGCGCCATCGGGCTTGAACCGGCACTGACAGTCCCGTTCAGGCTCGTGACAGAATGGGTGCAACCCATGCTAGGCTCGGCGCAAATCAGTTGAGGAGGATGAGGAAAATGGCCAAGGTTCTGGTAACGGGCGGCAGCGGCAAGCTTGGGCGGGCCGTGCTGAAGGACCTGGTGACCAACGGCTATTCCGTCCTCAACGTCGACCAGACACTGCCGAAGGACCCGATCTGCCCGACCGTGCGCATCGACCTCACCGATTTCGGCCAGGTGGCGCAGGCGATCCTCGGCGGCGTCGACGAACGCCGTGGCCCGTTCGATGCCGTGGTGCACCTCGCCGCCATTCCGGCGCCAGGTCTCTTCGCCAACAGCCGCACCGTCGCCAACAACGTGCCCACCAGCTACAACGTGTTCGAGGCCTGCCGCCTCGCGGGGGTGAAGAACGTCGTCTTCGCCTCGAGCGAAACGGTGCTCGGCCTGCCCTTCGAAACGCCGCCGCCCTATGTGCCGGTCGACGAAGAGTATTTCCCGCGCCCCGAAACCGCCTATTCGCTCGGCAAGCTGCTCGATGAAACCATGGCAGCGCAGTTCTGCCGCTGGGATCCGGAGCTGAAGATCGTCGGCTTACGCTTTTCGAACGTCATGGACGTCGAGGACTACAAAGCCTTTCCGGCTTTCGATGCCGACCCCAAGCTCAGAAAATGGAACCTCTGGGGCTATATCGACGCGCGGGACGGGGCGCAGGCCGTGCGCCGCGGCATCGAGGCGGAGTTCACGGGGTTCGAGGCGTTCATCATCGCCAACCAGGATACGGTGATGAGCCGCTCCAACATGTCGCTGATGGCCGAGGTGTTCCCCAAGGTGCCGCACAAGCGCGAGCTCAGCCAGAACGGCACGCTGCTGTCGATCGACAAGGCCCGGCGCCTGCTCGACTACAACCCGCAGCACAGCTGGCGGAACCACGTCTGATGGCTATCAGGCTCGGTGGTCACGGCTTGCCGATCGACAGCGACGATCCCTTTGCCTTTGCCCGGGCGCATCGCGAGTACGGCTATGGCGCCGCCTATGTGCCGGAGGTGAGGCTCGATGATCGCGATCGCCTGGTCGCCATCGAACAGGCGTTTGCCGTCGAGAACGTGGTGCTGGCCGAGATCGGCATCTGGCGCAACCTGGTGTCGCCCGACGAGGCGGTGCGCGAGACCAACCTCGCCTATGCGGTCGAGCGTCTCGCCATCGCCGAGGCGGTCGGCGCCGGCTGCGCCGTCAGCTATATCGGCTCGTTCCGTGCCGGCACCGATTACGCGCCGGCCGCCGAGAACATGGGGCCCGAGGCCTTCGATGCCTGCGTTGACACAGTGCGCTACCTGCTCGACACGGTGAAGCCGACCCGGGCCAAGTTTGCGCTCGAGATGATGCAGTACTCGCTGCCCGACAGCGTTGACAGCTATGTCGAGCTGATCCGGGCCATCGACCGGAAGATGTTCGGGGCGCATTTCGACCCGGTGAACATCATCATGACGCCCAGGGTGTATTTCGATAACGGCGCGCTGATCCGCGAGTGCTTCAGCAAACTCGGTCAGTGGGTGGTGTCGTGCCACGCCAAGGATATCAAGCTGCATCACCAGGCTGCGCTGCATTTCGATGAGGTGCAGATCGGCGCAGGCGTGCTCGACTACCGCACCTATCTGAGCGAACTCAACCGGCTGCCGCGCGAGGTGCCGCTGATGCTCGAACATCTGAAGGGCGAGGAATATGCGGTAGCCCGAGACCGCATCTTTGCCGTGGGCGACGTCATCGGCGTCGATTTCGCGGTGCGCCCGTGACATTCACTCCTTGGTGATTTGCCGCATTCCGGCCCACAGTGCTGCGTTGCTAGCCTGAACTGACCCCGGACGACTGGAGCCGCCATTGGGCGCCTACATCCTGAGACGCCTGCTGCTGATGATCCCGACGCTGCTCGGGATCATGATCGTCTCCTTCATCATCGTGCAGTTTGCGCCGGGCGGACCGGTTGAGCAGGTCATCGCGCAGATATCCGGCCAGAGCATCAGTTCGACCGAGCGCATCACCGGCAGCCAGCAAGGCGATTTCGCCGGCCAGCAAACCGGCCAGGCCAAGGACAGCGCCGACGTCAACGCTACCTATCGCGGTGCTCGCGGGCTTCGTCCCGAAATCCTCGCGCGCATCGAGAAGCAGTTCGGCTTCGACAAGCCGCCGATCGAGCGCTTCTTCACAATGATGTGGAACTACCTGCGCTTCGATTTCGGCAACAGTTACTTCCGCGACATCTCTGTGGTCGACCTGATCAAGGAGAAGCTGCCGGTCTCGATCACCCTGGGACTGTGGATGACGCTGCTCGGCTATGGCGTGTCGATCCCGCTCGGCATCGCCAAGGCGCTGCGCGACGGGTCGCGCTTCGACGTCTGGACCTCGTCTATCGTCATCGTCGGCTATGCGCTTCCCGGCTTCCTCATCGCCGTGCTGCTGATCGTGCTGTTTGCCGGCGGCAGCTTCTGGAACATCTTCCCGCTGCGCGGACTGGTGTCGGAGAATTTTGCGAGCCTGCCCTGGTACAGCCAGGTGCTCGATTACCTCTGGCACATCACCTTGCCGATCATTGCCATGGCGGTCGGTGGCTTTGCCACGGTGACGCTGCTCACCAAGAACTCGTTCCTCGAGGAAATCCGCAAACAGTACGTCACCACCGCCCGCGCCAAGGGGCTCAACGATCGCCAGGTGCTGTATCGCCACGTGTTTCGCAACGCCATGCTGCTGGTCATCGCCAGCTTCCCGGCAGCATTCATTTCGGCGTTCTTCGGCGGCTCGCTGCTGATCGAAACCATCTTTTCGCTCGATGGCCTCGGGCTGCTCGGTTTCCAGTCGGTGCTGAACCGCGACTATTCGGTGGTGTTCGCGACGCTCTACGTGTTCTCGCTGCTCGGCCTCGTCATCGGGCTGGTTTCCGACCTGATGTACATGTGGATCGATCCGCGCATCGATTTCGAAAGCCGGGAAGTCTGATGCACGCGACCCTCACGGGCTTCCGCTCCCCGTTCCTCACCTTCGCTCCGGCCGACCAGGCCCGCTCGGCGCCGTTGCTCTCGCCGATCAACCAGCGCCGGCTCAAGGTGTTCAACGCCAACCGGCGCGGCGTGTGGTCCCTGTGGATCTTCCTCGTGCTGTTCATCCTCACCATGTTCGCCGAGCTGATCGCCAATGATCGGCCGCTGGTGGTGGGCTACAAGGGCGAGACGCTGTTCCCGGTGGTGGTCAGCTATCCCGAGAGCAAGTTCGGAGGCTTTCTCGCCGAAACGGTGTATCGCGACCCGTTCATCGCCGACGAGATCAACGCCAATGGCTGGATGCTCTGGCCACCGATCCGCTACTCCTATGGCACCGTCGATGAATCGCTCAGCGGCGCTGCGCCATCGAAGCCCTCGTGGCTGCAGACGGCAGAGGAGCGGTGCGCCGGCTACCCCTCAGGCGTCGACGACCCATCCTGCAATATCGGCAATTTCCACTGGCTCGGCACCGACGACCAGGGTCGCGACGTGCTGGCGCGGCTGATCTACGGCTTTCGCATCTCGGTGCTGTTCGGCCTCATCCTCACTGTCCTCTCTTCGATCATCGGCATCGGCGCCGGCGCGCTGCAGGGTTACCTCGGCGGCTGGGTCGACCTCATCGCACAGCGCGTCATCGAAATCTGGAGCTCGGTGCCATCGCTCTATCTGCTGCTGATCATCTCCAGCATCATCGCGCCCAGCTTCTGGGTGCTGCTCGGCATCCTGCTGTTGTTCTCGTGGACGGCTCTCGTCGGCATCGTGCGGGCCGAGTTCCTGCGCGCCCGCAACTTCGAGTATGTCGCCGCCGCCCGAGCGCTGGGCGTCTCCAACTTCAAGATCATGGTCGGGCACCTGTTGCCCAACGCCATGGTGGCGACACTCACCTTCATGCCGTTCATCCTCGCCGGCTCGGTGACGACGCTGACGGCGCTGGACTTCCTCGGTTTCGGCCTGCCGGTCGGCTCGCCCTCACTCGGTGAACTCCTCGCGCAAGGTAAGGACAACCTTTCGGCCTGGTGGCTCGGCATCACCGGCTTCTTCACCGTGTCGCTGATCCTCACGCTGCTCGTCTTCATCGGCGAAGGCGTGCGCGACGCGTTCGACCCGCGCAAGACCTTCGCGGGGACGCGGTCATGAGCGGCGCGCTGCTGGAGGTCGAGGACCTGCATATCGAATTTGCGACCGAGCATGGCCAGGTTCCCGCCGTGCGCGGCGTCACCTTCGATATCCAGCCCGGCCAAACGGTGGCACTGGTGGGCGAGTCGGGTTCGGGCAAGTCGGTCACCGCGCTCTCGGTGTTGAGGCTCCTCCCCTACCCTGCCGCATCGCACCCCAGGGGGCGCATCCTATTCAATGGGCAGGATCTGCTGCACAGTGACGACCGCGCTATCCGCGGGGTGCGCGGCAATGCCATCTCGATGATCTTCCAGGAGCCGATGAGTTCGCTCAACCCGCTCCACACCGTCGAGCGGCAGGTGAGCGAAGCGCTGATCCTGCATCGCGGCATGCGGAGAGCAGCCGCCCGCGCTCGGACCATCGAGCTGCTGACCGAGGTCGGCATTCCCGACCCCGTGTCGCGGCTCGACGATTTTCCGCACCAGCTCTCCGGCGGCCAGCGCCAACGTGTGATGATCGCCATGGCGCTCGCCAACGAGCCACAACTGCTGATCGCGGATGAGCCCACTACGGCGCTCGACGTCACCATCCAGGCGCAGATTCTCGAGCTGCTGATGTCGCTGCAGCAGAAGCGTGGCATGGCGATCCTGTTCATCACGCACGACCTGCACATCGTGCGGAAGATGGCCGAGATCACCCATGTGATGACCGAGGGCAGGATCGTCGAATCCGGCCCGACCGACGCGCTGTTCGCCAACCCGCAGCACGCCTACACCAAGAAACTCCTCGCCGCCGAGCCGAAGGGCGAGCCGCCGGCCAGCTCGGACGCCGAACCGATCGTTGCCGCCGAAAAACTCCGGGTCTGGTTCCCGATCAAGCGTGGCTTCCTGCGGCGCACCGTCGGGCATATCAAGGCGGTCGACGATGTCGATATCTCGATCCGCCGTGGCGAGACCCTCGGGGTCGTCGGCGAAAGCGGGTCGGGCAAGACCACGCTCGGGCGCGCCCTGCTCCGCCTCATCGGTTCGGAGGGTCGCATCGTCTATCTCGGGCGCGACATCGAGCAGCTCTCGTGGGGCGCCATGCGGCCGCTGCGCAAGGATCTGCAGATCGTCTTCCAGGATCCGTTCGGCTCGCTCAGCCCACGCATGTCGATCGCCGAGATCATTGCTGAAGGCCTTGCCGTACATGCGCCGCGGCTCACCTCGGTTGAACGAGATGCGAAAGTCGTACGCGCGCTGACCGAGGTCGGGCTCGATCCGGAAGCGCGCTTCCGCTACCCGCATGAGTTCTCCGGCGGGCAGCGCCAGCGCATCGCCATTGCCCGGGCCATGGTGCTCGAACCGAAATTCGTGGTGCTCGACGAGCCCACCTCGGCGCTCGACATGAGCGTGCAGGCGCAGGTGGTCGACCTGTTGCGCGAGCTGCAGCGTCGGCACGGCCTCACTTACCTGTTCATCTCGCACGACCTGCGCGTCGTCCGGGCGCTCGCCAACCAGCTGATGGTGATGCGTAACGGCAAGGTGGTCGAATACGGGCCGGCGGCGGAAGTCTTCGCCGCACCGCAATCGGAGTACACCAAGGCGCTGATGGCCGCAGCGTTTGCGGTGGAAGCTGTGCCGTCGGCCGAGGTGGCGCAGTGATCATCGCACAGCCGGAGCGAGCCTCCCCCCACCCCTGTCCCCTCCCCGCGAGGGGGAGGGAGACCAGAACGCTGAAGCTGGTGGGAGCGTCTCCCTCCCCATTCTTAGGGGGAGGGGACAGGGGTGGGGGTCGCCCCGCACCGGCTTTAGTGCCTCGCATCCGGCCGCTTTCCCCCCTAAGCTCCGACAACACGTTCTCCCCCGAATGGAGGCCCTCATGCGCATGAAGCTCGTCGCCCTCGCCCTTGCTGCCCTCGTCTCAATCAGCCCCGCAATCGCCCAGGAGAAAGTCTGGCACCATGGCGGATCGTTGATCGGTGAGCCGAAATATCCCGCGGGCTTCCAGAAGTTCGACTACGTGAACCCGGATGCGCCGGTGGGCGGCGTGGTGCGGCTGAGCTCGATGGGCGGCTTCGACACCTTCAACCCGATCCTGCCACAGGGCGAACCGGCCGACGGCATTGGCCTCGTCTTCGAGACGCTGACCACGCCGTCGCTCGACGAGAACTCCACTCAGTACGGCAACCTCGCCGAGGCGTTCAGCTACCCCGACGACTTCTCCTCGGTCACCTTCCGGATGAACCCGCGTGCCAAGTGGGCGGATGGTAAGCCAGTGACCGCCGAGGACGTGGTCTGGACTTTCGACAAGGTCATCGCACTGAACCCGAGCCAGGCAAACTACTATGCCAACGTCAAGAAGGCCGACGTCACCGCGCCCGGCGAAGTGACCTTCACCTTCGACCAGACCGGCAACCGTGAGCTGCCGCATATCATGGGTCAGTTGATCGTGTTGCCGCAGCACTGGTGGGAGGGCACCGGCCCCGATGGCAAGCCACGGGACATCGGCCGCTCCACCCTCGAGCCGCCGATGGGCTCGGGCCCCTATAAGCTGGCGAGTTTTTCGGCCGGCACGTCGATCACCTATGAGCGCGACCCGAACTACTGGGGCCTGAAGGAACCGTTCAACATCGGCCAGAACAATTTCGCCGCGATCAAGTACGAGTATTTCCGCGACACCACCGCCGAGTTCGAAGGCTTCAAGGGCGACGCCTTCGACTGGTGGGACGAGAACCTCGCCCTGCGCTGGCAGAACGACTACAATTTCCCGGCGGTCACCGAGGGCAAGGTGATCAAGGAGCTGTTCGAGAACGCCTATCGCGGCTCGGGCATCCTGGTCGGCTTCGTTCCGAACCTCAGGAAACCACTGTTCCAGAACGAAGCGCTGCGCGAGGCGATGCTCTATGCCTTCGACTTCGAGGAACTCGACAAGCTGCGCTTCTTCGGCCAGTACGACCGCATCAACTCGTTCTTCTATGGCACCGAGTTCGCCTCTTCAGGCCTGCCGCAGGGCGAGGAACTCGAGATCCTCAACTCGCTGAAGGACCTGGTGCCGGCCTCTGTATTCACCACCGAATACAAGAACCCGGTCAACGGCGACACCGCCAAGCTGCGGCAGAGCCTTCGTACCGCCAACGAGATCCTGACCAAGGCGGGCTACACTCTCAACGGCAACCAGTTGGTCGATCCGAACGGTACGCCGGTGAGCTTCGAAATCCTGCTCAACGGCCCAACCATCGAGCCGATCGCCACGGCGTTCCAGACCAACCTCAAGCGGCTCGGCATCAATGCCACCATCCGTTCGGTGGATTCACCGCAGTATATCGAGCGGGCCCAGAACCGCGACTACGACATGATCTATACCGGTTGGGTGCAGTCGCTTTCACCCGGTAACGAACAGCGCGATTTCTGGGGCTCGGCGTCAGCGGCGCAGAATGACAGCCGCAACTATGGCGGGATTTCCGACAAGGGTGTCGATGCGCTGATCGACAAGATCGTCTTCGCCGACGACCGCGAAACGCTGATCGCTGCCACCCGGGCGCTCGACCGCGTATTGCTGGCGCATCACTACGTGACGCCGACCTACACGCTGCGCAAGTCCCGCATCGCCCGCTGGGACCGCTTCAGCCACCCCGAAACCCTGCCGGAATTCTCGATCGGCTTCCCGACGGTGTGGTGGTACGACGAGGGCAAGGCGGCCAAGACCGGGGCGGCGAAGAACTAGGCATCTCGACCGCGGCGGCAGCGCCGAACTGCGAGTCCACCGGCTCCTCACCCCCCACCCTTGATCCCTCCCCGCAAGGGAGAGGGAGACGACTGATAGGTTTGCGCAGAGGCCAGAACCAAACTCGGTGCCACCTCCCCCTCGACGGGGGAGGCAAGCGGAGCTTGGGAGAGAAGCGAGTTAGCGTAGCTCGGAGGGGGTGCGCGGAGCCACGGTTTCACCCCCGCAGATCAAACCACCCAATCCCCTGCTTCTCCGCCTCATCCACCGCTTCTTCATACCCGGCATCGGCATAGCGCATCACGCCGAGCGAGGTGTCATTGGTGAGCGCATGCGACAGCCGTTCGTCCCCCGCCTCGGTCCCATCCGCAACCAGCGTGACGCCGGCCGAGGTCATGTAGCCGGCATAGCCGCCGCCGCCCGAGTGGATCACCACGAGGTCAGCCATCGAGGCGGTGAGCAGCATGGCATCGAGCAGCGGCCAGTCGGCGATGGCGTCGGAGCCGTCCTTCATGTTCTCGGTCATGATGTTGGGGTGCGCCATGGCGCCGGCATCGAGGTGATCCCTGGAGAAGGCCACGGGCCCCTGGAGTTCGCCCATGCGCACCAGTGCGTTCACTGCCAGCGCCAGCGCGGTGCGCTCACCGTGACCCAGCCAGGCGATGCGGGCCGGCAGGCCCTCGAACGGCACGTATTGCCGGGCCAGGCGGATCCAGTTGGTGACGATCTGGTTGTCCGGGAACATCTCCAGCACCAGATCGTCAATCCGCGCGATGTCGGAGGCTTCGCCGGATAGCGCCATCCAGCGGAACGGCCCGATGGCGCGTGCGAACAGGGGCCGGAGATAGGCCTCGGTGAAGATCGGGATATCGAAGGCGTTCTCGACCCCGGCCTGCTTGGCCTGGGTGCGGATCAGGTTGCCATTGTCGAACACTTCCGAGCCGGCCGCCTGGAACCCCAGCATGGCCCGCACATGATCGGCGATCGAGGCACGGCTCGCCGCCATCAACTGCCCCTGCCCATCCACTCGCAGCCGCTTCACCTCTTCGAGGCTCATCCCCTTGGGCACGTAGCCATAGACGAGATCATGGGCACTGGTCTGGTCGGTAACGATATCGGGGACGATGCCGCGCCGGAGGATTTCGGGGTAGATTTCAGCGGCATTGGCGACGAGGCCGACTGACAGCGCCCGCTTGTCGCGCACCGCCCCCCCGATCATCTCGAGCGCGGTGTCGAGATCCGGTGCGATCTCCTCGAGATAGCCGATCTCCTTGCGTCGCTGGGCGCGGACCGGATCGACGTCGACATCGAGGATCGCGGCGCCCGCCATCCGCCCGGCGAGCGGTTGCGCCGCGCCCATCCCACCCATTCCGGCGGTGAGGATGAAGCGCCCGGCGAGCGAGCCACCGAAGCGCTTTTCGGCGATGCGCATGAAGATCTCGTAGGTGCCCTGGATCACGCCCTGGCTGCCGATATATTGCCAGGCTCCGGCAGTGAGCCCGCCCCAGGCGATCAGCCCCTTCTTCTCGAGCTCGTAGAACACTTCGGCCCTGGCCCACTGCCCAACGATATTGCAGTTGGCCATGATCACCAGCGGCGCCTGCGCATGGGTCTTCAGCAGCCCGATGGGTTTGCCCGACTGGATGATCAGTGTCTGATCCTCATCCATGGTGCTCAGCGTTTCGACGATCTGCCGATGCGCCGCCCAGTTGCGCGCCGCCTTGCCGAGCGCCGCGTAGACGATCAGCTTTTCGGGATCTTCGCCGACGGCCAGCACGTTCTCGAGCAGCCGCAACAGCGCCTCCTGCCGCCAGCCTTTAGCGCGCAGGAGCGGACCAGAGGGGATAGGGAAATTCGGGTGGCGGGGATTGGGTTTTGGCATGGTGGGCGAGCTTACCGCGGCTACCGCTTGGGGGGCCACCCCTCATCCGCCCTTCGGGCACCTTCTCCCACAAGGGGAGAAGGGTCCGCCACCAGCACCTCAGTCGGGCCTTCTCCCTTGATGGGAGAAGGTGGGCAACGCCCGGATGAGGGTGGGGCAACGCGCTCAGAAAGTGATTAAGCCCAGCCCTTCCGAGCCTTTTTCTTCCGCTTCACGCCATCGAGCGCATATTTGGCCAGCTCGATCCCCATCGCCTTCTCGACCGGCGGATAGACCGCCGGGTCGATCACCGAGGAGGAAAGCGGGATTACCTTCTTGGGCACGTGCAAGACGAAGATGAACATGCCTTCGCGCAATTGCCCGGCGCTCAGCGGCTGGCCGGCCGCATCGAGCGTCGCGATCACGTCGGGGAAAGTCGCCAGCCGATTGCCGCCGGCATCGTCGATGGCCATATATTCGTTCATGGTGTGGATGGTGACGGCCTTGTCGCCCTCGCCAAGCACGAAACGACCGATATCGAAGGCCTCCCTGGTGTAAACCAGGTCTTTCTTCGTCACCGCGCCCTTCACGAGGATGGTGCCGCCGGTCGCCTTGACGATGGCATCGATAACCGCCGAGCCGCCTTGCTTCTCGGCCGCGATGATCGCTTCGCCGAGGCTCAGGGCCAGCGAGATGCCGCCGAGCGCGGCGTTGCGCTGCACATATTTGGCGCGCAGCGGATTGCGGCACGAGGCGATGAAGCCGCCGGACATGTCGGCCGCGGTACGCAGGATCGGCGAGATCTTGGCCGTCGCGCCCTTCACCACCAGCTCGATGTAGCGGTTCTCGGCGCGATTGCCGCCCACGGCGGTCTGGATCATCTTTCTGGGGCTGCCGGCCATACCGATCGAGCCCATGTCTCCGGTCGGGTGGGCGCGGATATCGCCCACGGCGTCCACCACCTTGGTGCCGAGGATGGCGCTCGGCAGCCAGGCATTGAGGGTCGAGCTCTTGCCGTTTTGTCCGATCATCAGGCCACGCACCTTGTCGCCCAGCGCCTTCTCGAGCAGCTTCACCGCCTTGACGTAGTCGACGCCGCGCATCTCCCACGGCGTCGTCGAAGCCGGTGCGCCGATCGCGGCGGCGGTCGCCACCCAGTCGCGCGGGTCCAGCTCCTCGATATCGACGAGCTCGGGCTTGCCGACGCTCACCGCGGCATAGCCCAGCATGCGGCCATGATCGGCCCAGCCGCCACCGCCGGCTGCATAGACTGAGCCACCCTTTACCGCGGCTTCCACATCCTTCTCGGTCAGTACGCGACCCAACTTGCTACTCCATCACGCCCAAAAGGCCCCCTCACCCGCCGCTTCGCGGCGACCTCTCCCCCAAAGGGAGAGGTGATCGGTGGCACCATCCCGCCACCACACCACCTCTCCCTCGGGGGAGAGGTCGGCCCGCAGGGCCGGGTGAGGGGGCCTTGACTACAATTCCCTGTCCAACCGCTTCACCGCCTCCAGCAGCACGGCGGCGCCCAGCGCCACGTCGGCCGTTTCGGCATGTTCTTCCGGCGTATGGCTGCGGCCACCGAGGCAGGGGATGAAGATCATCGCCGCCCTCGTCACCCGCGCCATCCAGGCCGTGTCATGCCCGGCGCCCGATGCCATGCGGCGATGGCGCGCGCCCACGGCCACGGCTGCCGCGTCCAGCGTATCAAGCACGAACGGATCGCAAGGCGTTGGCAAATTGTCGGAAATGGTCAATGGCGGCTCTATCGCCACCCCGGTCGCCACTGATGTGGCGTTGACGAGCCCGGTAAGCTCGACGATGAACCGCTCCATGTCCTCGCGCCGCTCCGCCCGCGCATCGATCAGCAGCCGGGCCCGCGATGGCACGACATTCGCCGCTCCCGGTTCGATCGAGAACTCGCCCACCGTGGCGGCAAAATGGAACTTGCCTCGGCTGAGCAGCGTGCCCAGTTCCTCGATCCCGAGCACCAGCCGTGCCGCGGTGGTCAGCGCATCCTGGCGCGACCCCATCGGGGTGGTGCCGGCATGGTCGGCGCGGCCGTTCACCACCAGTTCGATCCGGGTGATCCCCGCGATTGCCGCCACCACGCCGATATCGAGATGGCCATCCTCCAGCACCGGCCCCTGCTCGATATGCAGTTCGAGAAAAGCCGCGATGTCTTCGCGCTTCTCGATTTTCTGCGGATTGCCGCCAACCTCGGCGATGCCCTCACGCAAGGTGAACCGATCGACCTCGCGGTCGAGCCAGTTGTCCGGCCTGACCCCGGCCATGCCACGGCTACCGACGCAGGAGACGCCGAAGATCGATACTTCCTCGGCAAGGAAATCGACGATCTCGAGGTCGTGCTGCAGCACCACGCCCTGATCGTACAATGCCCGCGCCACTTCAAGCGCTGCCGAGACCCCGGCGATGCCGTCGAAGCGGCCACCATCTGGCACCGTGTCGGAGTGCGAGCCGAGCATGATGGTGCCTTTGCCGCTGCTTCCGCGGCGTCGGCCGATCAGGTTGCCGGAGGCGTCGATGCGCGTCTCGAGTCCGGCCGCCTCGAAGCGGCGGACCAGCCACTCGCGACCGCGCAGGAACATCGGGGTGAAGGCGCGACGGGTGTAGGGCCGACCGGGTTCGGTGATCTCGGCGAGGGTGGCGATATCCTCGGCGATACGGGCTTCCTGGGTGGGGAGGTTGCGGGTCATTGGCAAATCGGTGCGTGGGGCACCCCCTCATCCGCCCTTCGGGCACCTTCTCCCACGAGGGGAGAAGGGTCCTCCACTAGCATCTCAGTCAGGCCTTCTCCCTTGATGGGAGAAGGTGGGCGAAGCCCGGATGAGGGTGGGGCCACGCGCGCGATCGTCACGGCCGCACCCACCGCCCTGCCCCAGGCTCGGCCACAGTCGTTCCATCGAACACCTGCCGTCCACGCAGCCAGGTGCCGGCTACCGTCCACGGCAGTTCGATGCCGTTGTAGGGCGACCACCCCACCACATTGTGTCCGGAACGGGCGGCGTCATACACAACCGGACGCTCCACCAGCACGGTGATGTCGGCGTCTTTCCCCGCCTCCAGCGCGCCCTTCTGGCCCAGCCGGAAATGCTTTGCCGGGTTCGCCGCCATCAGTTTTGCTGCCCAGGTCAGCGGCACCCCGCGCTCCAACGCGCCTTTGACGAACAGCGGCACCATGACCTCGAGCCCGGGCACGCCGGACGAGTTGGCCAGCATGTCCGAATTGGTCTTCCGGTCCTCGGACCAGCTCACATGGTCGGTCGAGACCAGCGTCACATTGCCCGCCGCCACCTGCCGCCACAGCGCTTCGACTTCGGCGCGCGGCCGGATCGGTGGGTTGATCTTGGCCTTGCCGCCCAGGCGGCGGACGTCGTTCTCCTCGTCGAGGGTCAGGTAGTGAATGCAGCACTCGATGGTGGCGCCAAAGCCGTGTGCCCGATAGTCGGCGGCGATGTCGTAACCGCGGCTCAGCGAGCAATGCACCACGTGCGCGTCGCAGCCGGTCTGGGCGCCGGTTTCGTAGATCTGCAGCGTCGCCAAAAGCTCGGTCAGCGGCGGCCGGCTCATGCCGTGCGCCCGCCAGTCGGTGATCCCCGAGGCCCTCACCCTGGCCATGGCGGCTCGGACGCTCTCGTCGTCCTCGTTGTGGACGCCGGCGGTCAGGCCGGTCTTCGCCACTTCGGCGAAGGCTTCGGCGAGCAGCGGTGGCGAGATGCGGGGGAACCGCACCGGGTCGGTGCCGAAGGTCGAGAACTTGAACGCCGCGACGCCGGCCGCCGCCTGCTCGGCGATGCGGCTCGCGCCGTCCTCCGGGTTGATCGTGCCATAGAGCGCGAAATCCACCCGGGCCTGCGGGGTGGCATGCGCCACCTTGATCCGCACCGCCTCGGCCGAACAGACGAGATTTCCCTCATCATAGGGCATGTCGACGATGGTGGTGACGCCTCCCGCCGCCGCCGAGCGGGTCGACCAGATGAAATCCTCCTGGTTGCGCTGGCTCAGCGAATGCGTCTGCGCGTCGATGGCGCCGGGAAGGATCAGCGCCTTGCCGAGCAAATGCCGCTCATGCGCATGCGGCGGTGTGCCCTCGCCGACATGCACCACCTTGCCGTCGCGCACCGCCACATAGCCATCCTCGATCACCATGGATGGCAGCACCACCGTGCCGGCGAGGACGAGATCGAAATCGGACATGTTAGTGCTCGCTTGAGAGTATGCCGAAAGCCGGGACGCATTTATCCGGTGGCGCAGGCTGTGAGTTGGGTCCCTGCTTTCGCAGGGATGACATCGTGGTTGGGGAGAGTTCTTTGCTCACGATCTCAACCTCCGTTGTCCCGTCCTCTGCATCAGTGTCCGCTCGAGCGCCGAAAGCGCATCATAGATCAGAACCGCCATCACGCCGACCACCAGGCCGCCCTGGGCGATGAAGGCGATGTTGTTGCTCAACAACCCCGCGATGATCACCTCGCCCAGCGTCGAGGCTGCGACAGTCGAGCCGATGGTGGCGGTCGCCACCGAGATCACGACCGAGAGCCGGATGCCGGCAAGAATCACGGGCGTCGCCAGCGGCAATTCCACTCCGAGCAGGCGCTGCCGGTCGGTCATGCCGACGCCGCGGGCCGCCTCCGTCACCGCCGGCGGCAAGGTGGTCAGCCCGGTCAGCGCGTTCTCGAAGATCGGCAGCAGCCCATAGAGGAACAGCGCCACCAAGGTCGGCGCGGTACCGAAGCCCAGCACCGGCACCGCCAGCGCCAGCACTGCCACCGGCGGAAAGGTCTGCCCGATATTGGCGAGCGAACGGCTGAGCGGCAGGAACTCGGCGCCGAACGGCCGGGTGACGAGGATGGCCAGCCCCACGGCCAGCAGCGTCGAAGCGATGGTGGCGATGGCGACGATGGACAAGTGGCTTACGGTCAGGTTGAGCAGCGAGTTCTGGGTGTAGATCGCCGGCTGGCTGTTCCTGGTCAGCGGCTGGAACACCCAAGCAAAGCTCGTTGGCGTGATGATAAACGCCACCAGCAGCGCCAGAACCACCAGCCGGATGATCAGCCCGGGCTTCATTGCGGTCGCTCGGCCCGATGAGCGATGTCGTCGCGGCGGATGCGGCCGATGCTGGTGCCATCGGCGTCGACCACCGGCAGCATCTCGCGGCCGGTCCACAAGCACTCGGCATAGGCGTCGCGCAGCGATGCATCGGCGGAGATCGGCTCGCCCTGCGCCGGGCCGGGCTCGACGAGATCGCGCACCTTGCCCAGCGACAGCAGGCGGAACGGCCGTTCGCCGGTGCCGATCAGCTCGGCGACGAAGGGCGTCGCGGGCCGGGCGATGATCTCGTCGGGCGGCGCATATTGCAGGAGCTTGCCCTTGTCCATCACGGCGATTCTGGTGCCGAGATGGATCGCCTCCTCCATGTCGTGCGTCACGAGGACAATGGTGGTGCCGAAGCGCTTCTGGATGGCGAGGAGGTCGGATTGCGCCTTGGCGCGGATGATCGGGTCGAGCGCGCCGAAGGGCTCGTCCATCAGCAGCAGTTTCGGTTCGGCCGCCAGCGCCCGCGCCACGCCGACGCGCTGCTGCTGGCCACCCGACAGCTCGCTCGGCATGCGGTCGCGGAACTCGGCCGCCGGCAGCTGGAACAGCTCCAGCAGTTCATCGACCCGCGCCGCGATCTTTGCTTTATCCCAGCCCAGCAGCGTCGGGACGGTGGCGATGTTCTGCCCGACCGTGCGGTGCGGGAACAGCCCGTGCCCCTGGATGGCGTAACCGATGCGGCGCCTGAGCTCGAAGGCCGGTACCGCGCGGGTGTCCTGGCCATCGATCTTCACCGTGCCTGAAGTGGGCTCGATCAGCCGGTTGATCATCCTCAGGAGCGTGGTCTTGCCGGACCCGGAAGTGCCGACGATCACCGCAATCTCGCCGTCGGCGACGGTTAGGCTCACGCGGTCGACCACGGTCAGCTCGAGATAGTCCTTCGTGAGGGCTTCGATCTCAATCACGGCGAGTATCCTTGGGTGAGACCATTTCGACAATTGCATCGAGCACGACCGCAGCGGCGAAGGCGAGCGCCACGGTGGGCACGGCGCCGAGCAGCACCAGATCCATGGCGGTCTGGCCGACGCCCTGGAAGACGAAGACGCCGAAGCCACCGCCGCCGATCAGCGCAGCGATGGTGGCGAGGCCGATATTCTGGACGAGCACGATGCGGATGCCGGTGAGGATCACCGGGAAGGCCAGCGGGAACTCGACGGTGGTCAACCGCTGCCAGTCGGTCATGCCCATGCCCTTGGCCGCATCATTGGCAGCCGGCGGTACACCGTCGATACCAACCACGGTATTGGCCACCACCGGCAGCAGCGAATAGGCGAACAGCGCCACCATGGCCGGCGCAGCGCCGATGCCCGAAATGCCGAGTGCCGAAGCGCCAGGGATGTTCGCCGCGACCCAGGCGAGAGGCGCGATCAACAGGCCGAACAGCGCGATCGACGGGATGGTCTGGATGGCGTTCAGCACATTCAGCACCGGCGCCCGCCAGGCATCGCTGCGCTGGCAGAGGATGCCGATGGGGATGCCGGCGACCGTCGCGAGGGCCAGCGAGCCCAGCGCCAGGGCCAGATGCGTCTCGGCTTCCCGCCAGAAGGTGTCGCCACGGTTGGCATATTCGCGGAGGATCGAGAGATCGTTGAGCGTGCCCGAACCGAGCAACACGACAAAGAACAGCGCTACCGCCGCCAGCACGCCGATGCGGGTCCAGGGCTTCAGTTTCAGTCGCGCGACAGCATCGGCGGCGAGCAGCGCGAAGGCGAAGATCAAGAGCCAGAAGCCGGCCCCAGGCGAAACGCGGGCGATCTTGTCGCCCGGCGGCGTCAGGAAGGTTCCGGCATGGCCGATGGCGACGAACAGCAGCGCCAGGACGACGAGGCTGGTGGCCAGCCGCCATAGGGTCGGCGTCCGGAGCAGCGCGATGCCGATGCCCGCGGCCAGCACGAGCGCCAGGGCCGCAGCTTCCCAACCGGGGAGCGCGGCGAAGAGGCCCCTGGCTTCGCCCAGCACGATGCGGTTGGCGCGGAAGGCGGCGAAGGGGAGGAAAGCGGCGATTGCGGCGAGGGCAGCGATGAGGACGCCGAGCTTGTCGACGGCAAAGGACTTCGCGGCCGGAATCGACAGAGCCGTGCTCATGGCAAAGGCCCCCTCACCCGGATTGCTGGCTCAATCCGACCTCTCCCCCAAAGGGAGAGGTGAGCCGTGGCACGACCACGCCCCAGCACCACCTCACCCTTTGGGGGAGAGGTCGGCGCGTCAGCGCCGGGTGAGGGGGCCTTAAGGTGTGCCACGATGCGAAGCCAAGCCATCACAAAACACTAGGGGTGGGCAGTCGTCCTGCCCACCCCCAAAATGCATTGACCGTGCGGCAGCTTACTTCAGGAAGCCGTTGGTCTTCAGCCAGTCGATGGCGACGTCCTTGGCAGCTTCGCCACCGACCTGAATGCGGCCGTTGAGCGTCTGCAGGGTCGCCAGGTCGAGCTTGGCGAACACCGGCTTCAGCAGCTCTTCGATCTGCGGGTTGGCCTGCAGCACCGCCTCGCGGATGATCGGGGCCGGCTCGTAAACCGGCTGCACGCCCTTGTCGTCGGTCATCACCACCAGGCCCGAGGGAGCAATGCCGCCGTCGGTGCCGTAGACCATCGCGGCGTTGACGCCGTTGGTCTGTTGCGCGGCGGCTGCGATGGTCGCCGCGGTGTCACCGCCCGAGAGGGTCACCAACTGGTCGGGCTTCAGGGTGAAGCCGTAGACTTCCTGGAACTTCGGCAAGGCGGCCGGCGAGGAAACGAACTCGGCCGAAGCCGCGAGCTTGATGTTGCCGTCACCGGCGATATAGGCGCCGAGCTCACTGAAGGTAGTCAGCTTGTTGGCATCGGCAACGTCCTTGCGGACGGCCACGGCCCAAGTGTTGTTGGCGGGCGCGGGCGACAGCCAGACGATCTTGTTGGCGTCGTAGTCGAGCTTCTTGGCCTCGGCGTAGGCTTTGGCGGCGTCGTTCCACAGCGGGTCGTCGGCCTTCTCGAAGAAGAACGCGGCGTTGCCGGTATATTCTGGGTAGATGTCGATCTCGCCGGCGGTGATCGCCTGGCGTACGACGGGCGTGCCGCCGAGCTGGATCTTCTCGGTCACGGCGACGCCATTAGCCTGCAGCACCTGGCTGATAATGTTGCCGAGCAAGCCACCTTCGGTATCGATCTTCGACGACACGACGACCTGGGCGTTGGCAGCAGTTACCGTGAAGGCCAGCGCGACAGCGGCGCCGAGCAGTTTCTTCGAAAGCATGATGGTCTCCTTATTGTTCCGGCCGTGCAGTCCCTGGGCCAGAATTGGGGCCAAACCTATACGGGCGCCAAGGAAAAGTCATACTCCGGCGTGCTACGCGACCGGGCCCAGTGCGAAAAACTCGTCCAGTTGGGGAATGGGCGCGTGGGAAATCAGTTCCGCCATGCTCTGTTCGGAGCCGAGATCGCTTTCGATGATCTCGACTTCGGCCGAGAGCGGCCGATCCACCTGATAGAAGGCCGCGTGCTTCCTGACCTTCTCGTAGATCATCGCCGGCACACCGCTCGGGCGGTCTCCGTGGATATCCATCGCCTGCGCCGAGAGCAGACCCTCGAGCGCCGCGAGGCGCCTGAGCGCTCGCACCTGCCGCTCGAAGCGCTCGACCACCAGCGGCAGGAACGACACCTCGTCTTCGAGCCCTGCCGCCACCACCAGCGACTGCGCCGAGACCGGCACCGACATCGACAAGGCCCGGGCGAAGAGTTCGCCAGCGAGCTTGATGATCGGGCCGAAGCCGGTGGCGATGGCGCCGCGCGGCACCAGGTTGATCGGCAGGTCGCGGCGCGCGCCGTTACTCAGCAGCACGCAGCGGTTGAACGAGTTGCGCGCCGCGTGCGCCAGCGCCAGCTGCGCGGTCTGCAGGTAGATGGTCACGTCGAGCGGCAGCGAGCCGCCCGAGGTCAGCACCTGCTCGTCCACAACCACCGGGTTGTCGTCGGTGCGGCCGGTGGCGGCGAGGACCGTGCGACCGGCGACCAGCAGCGTATCGAAGCCTGAGCCGAACACCTGCGCCATCATGCGCAGCGACAGCGGGTCCTGCACATGGGTGGCGTTAGGCCAATCCCAGCCCATGGCGTTGTGGTAAAGCCAGGCGCCGATCTCGGCCTCGCGCTCGGTCCCCACATGCGCCACGGCCTTCCAGGGGTCGCGCGAGGCGCCAAGCGCGCCAGCGGTGGTGAGGCTGGTGGCGAGCAGCATGCGCATCGCCGAGGCGGCCGAACGCACCGCTTCTGCCGCAGCGGCGAAGCCGACGGCGTTGACGCTGATCGACGCGAGACTGTCGCGCGGCGCCATGCGGCAGGGCTGGAGTCCAGCCTCAGCCAGCGCCGCTTCGGCCGACATGCGCCGGTTCTGATACACCGCCTCGCCGACGCCGGTCAGCACGGCGCCGATCTGGCCCATCAGCCCGATATCGGCAGTGCCGATCGAACCGGTACGCCGCACCACGGGCACGACGTCCTTGTCGAGCAGCGCCAGGTAGGCATCGACCAGACCGCGCGAACAGCCGACCCGTCCGGTCAGGGCAGTGTTGACCCGGATCGCTATGGCGCTTCGCACAACCGAACTGGGAAACGGCGCGCCGGTGCCGAAATGATGCGCCCGCACCAGCCCGAGATTGAACGTCTCGAGGTCCTCGGGCGACCACTCGACATCCTTCATCGCGCCGACCCCGGTATTGGCGCCGTATACCGACTCGCCGCGCGCAATCTTGTCCTCGACCACCTGGCGTGACGCATCGACCCGCGCCATGGCGGCCGCATCGGCCTCGAGCGAAACCGCCCGCGCCCCGACCCGCGCCAGGCTCGAAAAACTCATCGGCTTGCCGTCGAGGCTGAGCGTGCCGTTGGGAGAGTGAAACTGCTGCATCCGCTGGGATTAGCGGGTGCGGGGCGGGTGCGCAATGGGGCGACGCTGGTGCGAGGTCGTTGCGAGTTGGAGGAACCGGTGCCGGCCGACCCCCACCCCTGTCCCCTCCCCCTAAACATGGGGAGGGAGACCCTCACACTGATATCGAGACTATCGTCTCCCTCCCCATTCTTAGGGGGAAGGGACAGGCGTGGGGGTCGGCTTGAACCGGCGCCAGTTGGCGATACTACCCGCGCGTCCCCGGCAGCGGATAGCGTTCCACCTCGCGCAGCAGCTCGATGAAGCTGCCGACCGCGGTTTCCACGGTGATCCGCCCCTTGTCGGCCGTTGCGAGATGCGCGTCGCCGGCGGTGCCGAGCGGGTTGATGTCGCTGGCGATCCAGGCGTAGCTCGTAGCACCCGTGGGCCGCATGTACTTATAGGCCTGCTCATCGCGCGCTGCGACTGACGGGTAATCCTGCAGCCTGTCGCGGTTCACCAGCTCGGGCCGCAAATGCATCACCACCGAGGTCTCGCTGTCGCCGCCGTGGATGCCGTGGCGGCTCTCGATGTCGGAGTAGATGTCCTTGGGCCAGTACTGGCTCCAGCCGGTTTTCACCGCCAGCATACCGGCACGGACCCTGAGTTCGCGTGCCACGATGTCGAGGATCGAGACGTTCCCGCCATGCGAGTTGACGAACACCACCTTCTTGACCCCTGCCCGGGCGATCTCGAGCCCGATCTGGGTCCAGGCATCGATCAGGTTGGTGGCGGTATGGCTCAGGGTGCCGGTCTGCCAGATATGCTCGTTGGACTTGCCGATCGCCTGTACCGGCAGGATGCGAATATCGAGATCATCAGGCACGCGTTCGACCAGGAGGTCCAGGTGACCCTGGTTGATGATGGTGTCGGTGCCGACCGGCAGATGCGGCCCGTGCTGCTCGATGGCGGCGGTAGGGAACACGGCGATGGTCTTGTTCGGATCGAGGCCATGGAATTCGAAGGCGGAGAAGTCGTTCCACCAGATCTTGCGGTAGGTCATCACGGGTCTTTCGCAGAGCACTTTCAGGAAAAGTTGCAGACTTTTTCCGGTTCGAAGAGTGCGACAAATCAAAACCTTGGAGCATTGTTGCCGTTTCAGAGAAACGACGAAAATGCTCGAGGGTCAGCTGGGGATCGCGGCGATCGCTTCGATCTCGACGACGAATTCGGGCCGGGCGAAGCCGCTGACGACCATCAGGGTCGAGGCCGGAAACGGCTCCGGGAACAGCTCGTTGCGCACTTTCATGTACTCGGCGAGGTGCTCGCGGCCGGTAACGAAGGCGTTGAGCTTCACCACGTCGCCAAATCCCATGCCGGCCTCGGCCAGCACGGCAGCGATGTTGTCGAAGCAGATGCGGGTCTGTCCGGCACAATCGGGAGGAATGGTTCCGTCGGCCTTGATGCCGACCTGGCCGGAACAGAACACGTAGCGTGAGCGCGAGCTGACCTCGATACCGAGGCTGTACTGCGAGAACGCGGGATGAATGGATGAAGGCGAAAGCGGCTTATGCACAGGTCCCCCGATGTGTATGCTCAGCTAAGCGTCAAACGTCTGCGAATGTAAGCCCCATTCTGAACCGCATTGCCTATTCCAGCGGCACTTCACTGGATGGCGCAATTTTTGGGCTTTTCTTTTGCAATCCGGCGCGGAATGAATGCTCTGTGTGCCCGCGGGCACCGAAGTTTGCCTAACGGCGGGGCGGGGGACAAGCCCCGACGGATACCTCAACAGGGAGACTAACGATGATCGATTTCACCAAGCTCATTTCGGCTGGCGTGGTAACGCTAGCATTGGGCATGGGCGGCGCCATGGCGCAGGACAAGGTGAGCTTCGGCACCAACTGGCTCGCCCAGGCGGAGCACGGCGGCTACTACCAGGCCGTCGCCGATGGCACCTATGCCAAGTACAATCTCGACGTCACCATCCGCCAGGGCGGTCCGCAGGGCGCCAACCGCTCGCTGCTGATCGGCGGGCAGATCAACTTCTACATGGGTGGCCCGACCACCGCGATCGACGCGGTCAAGGAAGGCATTCCGACCATCACCATCGCCTCGATCTTCCAGAAGGACCCGCAGGTGCTGCTGGCCCATCCGGATGCG
>NZ_DASZAW010000099.1:0-13613 GCF_035944845.1 Devosia sp. | reverse complement strand
GATCACCACGATGGCGACGACGATGATGCCCCAAATCCCTGGCGCGTGCATATGGATGGTCTCCGAAAGAATGCTCTACGCTTACACTAGCGCAGAGAAATAGGTTCAATCCTTGGCGAACACAAGGACGTGTTCCGGGTTGAGGGTCAGGAATACGTCCGATCCAACAACAAGGTTACGATCGGCGCGGCGACGGATCTGGATCGGCCGGTCCAGCCCGGTAACGCTGACCTCGCACAGGTCAACGCCGATGGCATCGCGCTTGGCCAGCACACGGCCCGGGATTCCGGGCCCTTCCGTCGCCACATCGAGCGAGCCGATCGGACGGATCGCCACCGTGACAACTGTCCCATCGGCATGCTTCTGGGCCGGGACCGGCCCGAGCGGGGTCTCCACCCTGCCCCCCTGCACCCGCGCTTCGATTTCGCTCAGCGGCGAAAAGAAGCGGGCAGCGTTGAGGTCGATCGGCCGGTTGTAGATTTCCGATGCGGTATCGATCTGCGCCAGCCGGCCGTGACGCAGCAACGCGATGCGATCGCCCAGCAACATCGCCTCCTCGGGGTCGTGCGTCACGATGATCGTCGTCGCATGCGTCTCGCGCAGCACGGCCAGGGTCTCGTTGCGCACCGTCTCGCGCAGCCGTGCGTCGAGGCTCGAGAAGGGCTCGTCGAGCATCAGGATGCCCGGTCGCGGCGCGATCGAGCGCGCCAGCGCCAGCCGCTGTTGCTGGCCACCCGAAAGCCGATGTGGATAGTCCGCTTCGCGGTCGTCGAGTCCCACCCGCTTCAGCGCCTGCCGCGCCTGCGCCAGCGCCGCCGTCCGCCCCAGTTTGCGTAACCCGAAGGTGACGTTCTGCAACAGCGTCAGGTGCGGAAACAGCGCGAAATCCTGGAACATCAGCCCGATGCCGCGCCGATCCGGCTTGGCATGGACACCCGGGCCGGAAACGATCTGATCGTTGATCTTGACCGTGCCGCCATCGATCCGCTGGATGCCGGCGGCAACCCTGAGAATGGTCGATTTGCCCGAGCCACTCTCACCGAGAAGGCAGACGACCTCACCCGGCACCAGCGCCAGCGAGAAGTTCCTCAGCACCGGGCGGCCGCCGAGCGTCACATCCACGGCGTCAAACCGCAGCGCAGCGGCGAACGCAACGCCGGCGGTGCCACGCGGCCCCCAGCCCTCGAGTTCCATCGTGTCGGTCATTGGATCGGGTCGCTCTCGCCCTGGTCGTCCGGCTCCAGCGGATCCTCGTCGTCGCGCAGCGGGCCATCGAACGGCAGCGGCACCTGGAACGCCGGCGGCAGTCGGCTCGACAGCAGCCCCGAGCCTTTCAGTTCCTCCAGCCCCGGCAAGTCGGCTAGGCTTTCGAGGCCAAAATGATCGAGGAAGGCCTCGGTGGTGCCATAGGTCACCGGCCGCCCCGGCGTCCGTCGGCGCCCACGCATCCGCACCCAGCCGGTCTGCATCAGCACGTCGAACGTGCCGCCGCCGCTGGCGACGCCGCGCACCTCCTCCACCTCGGCACGCGTCGCCGGCTGGTGGTAGGCGATGATGGCGAGGGTTTCGAGCGCCGCACGGGAGAGTTGTCGGCTCTCCGTCTCCTCGCGGCGCAAGAGGAATGACAGGTCGTCGGCGGTGCGGAACGCCCATTTATCGCCGCGCCGGACCAGTTGCACGCCGTGTCCCGTGTAACGCTGCGCCAGCCGCTCGAGCAGCACCGGCACATCGGCGCCCTCCCCCAGATAGGGCGCGATATCGGCCGGCGACAGCGGTTCAGCCGACGCGAACAGGATCGCTTCGAGCACCCTGAGGTTCCGCTCGGCGATTTCGCCATGCTCGTCGAACTGGTCGTCTTCGGTCATTCGGCCTTCTTTCCTTCGGCCTTGCGGCGCATGAACAGCGGGCCGAAGGTCAGGGTCTGGCGCAGTTCTATTTGCCCCTGGCGGGCCAGTTCAAGGCTCGAAGCGAAGCTCGAGGCCGTCGCCGTTTTCCGCTGCTCGGGGTTGCTCAGATACTGGTCGAGATAGGCGTCGAGCGGCACCCAGTCCATGCTGTCGCCAATCAGCCGCGTCAATATCTCGCGCGCCTCCTGCAGCGACCAGACGCTGCGCTCGAACAGGTGATAGTCCTGCGGCACGTTGCGCTCGCGCCCGGTGGCGTAGGCCTTGAGCAGATCATAGAGCGAGGCTTCCCAGAGGTTGCGCCGCTCCACCAGCACCGGCTCCGGCTGACCTCGAGCATGCACCTGCCGGCCGAGCCGCGGCCGGTTGATCAGTTGCATGGCGGATTTGCGCATGGCTTCGAGCCGCTTCAGCCGGAACTGCAGCAGCGCCGCCATCATCTCGCCCGAGGGCTCATCGTCGCTGGGCGCCTGCGGCACCATCAGGCGGCTCTTGAGATAGGCGAGCCAGGCCGCCATCACCAGATAATCAGCGGCGATTTCGATGCGCTTCTCGCGCACCGTCTCGATGAAGCCCAGATACTGCTCGGCCAGCGCCAGCACCGAGATGCGGGAGAGATCGACCTTCTGCCGGCGTGCCAGGTCGAGCAGCAGGTCGAGCGGGCCTTCATAGCCGGCGACATCGACATACATCACTTCGTCGTCGCGCGGCGCGTCGGGCGCCGCGAACCAGTCGGAGGATGTCTCGCTCATATAGTCGCCTGCCCGCTCAGCTTGTGCGAGCTTGGTCCTTAACCGAGACTGCGGTCAAGCAACAGCGGGTGTCGATCAACCGCCGATCGGCACGCAATCGACACCATTGGCCTTGAGGCTGGCGCAGGTTTGCGTCGCTTCCTGGAACGAATCGACCGGCAGCACGACACGGTACCAGGTGCCCTTGGCGCCCAGGTTGACCTGCCGAACCGCCAGGCTGCGACCGTTCAGCAGCCCCGACAGCCGGTTCTGCGTGGAGCGCAGCGACGATGCCGCATCGCCTTCGGTCGGCTGCGAACTCAGCTGCACATAGGGACCGCTGCCGCCGGAGGCCGGCGCCTGGGCCGCTGGAGCCTCGACCAGTTCGACCGGCTGCGACGGTTGCGTCGCTGCAACCCGCTGGTTGGAGCCGCCGCCCAGGACCGAGCGGTCGGTCGGACGGGCGACTGGAACCGGCGCCACGATGCTGGGATCGATGGTCGGTGCAGGACCAGTCGGGGCAAGCGCCGAGACCTGCGTCGGATCCACCGCGGCGTCGGCGCCGGTGTCGATGGCCGAAGCAATGGGGTCGGTCGCCGCATCGGGAACCGCCGCCAGCAACTCTGACGGCTGCACGTCGGCCCCGGGCAGATCCGGAACCGCCGGACGAGCGACGGGCAGTTCTTCATTGCCGGCAACGGCCTCGTCGCCGGAAACGATCGTACCGTCAGGGCGCACCGTCACGGTACGTACCTTGCGGTTGGCGAGTTCGCTTTCATTCGCCGCATCGTCGCCTTCGCCGACAGTGCGGGCCACGTCGGCGACGCTGGTGTCGGCCGTATCGTCACGCGAAACCAGCTGCTCGTTGGCGGCGGCCGCGGCGGATTTGCCGTCGAGCTCGTTGAACACCACCGAACCCTGCTGGTTGGTGGTGCTGGTGGTCGGCGGCGGCGTCTGTTTCACCGGCGTCGCATCGGCCTGCAGTACCGGCGCATCGGCATCGGTGCCGCGGCCCATGCCCAGCACCCAGTAGAGGCCGAAGCCGGCGGCCAGCAACAGCGTGCCGGCGACGGCCATGCCGACATACGGGCGCATGCCGCCCGAGCGCCGCTCCGGCTTGGCCTTCGGGCGCTTGTATGGGCTCTGGCGCTGTTCGGCGGCCATGTTGCCGTCGATGCGCCCGACTTCGGCGCCGCTAGCCGCGGCGGCCGCAAGAATGGCGGCCTCGGCCGATGGTACCTGCGGTTCGGTGTCCTTGATCGCGGCGCGCCGCGGAGCAAAGCCTGTGGTCAGTGGCGGAACCACCGGGGGCGATTGCGGTGTCTGAGCCTGGGGGGCCGGCGTTGCGGGCTTGTCGCTGGTGAGCTCGACCCGCACGGCTTCGCCGATCAGGCTTTCGATCTCGTCCATGGGGTCGCGTTCGGCGGCCGGTTGCGGGCGAGGCGCCTGCACCTTGCTGGTGGGCCCGAACACCGGAGCAACGCCGAAGCGATCCTCGGGACGCGAAGTCGGCTGCGGGGTGGCGGGCGCCGCAGCCAGCGGCGTCGGCTGCGGGCGGAACTGCGACGGGCCGGATGCCGGACGCGACACAGGCATGGCGCCGGGCAGCGGGAAGCTGCGCGCCGCCGGCTGCGCCGGAACCGGTCGCTGCTCGACCTTGGCGTCCTCAACGATATCAGCTTCGACCGAATCGAGCTCCGCCGCGATCAGGTCGGCGATCGGATCGCCGGTGGATATCGCGGGAGTCGGCGGAGCAGCGGCTGGCGTCGGAGCAGAAGAGCTCGGCGTCGGGGCTGCAGTCCGGGTCTGCGGACGCGCCTCGGCGGAGGGAATCGGCGCCGGCGGCTCGGAGGCAAAGCCGAAGTCGAAATCGAAGCTGTCGTCGGTCGACGATGCCTTGGCGGCGGCGACCATCGGCGCAGCCGCAGGCGAAGGAACCGGGGCCGGCGGCGGGACAGCCGGACGCGGCGCCGAGAAGTTCGGTTCGACGCGCGGCGGCGGCGCCTTCACGTCCGGCTCGGCCGGTGCGTCCACCTTGATGCCGGGTGTCAGCTCGGCTTCGAGTTCCGCCATCGGGTCGGCAGCGGGCTTGAAGGGTTCGTTCACTGCAGGCCGCACCGGAACAGGCGCGTCCGGTACGGGACGCGCCACCGGCGCTGACGCCTCCACGGCAGCCGGCCGCATCGGCACAGGCTTGGGAATCTCGCGATCCTGCCAGTTGGCCATCGGTTCCGGTTTGAAGCCGGTCGACGCCGGCAGCGTGCCGAAATCGAACGAGGCAGCAGGCTTTTGGGCCGGGCTCGATGCCATCGGCGCCGGTGACGGCGCGGCAGGCACGGGCGACGACACCGCAGGTGCCGGGCCGGTTGCCACCGGCTGGTCCATGCCCGGAATGCGCAACACCCCCGGCGTCGGCGCCGGACGATCGGCCGGCGGCGGCATCGGCGCATTCACGGCAGGAGCCGGAGTTTGCGACGCGGCAACCGGCGCATCCATGCCGGGAATGCGGACCATTGCGGGGCCCTGCCCTTCCGGCTTCGGCGCTTCGGCAAGTGTGACGAGCTTAGGCGCAGGCTTGGCCTCCGGCTCGGCGCCCTGCGCGTTGTTCGCCATGAGTTTGGCGAGTTCGGCGATCAGGTCGTCGGATTTATCCTGGCCATCAGGCATCTGCTGCGGTCTCGCTGTCATTGAAAGCAGCGCCCCCTAAACTAGTGGTCCCGGTGCTCGCCTTGACCCCCGCCGAGCAACCCGGCGACTCTAGCAACCAATGCGCCGGAATTATGAAAGTTCTTCCGGGGCACTAACACCAAGCAGGGTCAAGCCGTTGACGAGCACTTGACGCACGGCACCGACAAGGGCGAGTCGGGCCGAAGTCAGCATTGAATCATCGGCGTTAACAAAGCGTAAGGCAACATCCTGGTTACCCCTCGCCCAGAAGCCGTGGAACGCGGCCGCAAGTTCATAGAGGTAGAACGCCACGCGGTGCGGCTCGTGGGCACTTGCGGCCGAAGCAACGATGCGCGGCCACTGCGCCAGAGCCTTGATCAGTTCGAGATCAGCGTCTGAAGCGAGGAGAGAAATATCTGCCTTGGCGAGCGCTTCGACCGATATGTCGAGGTCAGGTATCTCCTCGGCGACCTTGCGGAATACCGAATAGGTCCGTGCGTGCGCGTACTGCACGTAGAACACCGGATTGTCGCGGGTCTGTTCCTTGACCACGGCGAAATCGAAATCCATCGCCGCATCGTTCCGCCGGTACAGCAGCATGAACCGGGTGGCGTCGGAGCCGACCTCTTCGACCACGTCGGACAGCAGCACCAGGTCGCCCGAGCGCTTCGACATCTTGAACGGCTCGCCGTTCTTCATCAGCCGCACCAGCTGGCAGATGCGCACGTCGATATCGGCCTCGCCATGCGACACGGCCTTCACCGCCGCCTTCAGCCGCGACACATAGCCGGAATGGTCGGCCCCCAGCACATTGACCATGTGCTTGAAGCCCCTCAAATACTTGTTGCGATGGTAGGCGATATCGGCGGCGAAATAGGTATAGGCGCCATTCGACTTGACCAGCGGCCGATCGACATCGTCGCCATAGTTGGTGGCGCGGAACAGCGTCTGCTCGCGATCCTCCCAGTCCTCGGGCGTCTTGCCCTTGGGCGGCTCGAGCCGGCCCTGGTAGATCATGTCTTCCGAGCGCAGCCAGTCGAGGGTGGTGTCGATGTCGCCCCCCTGCCCGTGCAGCTGCCGTTCCGAAAAGAACACATCGTGATGGATGTTGAGCTGGGCCAGGTCAGCCCGGATCAGATCCATCATTGCCGCAAGGACCCGATCCTTGACGATCGCCAGCGCATCGGCCTCGGGCTTCTGCAGCAGCGCCTCCCCGAATTCGGCTTTGAGCGCCTGCCCCACCGGGATCAGATAGTCGCCCGGGTAGAAGCCCGAAGGGATCTCGATGGTTTCGCCCAGCGCTTCGCGGTAGCGCAGCATGGTGGATTTCGCCAGCGTGTCGATCTGGCTGCCGGCATCGTTGATGTAATACTCGCGCGTCACCTCATAGCCCGAATAGGCCATCAGCGACGCCAGCGCGTCGCCGAACACGGCGCCACGCGTATGGCCGACATGCATCGGGCCGGTCGGGTTGGCCGAGACATACTCGACGTTCACCCGCTCGCCCTTGCCGATATCCGATTTGCCGAACGCGGCGCCTTGCGCAGCGACCGACTTCAGCACCTCGTGCCACACCGGAGTAGCAAGCCGGAAATTGATGAAGCCGGGGCCAGCCACCTCGACCGAGGTCACGTCCGTGTCGGCCTTGAAGTGCTCGGCCAGCGCCGTCGCCACCTCGCGCGGATTCTTGCCGAGCGGCTTGGCCACTACCATCGCGGCGTTGGTCGAAAGGTCCCCATGCGCTGCATCTCGCGGCGGCTCGACCACGATGCGCGACAGAGCTTCCTCGGTGATCGAGGGATAGAGCCCGGTAAGGGCGTCGGCGACACGGGCGGCAAACAACGCGAAGACGTTCATGTTGGTCTCTTGGGTGCCATGATCGGCGGGGGTCGGCTTACCCACAGGGACATTCCCCCATAAGCGGGAAACTCTGTTTGCGGGGGCTCGGCAACACTGGAAACGAAGGCTCCCGCTCTCGCGGGAATGACCCGGCGTACCTGGCGGGCTGCGCTGCCCCTACCGCAACTGGCTCGCACCGTCAAACAGCCGGGCATGCAGCTCCAGCGCATAGGGGTCGGTCATCCCGGCGATGAAGTCGGCGACAATGCGGGCGCGGGCGGCGCGATCCGGCGCGTGCCGGGCGGCCTCGCCCCAGCGGCCCGGCATCGCGCCGGTGACGAGGTAATGGTCGAACAGCATGCCCACCACCGTCTGGCTCTGCCGCACCGGCCCCATTACCTGCTCGCTGCGATACACCCGTTCGAACAGGAAGCGCTTCAGCCCCTGCTCGGCATCATGCACCGGCCGCGAGAACCGGATCAGCGTGCGCCCGGCATTGCGGACATCGTCGGCCGATTTCGGGTTCACCTCGGCGATTGCGCGCGTGCTCTCGGCGATTACGTCTTCGATCTGCAGGGTGATCAACCGGCGCTGCACCTCATGCGCCTGCCGGCTCCGCTCGATGTCGGGCCAGCGCTGCAGCACCTCGCGCACCAGTGGGCCGACCAGCGGCACATCGACGAGGTCCGGCAATCGGATCAACCCGGCTCGCAAGGCGTCGTCGATATCGTGCGAGTTGTAGGCGATGTCGTCGGCGATGGCGGCAGATTGGGCCTCGAGGCTGGCATGGCTCCAGGCCATCAGGTCCGCACTGGCAGGAATCTCATCGAGCCCGGGCGGCAGCGGCTTGTCGGCGCGCAGCGCGCGGCCCTGCCGATCGGTCAGCGGTCCATTATGCTTGAGGATGCCCTCGAGCGCTTCCCAGCTGAGGTTCAGCCCGTCATGCTCGGCATAGCGGCTCTCCAGCCGGGTGACGACGCGGATCGCCTGCATGTTGTGGTCGAACCCGCCCCAGTCGGCCATCTTGTCATGCAGCACGCGCTCGCCGGCATGGCCGAACGGGGTGTGGCCGAGATCGTGCGCCAGCGCCACCGCCTCGGCCAGGTCCTCATCGAGCCCCAACGCCCGGGCGATGGAGCGCGCCATCTGGCTCACCTCCAGCGTATGGGTCAGCCGGGTGCGATAGTGCTGACCTTCGTGGTGCAGAAACACCTGGGTCTTGTGCTGCAGCCGGCGGAACGCCGCGGAGTGGACGATCCGGTCGCGATCCCTCTGAAACTCCGAGCGCGTCGGGCTCGCACCCGGCGCAAACAACCGCCCACGGCTTTGCGCCGGATCGGAAGCATAGGCGGCGCGTTCACCCATTATGCAGCCAAGACCCTTTTCATCGTCGTCTAACGATATTAGATTTGGTTTCCAGCGCTGCCCCATGGCGGGCGGCCGAAAGGTACGTGATGACTGAAGCTGCTCTAGCACCGAACAATGTCATTTTGACAGACCGCGCCGCCAAGAAGATCGGCCGCATCCTCGCCAAACAGGGCGAAGGCACGGTGCTGCGCATCGTGGTGGCCGGAGGTGGCTGTTCGGGTTTCCAGTACGAGTACAAGCTGGTCAAGGAGACGCCCGCCAATGACGACCTGGTGCTGGCCAAGGACAGCGCCACGGTGCTGATCGATTCCCTCAGCCTCGAGTTCATGGGTGGCGCCGAAATCGACTATGTCGATGACCTGATCGGCCAGAGCTTCCAGATCAGGAACCCCAACGCCGTCGCCGGCTGCGGCTGCGGCACCAGCTTCGCCGTCGCCTGATCCCGTCGCCATTGCCAGCCTTGCCTCGCTAACCCAGCGTCGCTAGCGTCCGCCCCCAACTGGGGAGGCAGAGCATGAACTTGTCCGGGCGGCTCGATGCAGCAGCAACACGCGCCATCGAAGAAGGGCGCATCGTCGGTTCGGCCATCATCATCCGTCGGCACGGTGAACTCGTCTACGAGGCTGCACATGGCCTCGCCGACCGCGAGAACCGCCGTCCGATGGCGCTCGACACGATCTTTCGTCTCTCCTCCCTTACCAAGCCGATCGTAGCGGCGACCATCCTGGCGCTGATCGAGGACGGAAAGCTCGGTCTCGACGCGGCGGTCACCGACTACCTGCCCGACTTTCGTCCGCGCCTCGCCGATGGGACCGAGCCGACCATCACCATCCGGCACCTGCTCACCCACACCTCCGGCCTCTCCAATGCTTCGATCCGCACCGCGGCCGAAACGGCAGCGGGCGTGAACCGCTGGCGACTCGGTGACGACGACATCATCGCCCGCGTCGGCGCGCTACCCCTGCTGTTTGCACCCGGCGCCGGGTGGACTTACGGCCCGTCCATCGACGTTCTCGGCCACATCGCAGCAGGGTTGGTCGCCGGACGGCTCGAGGACGCGATCCGGCACTATGTGACCGGCCCGCTGGGCATGATCGACACCGGCTTCACCGTGCGCGACCCATCGCGTTTGGCGGCCGCCTATGCAGACGGCCCCAAAGGCGCGGAGTTGATGGGCCCGATTCACACCATCCCGAACCCCTGGGGCAGCACCACGACCTACGACCCCGAGCGCATTTTCGATGCCGCGGCCTTTCAATCCGGCGGTGGCGGGGCGGCCGGCAGCGGGCCCGACTTCATGCAATTGCTGGAGGCGCTGCGTACCGGAGGATCGATCCTCAAGCCCGAGACGGCGAGGCTGGCTCTCGCCAACCAGACGCCTCAACTAAGCCAGGCCGTCGCGCCCGGCTGGCAATTCTGCCTGTTGGGCGCCTGGCTCGACGACCCCGCGACTGCCGGTGTCCCCGCTCCGCGCGGCATGGTGCGCTGGGGCGGCATCTACGGGCACAACTGGTTCATCGATCCGGCAGCCGGCCTCAGCGTCGTCTCGATGAGCAATACCGGGCTCGAGGGATCGGACGGCCGGTACCGCGACGACGTGCTGCATGCCGTCTACGGTCATCCCTCCGCCTGATCCATTGGTCGTTTGAGCCTTCCGGTGGCTTGCGCTCCTTGCCGAGGAACCGTTAGCGTCCATACTAAGTCGGGGAGGATTCCATGAGCGTTGAGAAGAATATCGACGCGGCGATCGACGCCGCGCTGGTGAGCCGCATTGTCGGTTGCGTCGTACTGGTCAACCAGGACGGCAAGGAAGTTTACGCCCGCACCGCCGGCCTCGCCGATCGCGAGGCCAACCGGAAGCTCGAGCGCAACGCCATCTTCCGCCTCGCCTCGGTGACCAAGCCGATTGTCGCGACGGCAGCGCTCAAGATGATGGAAGCCGGCCTGCTTGGGCTCGATGATCCGGTCGACAAGTACCTGCCCTATTTCACCCCGGCGAGTCCCGACGGGGTGGTGCGGCCGATCACCTTGCGGCAACTGTTCGCCCACACCTCCGGCCTCACCTACGACACGACACCCGCCGATGTCGCGCCCGGTATGTCCGGCCCCTACATCTCGCTCGAGGAGAACCTGCGCCGGCTGGCCAAGGCAAAGCTGGCCTTCGCGCCCGGCACCGCCTGGGGCTATGGCACCAGTATCGACGTGCTGGGCGGGGTGATCGCGGCGATCAACGGCTCGACCCTCGAGGCCGCCGTGGTGAAATACGCCGCGGGCCCCCTCGGCATGGTCGACTGGCGTTTCACTCCGACCGATGCCACCCGTGTCGCCGCCAACTATGCCAACGGCAATCCGCCGGCGGCGCCGGTGACGCCACCTGCCCGCATCACCCAGGAAGACTCGCAGGGCACCGGCTGGCAGGTCGATCGCATCTTCCGCGCCGATGCTCCGCAATCCGGCGGCGGCGGCTCGTGCGGTACGGCGGACGACGTCATGAAGATGCTCGAGGTCTACAACAGCGGCACGCACCTGAAACCCGACACCGTCGATGAAGCCTTCCACAACCAGATCGGCAGCCTGCCGCGACGCGACACCGATGCCGGCAAGCGCTTCACCCTGCTCGGCGCCATCATCGACGACCCCAAGGCGGCGCGCAGCCCCTGCCCGGTCGGCACGCTCGATTGGGGCGGCGCATGGGGTCACAACTGGATTATCGATCGCACCAACAAGCTGACGATTCTTGTCTGTACCAACACCGCCCCCGAGGGCTGCAACGGCCCGTTCCGCGAGGACATCCGCGACGCGGTCTACGCGGCGCTGTGAGCCGGCGTCGCATTTCGAGGAACCGTTGCGGACTTTTCCAGTCGGCAAGCGCGACCAAACGGACTGGAGCAATTCGGTGTTTCAACGAAACGGCGAATTGCTCTAACCTCCCGTGTCGAACGGGAGCCTACTCATGCGCATTGCCACCTGGAACATCAACGGCGTCAAGGCTCGGCAAGGCGCTCTTCTCAAGTGGCTTGAAGAAGAATCGCCCGATATCGTCTGCCTCCAGGAGATCAAATCGGTAGACGAGGCCTTCCCTCGCATGGAGATCGAGGCGATGGGCTACAATGTCGAGACGTTCGGGCAAAAGAGCTGGAACGGCGTCGCCATCCTCTCCAAGCATCGCTTCGACGAAGTGACGCGCGGCCTGCCCGGCGATGACGGCGACGAGCAGTCGCGGCTGATCGAGGGGGTATTCTCGGTCGAAGGCGGGGTGGTCCGAGTCTGCTGCATCTACCTGCCGAACGGCAATCCTGTCGGCACCGACAAGTTTACCTACAAGCTCAGCTGGATGGATCGGCTGCACACCTTCGTCGAATCCCGCCTGGCCCTCGAGGAGCCATTCATCCTGCTTGGCGATTTCAACATCATCCCGGCCAACGTCGACGCCACCGTGCCCGAGAAGTGGGTGGGTGACGCCGCGTTCCGCCCTGAAAGCGCCGAGCGGTGGCGGGCTTTGCTGAACCTCGGGCTCACCGATGCCGTACGCGCCATCACCGACGAGCCATCCCTGACCTTCTGGGATTTCCGCACGTTCGGCTGGGAGCGCAAGGACGGCATCCGCATCGACCACCTGCTGCTATCGCCGCAGGCTGCCGATCGGCTGGAGGATGCGGTGGTGCATGCGGCCGAGCGCGGCAAGGACAAACCCAGCGACCATGTGCCGGTGGTGGGCTACTTCGCGTTCTGAGGTGAGTGGAACTACTCGGCGCTCTTTCGCTGCGTCGCGTACAATTGTGCCCTCCAAGGCCCCTGGGAGCCACCGGAGCATGACCTGCCCCCGAGGGGAGGAAGCTTGGTCAGCGAACTAGCGGATATTGCCGACCGAGTTCTTGGTGGTGTCGTGCTTGGTCCTCAGCACATTGCTGACGCTCGCCTCGGCAATCTTGACGGTGCCGTCATCCTTGTTGCGATCGAGGAAATGGCTGATCGAGGCCGTCGCCACGCGGGCTTGGGCGGATATGTCATCGACAAACCCACGGACATCCTTGGGCAGCGTGATGACGACGATGAGAGCGAGAATGATCGGCAAGCGCATGATGGACACCAACGGGCTAACTGCCCGGATGGTTGCCACCTTGCGGCTGAACTTCGGCTGAACGCGGCTGTCAGCTACGGACGGAGGTGAAGCTCACAGCCCGCCGAAGCGGGTGCCGAGCGAGTCGGCGAGTTCGACGGCCTGCTTGCGCTGCTCGGGCGTCGCGACCGACATCGCGTTGGTGAGCAGGTCGTGGATCCAGCCATCATCGGTCGTGCCGGCAGCGCGGCGCGAAGCGACCGTGAGCCACATCAGCCCCTCGATCGGGTCGGCATCGATGCCCTGGCCGTTGAAGAGCATGCTCCCGAGCTTCGCCTGTGCCCCGGCATGGCCCTTGCGGGCCGCAAGATTGAGCCAGCGGGCGCTCTGCAGCGGATTGTCGCCGAGTTCGGCATCATCGAGATAGAGCTCGCCGACCTTGTACTGCGCGTCGGCATCGCCGAAATACGACGCCGCATGCATGACCAGCTTGTTGGAATAGGCTTCGTTCTTCGGAATGCCGGCTTCCGGCAGGCCGTGGCGGTAATACTCGCCGATCTTGAGGAATGACTGGGCCACGATATCGGCCTCGACGCCCTTCGGCGCCGTGTCGGCATGCTCGTCGGCGATCTGGCTGAAATAGCCGAAGGCCTTGACCGGGTCCTTGTCGACGCCTTCGCCGCTCTCGTACATCAGCCCGAGCTGGAACAACGCCATCGGCTGGCCGGCCAGCGCCGCATCCTCGAGTGCGGCGATCAGGTCGGCGCTCGAAATGCCGCCCCCTGCCCCGTCGAGCTGGTTGGCCATGGCGAGCGCCGCATCGGCGGCCGTCTCTGGCGCAGCCGGCAGCGACGGCAACACACCGCTCACCTGGGCGGCAGCCGGGGTGGCTACGCCCGCAACCGCGAGCGCAGCCCAAAACGCAACGGAAACAAGGGCTCCTGCCCTAAATGTCCGCATACTGCTCCTTCTCGCCCTTGGCGCCGGGGTTGGTCAGCGCGCCGTAACGCGCCGGCCCCACCAGCTGGGCATACTTCCAGATCG
>NZ_DASZAW010000098.1:0-13703 GCF_035944845.1 Devosia sp. | reverse complement strand
AACAGGCATGTCAATTGATCCGCGCGAGAAGATAGTTCTCTTCATCGATGGCGCGAATCTCTATGCGACCAGCAAGGCCATCGGCGTCGACATCGACTATCGCCGGCTGCTCGCGGAGTTTCAGTCCAAGTCGTACTTGCTTCGCGCCTACTATTATACAGCCCTGGTCGAGGACCAGGAATACTCCTCGATCCGACCGCTCATCGACTGGCTCGACTATAACGGCTTTACGGTCGTCACGAAGCCCGCCAAGGAGTTCACCGACGCTTCCGGGCGCCGCAAGATCAAGGGCAACATGGACATCGAGCTCACCGTCGATGCCCTCGAAATGAGCCAGTACTACGACCATCTGGTGCTGTTCTCCGGCGACGGCGATTTCACCGCGCTGGTCGCGGCGCTGCAGCGCAAGGGCAAGCGCGTCACCGTGGTCTCGACGCTGACCACGCCGACCCCGATGATCGCCGACGACCTGCGCCGGCAGGCGGATTTCTTCATGGATGTCGCCGATCTCGCCAAGATCGTCGGCCGCACGCCGCCGGTCGAGCGCACGGCACCAGCAGCGCCGGTTGACCGGACCATGGCGACCGTGGACCCTAAGGGAAGCTGAGTCCCCCAGCATTTCTCGTTCATGGCAACGAGCAATGCTGGAAACTCTTGATTGTCGCGCGTTCGAACCGGAAAAGTCTCACAACTTTTCCTGAACACGCTCCAGCCCTGACGGTTCCACATTGCCTGAGACCAACCCGCCGCACGATTGCCCGCGCTGCCCCCGGCTCGTCGCCTTCCGGCACGACAACCAGCGCGCCTATCCGGATTTCTTCAATGCGCCAGTGCCCACCTGGGGTGATGCGCATCCCGGTCTGATGATCGTTGGCCTCGCGCCCGGCCTCAAGGGCGCCAACCGCACCGGCCGGCCGTTCACCGGCGATTACGCCGGGGACCTGCTTTATGCCACGCTCGAAAAATTCGGCCTTGCCACCGGGCACTATCAGCAGCGGCCGGACGACGGGCTCGAACTCAGGAACGTGCTGATCGCCAATGCCGTCCGGTGCGTGCCGCCGCAGAACAAGCCGACCGGCGACGAGATCAAGACCTGCCGGCCGTTCCTCGGCGCCGCCATCGAGCACCACCGTCCCCGCGCCTTCCTGGCGCTCGGCCGCATCGCCCACGATTCGCTGTTGTCGACGCTGGGCGAGAAACGCGCGAAGTTCGCCTTCGGCCACGGCGCCGAGCACCGGCTGTCGAACGGCGCGACGCTGTTCGATAGCTACCATTGCTCGCGCTACAACACGAATACGGGGGTGCTGACCACCGCGATGTTCGAGGATGTGGTGGGGCGGGCCGCCAGGGCGATCCAGCAGTAGGCGGGAGGGGCGACTTCTGAGGCCGAGTGACAACGTTGTGGAGGTGATGGAGCCGAAGCAGACGGCCCCCTCCCATCCTCCCCCATGAAGGGGGAGGTGCCCTGCCGGAGTATTGGGCACGAATGATGACGGTGCCTCGACTCTTCACCTCCCCCTTAAAGGGGGAGGCCGGGAGGGGGCCGTCCTATCAGTCAGGAATTGCGGGCCAAAGCAGCCCTGGCCGAACGAGGCGGGACTACCCGCGGCCGCCCTCTTTCATGATCCGCGACTTGTCGCGGTTCCAGTCGCGGTTGCGCTCGGTTTCGCGTTTGTCGAAGCTCTTCTTGCCCTTGCCGACACCAATCAGCAGCTTGGCGCGCCCCTGCTCGTTGAAGTAGAGCTTCATCGGCACGATGGTGTTGCCGGCGCGCTCGACGTCCTGGCTCAAACGCGCCAGTTCCTTCTTTTTGACCAGCAGCTTGCGCGGCCGCTTCTCCTCGTGGTTGAAGCGGTTGGCCTGCAGGTACTCCGGGATGTGGGCGTTGATCAGCCACAGCTCGCCGCGCTCCGGCGATGCATAGGCCTCGGTGATCTGAGCCTTGCCGGTCCGCAGCGACTTCACCTCGGTGCCGGTCAAGACGATGCCGGCTTCGAGGGTGTCGGTGATCTCGTAGTCGTAGCGGGCCCGGCGGTTCTCCGCGATCGGGCCGGTGACGATCATCGCCGGTTTGTTGGGTGTCTTGGCCATTGGTTCCAGCGAATAGTACGTGGCGAATAGCGAGTAAACTCAAGGAAGTCGAAAGGGGCCTCCCCTGCTCGCTACCCCCTATTCGCTACTCGCTCCTTAGTTGGGCAGCAGGCCCGCATGCGACAAGGCCGCATCGATTGCCTTCTCGTTGTCCTTGGACACCGGGACGACCGGCAGGCGGAATTCGTTGCGGCAAAGCCCAAGCCTCGCCGCCGCATATTTGACGCCGCCGGGATTGTTCTCGAGGAACAGCGCCTTGTGCAGTGGGAACAGCTTGTCCTGCAGCGCCAGCGCTTCGGCGAAGTTGCCTTGCTGGCAGGCATTCTGGAACAGCGCGCTGAGGCGCGGCGCGACGTTCGAGGTCACCGAAATGCAGCCATGACCGCCATGCGCGTTGAAGCCGAGCGCCGTCACGTCCTCACCCGAAAGCAGGACGAAATCGGCGCCCAGGCGCATTCGCTGCGCACTGGCTCGCTCCATGTTCGCCGTCGCGTCCTTGACGCCAAGGATGTTCGGATGCGCCTCCTTGAGGCGCACGATGGTGTCAACCGTGAGGTCGACCACGGTGCGGCCGGGGACGGAATAGAGCACGATCGGCAAGGCGGTCGCCGAGGCGACGGCGGAGAAGTGCTGGAACATCCCCTCCTGGGTCGGCTTGTTGTAGTAGGGCACCACCGACAGCACCGCGTCGGCTCCGACCTCCTCGGCAAAGCGCGCGAGCGACACCGCCTCGGCAGTCGAGTTCGAGCCGGCGCCGGCAACCACCGGCACGCGCCTTGCCGTGACCTCGACGCAGATCTCGATGACACGGCGATGCTCTTCATGGCTGACCGTGGGGCTCTCGCCGGTCGTGCCGACCGGCACCAGCCCGTGCGAGCCCTCGTTGATCTGCCAATCGACGAAATTGCTGAAGGCTTTCTCATCCAGCGCCCCGTTCGCAAACGGAGTGATGAGCGCTGTGATCGAACCTCGCAACATTTCGGGTCAGTTCCTCATATGGCGACGCCCCTTGGCGTTCGCGGCTGTGATTGGTAGGGCCTTGTGGCCAGAACATGGCCACATCCCGATCATCGGGGGGCCACAATCGCGCACCATAGTTTTTCTCGTGCGGCGCGACAAGCAAGCTGTCGATAGAGGGCGCGACGCACACCCACAAGGACCGAGCGGCTAACCAAACGTTCACGCGCGCCGTGCAACCTAGGACGCTGCAAGGGTGGGGGCACCTTGTTGGACTTCGTATTGCGGACCAACAGGACGGTTACCATGGTTGTTGCGAAAGGCGCCCGCCGCCTGATCGCCACTGGAATTGTTGGCCTGGGCGTGATCGGCGCTGCGACGCTGCCGATCCTGTTGTCGCGCGCCAACGATGCAGCGACCGCCGACGTCGTGGCGCCCGTCGCCCGGCAACCCCTCGCTCCCGCAGTCGAGGCTTCGCTGGTCGACCCCCTGACCACCGGCTCGATCCCGGCCAAAGCGCCCGTTGCCGAGAGCAAAGCCGCTTCCGCGACGTTCAAGGAGGCGCTGGAGCTGCTCGCCGACGGCAAGCGGACAGATGCGTTCGCGCTGGCCGACAGCATCGCGGATACGGCGGAGCGTCACGCTATCCAGTGGGCGGCGATCTTTTATGGCAACGGCGCCGTGCCGGCCGCTTCAGTGCAGAAGTTCATCGCCGATGCTCCGGATTTCGTCGCGAGCCCGGTGTTCAAGACTCGGCTCGAAGAGGCGCTCACCCGGGAAAAGGCAGACGGCGCGACGCTGATCAAAGCGCTCGGCGGCGCAATGCCCAGCACCTTGGCGGCGCAGATCGCCCTGGCCGAAGCCTACGTCGCCGACGGCCAGAAAGAACGCGCTGCGCGCATCGCCCGCGCCATCTGGACGGAGAACTTCCTCGACAAGGCGACAGAAGCCAGGGTGCTCGACCGGCTCGGCAACCTGCTCGATCGCGATGCGCATTGGGCGCGCGCAATGCACCTGATGATGCACGATCGCGCCACCGGTGTGGAACGGCTGATGCAGTACCTGACGCCGGCGCAGAAATCGCTGGCGGTGGCGCGCAACGCGGTGTCGCGCAACGCCAAGGACGCCAAGAAACTGCTGGATGCGGTCGACCCGTCAATGCGGGGTAACTCGGTCTACCAGTTCAGTCGGGCTCAGCGGGCCCGCCAGTTCGAACTGTGGGACGATGCCATCACCTGGCTCGACAAGGCCAAGGGCGAGCCGGTCGATGCCGCCGAGTTCTGGTACGAACGCCGCACCCTCGCCCGCCAGTTGCTGGCTCTGGGTGAGGTGAAGCGGGCGTACCGTGCTGCCGACGGCTATCGCGAGGGGCCGGATGGCCGGCTGGTGGAAGCGCATTTCCATGCCGGCTGGATCGCCCTGGCGTTCCTCAAGGATGCCGAGGCGGCCGCCTCCCATTTCGAGGAAATGACCAAGCATTCGACGCTGCCGGACTCGGTCACGCAGGCGAACTACTGGCTCGGTCGTGCCCGGCAGGCGCTCGGCGACGAGTCCGGGGCCGCGGAGGCGTTCAGCAACGCCGCAGCGTTCGGCACCATCTACTACGGCCAACTGGCCCGCTCTGCACTCGGCAAACCCTCGACCGAGCTACGCGACATGCCGTCCTGGAAAGAGGCCGAGGCCGGGTTCGAGGCCCGTGAGCCGGTCCGCGCAGTGAAGCTCCTCGCCGAGAACGGTCACAAGGAGCTGGCGATCCCCCTGCTCCGCAGTTTTGCCGATGGCTTCACCGATGGCGCCGACCTGTTGCTTTCGGCCCGGCTCGCCCAATCGCTCGATGCGCATCATCTTGCCATTGCCATCGCCGACACGGCCGAAAAGCGCGGCATTCCGCTCGACCCGTTCAACTTTCCCAAGGATGGCCTGCCGAGCACCAAGCTCGCCTCGATGGACCACGCCGCCATCTACGCCATCACCCGACAGGAAAGCCGTTTCCAGGTCGACGCGATCTCGTCGGCCGGGGCGCGTGGCCTGATGCAGCTGATGCCGGCGACGGCAAAGGAGACGGCCGGTAAGCTGGGAGTGAAATACTCCGCCAGCCGGCTGACCAGCGACGGCGCCTACAATGCACTGCTCGGCTCGACCTATCTCAAGGCGCAGCTCGAGCGCTTCGACGGTTCGCTGCTGCTGGCCGCAGCCGCATACAATGCCGGGGCTGGCAACGCGCGCAAATGGATGAATACCTTCGGCGATCCGCGTTCTGAGGCAATCGATCCGGTAGTTTGGGTAGAACTGATCCCGGTGCAGGAAACGCGGACCTATGTGAAGCGCGTGCTGGGTAACTACCTCGTCTACCGGGCACGCCTCGGCAAGGACGACCTGAGCATCGGCGAGGCGCTGCGAAAGATCCCGGGATAGCGTTCCGGGCGGTGGCTGGGACGACGCCAACTCTGCTATTGTTCAATGATGTTCTCGCGCCCGCGCCCAATACCGGATGATCATCGCAGCTTTGCCGCCATGCCGGTGGCACGCTACACGATCGGGCCGGCAGACGAGCAGATGGCAGTCCATATCTCCGGCCGCCTGGCAATCGGCCGCGTTCCGCTGGTCTGCGTGCCCGGCTACCAGCGCAACATGTCGGACTTCACCGACTTCGCGAACCACTTTCACCGCGTCTATGGCGACGATTGGCCGATCGTCATGGTCGACCTCAAGGGCCGTGGCCGTTCGTCGGACCGCACCGACAAATCGCGCTACATCTCGACGGTCGATGCACTGGAGCTGATCCAGGTGCTGGCCGCGTTGGCCGTCGATGGTGGCATTTTCGTTGGCCAGGGCTATGGCGGCCAGGTGGTCATGGCGCTTGCGGCCGAGCGGCCAAACCTGGTGGCTGGCGCGATCCTCATCGACGCCGGCCCGGTCTCCGACCCGCGCGGCCTCGTCCGGCTGCGCAACAACCTCAGGGATCTCGAAGGCAATCGCTCCGAGGCCGGCTTCCGAACTATGGCGCGCCGCATGCTGGCGCCCGATTATCCCGCTGCCACCGAGGGCCTGCTCGATGTGCTGGCAGCGCGTACGCATTATCTCGACAAGCGCAACCGGGTACGCGCGCTGTTCGATCCGCACCTCACCGGCCTGCTCGAGGCCTTCGAGCATGACGATATCCTGGTACCGCAGTGGCAGCTTTATGACGCCCTCGGCAGCGCGCCGCTGTTGTTGATGCGCACGCAACTGACCGAACAGGTGCGGCGCGAGACGTTCGAGGAAATGCTGCGTCGCCGGCGCGACGCGGAGGGGTATGTGATCGAGGGCTCGGGGTCCCCTGCCCTGCTCAACACGCCCGAGGATGTCGGCCCGATCGCCGAGTTCGTGCGCAAGCTGATCAAGCGGCGCGCCAAGGCGGCCTGAGGGGCCGACTCGATGTCGGCGGGCGAGACGGCCCGGTGCCCGCCACCACTCCAATGCAAGAGGGCTGACGATCGAGTGCCCACCGCAGCCACCCCAAACTCGGTGTCATCCCAGCGAAAGCTCATATGCGCCAAGTTAAGTGTGCGCCGCGGCATGAGTTCGCCACCGGCGGCACCCAAGAACTCGATGTCATCCCGGCGCAGGCCGGGCCCCATCCTGAGATGGGGCGGCACTTGCGCAAATACCTTACCATCTCAGGCGGACGAGGGCAAAGCCCTCGCCGCGAGATGGCCCCCGGCCTGCGCCGGGGTGACACCGTGTGTGGGGAGGCATCTGTGACAAAGCCCATCGCAATTTAGCGGCTATGAGCGAAAACTGGGACCCAACTCGCGGCGGCGCAAGTGGATCGATGGGCCGGTGAGTGGGGTACCTTGGTGTCAGGCAAGGGCCTCAGTTGCGGGCAGCGGCCTACTGCTTGCCCGCCGCCTTTTTCGTCCGGGCCATTGCCAACGCCAACTCACGCGCCTGCTCACGCCAGTGCTCGCGACCGATCCGCCCCGCAATACCAAGATGGTTCTCGATCCAGTCGGCATTCTCGTCGGTCAGTTCGGCAACCTGGTCAAAGTGGTAGAGGCCGAGCGTGTTCAGCGCCGTTTCGATGATCGGCAGGATGCCGATGACATGGGTGAGATCATCCTTGACGCCGAGGCGCGGCGCGGGAATGCCGACCGGCTTGCCGGGAACCTCCACCTCGGCCGCCATTGCCACGTTGGCAGCTTGCGCCGCCGCTACAACCGCCGCGGCCGAGGCAAGGACAGCGGCCTCCGCGGACACCTCGGGAAGGTCGACACGGCGGGGCCGCGACGGGGCCGTGCGTCGGGGCGACCAGTTGCCCTCGATGGCGCGCATGGCAGCCGTCTCATCGTCTTCGTCATCCTGAGAAGGCGGAACGGCCGGGATCGCCGGGTCAGCGACCGCGGGCTCGGGCTCGGGCTCGGTTTCGAGTTCGAGTTCGGCAGGGATAACGGGCTCGGCCGGCGCCATATCGGCAACCGAGCCGGGAGATTCCTCAGCGGGGGCATCTCCGGTCGCGCTCGCGACAGGTTCCGCGTCCGCGACGGGCGCCGGAGGCGAAACAGGCACCTCCACCTCAGGCACGGTCGCAATGGTTGGCGCGATCTCCACCGCAACCGACGTGACGCCTTCTACCTCGAGGACCGCTTCCTCGGCCTTGATCTTCAGCCCGGACGGCTCCTCGACACTCACCGGGAGCGCCGGTTCGCGTGCTGGCGCCACACCAGGCGTGACGATAGGCACTTCAGGGACCGCAGCCACCGGCTTTTCCAGCGGGAATGGAATGACCTCGGCGCCCGCCCCCAGGGCGATCACCCGAGCAGGCTCAACCGAACTGCGCGGGTGCGGCACAAGACGACCGGAGGTGGTTTCACCGGCAACCCGCGCCGGCCCCATGGTTGCGGCCGGTTTCGGTATGGCAACCGTCGGCAACGGCGCGATGCTCGGGATCTGGATCTGGCTCGCGGGGCTGCCCGGCTTGTCGCCGGCCAGCGCCAGTAGCGCCTCGGTGAAATCGAGGGTCGGCACCTCGGCGGGCGCCGTGGGCGTCGGTGTCTTTGCCACTTCGCCGATGACCGGGGCGGCGACCAATGCCGGCGCCGCCTCTTGCTTGGGCGGCTCGGCAACGACAACCTGCGGCGAGGCAGGGGCCTTGACCGGCAGGAAGCGCGACACCGCCAGGCGCGCGAGCGCCCCGAGAACCGCGCCAACGAGGAACGCCACCAGCAAGAGAAGCGCGATCTCTAGAATGTGGGCAGGGTTGAGCATCTGCTGCCTCAACTCTTCTGGGTGCGGACGGAGAGCCAGCCGGTAACGAGACCGATTGCTCCGGCGCCCAGGACGAATGGCCAGTAGACCTCGAGCAGATAGATCAGAGAATCCAGGGTCATAGGCGTTCGTTACTCGTCCGCGAGAGTGAAGGCGATGCGGCGATTGGCCTGCTTGCCGGCGCGTGTCTCGTTGCTGGCGATCGGCAGGCTTTCACCGTAGCCAATAGCGTAGAGCCGCTCGGGCCCGATGCCGCGCAGGATCAACGCATCGACCACCGCCTCGGCCCGCGACACGGAGAGGGCGAGGTTCGCCTCATCCTCGCCGTCGGCATCGGTGTGCCCCTCGACGTTGACCGTCGCTTCCGGGCAAAGGGCGAGATAGCCCGCCAGTTCATCGATGGCCGGCACCGACTCGTCAGCGATCCGGGCGCTGCCGGACTGGAAGACGATGGCATTGCGCGCCGCAAATGCCGTTACCTTGTCGCGGCAAACCTCGAGTGGCGGCAGCAAGGTGACGCTGGTTTCCCATTGATCGAGGGTGGGCACCGCCGCCAACGCGCTCAGCGCCGCCTGCTTCGCCTCCTCGCTCTCGGCCCGACCGGTAAGGACCCAGCGATCCCCATCGAGCCCGAACTCGCCATCCGCCAGCAGGGCCAGCGCGCGGCTTCCGGCATCGGCATTGGTGACGAAATCTCCGGGGAGGCCGGGGTTGATCGCCAGTGTCTCCGAGGGCTCTACGCCGGCGATGACAGCGAGATGTTGCCGCATCGGCTCAGCCGGCACGGCGCCGGAGAAGGCGATCTGTCCGCCGAGCGGCTTCTTGGCGTCGAACAGGTAGTTGCGAGTTACCGGGGTTGCGGGCTCGGCTGTCGGCTGGGGCTCAGCCACCGCCACGTCCTGCTCTCCCGCTGCAGCCTCGGCATCCGGTATGGGTGCAGTCTCTGCATCCGGAATCGGTGCGGCTTGCATATCGGGCGCCGGTTCGGGCAGTGCATCCGGCGCAGCTGCAACATCTACGCCCGGGACCGGCGCGACATCACTCGATGGAGGGGGAACGATCTCGGTCGCTGGAGCTGTCTCCACGGCGGCCTCGGTCGCTGCGGCAGCGGGTTCGGCTGGAGCCGGCTCCGACGGCGCAGCGGCGACTTCGGGGGCCGCTGGCTCGGGAGCTGGCATCGCTTGCGTGGGCTCGGCAAGAGCCTCGGCCCACCCGGCTCCGCCACCCGATACCGTCGTGAGGGCGGCCCGTGCCGCCTCGGCGTCGGCTGCGGTCAGCGGCTGGCCAGAAATGGACCAGGATTTGCCGTCATACTTCACCTCGCCGCTCTCGAGCTTCAGCAGCGCATCGAGACCGGCCATCGAATCGGCGATGAAGCCCTGCGGTTCGCCTGAACCGACCAGGGTCGTGTCACTGCTGAGCTTACCGGCGCGAACGGCCGCGGAGCGGCGAACCTCCTCAGTCGGAACGTAGCCCGAGAGCGCAATACTCCCATCGGCCGCCTTCACTGCCGACCAGACGAACGGCGTTACGACCGGCGCGGCATCTGCGGCCTGGAGCGCCACGTGCCAGGCCGATGTGTCGGCCGCTGCGCGCAGCGCTGCTTCGACCTCATAGCGGGCCGCTGTGGTCGCGAGCTTCCCGGTCAGCGACCAACTGCCCGCCGACAGCGCCAACGTGCCCTCGTCGAGCGCCAGCAGCGCATCGAGTCCGTTGATCGACGCCGGGATGAACCCTTCGGGAGCTCCCGCGCCAAGCGTGGTACTATCAACGACGTTGGTGCCGGCGTGCACGGACAGGTAGCGCTTCAACTGCTCGGTGGGCACGAATCCGGTGAATGCGATACCGCCATTGGCCGATTTCTGTGCCCGCCAGACATAAGGATCGACGACTGGCAGAGCCGCCGTCTTGGCCGCTTCCGGCAGACTGACGGCGTAGGTCCAGCCAGCAGTCCTGAGGCCGGTCGCGGCGAAGGCGGATTCGGCGGCGAATGCCTCCTGCGGCGTATCGACAGCGCCGCTCAGGCTCCAGCTCGCGCCATCATAGTTGACCTTGCCGCTGTCGAGCATCCGCAGCACGCCGAGCGCCTTCTGCGCCGCAGCCTCGAAGTCGGCCGGGTTGCCGTCGGCGACAACAGTCGTGTCGGTTGCGCCCGCCGGCAGCCCCGCCGCAAGAGCCTTGCGTATGGCTGCACTTGGAACATAACCCGACAGCGCGAACTGCCCGGCAGCGTTCTTTTCGGCGGCGAAAGTGAAAGGCGTCGCCAGGGGCGGCTTCACCGTCGTGTTGGCGAGAATCAGGCCCTGCGGCGCCCCCAGCTCCAGCCGCGTCTCGATGGCTTCGAAGTCGGCGACAGTGGCGGCACGGCCCTCGACGGTGATCACGGTCCCCTGGATGGCAGCGTGCCCTTCACTCATCCGGCGCAGCGTTTCGAGCACGAAGTCGATCGCGGATTCGAAACGCTCCGGCGCGCCACGGCCAAGTTCGAGCCCGGCAGCGTCGACATTGTCGAGCGCTTCAAGGCGATCCCGTAGTGCGGCATCAGGGATGAAGCCATCCAGCACGATCCCGTTCCCGCTGCGCTCCGCGCTCAACCAGTATTCGCTGATGTGAGGCGGACCGAGCGTTACGGCGGCGCCTGACGGAGTCATGGCGACCCGCACGGATTCAGCTGCAGCAACGTCCGCGGGCGAGCCCTCCAGCGTTGAAGTGCTATCAGAGATCGTTGCGCTACCGCTTTCCAGCTTAACGAGATTCTGCACCAGCAACTTGGCAGATGTAACGAACTCGGCAGGAGCGCCGGAGGCCAGCACCAGGCTCGTCGACACGCTGGTTCCGGCCGGCGCCATGGCCTCGAGCTCACCGACCAGCGCCTCGTTTGGCGTGGCGCCGGACAGGGTCAGCCGCTGCCCGTCATATTCGGCGCGCCACTCGAACGGCGAAGCCAGCGCCGGTTGCACCTCGCGGTAGGCAAGAGTGACGGCGGCTGGCGCCTTCGTTGCGTCGACAGCAGCGAGCGCGCTATAGGCCTCGGGCGATCTGGCGCGACCGGAGACGGTCAAGTCGAGGTCGGCGAGCGCAACTTCGCCCTCATCGAGTTGCCTGGCATAGCCGAGGGCGTAGGTGGCAGCGGCAATCCAGTTCGCCCGGTTCGGCGCTCCTGACATCAGGCGGGTCTCGTCGCGCACCCCCTCGCCCGCCACCGCCAGGATCTCGGCTCGCGCCGCCTCGTCGGGCAGTCCGCCGGAAAGGGTCAGGACTCCGCCGTCCACGGTCGCAACGAACGGAAATGGGCTGACGTACTCGGCGAGCACCACCCTGGAGGTCACCGAGCGCACGCCGTGCACGCTTGCGACTTTCGCCACGGCTTCGTCGATCATCGCCTGGGTGGTCGCCGTGCCGGTGAGCGTGGCATCGCGCATGTCGAAGCTGAGCTTGGCCCATTCGAACTCGGGGGTGGCGATAACCGCGCTGGTGCGGCTGGCCAGGTCCTGGGGGATGGCGCTGCCACTCGTCGCCACCGCAGCGGCCGTACCGCCGATGACCGTGACGAAGGCTGGTACACCCCAGCGCAGGAAGATGCCGCTCATGCCGCCCCCGAAACAAGAAATCCGCCGGCAGCGAGCCGACGATGAGCCATAGCGCCAAACACTGAATCGGAGAAGTGCGTCAACGCCACTGACAATTTCTGAATGTCAGCATGAACCGATAAATGCGGCCAAATGAACGAAGCCTGACAACTCTGTGAACACCACAAACAGAAAGGCCCGGCTGACGCCGGGCCTCTCCAATCCGATTGGGCCCTAAGGCTTACTCGAAGGTCTTCTTGAACTCGGTCTCGATCTTGTAGCCGAGATCGTCCGAAGCGCTGCCCGAACCGATCGTGCCCTTGATCGAGGAGGTGTAACCACCGCCCGGAGCCCAAGCCAGCTTGGCCGAAGCGTAGAACACGTCGTCCGCGAACTTGGGCGCAACTGCAGGAACCGGGGCCACAGTCACAGTCGGACCAACAAACCCGCTGCCCGCCTTGGCGTAGTCATCGTAGATGTAACCGACTTCACCGGTGATGGTGATCGACTCGGTCACAGCAGCCGAGACGCCAGCCGCGACCTGGTACGAGTCGGCGCCGCTTGCGTCGTCGTGGTACCAACGGCCGCCGACGTTGATGGCAACGCCCTCGGCAACAGTCACGCCGATGGACGCGCTCGCACCGAAGTCGGTACCGGTCACACCATCATCCACAGCCTCGACGGCACCAGCGATGGTGAACATGTCGAAGGTCGCCGAAGCGGACGCCAGAACGTTCCAGTAGTCGTAAGCGAAGTCTTCCGAGTGCCCGTAAGCACCGGCGAGAACCACCTTGAAGTTGTCGAAAGTGCCAGCGAAGCCGGAGTGGATACCCCAGTTGTTGACTTCCGCATCAAGGATGCCGCCAGCCGCACCGGTGATGTGAGCCGAGATGCCCTCACCGGCGTAGGCGATTACGCCAACAGCGGTACCAGCGTAGCCATTGATACCATCGAGCTTCTCGACGCCACCGCTGACGGTGAAGCCATTGCCGAGGTCAGAGGTGACCTGGATAACGTGACCACCGTCACCGATGCCCTGATCGGTCTTGAACGGACCCCACGACACACCACGATCAACCTTCTCGGAGTTGAACAGGTCAAGCCAGGTCAGCGGCTCGTCGTCAGCCTTGTTCATGATCGAGCCCTTCTTGCCCGCCATGATCACGGTCGAGTCGCCGATCGAGACATAAGCTTCGTCGAGGATGACGCCACCGGTGTCCGAGCTACCAATGCCCGTGCCGGCCTTCTCGGCGAAGCCCAGAATGTCGTCATCGGTGTTGGCGTCGAAGATGTCGAGGTAGTCGCCGTCCTGGTTGTAGTCGACGCCGCCGGTCGCAAGCTCGTTCGTCACCTTGCGGTTCTGAACCTGCTTGAGCTTCAGCACGGCCTTGGCCGGGCCAAAATCGGAGTCAGCAGTGGCAACGAACTTGATCCAGGCGTCGAAGCGCGACTGCCAATCCTGACGGTCGTCGTCGCCCGGCACGAAGCCGTGGCCACCAACAACGCCGAGGCCGAGCGGCGTGGTGCCAGCAGCGGTCGGAACGAGCACGGCGTCCTGATAGTCGCCCCAGGTGAACTTGTACTTCACTTCACCGGTGATCTGCAGGCAGTTGGTGTCGGACGAGATCGTCAGACCCGACAGGCCCAGCGCGTCGCAGACGTCGAGCGACGTCAGAACGCCGAGATCGGCCGCAAAGGCGCCGGTCGAGAGACCCGCTGCCGCCACAGAACCCAGAAGAAGGCTCCTGATTTTCATTATTGACCTCCAAAGTCAGTCATTCGTTTTGCCAGTTGCCCGGCGGCTTGTCGAAACGCGACCACACTTTTGTGTGTGTTGCC
>NZ_DASZAW010000097.1:0-18273 GCF_035944845.1 Devosia sp. | reverse complement strand
GCAAATCAGCCATGCATTCGCCCAAGACCAGCTAGTTGCTCTGGTTTTTCGCCGGGGACGGGTTTAGGTTCCCGCCACAATGCTGATGACCTCAGACATTCCAACGATGCTGCGGCTGCACCGGGCGATGTTTCTCGCCCGCGAGATTGACCGTGTCGAACAAGACCTGGTCAAGCAGGGACTGGCGCATTTCCATGTTTCCGGCGCCGGCCACGAGTCGACGGCGTTGATCGCCGATTATCTCGGCCAGCAGGATTGGCTGCACCTGCACTATCGCGACAAGGCGCTGCTGCTGGCACGAGGCCTGCCGCTGGTCGAATTCTTCCGCAGCCTGCTCGCTACCGGTCCGTCGCATTCTGCCGGCCGACAGATGAGCGCGCATTACTCGGCCCGCGAACTGAATGTCGCTTCGATGGTCGGGCCCGTCGGCAACAACGCGCTGCACGCCGTGGGCAACGCCCAGGCCGTGAAGTTCCACCCCGATTCCCCGGTGGTGATCTGCTGCGTCGGCGACGGCACCACCCAACAGGGTGAATTCCTCGAGGCGGTGGGCGAGGCAGTACGCACCGGCGCGCCGGTGGTATTCGTCATCCAGAACAACAACTGGGCCATCTCGACCAAGACGCCGGGCCAGACCTTCTTCGATCTGCCCACCGGCCCGGCCGAGAGCTTCCTGGGCCTGCCGATCCGCCGTGTCGATGGCGTCGACCTGGCGGCTACCCGTACCGCCTTTGAAACGGCGGTGACCCATACCCGCGCCACCCGCGGCCCGTCGCTGCTGCTGATGGAGCTGGAGCGGCTCTCCGATCACACCAATGCTGACGATCAGGCGCTCTATCGCGCCGCCGACGAGCTGAAATCCGGCAAGAACCGCGATCCGCTCGAAGCCATCCGTCAATCGCTGCGCGAGTCGCAGATGGGCGATGCGGCACTGGCGCAGCTCGAAACCAGCCTGATCGCCGAAGTAGCGGCAGCTGTTGTCGAAGCGCGCGGCGAAGCCGGGCCGCAGACCGCCGGTGCGGCCAAAGCGCCCTACCCGCCCGAGTTCGCGCACGCCAAGGAATATCGCGGCGACGCCAAGCAGCCGAATCTCACCATGCGCGAAGCCCTCAACCGGGTGTTGCGCGACCAGCTCCAGGCCAATCGCGAAGTCCATCTGCTCGGCCAGGACATCGAAGACCCCAAGGGCGATGTATTCGGCGTCACCAAGGGCCTGTCGACCGCTTTCCCCGGCCGCGTTCGCAACGCGCCGCTGTCGGAGTCGACAATCGTGGGCACCTCGATCGGCCGCGCGCTGACTGGGCAGCGCCCGGTGGCGTTCATCCAGTTTGCCGATTTCCTGCCGCTCGGCTTCAACCAGATCATTTCCGAGCTCGGCTCGATGTACTGGCGCACCGATGGCAGCTGGCAGGCGCCGGTGATCCTGATGGTCAGCTGCGGCGGCTACAAGGCGGGCCTCGGCCCGTTCCACGCCCAGACCCTCGAATCGATCCTCGCCCATGTGCCGGGCATCGATGTGGTCATGCCGTCGAGCGCCGGCGATGCGGCGGGCCTCCTCAATGCCGCCTTCCAGAGCAAGCGCCCGACCGTCTTCCTCTACCCCAAGAGCGGCCTGAACCTCTCCGATCGCCGCACCTCGGACGATACGGCCAGGCAATTCGTTGCCCCCGGCAAGGCTCGCACCGTACGCCAGGGGAACGACCTGACGCTGGTCACCTGGGGCAACCCGCTGACCCAGTCGCTGCTGGCCGCCGAGACGCTGTCCGGCGCCGGCGCTGAACTCGACCTCATTGACCTCCGCTCGATCTCGCCCTGGGACGAGGACGCGGTGCTCCGCTCGGTCCGCCGCACCAAGCGGCTGCTGGTAGTGCATGAGGACAACCACACCGCCGGCTTCGGGGCCGAGGTCATGGCGACGGTGATGGAAAAGGCCGGCGTTCCGGTCAGTGCCCGGCGTGTCACCCGCGACGATATCCATGTGCCGTTCCAGTTCGAGCGGCAGATCGACACCCTGCCCTCCTATCGCCGGATCATGGAAGCGGCTGCCGCGCTGCTCGAATTCGATCTCTCGTGGGAAGCGCCCAAGGTTGACGCCGGCCCTACGGCAATCACCGCTATCGGCTCCGGCCCTGCCGACGACGAAGTCGAAGTGGTCGAACTGCTGGTGAAGCCAGGCGACATGATCAAGGTCGGAGACCTTGTCGCCGTGGTCGAGGCCACCAAGGCAGCCGTCGACGTCCAGGCCACGGTGACCGGCAAGGTCCTGTCGATTCCGGTCGAGCCCAAGCACAAGGTTGCTGTGGGTGCGCCGCTGATGTTCGTCGAGGCCGATGCCTCGGCGGCGCGGCAACAGACCACGGTTACTGCCGAGCGCGTCGACAAGGCGATGCTGAAACGACGCGGCGCCCCGCTGGCGGCGCCTGTTGCGATCGGTCGCGCCGACGTTCCGGTGGGTGTGGCCGGTATCACCGGCATTACCGGCGGCCGCAAGGTGCATAATGCCGACCTCAAGGGCAACTGGCAGACCCGCGACGCCGGCGACATTGTCAAGCTTACCGGCATCGAAAGCCGCCGCTGGGTACAGCCGGGCGAGACGGTGTTCTCGCTTGCCGTCTCTGCCACGCAGAAGCTGCTCGACGAGCAGCGGCTCGACATCAACGATATCGATCTGGTGATCGCCGCCACCGGCACGCCGGATGTGATCACCCCTTCGCTGGCCTGCCGCGTTGCCGACGCCGTCAGCACGGCCGGCCGCGCCAACCTGCCGGCCTACGACATCAATGCCGCCTGTTCCGGCTACCTGTACGCGCTGGCCCAGGCCCGCGACTACGTGTCCAACAATCCCGAAGCCCGGGTGCTGGTGGTGACGTCGGAAGTGCTGTCGCCACTGCTCGACCAGAACGACTTCAACACCGCCGTGCTGTTTGCCGACGCGGCTACCGCATCACTGGTACAGGGGCCAGGGCATGATCAGCCCGCACTCTTCACCTTTGCCCAGCCGACCATCGCCGGCGCACCGGAGTCGGGCGAGTTGCTGAGCGTGCCCCGCGCCGGCGAAGGCTACATCAAGATGAACGGCCGCGAGGTGTTCGCCGATGCCGTGCGCGCCATGTCGGCGACGCTGACCTCGGCTTGTGCCGCCGAAGGCATCTCGATGGATGATATCGACCTGATGGTGCCGCACCAGGCCAACCAGCGCATCATCGACGCTATCGCCCGTCGCTCGGGCCGCCCGGCGCACTCGATCATCCGTAACCTCGGCAACACCAGTTCCTCGACCATTCCGCTGGCGCTGATGGATGCCTTGCCGACCACCAAGTCGGGCGACCGACTGGGTCTCGTCGCCTTTGGCGGCGGCATCACTTACGCGGCGGCAATCGCGACGGTGGGGTCGGGGCGCTAACCAACGGCTGCAACCCCTGCAACAGGCCGACGAGATCGGCCTGTCGATGCATGCCGGTTTTGCCGAATACCGCCTGGACCTGGTTGCGCACCGTTGCCGCGCTGGCGCCGGTTGTCGAGGCGATCTGCCCGATGGTCATCCCGCCGCCGAGCGCGCGTGCGATCCGGGCTTCTGCCGGCGTCAGGTCGAACAGCCCCTGGATCACCGCCGCATCAGGCAGTTCCCGTAGCGTTACCGGCGTCATCAGCAGCACGGCGGCGGCACCGGTAAACACCTCACGGGCCGAGGCGCGTATCGGCAGCATATGCGCCACCATTGCCGGGCTGTCCTCGCTGGCGGGGATCGGGATCGAGCGCACCGGACCCGTATGCAGTCCGGCCTCGGCTGCCTCGAGTGCGGTGCTCAGCATCTCGTCGGAGCGCTGATTGGCGAGCGCCAGCCGGGTCGGCCGTGACTGCACCACCGACGGCGCGAGAGCCTCCAGCATGCCGTTGGTCGCAATCGCCGCACCGCGCGGACCAAGCACTGCTGCAGGAAGGCCGACCATCTCCAGCGCCGCAACGGCGCCCTGGGCACGTTCGAACGCGATTCGGGCCGACATCAGTGCGGCGCGCGCCAGGTGCGGACGCAGCAGGTCGAGACGCTCCACCACATCCCGCTGGACCGGCCCATCCGCCAGTCGTCTCTCGCCGTGGAAGATCAGCAGATCGCCGGTCGGGACCTTGATCCCGGTCGCCACCCCCCAGCCGAAGCCACGCGGCACGAAGAACTCCTTGCGGATCGGATCGGCTTCCCACTCCTCACGCGTAAACACGTCCAGATCGGTGACGAAACCAGGATGATCGTAAGCGAGGAGCCGCGCCGTACGGTCGTCATGGCCGGGATACCCGCCCTCGAAATATCCCCGCGACATATCCACGAGGCTCGGGGAAGCCGTCCAGTGCGCCGTCTCACCCCGCACGGCGAACAGTACAGTGCCGGCAACCCGGCTTATTCTGCCCAGGGTTTCGAGGACATTCGGCCAGAGGTCGGGAACGGCTCCCGCCTCGTAGATCCTGTCGACCAGGTCGTCATCCTCCATCACCGCTCCCCCAAGCCCGTGCGCAATGAGTGACGTAACTCATTGCGCCTTGCATTAGTTCAAATGCATCATGCGTTCGCAAGACGTTACCGGTAACAAGGCAGTTGCGCCAAGGTGGCCCTGGGCGCTTCATCTCGATTTCGGGTCTTCGGATGGTCGTTGGCCGGTAGCCGAGCTACCGGCCAACTTCGTTATTCGGCGTCGGCGACCTTGTCTGCGTAGCCGGTGACCCGCGCCGCGAGCGAGGCTTCCATGAAGTCGTCGAGATCGCCATCGAGCACTGCCGAGGTGTTCGACGTTTCGTGGCCGGTGCGCAGGTCTTTGACCATCTGGTAGGGCTGCAGCACATAGCTGCGGATCTGATGGCCCCAGCCCACATCCGTCTTGGCAGCGGATTCGGCGTTGGCCGCTTCCTCGCGCTTTTGCAGTTCCACCTCGTAGAGGCGCGCCTTCAGCATGGCCATCGCCGTGGCGCGGTTCTTGTGCTGGCTGCGCTCCTGCTGGCAGGCGACGACAATGCCTGACGGCACGTGCGTGATGCGGATCGCCGAGTCGGTGGTGTTGACGTGCTGACCACCAGCACCGGAAGAACGATAGGTATCGACCTTCAGGTCACTCTCGTTGATCTCGATGTTGATGGTGTCATCGACCACCGGGTAGACCCAGGCGCTCGAAAAGCTGGTGTGGCGGCGCGCCGCACTGTCGTAGGGCGAAATGCGCACGAGGCGATGTACACCGCTCTCGGTCTTCAGCCAGCCATAGGCATTATGCCCGGTAACCTTGATGGTCGCCGACTTGATCCCGGCTTCTTCACCGTCATGGATCTCCATCGTCTCGACCTTGAACTTCCGCCGCTCCGCCCAGCGCGTGTACATCCGCAACAGGATGTTTGCCCAGTCCTGGCTCTCGGTGCCGCCGGCGCCGGAGTGGATCTCGAGATAGCAGTCATTACCGTCCGCTTCGCCGGAAAGCAGTGTCTCGACCTGGGCAGACCGCGCTTCCTTCAAGGTCTCATGCAGGGCCTGCTCGGCCTCCTTGACCACCTCGGCGTCGTTCTCCGCCTCACCCATCTCGATGAGTTCGGTGTTGTCGCGGATCGAGGCTTCGAAGGCCTTCACTGCCTTCACCTGCACGTCCAGCTCATCACGCTGCTGCATGATCGGCCGGGCCTTCTCCGGATCGGCCCAGAAGTTGGGGTGCTCGGTCCGAGCCGTCAGGTCGTCGAGGCGGGCTTCAGCTGTATCCCAGTCAAAGATGCCTCCTCAGCAGGCTTACGACCTGCTCGATTTCGGCGATGACCTTGGTGATTTCGGCGCGCATTTCTATCCTCAAATCCGTTGCCGCTCATGTAGTTGAGACGAACGGCCCAATCAACCCGTTCTTCCCCACGTCACCCGCCCATGCTAGGCAGCGGGCGCGAGCAGTGAGGGGCCAGCCGTGACGGAACGTATCGAAGGGGTAAGCTTCGTTTCGAGCGGCACGCCGGAGGCGGATCGCGCAGCGGACCTGCTGCGCCAGCGCTACGGCGACAGCGGCTTTGACGCTGCAACCACCGTGGTTGCCCTGGGCGGCGACGGGCTGATGCTGCAGACCCTGCACCGCAAGATGGGCAGGAACGTGCCGGTCTACGGTATGAACTTCGGCTCCGTCGGCTTCCTGATGAACGAGTTCTCTGCCGATGGCTTGCCCGCGCGCCTCGCCGCCGCCAAGCCTACCCACATCTACCCGCTCGAAATGAACGTCCGGTTGGCCGATGGTTCCGAGCACCGGGCGTTGGCGCTCAACGAAGTGTCGCTGTTCCGCATGACCTATCAGGCGGTGAAGGTGGAAATCCTGGTCGATGGCCAGCCGCGCCTCGAAGAGCTGATCTGTGATGGCGTGCTGCTCGCAACCCCCGCAGGTTCGACCGCCTACAACCTTTCCGCACATGGCCCGATCCTGCCGATCGACTCGCCCTTGCTGGCGCTGACGCCAATCTCGCCGTTCCGCCCGCGTCGCTGGCGCGGCGCCATTCTCAACAACCGCGCCGTCGTCACCTTCCGCACCCGCGAAGCCGACAAGCGCCCGGTGAGCGCAGTGGCCGACAATGTCGAGTTCCAGCGGGTCATCGAGGTGACGGTGCGTGAGAACCGTAACCAGAAGGTGACGCTGCTGTTCGATCCGGGCACCGGACTCGACGAGCGCGTGCTGAGCGAACAGTTCCGCTATTGACGCGCTTCTGTCGTGACGGCCTCGACCTAGCTTCGGTCAGTCCTTCCTATGCCGCCGGCAGCGCCAGAAGCTCCTCAGCCTCGAGCTGCGGCAGTGTCATTTCCGACTGTGCCGTCCCGGCGAAGGCCGACATGACCCCGCGTGCGGCGCGGCGCGCCAGAATGACGTTCTGTTCGCTGAGATAGGCAAACGCCTCCTCGAGCTCGGGCGGAATGACCCCGTCATGCTCGACGATCAGCTCCTCGGTCAGCGCGGTCACCACCAAATGCCGGGCTGCCAAATCATCGGCAAGGTCGGCGGCGCGGGCGTGAAAGATCAATCGTGCCAGCATGTTGCGCACTGCTTCGCCGAGGCCGCAACGCGAGAACAGCGCATTGAGGGCCGACCGGCTGCCATGCTCCAGCAACGTGAATACCTTGTCACGCGGCGTCTCCGCCAGTTGCGCCACGCAATCGGCAAAGAACAGCACATGGCCCTGGACGATGGCGTGCAGCATCACCCGGGTCGAGACGAACTCCGCTTCGACCAGGTCTGCTGCATAAGGCGCCCTGCCCGCCGCCGCCTCCTGCTCGCCGATCGCCGTCAGCGCCGTATCGGTCGCGTCGCGCAGCAGCCGCTCCAGTCGATGCGGTGCTACGGCACCCCGGACCATCCGTGTACCACGCAGCGCCGCGGCAACCGCCTGCACCAGAATCAGCCGCGCATCGGCGGGCAGGTCGTCACGCGCCAGCAGCAGCCCGCGCAGATCCGCGTCGTCGGCCCCATCGCGATCAGCCACCTGTCGCAGCATGGCCGGGGAGAACGGCACATCGGGTCGATCCAGCAGCTTGATCAGCAATGGTCGCCCACCGCGCGCCACCAGCGCCTCAACCACCCGCTGGCTCAGCCGCTCACGGGTCGCCGTCGCCAGCAGCATCACCTCGTCGGCACCCCGGATCAGCGCCATCAGGTCGGCATCGACCAGCGCCGGAGAATACTGCACCACGGCGCGCGCGATCACCGGACTATCGTGCAGCAGCGCCAGCAGAATGGGCCGCGGCGCCTCCACAGCATGCAGCAGCCCATAGGCCAGCGCCCCGCGCACCCGCACCGATGGATCGTCGAGAAAGCCGATCAGCGCCGCATAAAGCGCCGCGTGCTCGTCGGCCGGACCATAGTGGTTGAGATAGGCCATGGCAGCGAGGTGGGCCGCCTGCCCCCGCTCCTCACTGTCGCGCGATTGGCTCAGCGCGACGAAATCCTGGTACGCAACCATCAAGTTCTCCGATAGGCGCCGGAAATGACGCTATCGGGGAAGGCTTAAGGAACGGTTCACCATAATTTCGGGGGTTTGGGCAGCGTTCCGTCCTGGCCATAGAGCTGGGTGAACAGCGCGCTTCCCTGCGCTTCCGTCGCCGGACTCATCAGGGTGCGTCCCTGCACCTCGCCCTCGCTCGAAAACAGCGAGGTGAAGGACATGTCGTCCGGCGAGAATCGCGATGGCACCGGGGCCGAATCCCACTTGCCGGCCGGCGCCGCCGGGTCGACCGCCAGCTGCTGCGTGGCAAAGCGCGGATCGACAGCTCCGTCGTGCTTGTCGACCAGCGCTCGGTAGACCTCGCGGATGGTCCGCGCCTCGCCGCCCTCGTAGAAGATGGCGCGATTGGCCTTGGCCTGTTTGGGAAACAGCTTGGCGGCGATCTGGTCGGGATCCTTCAGGCCGGCGTTGAACAGCTTTTCTGCCCCCTGCGCCCCGAGAAAATGCGCGATGTAGAGTTCGCCCGGGCTCGGCATGCGGCCAAATTTCTCGAACAGGTAGGCGCCATTGCTCCGGGTGAACGCCGCCGCCATATCCGAGGCGACCTGCGGGTCCTCACGCAGTTTCAGAACGTCCTGCCGCAGCGCCTTGTCGGCGATGTAGTAATCGCCGTCGGCGTCGACCTTGATCGCACTGGCGTATTGCCCGTAACCGAGCCGCGGCCCCTCCTCCTTCATCACCTGCAGCCAGGTGCTGTCGAGGAACTGGAACAGTCCGGTGGCGCTGGACGTCCGGGCCTTGGCCTCCGGGTTGAGGCTGCTTTCGCGGATCGCCGTACGCAGCAGGTAATCGAAGTCGACGTCGCTCTTGGCCCCTGCCGTGTCCATGGCATAGGCAAGCGGTTGCGGCACCGATATCGGCTTCACGCCCATCGACTCGAAGGGTCCGTTGCTAACGTTCGGTTAACCAATCACCCGCGACTGGTTAACGAATGGTTAGCCCTGCCAGCGCGTCACCACTTCATCGAGGTTCGGCCGGTCGCGATCCTCGATGTCAGTGGTCGGGGTGCCGATATGGATGAAGCCAACGAAGCGTTCGCCGCCGCGAGCGCCCAGCATGGTCTGCGCTTCGGTATCGAAGCCGTACCAGCGGTTGGTCCAGCTGGCCGCAAAACCCATGGCAAAAGCAGCATGCGAGAGGTTGAAGCAGACATTGCCGGCCGACAGCAACTGCTCCATCTCCGGTGCCTTGGGATTGGGCTTGGGCGAGAGCAGCACGCCGATGGTCACCGGTGCCGGCAGGAACTGCCGCCGTTCGATATCAAGGCCGGCCTCATCGAGTTCGGGGCGCTTGCGCCTGGCGATCTCGGCAAGCTTTTCGCCCGCTTTGATCCGGTCGTCGCCTTCGATCAGAATCAGCCGCCACGGCACGAACTTGCCGTGATCGGGGACGCGCGTCCCGATGACAAGGATCTCCCTGAGCTCATCCGGCGTCGGGCCGGGGTCTTTGAGGAAGCCGATACCGACGGAACGGCGGGTCTTGAGATAGTCGCGCACTGCGGCGTTGATGGGCATGGTCTGGTCCTTGCGAGCGTGAGGTCCTTATGACACAGCTTTTCCCCAATCCAAGCGTAGGCACGCGAGGCATTTTGAAGCGAGGCGCTGCGGGGCGCCGTCTGCGGGGTCTAGGGTGAAGCTCAGGTACTGGATCGGCATTCTCGGAATCGCGGCAATGCTCGCGCCGATGTTGGCCATCGCCGAGGATCCGCCGATTCCCCTGCCCCGGCGCGCCGACCGCATGCCGCAGGCTGTCGAACAGCCCGCCGCTGCACCCTCCGCCGAACTCGCCAGCGCCGCCGCGACAGAGCCGGCTGCCATTGACCCCGGCCCGGCTGCCGCAGCCGCCGAGGCGGTCGCGGTCAACACCGCGCCGCAGCCCGTGACGCTGATGGCCAAGATCACCGAGGACGGCACCTCGCTGCCCGACGGCGTCACCTGGCGCGTGTTCGAGACCCGCACCGACGCCGCCGGCGACCTGGTGCTGGCGCAGAAATCCGATGACGCCACGGCGCATCTCGAACTGCCGCCCGGCAGTTACGTCGTGCATGTCGCCTACGGCCGCGCCCAGACCACCGACACGCTCACCGTCGCCGAGGGCCAGAACTCGAAATCCCTGATCCTCGATGCCGGCGCCATGCGCCTCAACGCGGCGGTCACCGGCGACGTCGCGATCCCGATCAACCTGCTGCGCTTCGACATCTACACCAGCGGGAGCACCGAGGCGGATCGCACGCTGGTGGCCCAGAATCTGAGCCCCAACGACATCGTCACCCTCAATGCCGGCACCTATCACATCGTCTCTTATTTCGGCGACGTGAACGCTGTGGTGCGCGCCGACCTGCGTGTCGAGCCGGGCCAGCTGACCGACGCGACGCTCTACCATCGCGCCGCTCAGATCTCGTTCAAGCTGGTCAGCGAGGCAGGCGGCGAAGCCATTGCCGATATCGACTGGACGGTGAAGACCGCCGATGGCCAGACCGTGTTCTCCAATATTGGCGCCTTCCCCTCGACTGTGCTCGGCGAAGGCGACTATCTGGTTTTCGCCAAGCGCGGCGACCAGGTCTACAACCGCGAGTTCCAGGTCCAGCCAGGTGCGGCCAAGGAAATCGAGGTCCTCACGACGGTCTACTGACCGCCTTCCTGAAAATCTTCGTCGCCGCTGTCGATCTCGCTGCCGGTCACTCGTCGTGTCATCGAAGCACGACGAACCGCGCCATCCCGGCGTGGCGTCCGCGGGCACCAGGAGAGCGAAGATGCGCTTCATGATCATTGTCAAAGCCACCGCCGACAGCGAGGCCGGCATCATGCCGTCACCCGAGACCTTCGAGGCGATGGGCCGCTTCAACGAGGCGCTTATCAATGCCGGCATATTGCTCGCCGCCGAGGGCCTCCACCCCTCGAACCAGGGCGCTCGCGTCACCTCGGAGGGCGGCACGCTGGTCGTCAGGGATGGCCCGTTTGCCGAGACAAAGGAACTCATCGCCGGGTTCTGGGTAATCAGCGTCAAGTCGCGGGACGAAGCGGTCGAATGGGTCAAGCGGATCCCGTTTGACGACGGCGAGACCATTGAATTGCGTCGTGTCTTTGAAGCAGCAGATTTCGCCGAGGTCGTATCGCAGGAGGCGATCGCCAAGGAACAGGCGTGGCGCGACGCCACCCAACAGCCCATCACCAACTGAAGACGAACAGGACGCTGACATGAAGTTCATGATTATTCGCAAGGCGGATGCCGAAACCGAGGCCGGGGTGATGCCGGGCGCCGATCTCATCGCCGACATGACGCAATTCCACGAAGATGCGGCGAAGGCCGGCATCGTCATCGGCGGCTCCGGTCTGATGCCGAGTTCGCGTGGCGCCAAGGTGAAGTTCAACAACGGCCGGCCAACAGTGATCGATGGCCCCTTCGCGGAGTCGAAGGAACTCATTGCCGGCTACACGCTGATCGAGGTGCCATCGCGCGAGGCAGCGATCGACTGGGTCAAGACCTGGCCCAGGCTCGATGGTCACGGCAACGTCGAGATCGAGATCCGCCAGCTCTTCACGGCCGAAGATTTCGGCGACGCCTACACGGAAGCCATGGCGAGCAGGGACGCCGCCCGCAACGCATTGCGCAAGCCCGAGTAGGCACCGTGCCATGGTGGGGGGATGAGCAAGTGCTCACCCCGGAGATCAGCACCTTGCTCCGGCGGATCGGATTTGGTCTGATCCGCCGCCATGACCGAAAGAGAAACCCATCGCGCCATCGAGGCGGTGTTCCGCATCGAGCAGGCCAAACTGATCGCTGGCCTGACCCGAATCGTCCGCGATGTCGGGCTCGCCGAGGAACTGGCGCAGGACTCGCTGATCGTCGCGCTCAACCACTGGCCGGAAAGCGGCGTGCCCCGCAATCCGGGCGCCTGGCTGATGCAGACCGCTAAGCGCCGCGCCATCGACTATTTCCGCCGCAACAAGATGGCGGCACGCAAGCTCGATGAGCTCGGCTACGATCTGCGCGAGATCGAATCCACCGCGCCCGACCTCGATACCCCGCTCGATGACGATGTCGGCGACGACCTCTTGAAGCTGATCTTCACCTCGTGCCATCCGGTGCTTTCGCCCGAAGCGCGCGTCGCGCTGACGCTGCGCCTGATCGGCGGGCTTACCACTGACGAGATCGCCCGCGGCTTCCTCGCTGCCGAGCCGACCATCGCTCAGCGTATCGTGCGCGCCAAAAAGAGCCTTGCCGAGGCTGGCATGCCGTTCGAGGTGCCCCGCGCCGAGGAACGGGGCGGTCGCATGGCCTCGGTGCTCGAGGTCCTCTACCTGATCTTCAACGAAGGCTACTCGGCAACTGCCGGTGACGACTGGACCCGGCCTCAGCTCTGCGAAGAGGCGATGCGGCTCGGCCGTATCCTCGCCGGACTCGCCCCTGAGGATGCCGAAGTCCACGGTCTTGTCGCGCTTATGGAGATTCAGGCCTCGCGGCTGCGCGCCCGCACCGCAGCCAATGGCGAGCCGATCCTGCTACTCGAGCAGAATCGCGCCCTGTGGGACCAGATGCTGATCCGGCGCGGGCTCGCGGCGCTCGATAAGGCCGAGACCCTGGTCGGCGCCGGCCCCTACGTGCTGCAGGCGGCGATCGCCGCCTGCCATGCCCGAGCCCGCAAGGCGGAAGAGACCGATTGGCGGCGGATCGCCGCGCTCTACGACATGCTCGCCGAGATGACTCCTAGCCCGGTCATCGAGCTCAACCGCGCCGTCGCCCACAGCATGGCCTTCGGTGCCGGCTCGGGTCTTGCCATCCTCGACGCCGTTGCCGATGACCCGGCGCTCAGGAGCTATCACCTTCTGCCCAGCGTCCGTGGCGATTTCCTGGTGAAGCTCGGCCGTCTGGCGGAGGCGCGGGTCGAGTTCGAGCGTGCTGCCGGCCTGACCCGCAACGAACGCGAGCGGATATTGCTGCTCGATCGGGCTGCCGCCTGCCAGCCGGCTGCATGACGGTCTTCCCGCTGCCGTCGTCTGCTCTGCGCGAATTGTTCTGAAGCAGAACGCTGTTCCGCTATCTCCGTTACATTTCCGAGTGCTATAGAGCGAGAGCTTGCAGCAGAAGCACATACAGTATGGCTCAACCCGACCGCCGATTGGTCCCGATCGTATCGCTGGACATCGTGGGATATTCCCGCCTTGTCGAGCGCAGTGAACGTCAGACCCTGCGCCTCGTGCAGCGGGTCTATGATCGGCTGATCTCGCGCACCATCGGCGCCGCCGGCGGCAAAGTCTTCAAGACCATGGGCGATGGCCTTCTGGCCGAGTTCAACAGCGTCGTCGCCGCCGTGCAATGGACGGCCGACCTGCAGCGGCAGATCCATGAGCGGAAGATCCACGCCCCTGGGGGAGAGATGTTCCAGGTGCGCGCCGGCATCGTGCTCGCCGACGTGCTGGTGGCCGGCAACGATCTCTATGGCTCCGGCATCAACCTGGCGGTGCGGGTGCAAAGCCACTCGCCGGCCGGCGGCATGTGCATCACCAAGTGGATGTATCAGTATCTCGATGGCACCATCGAGTTGCCATTTGTCGACATGGGCCCGACCGAGCTCAAGAACATCTCGAAGACGGTGCGGATCTACGCCTGGCACCCGGCCGGCCTGACGCGCCCGCAGCAGCCCGAGTCGCCGCCGCCCCCGCCGCCGAGCAATCGGCCGTCGGTGGTCGTACTACCGTTCGACAATCTTTCCGGCGAGGCCGATCAGAGTTATTTCGCCGACGCCGTGGTCGAGGAGATCACCGCCACACTCAGCCGGGTGAAGGACTTCTTCGTCATCGCCCGCAACTCGGCCTTCACCTACAAGGGCCGGGCCGGTGTCGATATCCGCCAGATCGGCCGCGACCTCGGCGTGCGTTACGTCGTCGAAGGCTCGGTGCGCCGCGTTGGCGAGCGGGTACGCATCACGGCGCAGCTGGTCGAAACCGAGGCCGGCAGCCACATCTGGTCCAACAAGGTCGATGGCGCCGTCGCTGACCTGTTCGACCTGCAGGATCGGATGGCGGCGGAAGTGGCAAGCGCCATCCAGCCTTCCATTCGCCGTGCCGAAGTGGAGCGGGCGCGCAAGAAGCGCCCGGAGACGCTGGCCGCCTACGACCTGGTGATGCGCTCCCTGCCCCACCTTTGGTCGCACAGCCCCGAAGACAACCACGAGGCGATCGCGCTGCTGACCCGGGCCCTGTCGCTCGAGCCGCACTACGGGCTCGCGGCAGCCTTGGCCGCCTGGGCGCATGGCCAGCAGGTCGCCTACAACTGGACGGCCGATTTCGCTGCCGAGCGCCGCACCGCCGCCGCGCTGGTCGAAACCGCATCGCAGCAGGTCGCCGACGATCCGACTGCGCTGACGGCGCTGGCATCCGCCATGATGATGCTGGGCGGCGACGTACGGCAGGCTGCGACCTTTGCGGATCGGGCGCTGGAACTCGATCCCAACCACGCCTGGGCCTGGATGCGCCGCGGCTGGGGGCATGTCTACCTGGGTACGCCCGAAGAAGGCCTTGCCGCCTTCGAGCGCTCCGCCCGGCTCTCGCCGATGGATCCGTTCGCCTTCAACGTGCACCTCGGCATGGGGCTCGCCAACTTTGCTGCCGGCCGGCCGCAGCAGGCCATTGCCTGGGCGCAACGCGCCATGTCCGAGCGTCCCGGTCTCACCTGGCCGCATCGCGACCTCTCCGTCTACTTTGCCCACCAGGGCGATCTGGCGGCCGCCCGCGACTCGCTCGAGCGTTTCCAGCAATCGCATCCGGATGTGAGCATCGCCTCGATCGGCGATGGGCTGCGCTTCATGTATCCGTCATTGCTGTCGCGTTATCTGCAAGGCCTGCAACTTGCCGGAATGCAATAGGCAACTCGCGCTGCAACTTTATCCATTCCGTAAGGGGTTCTCCAACACCGCATCGGCATTGTCCCGATCGGCCTTCGGGGGTTTGAGCTTGGATATTCGTCTCGAGAAGCGGCTCTCGCCGCGCCGCAACACCATGATCGAGGCGACGATCGTCTTCGACGGTGGCCGCACCCGCATGCGCTGCATCATCCGCAACCTCTCCGAGACCGGCGCCAAGCTGGAAGTGGCATCAGTCACTCGTATTCCCCGCACCTTCGACCTGGTCGTCGACAAGGTCCGCCCGCAGGCCTGCATCGTCATCTGGCGTTCGGTTAAGGAACTCGGGGTGCAGTTCCGCGACCCGCAGATCAGCTGAGCGGGCCACTGCCAGCCGAAATACCACCCCCTACGACTATTCAAATGCCGTTCATCTGCCCTAAATTAGGTGTGGCAGCACGTTTCAGGCACACGTCCCTTGGGGGGACCTATCATGTCGAGGCATGCATTCTTCATTGCGGGTGATCGCGTCGTTCATGTCGCCAATCCCTGCGGTGCAGGTTTCCAGTATCAGGCGCAGTCCCACGTCTTGTCGCCCCGGGCCCAGGTCGGCCCACAGCAGCATGAGGCGGCCGAAACGGTCCTCGTGGTGCAACAGGGCGCGCTCGAGCTGATGGTCAACGGCGCCGCCGGGTACGTCCCCGCCGGATCGTTCGTTCGCATCCCGGCCAAGACGTGGTTCGCCTATCGCAATGTCGGCGATGTAGCAGCGTTCGTGCTCTGCCGCACCGCGCCGCCGCAGCCGGCTCGTGGGGCCCGCAAGATCACCATCCAGATCGCCGCCGCCTAAGTCCGTCGGTCGTTCAGCGCAAACAGAGAGGGCCCGCCCAATCGGACGGGCCCTCTCTGTTCTGCACTCAATTCTAGGTCATAAGTCGTATTATGATTATGAATTGAGTTTGAATGCTGGGTTCGGCCGAAGTTCACGCTGGCGCCAGTAACTCCCGGGACATCAGCGGGGACGAGACACCCGCTTCCCGCCAGCCCTATCGGCTACCAACCAAGGAGAGAGAACTTGAAGAATATCCTCGCCGTTGCCCTGCTGCTCGCAACGTCTGCGGCATTCCCGCTTGCAACCCCGGTACTTGCCGGCTCGAGCACCGATGCGCTCTGCGGCCCGGACGCCCCCGAAGGCTACAAGCGCCCGGGTGGCTATTGCGAGCAGCTCGATCAGGGCTCTCTGATGCAGCCCGGCAACGACTGCAGCTATGTGAGCAAAGACCCGCTGTCCTCGCTGAGAGTGACCAAGGTGATGCTGGTCGCCGACGACTGCTATGTCTACGAAGAGCCGGTCAAGCTCTGACAGCTCAGATGAAAGGGGCCGCATCGCTGCGGCCCCTTTCATCTTTCCAGGCTATGCAGCCTGCTGCTTGAGGTCCGGAGGCACGGCTTCCGCCATCAGCTCGACGATCGCATCGGTCGCCGCGATCACCTTCTGCCCCTCGGTGCCGAGCCGGCGGACCGAAACCGTCCCCTCCTCCGCCTCGCGCTTGCCGACGACGAACATCAACGGCACTTTCTGCACCGAGTGCTCACGCACCTTGTAGTTTATCTTCTCGTTGCGCGCGTCGAGTTCGGCCCGGATGCCACCGGCCTTCAGACGGTCGACCAGCTTCTGCGCATAGTCGTCGGCCTCCGAGACGATCGTGGCCACGACCACCTGGGTCGGCGCCAGCCACATCGGCATCTTGCCGGCATAGTGCTCGATCAGCATGCCGATAAAGCGCTCGAGCGAGCCGAGGATCGCCCGATGCAGCATCACCGCGTATTTCTTGGTGCCGTCCTCGGCCACGTACATGGCGCCGAGCCGCTCGGGCAGCACATAGTCGAGTTGCAGCGTTCCCACCTGCCAGGAGCGCCCAATGGCGTCTTTCAGGTGAAACTCGAGCTTGGGTGCGTAGAACGCACCCTCGCCCTCGGCGATGACGAAGTCGTAGCCGGTGGCCTTGAGCGCATCGCCCAATGCCTTCTCGGCCGCGTCCCAGCGCTCGATGGTGCCGCCGAACTTTTCCGGCCGCGTCGCGAGCTTGATGACGACATTCTCGAAACCCATGTGCTCGTACACCGAGTACAGAAGGTGGACGAAACGCTCGGTCTCCGCCTGGATCTGCTCCTCGGTGCAGAAGATATGGGCGTCGTCCTGCGTCATCTGCCGCACGCGCAGCAGCCCGTGTAGCGCGCCGTGCGCTTCGTTGCGGTGGCAGCAACCGAACTCGGCCATGCGGATCGGCAGGTCGCGGTAGCTCTTGATCCCCTGGTTGAAGATCTGGATGTGGGCGGGGCAGTTCATCGGCTTGAGCGCCATCAGCTCTGCCTTGCCCGAGAGCACCGGCCCGGTCTCTTCGGTGCCGGGCACCTCGTCAGGCACCACGAACATGTTCTCGCGGTACTTGCCCCAGTGGCCCGATGCCTCCCAGAACTTCGAGCTCATCAGCTGCGGGGTCTTCACCTCGTTGTAGCCGTTGGCGTTCACCCGCCGGCGGATATAGGCCTCCATCTGGTTGTAGAGGACATAGCCCTTGGGGTGCCAGAACACCGACCCCTGGGCCTCCTCCTGCAGATGGAACAGATCGAGGTCCTTGCCGATGCGGCGGTGGTCCCGCTTCTCGGCTTCCTCGATCATGTGCAGGTACTCGTCGAGTTCCTTCTGGCTGGCGAACGCCGTGCCATAGATACGGCTCAGCACCGGGTTGTTGCTGTCGCCACGCCAGTACGCGCCGGCCACCTTGGTCAGCTTGAAGGCCGTGCCGACATCCTTGGTCGAGCGCATATGCGGGCCGCGGCAGAGGTCGAACCACTGGCCCTGCTTGTAGATCTTGATCATCTGGTCGGCCGGAATGGCGTCGACCAGCTCGACCTTGAAGTTCTCGCCCTTGGCCGCGAACACGCGCCTGGCTTCGTCGCGCGTCCACACTTCCTTGGTGAAGGCGGCGCCGCGCGCGATGATCTCGGCCATCTTCTTTTCGATGGCCGGGAAGTCGTCCTCGGAGAACGGCGTGTCACGCTTGAAGTCGTAGTAAAAGCCGTTCTCGATCACCGGGCCGATGGTGACCTGCGTCTCAGGCCACAACTCCTGCACCGCTTCGGCAAGCACGTGCGCCGAGTCATGGCGGATCAGCCCGAGCCCGTCGGCGCTGTCGCGCATCACGAACTCGATCTTGCCGTCTTCCTCGAGCGGATCGGACAGGTCGCTGAGGACCCCGTTCCACTTCATGGCGACCGTCTTCTTGGCGAGGCTTGGGGAGATGCCCTCGACCACGGTGGTCCCGGTGGTGCCACGCGCATAGTCGCGTACTGCACCGTCGGGGAACGTCACCTTGATCATTTTCATCTCCAATGGAAATTGCCGGCGGAAGTGCCGGCAAGGCGGGGTGTCTAGC
>NZ_DASZAW010000096.1:0-33611 GCF_035944845.1 Devosia sp. | reverse complement strand
GGCGCAGGCCTCACGAACGGCGGGATGCGTCACATAGGCTTCCTGCACGATCGTGCCGGCGTAGCAGGTGGCCTCGGGGATCGTGTTGGTGAGCAGGGCTTTCCGCAGTTCGATGTAGCCCAGCAGCCGGTCGAGCGGCTCGGGTGCGGAATGGTAGCTCGCCGAGGCGAATAGTGCTCCGGTGACCACATCCCAATGGGTGGCCGCGGCGATGGCCAATTCTTCCTTGCTGGAAAAATGATGAAAGAAGCTGCCCTTCGTCAGGCCAGCTCCGGCGCAGACATCCTCGATGCGGGTGGCGTGGTAACCCTTCTCCCGGACGACGTTGAGCGTCGCATTCAGAATTTTGAGGCGTGACTCGTGCATATTCCTATCATACCCACTAGTTGGTATGGCGTCAACAGCGCCCTGTGAGTCAGGACGAACGCCTGGATCAACAGCTCAGATAAAAGACTTTCGCGAGGAGAAGTTCTTGTACAGAAGAACAGGCGCAACCGCCTCGATCACAGCAGCCCTTTGACTAGCCTGGAAGCGGGTGTCCGCTTTGGCCAAATGCGGACGCGGTTCGAGTCGAAGCCGCGGCGGAGGCCGAAGTGGAACAGCCAGTTCGGCACGACGTTCTTGGCGCCCAGAAAGCCCAGCGGCAGCGCCACCACGGCGGCGATCAGCGTGCCGAGAAAGGCCATGCCGAGCGTCTGCGGCATGGCATAGACATGCTCCCAGAAGGCGCCCCCATCGCTCGGCGGCCACATGAAGTGGACCAGGAAGCCGAGCTTGCCGAGCCCATCCCAGATGCGCTGGGGGTGGCATCGATCCAACCAGAGGCCGAAGCCGAACACCGCGAGGAAGGCCAGCCACAGGGCCCAGCTGCGCAGACGCTGCGGCAGCGGCCGGGCGAGGATTTCGGGGTTGGTCTGGCGCAGCACCGCCACCGTGTCGGCGCTCAGTTTGGCGTTCATCGTCAGTACCCCCTTGCCGGCGTCTTGCCCGATCAGGCGGCGGCAGATCGCCTCGCAGCTGAGATCGATGATCGCGGTCATGGCGATCAGCAGCAGCATGATGGCGCTGATATCGGTGTATTCGAACTGCCGGATGGCGACGTAGAGATCCTTGCCGATCCCCCTGCCCGACCACGCCCAGCACCGCGGCGCCGCGCACGTTGATCTCCATGGGCAGCAGCCGGCTCAGCCGTCAGTCGCCAAGGCGTTGCCGGTGCCGGCAACCTCGTGAAAGGTCGTTCGCGCCAGCTCGGTCAACAACAGCGCCTGTTGCCAGCGGTCGGCGGTTTCATCGAACCCTCCGTCACCCCCGTGCAGTTGCGCATAGTCCATGTAGATCGGGCCGTTTGCTCCGGCCGCCGCGGCCGGCAGGAGCTCGGGAGCAAAGACGATGCGATCTGCCGCCTCGGCCTTGGCGAGGAAGGCCGCAAAGCACCGTCGCCACATCTCGATGAAGTGCGACAGATGCGGTTGGTCCCGCCCACCCCGGCCGATCGCCACCTGCATCGAACCAGCATTGCCGATCCGTCCGTGGATGAACCGGGTCCTCGCAAATACCGGCGCGAGGAAGTCGAGCTTGGCGTCGAAATCGCCATAGGGCATTTCGAGCCCGGTATACCAATGCGAGAGATCGGCATTGAAACGCATCTCGGGGAAATGCGTGATCCAGCGCAGCGTGCGCCACATATCCTGGGTGATGGTGGCGCGATGCGTCTCGAAGTAGACCGGGTAGCCGGTCGCGTCACTGGCTTCGAGCACCGCATCGATGAAGTGCATCGCTTCGCTGTCGCCCTCCAAGCCGGTCCCGACATGGAGGGTCGTTGCGGCATGGCCGAGCGCCTGGTGACGCCTGACCAAAGGCATTGCCTCGTCGGGTCGGCGCACGCTGCCCGAACCGAACGTCGTCAACCCCGCTGCCGCAAAGGCAGGGTCATCGTTCCCCTGCACTGCCGTGTAACCGGCCTGCTTCAGCGCCGATGCCACGCTGGCGTTGTCGCCGGATGGAGCTTGCGACCACTTGGGCAGTGCCAAAAGGGTGCCGAGGTTAAGCGCGAGGGTCAGCCTGTCGGCGGGGCGGGCGGCGCTTTCCATGTCTCGTCTCGAACCTGGGGGCTGATGCAAGTCACGAAGCTGGCAGCTCTGGCAGTCGCCGCCGCATCGCGTGGTTGGCGACATCCGGGGTTCACTGAACTGCTCGGTCATTGATTCGCCCCTCTTGCGCTGACCGGTAGGCGGAGGGCGGCACGCCATAGCGGCGGCGGAAGCGCGTCGAGAAATAGTAGGCATTGGGAAAGCCCACTTCCTCGGCAATGTGCGCCACCGACCATGACGAAGAGTGCAGCATCTGCGCCGCCCGGGCCAGACGAACGAACTCGATATAGGCCTGAGGCGACAGGTTGACCTGTTCGGTGAACAGCACGGAAAAGCGCGAGCGCGACAGGCCAACCGCTTTGCCCAGGGTTGCGATGTTGAGCGGGGCCGCGAGCCGCTCGCCCACGATCTCGAGCGCTTTCTTGATGCGTCCGTCGAGCTGCGATGCGCCATGCAGGGGGTTGAGATCGTCGGCCGTGATGAGCACGCGCTCGAGGCTGTTCATTGCCGCCTCGTACCTGAGCCGAAGTGGGGCATTGCTGACTTCCACCATGCGGCGCAACTCGCTCTCGATCGGCTCGAACTGCTCCCCGGCCTCAAGGATCATGATACCGCGTGAAATGCGCGGCCAGGCCAGCCAGGGCAGCCAGTGCGGGCGAGGGCGAACATGCACCCAGATGTTCACCCAGCGGCTGTCGTCATCGAGATGTCCGTATTCCTGGGGGGTGTCCGGGGCGATCAACAGGATGTCGCCCCGGCGCAACGTCCGCGTGGTGCCCTCGGCCTTGACATAGCCAACGCCATCAAGCGTGCTCACCATCAGCCAGTCCTTGGTGCCCTCCGGGCGATAGCCGCGACTGAACTCCTTGGATTGGTACTGAATGCCCGCCACAATGGGCGAGGACTCCGGTGCCGGCGTTACGTTGATGTGCGGCATTTGTGGTCACGCTCCAAAATCAGGCGGTTACCAGACGCTCGAGCCCACGTTGCGTGCCGGGGTGGCGGGGGGTAATGGGCTCGAGGATCTTGCGCTGCTCGGGCGTCACGCGATCAAGCAACTCCTGGGAGTACTTGAAGCCGTAGCGGGTATTGCCCCAGCTGGGCCCGTACCGGAAAATCACCACGCGCCGGTCACCGGGATTGATGCGCTTGGTCGCGCCATGCGACAGCGCATCGACGAACATCAGCGCATCGCCGGCCTTCATGTTGACTTCGATCGAACCCTCGACGACCTCGTCCTCGTCCTTGACGCGCTCCGAGAAATTGCGGGCAAATACGGGGTGGGCGATATTGCTCTTGTGGCTGCCGGGCAGGATGCGGGTGCCGCCATCGCCGGGGCCGATATCGGTCAGAGCCAACAGGATATTGACCTGGCCGCAACGGAACTGACCGTTTACGAAGCGGAACTGGTTGCGCACCACGCCATCCTGGCCGCCCGAGTGCAGTGGGAAGTAGCCGCCATTGCGACGCACCGATGCGAAGCACTCGTCGATGAACAGCCCTCCGACATAGGTACCGTCTTCGCCGCAATAGCGGCGCAGGCGGTCGATCCACGACGGGTGGTCGATCAGCGCCTCGAAGGGCTTGCCCGCTTCCACGATGTTCTGCAGCTCGAGCCCGGCGTGACCGTTATTGTCGAGCCGCTGGGCGTTGCCCCACCATTCGCCAAATTGCAGCTCGGGAAAATTGTCAAAAGCCCGATTGAGGTTAGCGAGCAATGTGGCATCGATGGCTTTCTCGAGAATGAGGTAGCCTCGCAGGTCAAAAAGAAAGTCCTGAAGGTCAAAATCGGGCATTGGGGTCCTCCCTGATTGCGATCCCCAGACTAGGAGCGACCTGGCTGCTGCTCAATCAGCGCGTGTTGCGATTTCCTTCGTTATTGTTCTGAGTTCGCCGGCAGCGCCAGATAGCACGATCTGGTCAAACGTACACCAAGTATCTGTATTTGTTTGATCTTTTTAGAACAGCACGCCAACACTGCACCCGCACGGACCTTCGCTGTACGGTGATCGAGACGCATCGAACCTGCACGGCCGCCCCTGCCCGTTGCCATCCCCTAGGCGTCAACAGCGAGGCCAACAGCCCGATCATGGCAGCCCATGGGCCAGTACCGAGAGCTGTGGATGGACGCAAAGAACAACACAAAAACGAAGGTCGACGAGACACCGTCTCATTCCTCTGCTGCCCGTGGCGCCCTACCCTCGGCGTGATCCTCGTTGGACTTTACGGCGCGACGAGCTGGCCGGAGCGAAGCCGAAAACGGCTCGGGCGGCGTGCACCCAACGCGGCAAGTCGGCGCGCTTGCGCCTTTGGGAGGAAGCCAGTGAAACCATCCAGCCATCGCCTGTTGGCGACGTGCCTGCTGTTCGGAACTTCAGCCTTTGCAGCTGAAGCGCAAATGCTCGAACCAACCACCCCGCCCGATCCGCCCTCGTTCGAGGCGCAGGGCAAGCCGAACTTCGTCGGGGTCGCCGATATCCTCGAGTTCAGGGCGCTGCCGGAATATCACGAGCCCGATTGGGTCACCGCGAAATACGTGTCGGCCGGCCTGCTTCCATCGGTGAAGGATCGGCTGCCGACCGAACCGCTGGTGTTCAAGGCCGCCAATATGCCCGATGGCATCGGCGTCTATGGCGACGTCATGCGTCACGTCATCGGCGGTCGTCCCGAAGGCTGGAACTATGCAGCTGGCCAGTCACAGGGCTGGGGCGGCATCGATATCGGCACAATGGAGTGCCTGACCCGCACCGGGCCGCTGTTCCAGATCAAGGCCGAGGACCTGGAACCGCTGCCCAACCTGGCGAGGAGCTGGGAGTGGTCGGAGGACGGCTATCAGCTGACCATGCACCTGATCGAGGGCGCCAAGTGGTCCGACGGGGTGCCGTTCGACGCCGATGACGTCATGTTCTACTGGGAAGACAACGTTCTCGACCCCAATGTGACGCCACTCAACGGCGCCTCGCCTGAGACCTTCGGCGTCGGCACGACGCTCGAAAAGGTCGACGCCAATACCATCCGGTGGACGTTCAAGGAGCCGTTCCCGAAACAGTATCTGTACCAGATGGGCTATGGCACGTTCTGTCCCGGGCCGGCGCATCTGCTGAAACCGCAGCACCCAAAATACAATCCGGCCAACAGCTACGAAGACTACAAGAATGCCTTTCCGCCGACCTACCTGAACTTTCCGGTCATGGGCGCCTGGGTGGTGGTCGAGTATCGGCCCGACGACATCATCGTGACGCGGCGCAACCCCTATTACTGGAAGGTCGACGAGGCCGGCAACCAGCTGCCCTACCTCAACGAAGTGCACTACCGGCTTTCAACCTGGGCCGATCGCGACGTTCAGGCGGCGGCCGGAACTGGCGATTATTCCAACCTGGAGCAGCCCGAGAACTATGTCGAGGCGCTGAAGCGTTCGGCGGCTGACGACGCGCCGGCACGTTTGGAATTCGGGCCGCGCACCATCGGCTATTCCCTGCTGCTCAACTATTCGGCCAACGGCTGGGGCGAACCGGACGCCCGCTCGCAGGCCGTGCGCGAGTTGAATCGCAACCTCGATTTCCGCAAGGCTATCAGCACGGCCCTCGACCGGCAGAAACTCGGCGAATCCCTGGTCAAGGGCCCCTTTACGGCAATCTATCCGGGCGGCCTCTATTCGGCGTCGGCCTATTACGACAAAGCATCGACAGTCTATTATCCGTACTCGCTGGAGACGGCGAAGGCCTATCTGGCCAAGGCCGGACTGGTCGACACGGACGGCGACGGCATCGTCAACTTCCCGGCCGGCACGGCCGGCGGTGCCAATGTCGAGATTGCGCTGCTTTCCGAAACTGACCTCCGCACCAACAAGAATATTGGCGAAGCGATCATTGCCCAGCTCGAACCGCTCGGCATCCGCGTCGTTTCGAACTTCATGGGCAATAACGAAACCCTCGCTCGGCAGGCGGCGGGCCAATATGACTGGCTCGTTTATCGCAATCAGTCGGAGCTGATTACGGCGGTGCAGAACACCGTCGCCCTGGCTCCCACCGGACCCCGAGTAAGCGTGTTCCACCGCGCCGGAACCGATGGCTCGCTGGACCTGTTGCCGTTCGAGACCGACCTCGTCGAAACCGTCAACAGCTTCATTGCCACCAACGACCCTGCCGAGCGCATCGCGCTGATGAAGCACTATCAGCAGGTCTACACCGAGAACGTCTACGCCGTCGGCCTCACCCAGTATTCGGCGGCGCTGATCGTCAACAAACGCTTCGCAAATATCCCGATCGGCGCCCCCAACTTCATGTTCAACTGGGGCGAAGACAGCATCATGCGCGAGCGGGTGTTCGTCTCGGCCGACAAACAGCAGGACTATGAGCTTCACCCCGAGTCCCTCCCGGGAACGCCCGGCTCGCCAGACCCGATCGATTGATCGGGCCGCCGGGACAATGAGCAAGGGGGCTTAGGCCCCCTTGCTTTTGCACCTTGCTTCGACCGCCTGTCACGCCGGCTCCACAACTCGTTGAGTGCACCCGGCTAGGCCGGCCGTTGCTTCCCGCCAAGCAACGCTCACTAATCCCGCATTAATGATGAAGTAGCTCAGGGGACGACAAAATCTTCGCCGGCCGAAATATTCCGGCCATGTTTAAGGTCATTGCAGTCTCCGCAACCTTGAGTTTTGCCTTGGTCACGGCGGCGTTGCCGCAATCGGCCTCCCCCGCCGAGCTGTGCAACCAACTGGCTGGCCATCCCTGGGAGCCGGGTCGGAACGGCCACACCGGCGTCGAGTGGAACCAGGTCGATGCGCAGCCATCCCGACTACACCTTTCGGGCCTCCCCAAACTCCACCTCGAGCCACCAGCTCGCCGCCTGCCCCGGCTTCAGCCACAGCACGCAGTCGGCTTCAGCTGCACTGGCGCATGAATCGGCAAACCCGGTCATCGGTTCGATGGCGATAGCATCCACCGGGCCGATGCCGGCCCGATCCATCCACACGCCGAGATAGGGCACGACGGCTGCGTCCCAACGGAATGTCAGCCGCGCGCCATCGGGCTGGATCAATTGCGCCCGATCGGCTGGCCGGTCCGGGGTGACGAACAGCTTGGCGCTCGTGCCCGGCGGCAGGTCGCTCAACCGGATCGGCGCGCCGGGCTCGCGTGCTTCCCAATAGCCGCGACCGAACCGATCGATCAGCGGCTCAGCCCCACTGCCGAGCACCACCTCGGTGTCCGGGCTTGCCGCGAATTGCGGATGCGCCGCCCAGAGGAACGGCATCGGCTCGGCGGTGCTGACACGGTAGTCGAGCCGAAACCCGGCAGTCCCGATGCTGAGCCGGCGGCGCAGCGTGTAGGCAAAGTGGCGACCTCGCACTGCGAGCCACCCGTCGCCCATCTCGCTCCACGCTTGATCCCACGCATCTCCGTGCAGCGGCAGCCGGCGGCCCATCACCGCGCAATCGTCGATGGTGGGCGCGCACTCGTCCCAGCCGAACATGTCGCCATCGACCAGCAGTGGCGGCAGTTCGGCGTGCGGCAGCAGCGGACGCCGCGGCTGGGTCAGCCACTCCCGGCCGCGATAAACGATCGAGGCGAGCTTGCCGCCACGCTGCGGCAACACCACCACCGTGAGCTCGCCGGCGCGGTAGAGCAGCGCCGGGTCGCCACGCCAGACAGCTCGCTCGGGATCGGAATACGCCGCCAAGACCATACCTGCAGATTTATCGATATATGATCACCGCGCCGCTCGCGCCTGTCAACAGCCGGCGCAGCGCGCGAAATCGCGCAGAAACGCCTCCACCCGACCCGACACAGCTTCAGGCGGACCTCATGCAGCGGTGGGAGACACCACCTTGTAGACGTTGAACACTGTCGGGGCCGCCAGCAGCGCGATGCCGACGCCAAAGGCGACAGCCACCCAGATGCGGGCGATCGGCCGGGTGTAGGCCCTGAGGTTGAGATCGGCATGATAGAGCGCCGCGGCCTTCGCCTCCCAATCCCTGACCGTCGTGGCTGCCGTCTCCTCGAGCTTGATCTGCAGGAACAGCCGCGCGCCCTCCGGTAATCCGAAAACCGACCACATCCTGAGGTTCGAGAGCAGTGTCGCCGCCATGGCGCGGCGCGATTTGAAGAACTCGAAATCCGACAGGCCCTGAAGTCTCCCCACGATTTCGTCGATGTCGCCGCCTTTGCGGAACTCGCTGGGCACGAACACCGAAAAGCTCAGGTAACCCAACAGGAAAGTCGCGCTGCCGGCGAAGGTGAGCTTGGCCGAGAGCGGATCGAGCCCGGCATCGGTCAGCGCCTTGCCGACATTACCAAGGACGAGGGCCGCCAGCGAAATCGCGGTAATGGCCTTGCCCAGAAAGGAATCCCGGATGCGCCCCAGCGCCACCCAGGTGATCCACTCGTTCAGCTTGGCCCACATGGTGCGGGCGCCTCAGGCGAAAGCCATGCGTGGGCGCGGCCGCTTGCCGGCCGCCTCGGCCAGGGCGCGGATGACCCCGGCCAGATCCTCGTCCTCCCAGTTCGCGTCGAAGCGCGCGTCGCGTGACTTGCCGGCCAGTTGGGTGAGCCATTCGACATCCTCGGCGGCATCGTCCGAACCATCAAAGCGCGAGCTGAAATGTTCGGCGACACGCACCAGCGTCATGCCGCGCACTTCGAACACCCGCCCCGAGGCGCGCTGATCAGGCTCGGCTTCGGGAAACACCTGTTCGAGGGAACTGACCAGATCGCCTTCGGTGCAGCCGGTGAGGCACGGTCCATAGGGCTCGATGTAGTGCGCGTAGCCTTGGCCGTGGCAGTCCACATAGCAGTCGTCGTGTCCAGGAGCGGAAATATGCGCCACGCGAAATCTCCATGATGGTGACGAGGTCAAGTAAAACGCAGGAAACAATGACAGTTCTAGTGTTGTTTCGCCATATGTGATGCAGCCCGACAGCTCGCGGGCGGCGCGCCCTCTCCCTGCCAAGCGCAGGGCAATCGCATATGCACAGCCACGGAGTTCTCCGTGGTCCTCCACCGTGGGCCCGTACACAACCCATGCGATAGCCCTGCGCTGCGGGAGGGGAAGCTCTGCCGCATTTAACGATATACCGAATCGCCTCGCCTCAAACACCGCCAGCCGCCAACCTCAGCGCCAGAATCCCCAGCGCCCCGCAGAATCCTGATTGACAAGCGCTGCAATCCTCATGCAGCTTCGCTTTATCGATAAATCTGGAGGGAAACAGATGTCGCTGCCAAACCATAGTGTCGTCGCGCCGGTCACCCGGCGCCGCCTGTTGACAATGTCCGCCGCGCTGATGGCCGGCACCGCGCTGGCGGCCGCCACGGGAAATGCCTTCGCCCAGGGTGGCGCCGCGCTGCAGTTCTGGAAAATGCCGAACATGGCGGCGGAAAACGAGAACGCCTATTGGGCGGGTGCCGTCGCCGGTTTCAAGGAGGCGAGCGGCAACAGCGTCGAGCACCTCCTCGTGCCGTGGGCCGAGTTCCTCGCCAAATACACCGCCGCCTTCGTTTCCGGCACCGCCCCCGACGTCTCCTACCAGGTGACCAACACCCTCAACCAGTTCGGCACCAATGGCCTTCTCGCCGACCTCAAGGCCATCGACCCGGCGCTCGACACCAGCGCCATCAACCAGGCGATGATCGCCTCGGCCACCCAGGACGGCAAGCTTTTCGGCTACCCCTATATCTCGAGCCGCTTCGTGCTGGCGCTGAACGAGGCGGTCTGGGAGAAAGCCGGCAAGCCGGCGCTCCCCACCACCTATGACGAGCTGCTCGAGTTCGCCAAGCAACTCACCTTCGACGAAGCCGGCAAGCCGCTCGGCGATCCGGCCTTCGACAAGACCAAGGTCGCGATCTACGGCATGGCCTGGCCGGGCTCCTATGAGGTCGTGATCAACTATATCTGGAACGTCCTGTTCTCCTATGGCGTCACCCCGTTCAGCGCCGACATGAAGGATATCGGCTTCGATACGCCCGAGGGCCGCGCCGCGCTCGAGCATCTGAAGGCGCTGCAGGATTCCGGCGCCGCGACGCCGCTGACGCTTTATGCCGATGCCAACCAGTGGGCCGAGCTGCTGCCGGCGGGCAAGGCCGGCGTGCAGTGGGTGGAAGCCAACGTCCAGCAATTCGTCAACTTCCCCGAGGCGCGGCTGCAGGTAATGGAGCCGCCGGCGGGTCCGGCCGGGGCCTTCGTCTCGGGTGCCGCGGGCTACCTGGTGATCGCCGAGGCCAGCGCCAACAAGGCGGCGGCGCTCGATTTCATCAAATACGTCACATCAGGCGCGCCCTATGACGATTACATCGCGCAATCGCTGCTGTTCCCGGTCAGCACCAATGCCGATGCGGCAGCCATGTATGGCAAGGTGAGCGAGAAGCGCGCCTACGACTTCCTCGCTGCCGCCCTGCCCCAGACCAAGTCCATGCTGTTCCCGGCGGCCCTGCCCTATAACGGCTATGAGTACCTGGTCGGCGAGATCAACAACTACCTCAGCGGCCAGAAATCGCTCGACCAGGTGATCTCCGACGCGAGGCAGCAGACTGCGACGCTCGCCGCCAATGCCGGGCTCTAGCACCTGATGCAGGCGATCAAGGCCCAGGCGAGGGCGGAGTTCATCTCCGCTCTCGCCTTCCTCACCCCCAAATTCGGTCTGTTCTGCGCCTTCGTCGTGGTGCCGTTCCTCTACACCTTCTACCTGATGCTGTTTCAGGGTGGCCTGATCGGCAAATTCCGGTTCGTCGGCCTGGGGAACTTCGGCGCCTTGCTGGGCGACGGGCTGCTGCGCTCGACCATCGGCAATACGCTGCTGTTCATGGCCATCAACATCCCGGTCACCGTGGCGTTGGCTTTGGGGGTGGGGATCCTGCTCGCCCGCCAGGTGAAGTTTCGGGGTGTCTATCGTTCGCTGATCTACGTGCCTTCGCTGCTCTCGGTTTCGGCCACCGGGCTGGTGTGGAAGATCATGCTCGATCGCGATGCCGGGCCGATCTACGGCTTTTTCAAGCACACGCTGGGGCTCGAACTCAGCTACCTGCAGTCGGGTTCGGTCGCCATCGTCAGCGTGGCGCTGATCAGCGCCTGGGCCTCGGTCGGCTTTTACAGCCTGATCTTCCTCGCCGGCCTCAACGGCATCCCGCAGGAGCTCTACGAGGCAGGCAAGGTCGATGGCATCAGCCCGCGCGCTGCCTTCTGGCACATCACCCTGCCGCTGTTGAAGCCGGTGCTGCAGCTGGTGCTGATCCTCACCTCGATCAGCGCCATCCAGGTGTTCGACATCATCTTCGTGCTCACCCAGGGTGGGCCCGGCACTTCGACCTATACGGTGATGTGGTACATCTACAAATCGGTGTTCGGCGGCGGTTCGGTCGGCTACGCAGCAACCATCAGCGTGGCGGTAATGGTGTTCTCCATTCTCCTTGCCGGAGCCATCGTCCTCATCACCCGCACCCGCGAGGCGAAGTGATGGCGCACCCCGCAACACCCCGCCGCAGCGCGCCGCAACTCTGGGCGGCGTTTCGCACCCACGCGCTGCTGAGCCTCGTCGTCCTCGCCTCGATCGGGCCGGTGCTGTTCGTGGTCGTCGCCTCGTTCAGGCCGATCACCAGCTTCGACTCGCTGGCCAGCAGCACCGCGCAATTCACCCTCGCCAACTATCTCGGGGTGTTCGCGGACAAAGTGTCGATCCAATGGCTGCTGAACTCGATCATCGTCACATGTGCCGTGACCGTGCTGACCGTCATCGTCGACCTCCTCGCCGGCTATGCCTTTGCCAAGCTGAAGTTCAAGGGCAGCGGCCTGTTGCTCTCGGCGATGCTGGCGACCGTCATGGTGCCGTTCGCGGTGACGCTGCTGCCCAACTACGTGCTGGTGGCGCGGCTGGGGCTGGTCAACACCTATGCCGGCCTGATCATCCCGCTGCTCTCGGCGCCGGTCGGGGTTTACCTGATGCGGCAGTTCATTGCGGAAATCCCCGATGCGCTGCTCGAAGCCGCCAAGATCGACGGCGCCAATCCGCTGCAGATCCTCTTGAAGATCATCGTGCCGCTGGCCCGTCAGCCGGCGATCGTCCTTGCGGTGTTCACCTTCGTCAACACCTGGAACAGCTTTCTCTGGCCCCTGCTGATCGCCCAGAGCGAGGACAAGCGCACGCTGATCGTCGGCATCGCCACGCAGAGCCTGCAGCACACGCAGAACCTCGGGGCCATGACCGCCCAGACGGTGATCAGCATGGTGCCGACGCTGGTCGTCTTCGCCATCTTCCAGCGTTACTTCCTCATGGGCCTGACCGCCGGCTCGGTGAAATCATGACAGCCAGAACAAGTCGGGAGGGCCGGCAATGACCGGAGCAAGCTATCCCAGCCTCAAGGGCCAGGTGGTATTCGTCAGCGGCGGCGCCAGCGGCATCGGCGCCGAGATCGTCACCCAGTTTGCCCGCCAGGGCGCGCAGGCCGCCTTCGTCGATATCGATGACGGCAAAGCCGAGGCCCTGGTGGCTGCGCTCGAGGCTGAAGGACTTGCCCGGCCCTACTACCAGCACTGCGATATCCGCGACATCCCGGCGCTCCGGGTGGCCATCGGTGTGGTGATCGGGCATTTCGGCCCGGTCAACACTCTGGTCAACAGCGCCGCCAGCGATGACCCGCACACCATTGCCGAGGTCGAGCCCGACTACTGGGACGAGCGCATGGCGCGCAACCTGAGGCACCATTTCTTCGCCGCCCAGGCAGTGCGCCCGGCGATGAGCGAGGCGGGCGGCGGCTCGATCATCAATATCGGCTCGACCGTCTGGCTGTTCGGCGCCCCCAACACCATCGCCTATGCCACCGCCAAGGCCGCCATCACGGGCATGACCCGCTCGATGGCGCGCGAGCTGGGCCCCGAGAACATTCGGGTCAACTGCGTCATCCCCGGTTGGGTGATGACCGAGCGACAACTCGCCACCTACATCGATGAAACTGCCGAAAGGCAGATCTCCACCCGGCAAGCGCTCTCCAACCGGCGCATCCAGCCGGCCGATATCGCCAACATGGTGCTGTTCCTCGCCGCCGACGAGAGCCGCTCCTGCGCCGGGCAGAACTTTATCGTCGATGCCGGCTGGGTCTGATCCGGCCCGCCCCCTGCCAACACCTCTCTCCCAACGGAACTGACCACCATGAACACCGCCCGCCCCAGCACCGATCCGGTCGTGCACTTGATGCGCGAGAGCTTTTTCTCCGCGCTCATCTCCGATGTGCTCGACGAACTCGGTTACCGCAACCAGGCCCTGCCCTCGCGCATCCGGCCGCTCGATGAAACGCTGAAGCTGGTCGGGCGCGCCCGCACCATGATCTACGCCGATATCTACCAGCAGCCCGGCCCGGACGAGAACCCGCATGCCGGCGAGATCAGGCTGATCGACAGCCTCCAGGTCGACGACGTGGTGGTCTGCGCCTGCGGCACCTCGGGCCGCATCGCCCCCTGGGGCGGCCTGCTCAGCACCGCGTCCAAGGTCCGCGGCGCCGCCGGCGCACTGATGGATGGGCTGGTGCGAGACATCGCCGAAATCCGCGGCTTGAGCTTTCCGGTGTTCCATGGCGGCATCGGACCGCTCGACAGCAAAGGCCGGGCCCGCGTCATCGATACCGATGTGACGGTCGAGTGCGCCGGCGTCAGCATCACCCCCGGCGACATCATCTTCGGCGATGGTGACGGCGTCGTGGTGGTGCCGCGCCTCATCGAGGCTCAGGTGGTTGCCGCGGCAACCGAGCGGCTCAAAGGTGAGAACAAGACCAAAGCCGCATTGCTGGCGGGCCGCAGCCTCGCCGAAGTCTATGCCGAGTTCGGGGTGTTGTGAGGTCACGATGATCGTCGATTGCCACGTCAATATCTGGAACCCCGAGCATGTCCGCCCGCTGCTCACCACCGGCACCGCCACCTCGCGGCCCGGCTCGGTGAGCCAGTTGGCCGATGCCGACACCGTCTACAAGGCCATGTCGGAGGTCGACAGAGCCATCATCTTCTCGCTCCGCTATGGCGACAGCGCCGGCATCGATGGCGATGACGAGGTGACGGCAGCGGCGGTGAAGAAATACCCCGACAAACTCGTCGGCTTTGCCGCCATGGATCCGCGCCGCCCCGACTACATGGACCTCCTCGTGCACGCTGTGGACGATCTCGGCCTCAAGGGCGTCAAATTCGGACCGATCTACAATGGCGTGTCCCTGCTCGATCCGCGCCTCGTGCCGGTCTACGAGTTCTGCGTGAAGCGCAACATTCCGCTCACCATGCACATGGGCACCACCTTCGCCGAGAACGCGCCGATCGAATATGGCCGGCCGCTCGACGTCGACACCATCGCGGCGCGCTATCCCGATTTGAAGATGATCATGGCGCACATGGCTCACCCCTGGGCCGAGGAGTGCATCGTGGTGATCAGGAAGCGCCCCAACGTCTATGCCGAGGTGTCGGCGCTGTTCTATCGGCCGTGGCAGTTCTGGAATACCCTGGTCACCGCGCAGGAATACCGGGTGAACGACCGCAACAAGATCTTCTGGGGCACCGATTTCCCGTTCGCCGAAGTCCGGGAATCGATCGACGGGCTGAATGCGATCAACGACCAGCTCGAGGGCACGAGGCTGCCGCGGATCAGCCAGACGACGATCGACTCGATCCTCCATTCCAACCCGTTCGAACATTGGTGGCACGGGGGCTACCAGCCATGAAAATCACTGAAGTCGAACCGATCCTGCTGCGCGGCAGCGCCGCCTACGGCTCCGGCGCCGGCGGCGCAGAAGCCACCGATAATGGCGATTGGCAGCTGCTGATCCGGGTCGCCACCGACGAGAGCCTGACCGGCTGGTCGGACGTCGAAACCCTGGCGCCGGCGGCGGTCAGCATCATTGCCGGCGAAGGCATGGCGACGGTCGGGTTCCAGACGCTCGGCAGCCTGCTCATCGGCGAGAACCCGCTCGATGTCGAACGGCTCTGGGACAAGCTCTATGTCGGCAGCGCCTATTACGGCCGGCGCGGCATTGCGATGCACTGCATCTCGGCCCTCGATAACTGCCTGTGGTCGATCCGCGCCCAGGCCGCCGGCATGTCGCTGAGCCAGCTGCTCGGCGGCCGGCGACGCGACAAAGTGATGGCCTATGCCTCGACGCTGTTCCGCTCCACCCCCGAGGGGATGATCGAAGCTGCTAATGGCTATATCGACAAGGGCTATCGCGCAGTGAAGTTCGGCTGGGGCGTCTTCGGGCAGGATCCCGGCCGTGACCGCGAACTGGTCGCCGCCGCCCGCCAGGCGCTCGGCCCCGATCGGCACCTGATGGTCGACCCCGGCTGGTACCCGACGGTGACCCCCAACCGCATGCAACCGCGCAGCCGCGCCGACAACGAGGCGCTCTGCCAATGGCTCGGCGACTACCACGTGCGCTGGGTCGAGGATTTCATCCACCCCGAGCATTTCGACGAGTATGCCGCGGTACGGGCGTCGAGCCCGGTGCCGGTCGCCGCCGGCGAGCAGGTCTCGACCGCCTGGGAGTTCGCCCGCTTCATCGAGAGCGGCTGTGTCGATGTGATCCAGCCTGACCTCACCCGCTGCGGCGGACTGACGGTGGCAAAGCAGGTGGCGCAACTGGCGACCCGGGCCGGCATCGACCTCGTACCGCATTCGTGGCTCACCCACCTCCTCACCGGCTACAGCCTGCAGCTGATCGCCACCCTGCCCCGCGCCCGCTTCGTCGAGTTCAACGTCAGCCAGAGCCCGCTGACGGCTGGCATCGCGCCGACGACGCTCGGGCTCGATACCGAGGGCTGTATCGCCATCCCCGATGGCGTCGGTATCGGCATCGAGGTGGATACCGCTTTCGTCGACGCACACCGGGTCCGCTGAGGAGAGAGCCCATGGAACGCCATGTCGTCACTGCCGCCGAGCTCGATCTGGTTTCGCCCGGCCGCCGCGACTATTGGGTGGCGCTGCCGCATGATGGCATCTGGGGCGACCACCTGATCCCGCTCACCGTGTTCGTCGGCCCCGAGGCCGTGCCCGGCAAAGGCCTCGTCGCCTTCGGCTCTACCCATGGCAACGAGTATGAAGGGCCCATCGCCATCAAGCACCTGCTGGGCGAGATCGATATCGCCGATGTGCGCGGCCGCATCATCCTCGTGCCGGTGCTCAACGTTGCCGCGTTCCGGGCGGGCACCCGGGATTCCGTCAACGATGACGGGGTGAACCTCAACCGGGCCTTTGTCGCCGATGCCGGCCGCACCCCGAGCCTGGGGCGGATCACCCACCGCATCGCCGCGTTCGTCCGCACCGCGATCTGGCCGCATGTGCATGTGGTGTTCGACATGCATGCCGGCGGCGAGGTGGCGCAGTTCGCGCTGGGGCCGAGCTTCCACCCGATCGCCGACCCCGAGCAGAACCGCCGCATCGAGGAGACGGCGCGCTGGTTCGGCTCGCCCATCGTCCTCGTCTACCAGAACGAGACGCCCGGGCTGTTGACCAGCGAAGCCGAACGGCTCGGCAAGCTTACCATCGGCGCCGAGCTCGGCTGGGGCCGCTCGGCCCAGCCCGACGGCATCCGCTTCGCCCGCCACGGCATTCGCGCCGCCGCCATCCACTGCGATCAATTGCGGGGGACGATTGCGCCGATCGCTCACCACGCCGACGGCACGCAGCGCAAGATTTCCACCGTCGATCGGCGCTCGATCGTCGTCGCACCGTTCGACGGCCACTACGAGGCGCTGAAAAAGCCCGCCGATCCGGTCAGGGCCGGTGAGACCATTGCGTGGCTGCACGATTTCCAGCACCTCGACGCTGCGCCCTGGCCGGTTCGCTCCCAGGTCGATGGATTGCTGGCCGCGCAGGCCTGGGGCGCCCGCGTCACCCAGGGCCAGCACATCGCCATCACCGGCCAGATCGAGGATTGGGTGAGCTGACAGACATTCGTCGTGTGTGCGGGTAATGTCCGCAAAAGATTCTGGAGTTGAACCACTGTGGTCGCCTCACCCGCGATGTCATCCCAGCGAAAGCTGGGATCCATTTCGCGGCCCGCGCGGGCGGCGCGTTGGGTCCCAGCTTTCGCTGGGATGACAGCCGGTGGGTGGATCAGCAATCGAGCCCAGCCAAGGTCTCGGATGCAGTCCAATCGTGAAACGACTCTGACGACCCTGGAGGAAACTTGCCCCCCAGCAAGAAGGCAATAACGCTCAAGGATGTGGCGCGGCTGGCCGGCACCACGCCGATGACCGTCTCGAACGTACTCAACAACCGTGCCGGCGCCGTCGGCCCGGACCTGTCGGCACGCGTCCGCCGTGTCGCACAGGAGCTCGGCTACCGCCCGCATACCCTGGCGCGGCGGCTCAGGACGCAGCGCAGCCAGATCATCGGCGTGGTGCTGGTCGATGCCTCGCCGTTCTTTCTCTCCGACCCGCTGACCGCCGCCATGCTCGCCGGCCTCACCGCGGCGCTGCACCGGCTCGATTACTCGACGATCCTCCATGGCGTTCGTCCCGACGAGGTCGAACAGGCCTCATTCCTGCGCAATATCGAAACCGATGGCGTCTGCATGGTGCTGGCCGGCGCCAAGTCCACCCGCCGTAAGGTGATCGAGCGGGTCGCCGCCACCAACCAGCCGCTGGTCACCATGCAGGAAGCGGTGCCCGACGACATCAAGGATGCCGCCGGCATCCATTTCGACGACCGCGGCGGGGCGCGCGAACTGACCCGGGCGCTGGTCGCGACCGGGGTGCGGCACGTCCTGTTCCTCGTGCCGGCGCTCGAATGGGCGGCGATGCTGCGGCGTGAAGCCGGCATTCGCGAGGTGCTGGGCGGCGCCGACGGCGTCCGGCTCAGCCTCGTCAAATCGGCCGATGAGAGTTTTGAGGCCTGCCAGGCCGCCCTCGCCGGCTTCATCGCCAAGGGCGAGGTTCCCGATGCGGTAATCGGCGGCAACGACCAGATGGCCATCGCCGCCATGCGCTACCTGCAGGCGATCGGCAAGAACGTTCCCGGCGACATCCAGGTCGCCGGCTTCAACGGCCTCGAGTTCGGCCGCTACACCACCCCCGAACTCACCACCGTCTCCGCCCCGGCCTTCCGCCTCGGCGAGGCCGCCGCCAACGCCATGTTCCACCGCCTCGACACCGGCAGCTTCCCGTTCCGCGAAATGGTGGTGCCGGTCGACGTGATCCTGCGGGGGTCGACCCGGGCGGGTGGCGCGGCCTAGCCGGTCTCGCCGGTGAGGCAGCGGCGGTTATCCGGCCGCTTGAGGGTGGGGCCGGACAACATGCCCAGCCCCGATTTTCATGGCCTCAGAGGCCGCCGCCGCCATGCAGCTTCCGCACTTTCTCGGCCGCGTCCTTGGCGGCCTGTTCGACCGTCATGCTGCCGGTCAGCGCGTTCTGCATCATGTCGGGGACGATGATGTTCATGATCTCCGGGGCTTCCGGCAAAGCCGGGAACGGAATGCCGTTCGGCAGCATCGAGGTGGTGACGTCGAGGAACCTGATGGTGTCGAGCCTCTCCTTCATCCACTGCGTCTTGAAGCCGTTGACATTGCCCGGGTTGGAACCGGCCCAGGCCAGCTTCAACGACCATTCGGGGCTGGTCCACATGCAGATCAGCGCCTTGGCCGCCGGCTCATCCACCTTGCCGCCTTCGACGAACTCGGATTTGACGATGTGGATGTTGGAGCCGCCGAACACTACGGCGCGCTTGCCTTCCGGTCCGGTGGGGATCAGCCCGTAGCGCATGTTCTCGAGCACCGTATCGGCCACCGCCTTGTCCGATCCGGTGGCCGCGCCGGCAAGCTCGACCATCCGGGCATATTCGGACGGGTGCGAGATCATCATCCCCAGTTGACCGGAAATGAACGGCGCCTGGTTCTCACCCTGCGTATTGGTCAGCGCCGAAACCGGCACGGATTTGTCGCGCACATACATATCGTAGGAGGCCTGCAGCGAACGGATGCTTTCCGGGCTGTCGAGCCGCACTTCGCCATAGGTCGGGTTGGCGTCGGCCTCGTCGAACACCCCGCCGCCATAGCCCCAGAGCTGCGGCATGTAGCGATAGGGCGTATTGCCGGCATTCTGCTTGGCGACGAGGCCATAGCCGGCGATGCCGAGCTTGTCGTGGATCTGCTTGGAATAGCTGACCACATCGTCCCAGGTGGCCGGCGGATTGTCGGGGTCGAGCCCGGCCCGCTCGAAGATGTCGGCGTTCCAGATGAACGCCATGGTCTCGTTATTGGTGGGGATGCCGTAGACCTTGCCGTCCCAGGTCACCGCCTTCATCGCGCCGGGCCAGAAATCGTCGGGCTGGTAGCCGACATCCTCGGGCTTCAGTTCCTCGAGATAGCCCTTGGCGGCAAATTCGGTCCCCCCCAGGATCTGCAGGCGGATTGCCATCGGGGCGGAGTTGCCGAGCAGCGCCGTGCGGAACTTGTCGAGCAGCTCGTTATAGGTGATGCCCTGCTCGGTGAGCTCGATCCCCGGATAGGTGGCGCGGAACGCCGCGAAGAAATCGCGGTAGTTATCGCGCATGATCTGCGGATCGGCTTCGAAAATGCCCTGGTACCAGAAGGTGAGCTTGCCCTTGTAGTCGGTCGGCGTCACCGAATTGCAGTGCCCGACCGTGTCGAAAGTCTCCGTTCCGGCGATCGAGCGCACATAGTCCGGCGACCATTTGCTGATGTCGACCCCCGCTCCCAGTGCACTCGAGCCCATGAGGCCGGTGACCAGGACAGCCGACAGCATGCCGCGCTGAAGCGCACGGCCAAGTCCGTGTTCTGACATTGAAATTCCTCCCTTCATCCGCGACGGGCGCCCCTCGCGCCGGTCGAGAATGCCTGTCCGGCAACGGGCCGGTTACGTAGAGTAGCGCCAGGATTTCATCACAGACAACCAGAATTTTGCAAAATCTGGCTCAGCTCTCTGGAAATCCGACGCGAAACCGGCAAAGCTGCAGGCATCGGCAACCTCTGGGGGATCGACAGCGATGAGTGCGTTCAAAGCCCGGCCCCCGGTCGGTATCGATCCGACCGGGGTGTCCGAGGAAGGCGCCGCCGTCTACGAGCTGATCCGCGACGACATCATCTCCGGCCGCCTCGAAGCCAATTCACGCCTCGTCGTCGCCGAGCTGTCTGAGCGGCACCGTGCCCCGGCCAATGCGGTGCGCGAGGCGCTGCAGCTGTTGCGCTCGCAGGGCTTCGTGCTGATCGTCCACAACAAAAGTGCCCGGGTTCGGCCGATCGACCAGGATTTCGTCCGCGACACCTACGAGATTGGCGTGCTGATCGAGCCCTCGATGGTCCGCTGGTTCGTCGGCATGGCGACCACAGCCGATATCGCCGCCCTGGAGCGGATCCAGGAAGAGATCGAGGCCAACAATTTCACCGACCAGGTGCTGCACGGCGAGCTCGATACCCAGTTCCACAACGTCATGTACGAGCGCCACTACAATCACCTGGCCGCCGAGCTGTGGTGGAAGCATCGCGAGGTGCTGCGGGCCGTGGCGCGGCGCTACCAGTACACCCTGGTCCGCCAGGCCCAGGTGATGCGCGAACACCGTGAACTGATCCGGCTGGTCAAGCTCGGCGACGCCGAAACGGCTGCCAGCCTGATCGCCGCGCATGTCGATGGCGCCGGCCGGCATGTGCTCGAGCAGATGCGCGCGTCAAGGGCGGCACGCGCCAGCTGAATCAGGTTTTTTGCGCGGCGTTCGCGTCATGGTTTGAGGGAGCCATCATCAGATGAAGATCACCGGCGTCCGGCCCTGGCTGGTCAAGGCCAGCACATCCTACTGGGGCGAATACCTGTTCGTCGAAGTCACCACCGACGAGGGGGTGTCGGGCTGGGGCGAGATCACCTCGACGACGAAGATCGCCAACCGCGCCCTCGCCGCCATTCTTAAGCAGGTCAGCCACCAGATCGCCGGCGAGGATCCGAGCCGCATCGAGCGGCTCTGGCACAAGCTGTTCCGCAGCTTCACCTACATGGGCAGCCGCGGCGCCGCCTGCGAATGCGTCAGCGCCATCGACATCGCGCTGTGGGATATCCGCGGCAAGGTGCTGGGTTTGCCGGTCTATGAACTGCTCGGCGGCGCGGTGCGCGACGAGATTGCGCTCTACACCCACCCCGACCAATCCAAGTTCACCTCCGACGCCGCCGTCGTCGCCGAGATCACCGACATCGTGAAATCGGGCCACACGGCGCTGAAGTTCGACCCCTTCCCCTACCAGGGCGATCGCGAGCGGCGCGACGGCTATCTCGACGGCATGCTGTCACGCGCCGACGAAAAGAAGGCCGCCGACCTCACGGCGCTGATCCGCCAGACTGCGGGGCCGCAAGTCGAGATCCTGATCGATGCGCATGGCCGCTTCGACGTCCCCACCGCCATCCGGCTCTGCCGCTCGCTCGAAGAGGCCGGGCAGATCGACTGGTTCGAGGAGCCCGTTCCGCCCGAAAGCCTCGATGCCTTGAAGCAGGTGCGCGACAAGGTCAGCGCCCCGATCTCGGTGGGCGAGCGGGCCCACACCAAGTGGGATTTCGTCCCCATCCTCGAGCACAAGCTTGCCGACTACATCATGCCCGACGTCACCTGGACCGGCGGCATCACCGAGATGAAGAAGATCGCCAATCTCGCCGAGGGCTATTACGTGCCGATCTCGCCGCACGATGCCGGCGGGCCGATCAACGTGCTGGCCGGCGCCCATGTGATGATGACGGTGCCCAACTTCTACAAGCTCGAGACCTCGCGCTGGGACCTCAGTGGCTATAACGAGCTGATGCACACCCGCCTCGACAACTCCAACGGCGCGTTGAAGCTGCCACGCGTGCCCGGCCTCGGCATCGAACTCAACCGCGACTACCTCGAGGATAACGAGATCCGGACGGAGTAGGCGGGAACGCGCACTGATGGTGCCGAGCGGGAAGAGCACCCCCACCCTGTCCCTCCCCCGCAAGGGGGGAGGAGACGACAACACTGACGCCGGTGTTTTGGTCTCCCTCCCCCTTGCGGGGAGGGGACAGGGGTGGGGGTGCTCTTCCCACACCGGCCTATCAACCGAAATGACCCCAGGCGACAGAGATCCCCCAGGAACCCCCCAATGAAAATCACCGGCATCGAAACCGTCATCGTCAACGCCGTCCAGCGCAACTGGATCTTCGTGAAGGTCTTGACCGATCAGCCGGGCCTGTGGGGCTGGGGCGAGGCGACGCTCGAGTGGAAAACGCGGGCGGTCACCGGCACCATCGATGACCTGAAGCCCTTCCTCATCGGCGAGGACCCGCTGCGCATCGAGCACCTCGTCAACACCATGACCCGCTTCAGCTTCTGGCCGCTCGGCTCGATCGGGCTTACTGCCGTCTCCGGCATCGAGCAGGCGCTGTGGGACATCAAGGGCAAGGCGCTCGGCGTGCCGGTGTGGCAGCTGCTCGGCGGCCGGGTTCGCGACAGCGTGCGCGTCTACACCCACCTGAAGCGCGGCGACGCCTCGGCCCGCGTCCCCAACACCGATATCTCGCGCTTCTGCGATGCGGTGCAGGAAACCGTCGAGATGGGCTACAACGCCATCAAGCTCGGCTTCGTCCCCTATACCGGGTACGATGCGCCCCTGCCCGCCGTGCGCCATGTCGAAAAACTCGCCGCCGCCGTGCGCGAGCGGGTCGGCGACGGCGTCGAGATCATGACCGATTTCCACGGCCGCCCGGATTCCCTCGATGCGGCGATCGCCTACATCAAGGCGATCGAGCCGATCAAGCCGCTGTTCTGCGAGGAAGTGATCCAGCCCGGCGATACCGCCGCCATGGCCGATATCGCCCGCCGCGTCGATTGCCCGCTCGCCACCGGCGAGCGGCTGTTCACGCCGCGCGAATTCCTCGAAGTGGCCCAGACCCGCGCCGTCGCCTACATCCAGCCCGATCTCGCCCACTGCATGGGCTTTACCGGCGGCCGCAAGATCGCCGCCATCGCCGAAGCCGCACATATGGGGGTATGCCCGCACAACCCGATGGGCCCGGTGGCCGGCGCGGTGGCGCTGCAGTTCGACGCCGCCACCACCAATTTCGTCATCCAGGAAGAAGCCGTCGGCATCGTGCCGTGGTTCGCCGAGATCTGCGCCACCTACCCGCTGAACCTCGTCAACGGCGCCTGGCCGATCCCCGACGCGCCCGGCCTCGGCATCGAAATCGACGAGAAGGCCGCCGCGCGCTACCCGTTCAAGCAGGAGGTGATCCCGGCAACGGAGTCGGTGCTGGCCGATGGGCGGATTGCCAACTGGTAGCGGGATTGGGCCCCTTTTGCAGGACTGCGACATCGAGAATTAGGCACTGCACTCTCCGTGGTCCTCCCCCGTTTCACGGTGGAGGAGCACTGAGAGTCCGGTGGCTTTCATTCTGCGATGGCTCCGCCGGAGCGGTCGCCCCTACCCCTGCAGTCGCGCCAGCGCACAAGCCCCTTCCACCGGCTTGCCGGTGAACAGGTGCGGCGTCAGGTGCGCGGCGGTCTCGCCGAGGCCGGCAACGAAGGCCGCCCAGAGGCTCGGCTGCTCGACGATCACGCTGCCACCGGCCACCACATGGCTGGCCCCGGCGCCCCGCGCGTCGAGCAGCGCCGCGAGGTCCGCCAGCATTCGGCCACCCTCGCGGATCACCGCCTGGGCGAGGTGCGAACCCTGCTCGGCGGCAGTGAACACCGCCACGGCATGCACGCCGACCTCGGCGGCTGAGCGCAACTGCCCCAGGGTGCTGCCGAGCCGCGGAATGGCCTTGACCTCGAGCGAAGCGAGAATGGCCGCGGCGAGCGGCTCGCTGGCGTCGCCACCGCGGTCGAAATGCAGCGCCACGGCGCGCACCGCTTGACGGACGAGTGCGGCGGCGCTGCCCTCGTCGCCGACGATCCAGCCCCAGCCGCCGGCCACCAGCATCCGGTCGGGACTCGGCCGGCACACGGCGATCGAACCGGTGCCGGCCACCACGCCGATCTGCCCGGGAAACCCCAGCGCCAGCGGCATCAGCTCGGCATCGTTGACCACCGCGACTTTCGCGCTGGTGCGCGCCGCGACGGCCGTCTCCAATGCCTTGCACTCCTCGGCATCGTCGCAGCCATGGGCGCCGATGCCGATGGCGGCTACCGCCGCCTCACCGGCGAGTTGCCCGACCAGGGCGAGCAGCCCTTCGGCATCCTCGTCCCAGTCGCGTCGGCGCCAGCTCGAACTCGAAACAATCAGGTCGCGTTGCTCGTCGCCATCGGCAATGGCGCGAAGCTGGGTCTTGGTCCCGCCGATGTCGATGCCGATCAGCAGCGGGGGCTCTAGGGGGCTGGCAAAGCTCATTGCAGGCTGAGGCTCCCGCGAATGCGCTGGCCGTCGCGCTCGAACAGCAGGGCCCGGCCGGCATCGATGCCGAGGCGAACCCTGCTGCCGGCGCGCGCTGCATCGCGACGCGCCCGCACGATCATCGGCGTACCGTCGGCAACCGTGAGATGCACGAAGCTCTCGGCCCCCAGTTCCTCGACCAGCGTCACCCGACCCGAGAGCGCGCCCGGCGCATCATCGCCGGCAATCGTCAGGTGCTCGGGCCGCACGCCAAGCGTCACCGCCCGGGCGCCACCGCCCACACCGCCGATCGGCAGCGTGATATCGGCCGCCCCGCCAACGCCGCTGAGCTTCACCGAGCCGGCATCGACCGAAGCCAGCTGGCCCGCGAGGAAGTTCATCTTCGGCGAACCGACGAAGCCGGCGACGAACTGGTTGTCGGGGTCGTCATAAAGGGTCAAGGGCGGCCCTGCCTGCTGGATCAGGCCGCCGGCCATCACCACCATCTTGTCGGCGAGCGTCATCGCCTCGATCTGGTCGTGCGTCACATAGATCATCGTGGTGCCGAGCCGCTTGTGGAGTTCGGTCAGTTCGGCCCGCATCTGCACCCTGAGCTCCGCATCGAGGTTGGACAGCGGCTCGTCGAACAGGAAGACCCTCGGCTCGCGCACGATGGCGCGGCCGATGGCGACGCGCTGCTTCTGCCCGCCGGAGAGCTGCCCGGGCTTGCGCGCCAACAGCTTTTCGAGCTGCAGGATCGTCGCCGCTTCATTCACCCGCCCGGCGATGAAATCGCGCGCCTTGTGCGCCATCCGGAGCCCGAACGAGACGTTCTCGAACGTCGTCATGTGCGGGTAGAGCGCATAGGACTGGAACACCATCGCCGCGCCGCGATCGGCCGGCTCGATCTCGTTCATCACCTCGCCCGCAATCGAGATGGTGCCGGCGCTGATCTCCTCGAGCCCGGAGATCATGCGCAACAAGGTGGATTTGCCGCAGCCCGAGGGCCCGACGAACACCACGAACTCGCCCTCTTCGATCGAGAGGTCGACATCCCTGAGGATGCTGACCGAGCCGAACGACTTCGAGACCGAGGAAATATCGAGGAAAGCCATTATTGCTCCTTCAGCCCTTGCTTCCCGACATGGCGATGCCCTGGACGATCTGGCGCTGGAAAATGAGGAAGAAAATCAGCGGCGGCACGGCTGCCAACAGGTTCGCCGTCATCACCGTATCCACCGTGTGGTGCGACAGCGGCGAGTTGAACTGGCCCACCACCTGCCCGACGGTGTAGAGTTCTTCCCTGGTGCCCACGATCAGCGGCCACATGTAGTTGCCCCAGGTCTGGATGAAGGTGAGGATGGCCAGCGTCACCAGTGCGTTGCGGCAGAGCGGCAGCACCACGTGCCAGTAAATCTGGAAGTGCCCTGCCCCATCGAGCCGCGCCGCCTCGATCATGTCCTTGGGGATGGCGCGCATGAACTGCACCAGCATGAACAGCCCGAACGCTGAGGCGAGCCCCGGCACCACCAGCCCCTCCATGGTGTTGAGCCAGCCGAGCCGTGAGACCAGCACGTAGGTCGGGATGATGGTGACCGCGGTGGGCACCATCAGCGCCAGGAGCACCACGCCGAACAGGATCTTGCGGCCGGGGAACTCGAACAGCGAAAACTCGAACGCCGCGAGCGAACCGACCAGCAGCACGCCGGCAATGGTCAGGAGCGCATAGAGGATCGAGATGCCGTAGGCCCTCAGGTACCCGGTCTCGGCAAAGATGGTGGCGATCTTGTCGATGCCGGCGCCGAGCGAGGTCGGCCACAGCCGCGGGTTGAGCGATACCGGCTCGCCCGCCTGGGCGAACACCACGTTGATCATCCACCAGATCGGGAACACCGCCACCAGCGCGATGGCCAGTGCCAGCGCCCATTTGAGCGCGGTCCAGACGGTAAGGCGGCGCTGCTTGCGCATCGTGCTCATCGACGTTCACTCCAGGCGCGCAGGCCAAACATCACGCCGGTGACGACGACGATGGCGATGGTGAGCAGGAACCCGTAGGCCGCGGCCTCGCCGAACTTCACCCCGCCAAAGGCCCGCCCCATCATGTCCATGACCGGAAACAGCAACGCGTTGCGCCGTCCGCCATAGGAGGTGAAGGACGAGCCGGTCAGCAGCCAGGGCTTGTCGAACACCTGCATGGCAGAGATCAGCCCATAGGTGAGCACGAAGAACAGCACCGGCCACAGCATCGGGACGGTGACGTGGAAGAGTTGCTGGCGCTTGCTCGCCCCATCGAGCCGGGCGGCCTCGTAAAGCTCGGTCGGAATATTCTTCAGCCCCGCGAGGATGATGACCATGTTGAAGCCGGCCGACACCCAGATATCCACCGCGATCAGCGCGTAGAGCATGGTGTCGGTGTCATTGAGGAAATTGACCGAGGGGATGCCGAACCAGCCCAAGACGATGTTGAGAAGGCCGAAGTTCGGGGCGTAGATCCAGCGCCAGATGGTGGCGGCGAGGAACGCCGGCAGTACCACCGGCATGAAATAGGCGTTGCGGAAGAAGTTCGACCAGCGCCCGGTGAAGCTGTCGACCAGGAGCGCCAGGCCCAGCGCCACGAGGATGCCAAGTGGCACCGTGATGGCGATATAGGCGGCAAGGTTCCCCATGGCGCGGGAGAAATCGCGCGAGCCGATGATCTTGGTGTAGTTCGCGGCGCCGACGAACTCGGGCGTCCGCACGCCGTTCCAGTCGTGGAAGCTGTAAAAGAGGCCGCTGAGGATTGGATAAAGGAAGAACACCGCGAACAGCACCATGAACGGCGCGATCATCAGATAGTGCGGCAGGTAGCGGCGAAACGGCATGGGCAGCCCCTCGGTGGGCCGCGGCTGACGAAGCCAGCCGCGGCACGAAGCATCACGGATGCGGCTTACTGGGCCATGCACTCGTTGAGGGCGGCGATCATCTCCTTGGCGCCTTCGGCCGGCGTGTAGTCGCCATCCGCGGTCGCCGAGGCATAGTCGATCACCGTCGAGTTGTAGCAGCTGGGGATCGAGCCGACGAAATACGGTGCCGCCACTTCCATCGCGCCATGCGCCGCATCCACCGACACCTTGATCAGCGGCAGCGCCGAGACCTCTGGGTCGGCCATGGCGGCGGCGTTGGCGTTGTAGCGGGCGAGGAGCTTCGCCCAGCGCGCCATCTGCGCCTTTTCGGTGATGAAGGCGGCGAACTGGAAGGCGATCTCCTGGTTCTTGCCCGGCGCCACGGCGACGATCTCGTAGCTGCGGATGCCACCGGTCTTGCCGGCGGTGTCGCCCGGGATCAGCACGAAATCATACTTGAGCCCGCTGGCTTTTGCCGCTTCGTCATAGGTGGGGTTCACCCACGGGCCGATGGTGTGGAAAGCCAGCTGGTTGGAAATGAACAGGTCCTTGGTGGCCTGGTCGTTACGGCTGGTGCCGGTGTTGAGCGGCACCATGTCCACGAACTTCTGCAGCACGGTGGTCATCGTGGCTTCATCGATCCGCGTCTTGCGGTTGGGCCAGTCGAAACCCCAGGTCTCGGTATTGCCGGTGGTCGCGTAGATCTCGGCGATCGAGTTGAACACCAGCGTCTCGTCCGGGATGGCATACATGCCGGCGGCCTTGACCTTCTGCATCTGATCGTACCACTCGGCCCAGGTGGCGGGCGGCGTCGCAGGGTCGATGCCGGCCTTCTCCAGCACCGTCAGGTTGCGGAACAACAACGAACCGAACCCGGTATAGGGCAGGCAATAGAGCTCGTCCGGCTTCGGCATGCAGCTCGCCAGCGCGTCCTTGTCGAACTGGGCGCGCTGTTCTTCGGGCAACGCCATGAACTGGGTATAGATATTGGCCATGGCGCCGACATCGACCAGCTGCGCGCCGACCGACTGGGCGTTCATGTAGACATCCGGCACCGTGCCGCTCGCGGCTCCTGCCACCTGCCCGGCGGTCAGGTCGTCATCGCCCTTGCCGCTGATATTGATCGTTACGCCCGGATGCGCGTCGGTGAATTCCTTGATGAACTCCTGCTGCATGGCGAGCGCGTCGCCCTGCGCGAAATCGGAGTACACCCAGTATTCCAGCGTCACATCCTCTGCCGTTGCCGCGCCGGCGAACCCGACGGCGATCAAGGCGGTCGCTGCCGTCAGGGCAGCACGAAATGCTCTGGTCGTCTTCATGAAACCTCCTGTGCCATGCCCCTGCGGCGCCACGCGCCCCTCCAAGGTCAGCGGTTAGGCAGGTTAACTAATAAAAGCCGACGATCAAGCCCGCATGCAGAATTTCTGGCGCAAATTTGCGCTTTCCAGAAAGTAAGGCTGCTATACTAATATGAACCCGCCTGGCGCGATCCCGTTGCACCAGTGCCTTTCTGCCCAGCCCAGTTATGGAGACGACGATGCCGGCACGCGTGCCCTTCCGCGACGCAATCGACCTGGAACCGCAGGCGCTGCGCACGGCCCTCGGCACCACCAGCGCGGCGCTCGACGCAGCCGATCTCACGGCGCTTGAGACCGGCACCATCGGGCTGATCGGCATCGGCGCCAGCCTCTATGCAGGCATCGCCGGCGCGGCCCAGTTGCGCGCCCAGGGCCGCCGCGCCATCGCGCTGGCCGGCGGCGAGCTCTATGATGCCAGCGTCGATGCCGCCGATGCCTACATCGCCATCTCCGCTTCGGGCCGCAGCGTCGAACCGGCCAGGGCGACGGCGCTGCGCCCCAAGGCCGTCACGTTCGGTATCGCTCAATCCGCCGATACCCCGATGCGCGCTTCGGTCGGCCAGATGCTCGGCACCGGCAGCGGCGTCGACAGCGGCCCCAACACCACGAGCTATATGGGTTCGCTCCTCGCACTGGCGCTGCTTGCCGAACGCGTCGGCACCCCCACGGCCTTCGACTGGAGAAGCATCGGCGATCTGCTCGCGACCACCCGCACCTCCACCGCCGCGGCGGTGGCGAGGGCCGGCAAGCTCCTCGCCGGCAAGCGCGCGCTCGATTGCGTCGGCGCCAATGTCGCCTATGGCACCGCGGGCTACGCCGCGCTGCTGCTGCGCGAAGCCGTCCGCGTCCCCGCGCAAAACTGGGACACCCTCAACTTCCTCCACGGCCCGATGGAGCCCAACGACCCCGGCACTGGCACCATCGTCTATGGCGATGGCCGCGAGGTGCAACTGGCCCAAGACCTCGCCGGCTTCGGCATCGCCACCGTGCTGATCACCAGCGCCGAGGTCGCCGAGCGCGACAACCTCGTGGTGATCCGCATCCCCGCGACCTCGAACGGCCTCGCCACCGCCATCCTCGCCGCGCTGCCCACCCAGTTGATCATCGCCGACCTCGCCGAAACCGCCGGCCTGCCGGTCTGCATCTTCCGCTACCGCCAGACGGATACGAAGCTGCCTGAGGTGGCCTGAGGCTGGTCCCGGATGGAGAGCCACTGGCCGTGGAACGGTGGCCTTCTCCCCTTGAGGTCAGCGGACGAGGGCAAAGCCCTCGCCGCGAGGTGGCCGAAGGCCGGATGAGGGGTCCCGCGCAACGAAGTGTAGCGCGCTCGGAGCGAAAGCGACGAGCGGCCTCCGATGGATCCTGTTGGTCCGCGGGGCCCGGTTGCGGATTGCCCCTTCTTCCCCACCCCTCGTTCGTGACATGACAGCATTGAACGGACTAGACTCTTCCAAATGGCTCTGCTGACGGTGTGTCGGTCTTGAACGTAGCTTTCACCACGCCTCCTGCCCCTTTGACCGAGAGCGCCCGCGCGGTGTTCCGGCGCATTATCCTGCTCGGCCGCGCCACTCGGCCGATGCTGGGGAGCCTGCTCGATTTTTCGAAGCCCACCATGTCGGCGGCCATTCTCGAGCTCAGCGATCTCGGGCTGGTCGCGCCGATCGGCACCACGCAGGGCGCCAGCGGCCGCAAGGCCACCGTCTACGGGCTCGGCCGCGAGGCCGGCTATGTCATCGGCGTCGATGCCGGCGCCACCCAGGTGCGCGCCATCGCGCAGATGCTCGATGGCACCGTCTTGGCCGAGATCGAGCAGACCCCGTCCGCCGAGGCCGTGCACCTCAATGCCGAGACCGGCAAGGCGATCCGTACCATCTTGAAGCGGCTGCGCCAGAACACCACCGCGCATGGCCCGCTGCGCGCCGTCTCGGTCGCCGTGCCGGTGATCGTTTCGAAGAACCGCCCCGAGCTCGCCTACCGCGCCGACCTCGATGTCGTCCGCGACTCGATCGGCGAGTTCGACGACGCTCCCGTGGTGTTCGAGAACAACGTCAACTGCGCCACCATCGCCGAGCTCGATCGCGGCGGCGCGCAAGGCCGGCGCTCCTTCGCCTACCTGCAGGTCGGCGTGAAACTGGGCCTCGGGCTGGTGCATGATGGACGGCTGTTCCGCGGCGCCAATGGCGCGGCCGGCGAAGTCGCCCGCCTCCCCTTCCCCTGGTCCGAAACCAGCGCCCCACACCGCGGCGGCCTCGAGGATTATCTCGGCTCGCACGCCCTGATGCAGCGCGTCAGCAGCGATTGGACGGACCGCGGCGATGCACCCGCCACTGCCCGCGAACTGTTCGAAATGGCCGCCAACGGCTCCAAAGCCGCCCGCCGCCACGTCGAAAAGCACGCCCTCGACATCGGCCGCATCGCCGCCTCGGTGGTCAGCATCTTCGACCCCGGCCTCATCGTCATGGGCGGCGGCGTCGGCCAGAACGAACTGCTGCTCCCCCTGGTCCGCGACGTCATCGCCGAGCTTACCTGGCAAACCGAAGTCACCACCAGCCAGCTCCCGGCGCGCGGCACGGTGCTTGGGGCGTCACAGCTCGCCGTGCGCGAGGCGGTGCAGATGCTGACGGGGACGGAGCACCTGCCGGTTTATGGCGAGGCTTGACCGGTTCCGCTCTACCTCAACTGCCCGATGATCCGCTGCGTCAGCGCCGGGTCCTCGAGCACCGGGGTGCTATCGCTGATCTGGTCGATCGAGCCGATGATCGGCAGCGCCCGGATCTGCGGGTCTTCGATCGCCGCAGTGAGAGCGGCAACCGCATCGTCGGTGTTGATGGTGGTGAACGGGCGCTCGTGATAGGGGCCGATCACCGGCGTGAACGACGGCAACCCGATGGCATTCTGTTTATGCGCCAGTTCGAGATAGGCCGCGGCAAGGGCATTGCCGCGCGCTTGCCAGGCTTCTGCTGCAAACACCGCCCGGAAATGCGGCGTCAGCTTTTCTGCGAGCGGCAACCGGGCGAAGTCGCTGCCGAACCATTTGGCATAGGGAGCGTAGCGGCGCTCGAGCAGGAACGCCATGCGCATCGCGTCATGCACCAGCCGCCCCGCGATCACCCGCGAACCGAGGTCGTCGCCGACCTGCCCGGCGCGGCCGACAAAGGCCTGCTGTTCGGCGATGCGCCGCCACTGGCAGGCGAGCTTGTAGAGCCACACATCGCGCGGCAGATAGGCCAGTTTCTCCCGCGCTGCGCTGAGGTGGCCTTCGTCATCGTGGAACACCGCACCGGCAGTAAAGGCCAGCAGCCGCTGCTCGGGGAACCCCAGCCATTGCACCGGGCTGAGGCCATCTACCGAGCGCACTCCGAGGATGCGCTCGAGCGTCCCCGCCACGGTGTGCACTTCGAGCCCATGCACCAGCGCCCCCACTGCCTCCGCGCCGCCGGCCGGCGGGTGCGGCCGGTTGCGCCAGCCGATCGGCTCGCCGAGATAGCTCTCCGGAGCTGCAGCGGCGAAGGACGCGACCAGCCGCTGCGCCTCCCCATCGAAGCGATCGCGGCTCAGGAAGATATGGACGCGCGGCCCCCAGTTGTGGTCGCGCGACAGCTCGTCGTCGAAGCCGAGCAACTCCGAGCCATAACCGACCAGCGCCGCCGCGTGCGGCAGGCCCGGCGCCACGGCCGCCAGCCAGGGCCCGACGATGTCGGCATAGAAACGGCGCGACAACTCGATGCCCTGCATGGTGGTGGCCCCCGATTTTGCCGTGTCCTTATTGAGGTTTGACCCGGCAAACGCAAGTTTAGCGCCTTGCACAAGCTGCAACCGAAACGCAGGATGTCGGCCCCTGCCCTGCGTTGCCCCACTCCTCGGACAAGATGACCAGCATATCCCAGCCCGAACGGGGCCGCTCGAATGCGACGGCGGTGGCGCTCGCCATTGCCTGCACCGGCATCTTCTCGCTGATTTTCGTTTCCGGCCGCTTTGCCGGCGAGCTGGCCTCACCGCTGCAGATCATGTTCCTGCGCTATGCCGGCGGCTTCCTGACTGTGGTTGCAGTGGCCCTGCTGCAGGGCGAGACCTGGTTCTCGCTGCAAAGTAAGCTGCGCTGGCGGCACGCCCTGCGCGCGCTCTCCGGCGCCTTCGGCGGCGCGGCGATCATCTATGGCAATGCGCAGATGCCGATCGTCGACGTGACGGCCATCTCGCTGCTGAGCCCGGTGTTCCTGATCCTTCTCGGTATCGTCATCCTCAGCGATCGGCTGACCGGCTGGCGCATGCTGGGCATCGCCATCAGCCTCGCCGGGGCCATCGCCGTCGTCGTCTCCCGCGGCGCCCTCACCAATGCCGACCCGAGCTATCTGCTGCCGGCCGCCGTGGTCGTCGCCGGCAGCCTGTCGCTGGCTGTGGAGGGTCTGTTGATCAAGATCCTCGCCACCGCTGATCGGCCTCTCGTCACGCTGGCGCATGTCAACCTGTTCGGCATGCTGATCCTCCTCGTGCCGGCAGTGCTGACCTGGCGCTCGACCGGCTGGATCAACCTTGCCCTGCTCGGGATCGGACCGCTCGCCATCTTCGCGCAATATCTCAACATCCGGGCCAACATGCTGGCCCATGTGTCGGTGCTGGCGCCGCTGTCCTACACCTCACTGGTGTTCGCTGCGCTGATCGGCTGGCTGTGCTTCGCCGAACTGCCCACGCCAGGCGTCGTCCTCGGCGCCCTGGTCATCGTCATCGGCGGGGCGTTGCTGGCACTGTCGCGACGCTAGGTAGGACGATCGCAAACCCGGTGGCTACAAGCACCCCCTCTCTCTCTCACCCGCCAAGGGGGAGAGTCCCGACTGATACTCCGATGCATGTGGAAGCCACCGCTCATCTCCCCCTTGGCGGGGGAGAAAGCAAAATCTTAGGTTTAGCCGTTTGGCTAAGCCTTAGATTTTGCAAGAGAGCATCTGTGTTCTCGGTCAAGCTGTTTTGGGCTGAGTAGGCTCCCATAGGCGGTTCTGCGTGAGC
>NZ_DASZAW010000095.1:0-12822 GCF_035944845.1 Devosia sp. | reverse complement strand
TGACGTCGAAGGCGGCAGCGGGAAGGGTCCCGACCAGCGCAAACGCAATACACATCGCGAGGTAGAGGATGTGACGCATTAGCTGAAAAATGGCCCTGCCGCAGTCATGGTTGGGGAACCTAGGTAACGGGGTTTCCCCCTGGGGACAAGCATTCACCGGCGAGCGTGCCTAACGGCAGCGTCGTAGCGCTCTCGGGTCAAGCCGAACAGCACGTGATCTGCCCACCTGCCGTCGATCTGGAGGTAGTGTTCGGCGTAGCCCTCTTCGGTGAATCCGTTTTTTTCAAGGACACGTCGGCTGGCTTGGTTGTCAGGCAGGAAAGCGGCGTGAATCCTGTGCAAACCCAAGGTTTCGAAGCAGTAGGGCACTACCAGGCTCACCGCTTCGGTCATGTAGCCCTGGCCGGCGAACTTGTGCCCCATCCAGTAACCGAGGTTGACGAACTGCGCGGCGCGGCGCCGCACGTTGGAGAGCGTGATGCCGCCCACCAGTTCCTCATCGCTGCGGGTGAAGATGAAGAAGGCATAGTCGGTGCCGGCTTTCGCCTCCTCGCGACCGCGCCTGAGACGCGCGGCATAGACGCGCTGGCCGAGGTCCGAGTCGGTCCAGCGTGGCTCGTAGGGACGCAGGAAATCGCGGCTGGCCCGGCGCAGGTCACGCCAGGCGGTGTAGTCGGTAGCGCGCGGCGCCCTGAGGAACACGCGCTGACCCGTCAGCACCGGGGTATCGTCGCGCGCAAACCAGGTGAGCATCATGATGACGCCGCTTACGCCTCAGTTCTTCAGCTGTGCCGCGATATCGCGATAGTCGGGGAGCTTGGCGACCGGGCCGATGCCGGCGAGCGACACCTGGCCGGCATCGAACACCTGCCTCGCGATCTGTTTGACGCGCTCGGCGGTGATGCGGTTGATGCGATCGACCGTCTCCTGCAGCGGGATGGTGCGGCCCCACAGAATCTGCTGCCGCGCCAGCTGTCCGGCGCGTGACGACGGGCTCTCGAGCGACATCAGGAGGCCGGCACGGATCTGGTTGCGGACGCGGATCACTTCTTCATCGGAGATCGTCTCGGTCGCTTTGCGCAGTTCATCGAGGACGACCGGCAGCAGTTCGGCCACTTCGTCTTCGCCCGTCGAGGCGGCGACGCCGAAGATGCCGCTATCGGCGAAGGCCCAGTGGAAGGCGTAGACCGAATAGCAGAGGCCGCGCTTCTCACGCACTTCCTGGAACAGCCGCGAGCTCATGCCGCCGCCAAGGATCGAGGCCAGGATCTGCACGGCATAAAAGCCGTCGGAATTGTAGGCGCGCCCTTCCATGCCGAGCACGATATGGGCCTGCTCGTGGTCGGAAACGAGACGCTGCTCGCCGCCAACATAGGCCGCCTTGTCGGGCGGCGGAGCACCCGTCGGCTTCAGATCGTGGAAGCGGTTATTGGCGATGTCGACCAGCGCATCGTGATCGACGTTGCCGGCAGCGCACAGCACCATGTGGTCACCCACATAGTTGCGCTCCATATAGGCGCGGATGGAATCCGGACCGAAGCTGTTCACCGACTCGACCGTACCAAGGATGGTGCGACCGATGGCCTGGTCGGGGAAGGCCGCCTGCTGGAACAGGTCGAACACGTGATCATCGGGGTTGTCGCGCGCCGCGCCGATCTCCTGGACGATTACCTGCTGCTCGCGATCGAGCTCATGCTGCTCGAACTGCGAGTTCTGCAAGATGTCCGAGAGGATGTCGGCGGAGAGCGCCACATCTTCCTTCAGCACGCGGGCGAAGTAGCCGGTGTGCTCCACCGAGGTCGCGGCGTTGAGGTCGCCGCCGACATTCTCGATGGTGGAGGCGATCTCAAGGGCATCGCGGGTCTTGGTGCCCTTGAAGGCCATATGCTCGAGCATGTGCGAGATGCCATGCTCGGCTTCGGTTTCGCTGCGTGACCCGGCCTTGACCCAGATGCCCAGCGAGGCGCTTTCGAGATGCGGCATGTCGTCGGTGAGAACGGTCATGCCGTTGGGAAGCGTCGTACTCCGGACCGTCACTTATACTCCTCCGGCACGGGTACGTGCCGCAATGAACTGCTCAACCTCGGACTGATTGTTGTTCAGCACCGTCAAGCGTTCTTCTCGTTCGTAAAGATCAGACAACCACGCCGGCAAAGCCGGTTCAATGCCCGCCGCGGCCTTGACCGCCGCCGGGAACTTGGCCGGGTGCGCGGTGGCGAGCGTCACCACCGGCGCGGAGCCGCCTGTCAACGAGTGCGCGACGGCGACACCGACCGCGGTGTGCGGGTCAAGCAGGTAGCCCGAGCCGGTCTCGACGGCCTTTATGGTTGCCGCCGTTGCGGCTTCGTCGGTGCGGCCGGCAACGAACTGCCGGCGGATCGCCGCCATGCCCTGGTCGGGGATCGTGAAGCCGCCGGATTGCTTCAGGCCGCTCATCATCGACTTCACCGCATCGGCGTCGCGACCAACAGCTTCGAAGAGCAGCCGCTCGAAGTTCGAGCTGACCTGGATATCCATCGAGGGACTGATGGTCGGAGTAACGCCGGTGACTTCATAGCGCCCGGTTTCGATGGTGCGGGCGAGGATGTCGTTGGAGTTGGTGGCGATGGCCAGCGTCTTGATCGGCAGGCCCATCCGCGCGGCGCAGTAGCCGGCGAAGATGTCGCCGAAATTGCCGGTGGGGACGGTGAAGATCACCTCGCGGTGCGGCGCGCCGAGCGAGGCCGCGGCGGTGAAGTAGTAGACGATCTGCGCGACGATGCGGCCCCAGTTGATCGAATTGACGCCCGAAAGCTGTGTCCGGTCGCGGAAGCCGCGATTATTGAACAGCCCCTTCACGATGTCCTGGCAGTCATCGAAGGTGCCACGCAACGCAATATTGTGGACGTTGGCGTCGAGCACCGTGGTCATCTGGCGGCGCTGTACCTCCGAAGTACGGCCCTCGGGATGAAGAATGAAAATATCGGTGGCATCGCGGCCGCGGAAGGCTTCGATGGCAGCCGAACCGGTATCGCCGGAGGTGGCGCCGACAATGGTGGCGCGGCTGCCGCGGCGGGCGAGGATGTGATCCATCACCCGACCGAGAAACTGCATCGCCACATCCTTGAACGCCAGCGTCGGGCCGTGGAACAGCTCGAGCACGAAGTGACCGGGCTCGATTTCGACCAGCGGCGCCACCGACGGGTGCCGGAAGGTGGCATAGGCCTCATCGATGATGCGCTTCAGCTCGGCATCAGGAATTTCGCCGGTGACGAAGCGTCGGATGATGTCGAACGCGACTTCGGCATAGGGCCGGTTGGCATAGGCTGCGATCTCGCCGTGGGTGATCTGAGGCCAGGTCTCGGGGACATAAAGGCCGCCATCGCTTGCCAGACCCGCAAGGACTGCATCGGAGAAGCCGGGCACGACCGCCCCGCCGCGCGTAGAAACGAACTGCATGTAGGGAAAGCGCCCCGCCTTGTTCTCGCACGTGCCTGCTGCGCACGCGGGTTGGGATTGCGCCGCACCCTATTGAAACTGAGGCTGCGCCGCAAGTTTCATGGCTCGATCACGGTTTCGGGGGCTTCGTCACCCGCTGGCGGCGGGCCCAGAAGAACAGCAGGAACGGCACCAGCGTCGCGAAGCCAAACCAGGTGATGGCGTAGCCGAGGTGGTTGTTGGGGAAGCTGACGACGGTCTCGCCGCCCTGTGGCAGCACGCCCTCGCCCATGTCCGGCAGATCGATATAGATCGGCGCCACCGGCTGGGCCACCGGCCCGGCCATGGACGCGAGACGCTCGGTGTTGCGCACCCATTCGACGCGCTTGGACGTATCGGGCGCCGGCGTGAAGCTGTTGATCTCTTCGGTGGCGCGAGCGATGCCCTCGAGGCTGACAAGGCCGGGCTCGACCGTGCCGCCGGCGGCAAAGGCCTCAGACGACGCCTCGGGCACAAACCCGCGATTGATGAAGACCGTACCGCCGGCTGCCAGTTCAAGCGGGGTCATCACCCAGTAGCCGGGCCCTGAGAACTTGCCGCGCTGGTCGGCGAGGCTGGTGAACACCAGCACCGTCTCGGCCGCCCGGAACGTCCCGGCGACGCTGACCGGGCGATAGTTCCAGGCGTCGGCGTCGAACGCCGACCACTCGCCGACCGGCGGCAGCGGCTCCGGGGCAAGGTTCATGCGGGAGGCGACGTTGGCGATCAGGTGCTCTTTCTCACCGAGCCGTTCGACCTGCCAGATGCCGAGCACGACGAACAGCACCATCAGCACCAGCATCAAGCCGACAAAAGCCCAGAACGACCAGCCCGCACGCCGGCTGGGGAGGCTGTCATCAGCCATCGAGGCGGCCTTCCCCAGCGCGGTTGTGGTACTGCAGCGCTACCATCGTTGCTTTCAGCGGGCGGAGCAGCAGCAGCGACAGGATGACGGTGCTGGGCAGCCAGAGCAGCAGGTGGACAAAGGGCGGCGGATGGAACAGCGCCTCAACCGTCGCGGCGGCACCGACGATGACGAAACCGACGATCAGGATGATGAAGACGGCCGGGCCCTCGGTGGCGGCAGCAAAGCTGAGGTCTTCACCGCAGCTCTCGCAGCGTGACACCGGCTTCAGGAAGCCGGTGAACAGCGGCCCTTCCCCGCAGCGCGGGCAGCGGCAGGCAAGGCCCGTGGCGAACGGGGACGGCAGGCGTTCCTTGGTCGGCTCGGTCATGGTCAGTAGAGCGTCACTTTCAGGCGTTCAGGCAGTTCGCGATCATAGGCCTCGCCGTCGATACGCGCCTCGCTGGTCGCGGCCAGCATCTGGCCGGGGCTCGGCAGGCTGGCGCGTTCGACATGCCGGTTTGGATTCCAGAGTTCGGAGCGTACCAGGGCACGCGAGCACTGGAAGAACACGGTGTCGATATGGATGACGAGGACGCTGCGCGGCGGCTTGCCGTCGACCGCGAGGCGCTGCATCAGCTCGGGCGCCACGGAGATCTCGGCGGTGCCGTTGACGCGCAAGGTCTCGCCGACGCCGGGGACGAGGAACAGCAGGGCGACATGCGGATCGGCGATGACGTTGCGCAGGCTGTCGAGGCGGTTGTTACCGCGCCGATCGGCCAGCAGCAGGGTCTTGTCATCGAGGATCTCGACGAAGCCGGGCGGATCGCCGCGCGGCGAGGCATCGAGGCCGCCCGGTCCTGACGTGGCGAGGATGGCGAAGGGCGAGGCCTTGATCAGCGCCGCGTAGTGTGGGTGGAGGTAGGGCATTTCCTTGTGCTGGGCGCCGAGGCTCACCTCGCCGTAGATCGCCTCGAGGCTCGCAACATCGCGGATGATGTGATCGGTCATCTCTGTCCCCGGAAGAACGAAGGGCGCAGCCATGCCGCGCCCCTCGGGAAGTTTCTGGTTGCCCGGCGGCCTTAGTGGCTGAGGGTGACGCCCCAGCTGCCCCAGACGTAGATCGAGGCGAACAGGAACAGCCACACCACGTCAACGAAGTGCCAGTACCAGGCGGCGAACTCGAAGCCGAGGTGATGCTCGGGGGTGAAGGAGTCGCGCATGGCGCGGATCAGGCAGACGATCAGGAAGATCGTACCGATCAGCACGTGGAAGCCGTGGAAACCGGTCGCCATGAAGAAAGTGGCGCCATAGAGATTGCCGCTGAACTGGAAGCCGGCCTCCGAATACTCGAGCGCCTGCACGCAGGTGAACAGCACGCCCAGCGCGATGGTGATGGCGAGGCCCCAGACGAGGCCGCGCTTGTCGCGATGCAGCAGCGCATGGTGCGCCCAGGTGACCGCGGTGCCCGAGGTCAGAAGGATCAGCGTGTTGAACAGCGGCAGGTGCCAGGGGCTGAACAGCTCGACGCCTGTGGGCGGCCAGGTCGGGCCCATGGCGGCGATACGGGCATACTGCTCGTGCGCTTCCTGGTTAAAGAAGCCATCGAAATAGGCCCAGAACCAGGCGACGAAGAACATCACCTCGGACGCAATGAACAGGATCATGCCGTAGCGGTGATGCATCATCACCACCGGGGTATGATCACCGGCCTTGCCTTCCTTGATGACGTCGCTCCACCACGCATACATGGTGTAGAGCACGCCGACCAAGCCAGCGATCAGGATCCAGAACGAGGTGATTTCATGGAACCAAAGCACGGCGCCGACGGCCATGACGAAGGCCGAGACCGAGCCGACGAAGGGCCAGGGGCTGGGGTTTACCAGGTGGTAGTCGTGGTTGGGCTTGGCGTGCGCAGCCATGGTCAGGTTCCCTCGCTCTTAACGGCGTAGAATGTGTAGGACAGGGTGATGTCCCGGATGGTGTCGAGATCGCGGTCCTCGGCGATATCGGGGTCAACGAAGAAGACGATCGGCATCTCGACGGTCTCGCCGGGCTGCAGCGTCTGCTCGGTGAAGCAGAAGCACTCGATCTTGTTGAAGTACACGCCGGTCTGCTCGGGCGTGACGTTGAAGATCGCCTGGCCGGTGACGGGCTTGTCGGAAGAGTTGTGAGCGGTGAACACCACGGTCTCGACATTGCCGATCTTGTCGGTGACGGGCTTCGCTGCCGTCACGGTCCAGGGCAGCGCGCCCTCGACATTGGAGTCGAAGCGCACGGTCATCTCGCGGGCGATGGCGCCCTTGAGGTTGCCGGCAGAGACCTGCGTCGTGCCGCCGAAGCCGGTGACCTGGCAGAACAGCGCATAGAGCGGAACGGCGGCGTAGGCGGCGCCGACCATGGCGGCCACCAGTACCAGCAGCGTGATGGCGACACGGCGGTTGCGGAGAGATGGCGAATGCGGCATCGACGCGTCAGTCATCAGAGCGGCCGATCGAGCACTGCCGGGCCCATCTTCACGATGGTCAGGACGTAGACAATGATGACGAAGGCGGCGAGCGCCAGGCCGAGGGCCACCGAACGACGGCGGCGACGGGCGGCCGCCTCGGCCTCTTCGTCGCGCTTCACGGGTTCGACCATCAGAGCCATCCCAGCATGTTGGCTACGTGGTCGGTGATCAGCGCCAGGAAGATCACGGCTAGATAGCTCAGAGAGTAGGTGAACAGCACCCGGCCGGCCTTCTTCATCGCCACCGTCTCGGTGGTGCGGAAGAGCGCCCAGGCAAACCACAGGAACCCGGCGCCAGTGCCGACGGCGGCGGCGGTGTAGATCGGGCCCATGAAGCCGATCCAGCTCGGGATCAGCGTCGAGGCGACGAGCAGCACCGAGTAGACGAGGATCTGGAGCTTGGTGGCTGGCTCGCCAGCGACGTTTGGCAGCATCGGAATGTTGGCGGCGCCGTAGTCGGACTGCTTGTAGAGCGCCAGCGCCCAGAAATGCGGCGGGGTCCAGAGGAAGATGATGAGAAACAGCACCACGGATTCGATGCTGATGGTGCCGGTGACCGCGGCCCAGCCGACCATTGGCGGGAACGCGCCGGCGGCGCCGCCAATAACGATGTTCTGCGGCGTCGAGCGCTTCAGCCACATCGTGTAGATCACGGCGTAAAAGAAGATGGTGAAGGCGAGGAGGCCCGCCGCCAACCAGTTGGTGGCAAGGCCGAGCAGCGCCACCGAGAACACCGAGAGCACGAGGCCGAAGGCCAGCGCGTGATCGCGCTCCATGCGGCCGGCCGGGATCGGGCGGTTGGCGGTGCGGCTCATCACCGCGTCGATGTCGGCGTCATACCACATGTTCAGCGCACCCGAGGCCCCTGCCCCGATAGCGATGCAGAGGATGGCGACAGCGCCGACGAAGGGGTTGATCCCGCCCGGAGCCAGCAGCAACCCGACGAGGGCAGTAAACACCACGAGCGACATGACCCGCGGCTTCAGCAGCGCGAGATAATCCTCGACCCGCGCCTCGTGGGCGCGGTGCGATATCTCATTGCTGTGGTGCACGTAGGCCAATGTCTCTCGCCTTGGTTGCCGCGGGACCCGAAGGCCCCGCGCACAGATCTTTCAGTTAGTGGTTCGTGTCGGCGCCGATACGCGGCAGCGTCTCGAACTGGTGGAACGGCGGCGGGCTGGGCAGCGTCCACTCGAGCGTGGTCGCACCATCACCCCAGGGGTTCGCCGGAGCCGGACGCTTCTTACGGGCCGCCTCGAACAGGATGTAGAGGAACAGCACCAGACCGGCGAAGGTGATGTAGTAGCCGATCGAGGAGACGCGGTTCCACAGCGCGAAGGCATCCGGATAGTCGATGTAACGACGCGGCATGCCGGCGAGGCCGAGGAAGTGCTGCGGGAAGAAGATCACGTTCACGCCGACAAAGGTGATCCAGAAATGGATGTTGGCCAGCGTCTCGTTGTACATGATGCCGAACATCTTCGGGTACCAGTAGTACCAGGCGGCGAAGATGGCGAACACCGCACCCAGCGACAGCACGTAGTGGAAGTGCGCCACCACATAATAGGTGTCGTGCAGCGCACGGTCGGCGCCCGCATTGGCGAGGATCACGCCCGTCACACCGCCGACGGTGAACAGGAAGATGAAGCCAATGGCCCACAGCATGGGCGTACGGAAGGTGATCGAGCCGCCCCACATGGTGGCGATCCAACTGAAGATCTTCACTCCTGTAGGCACCGCGATGACCATGGTGGCGGCGACGAAGTAGCGCTGCACATCGAGCGACATGCCGACCGTATACATGTGGTGCGCCCACACGATGAAGCCGACGCCGCCGATGGCGATCATGGCGTAGACCATCGCGAGGTAGCCGAACACGGGCTTGCGCGAGAAGGTCGAGACGATGTGGCTGACGATGCCGAAGCCCGGCAGGATCAGGATGTACACCTCGGGGTGACCGAAGAACCAGAACAGGTGCTGGAACAGGATCGGGTCGCCGCCGCCTTCAGGTGCGAAGAAGGTGGTGCCGAAATTGCGGTCGGTCAGCAGCATGGTGATCGCACCGGCGAGCACCGGCAGCGACAGCAGCAGCAGGAACGCGGTGACCAGCACCGACCACGGGAACAGCGGCATGCGATGGAGCGTCATGCCCGGCGCACGCATGTTGAAGATCGTGGTGATGAAGTTGACGGCGCCAAGGATGGACGACGCGCCGGCGATGTGGAGCGACAGGATGGCAAAGTCCATCGCCGGCCCCGGTTGTCCGGATGTCGATAATGGCGGGTAGATGGTCCAGCCGCCGCCGACGCCGTGTGCGCCTGCCGGTCCCTCGAAGAACAGCGAGAGGACGAGCAGCAGGAAAGCCGGCGGGAGGAGCCAGAACGAGATGTTGTTCATGCGCGGGAAGGCCATGTCCGGCGCGCCGATCATCAGCGGCACGAACCAGTTGCCGAACCCGCCGATCATCGCCGGCATCACCATGAAGAAGATCATGATGAGGGCATGCGCGGTGGTGAACACGTTGAACATGTGCTTGCCGGCATCGAGAGCGGCATCGCCCTCGGCGCCGTAGACCATGGCCGCGAGGCCGTGGAAGATCTGAATGCCCGGTTCCTGCAACTCGAGGCGCATGGCGCCGGACAGCAGGCCACCAATCACCCCCGCGCAGATCGCGAAGATAAGGTACATCGTGCCGATGTCCTTGTGATTGGTGGAATAGACGTAGCGCCGCCAGCCAGTCGGATGACCATGATCATGCGCCGCGGCGTGGCCGTGGCCGTCATGGGCTTCCAAAGCGTGAGTATCGGCCATAGTGAGCGATCCCTTTATCGAATTCTCGCTGCGCCGGGTCGAGGACCCGCGCACGGGTCCTTAGCTGAGTGCAGGCAGGGTGGCGTTGGCGTCGTCGACGGTACCCGCCTCGAACGCCGCCATCCAGGCCGCGAATTCTTCCTTCGTCACGACGCGTACGGCGATCGGCATGAAGGCATGGTCCTTGCCGCAGAGCTCGGAGCACTGACCGTAGTAGATGCCGGTCTTGCGGGCATTGAACCAGGTCTCGTTGAGCTTGCCGGGAACCGCGTCGATCTTGATGCCGAACGACGGTACGGCGAAGGCGTGGATGACGCCCGACGGATCGGCGGTGATCTGCATGCGCACGGTGGTATCGACCGGAACCACCAGCTGGTAGTCGACGGCGAGCAGGCGGGGCTGCACCGGCACCTGGGCGAGACGGGCCTCTTCGGAGAGGATCGAGGAGGACATCGACTTGCCCTGATCGACATACTCGTAGTCCCAGTACCACTGCTGGCCGGTCGCCTTGACCGTCAGCGCGGCGGCAGGAACTTCGACATCACCGAACGAGAAGATGTTCGAGCCCAGATATTTGCGCTCGCCATCGGGGACGGTGAGTTGGTCGGTCAGCACCGCGAAGGAGGGGATGGCAATGATCACGAGGATCAGGATCGGGACCACCGTCCAGACGATCTCGACCAGCGTGTTGTGCGTGGTGGTCGACGGCTTGGGGTTCGCCTTGGCGTTGAAGCGCACGATCACGACGATCAGCAGCACCAGCACCAGCAGCGCGATGAGCACGGCGGTCCACAGCAGCGGGCCATCATGGAAGGCGTGGATGGAATCCATGATCGGGGTCACGGAGGGCTGCAGCCCGATCTGACCCGGCACTGGATGGCCTTGCTCCTGCGCAACCGCCACCATGGGCAGCAATGCGAGGGCTGCGGCTCCCAGCGAGCCGATCGAACTCAGTAGTTTGCCGGTCACCTAAAAAACCCCCTTGAGATCCCGTCTGGTCCGGTATTCTTGCGCGGGTTGAGGGGGCAATTGCGGCATAGCGAAACGCCGCCCCGACTCAACTTCGGAGCGCTTGAAACTTGGAATGTGTCTAAACCACATCGGCAGACCCAAGGCAATTCATGCCTCTTGTCGCACCGTGCGTCAAAACGCACCTTTCCGTCCGATGAGGGTGTCGCCTCACGCTCGCCTTGATTGGCAGGCGTTTATCCGCGGCGTCCCGCGGGCCGGCCGGTTGACAGCCGCGCAGGGCCAGCCGACTAAGAAGCAGAGCCCAAGGAAACGCGGGATTCGTTATGTCACATATAGAGAGAGTGGATCGGTGCAGCCAATCCTCGGGCTTGTTGTTCGAACCTTTGCGGTGGCCGCCTTCGCTTTGGGGCTGATGTCCCCTGCCCTGGCGCAGGGCGTGGTCAAGGCGCAGTACGGCGACTGGCAGATGAGCTGCGACACGCCGCCGGGCGCCAGCTTCGAGCAGTGTGCGCTGATCCAGAATGTCTCCGCCGAAGACCAGCCCAATGTCGGGCTGTCGGTGATCGTGCTGAAAACCGCCGACAAGCAGGCGCGGCTGTTGCGGGTCCTCGCGCCGCTCGGCGTGCTGCTGCCCAACGGGCTGGGGCTCAACATCGATGGCGCCAATATCGGCCGGGTGGCGTTCGTGCGCTGCCTGCCCAATGGGTGCGTGGCCGAAGTGGTGCTGGATGACGAGTTGATCGCCAAGCTGACGACCGGCAAGAGCGCCATCTTCTTCGTGTTCAAGACACCGGAAGAGGGCATCGGCATTCCCGTCTCACTCAACGGCTTCGGCGACGGCTTCGCGCAGCTTCCGTAAGGACAGCGTCCAATGGCCCCGCCCGCTCGGCAGATGCGCCTGACGGAGGCCCATGTGGCCCGGATGGCGCTGCTGGTGACGCCGGATGGACCGCTGCCGCCGGCCGAAACCTCGACCGACGACGACTTTCGGCAGTTCACGCAGGAAATTCTCGCAGGCAGCGATGGCTCGGACCAGATCTGGGTGTTCGCCTATGGGTCCCTGATCTGGAAGCCGGCCTGCGAGTTCGTCGAAATCCGCACCGGGCTTCTGCGTGGCTGGCACCGTGCCTTCTGCCTCGGCTGGAACACCTGGTTCCGTGGCTCGGAAGCCAATCCCGGGCTGATGTTGGCGCTCGATCGGGGCGGCTCGTGCAAGGGGGCGCTGTACCGGCTGCCGCCGGGTGCTGCCGAGGAGAACATCGAAAAACTCTGCCGGCGCGAGATGGGCCGCAAGCCCTCGCCGTTCCCGCCGCGCTGGGTGAGCGTAGCGACGGAACACGGGACGGTCCGCGCCTTCACCTTCTGCATCGACCGCAACAGCGGGCGCTATGTTTCGGGGCTCAGCGAGGCGCAGATTGCTGATGTGCTTGCCAAGGCCGTGGGCTCGCGCGGCTCGATGGTCGAGTATCTGTTCAACACGGTGAGCCACCTCGAACAGCTCGGCATCCACGATCCGCATCTGTGGCGGCTGCAGGAACTGGTGGCGGAACGGCTGGATGGGTCTGAACCCGCTCGTTGATCGAAGGCCATCAACGCACTCGGTGTCATCCCAGCGAAAGCTTATGGGTTCGGAGTTATTGCGGCGCTCCACCCACCGGGGCAAAACGGAGGTCCCCGCTTTCGCGGGGATGACACCGAGCTTGGGGTGCTTCTGGTGGCAAGCTCATCGATGGGCAGTTTCGCTGGGATTGGGCAAGGTCGGCAGACCATGAACAAAAAAAGCCGGGTCCGAAGACCCGGCAGTTCATCAGGAAACAGGGCCGGCGGGTGAGCCGGCCCGAAGATGGCACAATCTGGGGACCGTACCAGGCGGAGGCTTAAGCCCTGAGTGGTCGCGCTTCCGAACCGGAAAAGTCTGCAACTTTTCCTGGAAACGCTCCGATCACGGGTTGAGCCAATGGCGGGAGCTTTCGGCACGCTTCTGCTGCAGCTTGTAGCCGGGGCGCTGGCTGGGGCTGTCGAGCGCTTCGAACAAATCCTGGCGGTTGATGCCGAGATCCTCGAGGCGAGCCGTGTCGTAGTCGAGAAGTGACTCGAAGGCGACGCGGCGAGCTCGTGCAGCCCGGACTTTGGCGAACCAGTTCACCAGAGCGCGCAACGGGTTGGACGACGCGGCAGCCATCGACGGCCGCTCGCTCGAAAGCAAGTGGACCATGGTCCTTCTCCAATTT
>NZ_DASZAW010000094.1:0-13523 GCF_035944845.1 Devosia sp. | reverse complement strand
ACACGGACGAACGGACCAAGCTCTCTTACGGTGCTATGCCCAGGGGGTGACGGTCCCGCCCATCCGATCCCCGGCCGGCGGCCACCGACCGGGGATCACCGAACCTGCTACGAGTCGGCGAGAATCAACATGCAAGGGGGCTTTGGCGGGCACATACGCAATCCGGGCGCTGGCAATCGCCGAGGCAACATGAGCAACGCCCCGGGAGAACCGCAAGCCGGCGCGGCAACTATGGGCGATGGAACTTCCTGCCGACCTCGGCAGTTGAAACGTGCAGCGGGGCCACGTCACCACCAAGGACGCGCTGATGAAAACTCTCTTCCTGTTCGGATCCCTTATGCTTGCCGGTGTCATCGCCGGCAGCGCCCCCGCGGCCGAGGCGATCAGCGGTGCCAATATCCGCTCCGGCCCCGGCGTCAATTACCCGGTGGTCGGCAAGCTCGCGCAAGGCGACAATGTCACGGTCAGCGCGTGCGCGGAAGCCGGCTGGTGCCGGATCTCGGGCGGCTGGGTGTCGGCCAACCTCCTCGCCGACAACGGCAACCCCGCCGACTATTACAATGCGCCGGGCGGGCGCGCCGCGGCGGCCGATCGCGATGATCGCGGTGACAGTGGCGACGACGGCTACCCGCGGCTGATCGGCCGGGCTTCCGATCTGGGGTTCAGCCGACGCGGCGGCCGCCTGTTCGATTTGTTCGCGCCGCGCGACGACGGCGGCGAACTGGTCTGCCTCGTCACCTTCAACCGGCGCGCCGACGTCAAGGCCGGCCGCGACAGGGATGTTGCGAGCGCCGAACTGCTGTGGATGCGGGACGCCCAACGCTATGACGGCCCGAACGACCGCAACGCCATTTACGACTATGGCTCCGACCGCCAGACGGCCGAGACCTGCCGCCGGCTCGAGGGGGAGGACTGAGGCGGAGCTATCGTGCCCTCCAGGGCCCCCTCTCTTGGAATTTCTAAGGCTTAGCCAAGAAGCTAAGCCCAAGAAATTCCATTCTCCCCCGCCAAGGGGGAGAAGATCCGTGTCCTCCAACTCCCCTGGAGCATCAGTCGGGACTCTCCCCCTTGGCGGGGGAGAAAGCGAAAACTTGGGCTTAGCGAAAGCTAAGTCCTTAGTTTTCGCCAGAGAGGGGGCGGTGTGGTAGGCCGCAGCCGAGCCAAACAGAAAGCGCCGGGAGGGAGGGTTCCCGGCGCTTTCGCGGCCCGCCGCTACATCTGCGGCTCGGCCGTCACGGGCTGTGGAATTGGCCCAGCACCTCGTCGGCCCGCATCTTGGATGGGTTGTACGGCATGGTTTCGAGGTTGCCGTTGGGCAGTTGCACCGTCACGTGGTGCAGGCCCCGGCCATCGGGTTCCTCCGAAATCCCGGTGGTTTTCGTCAGCACCCAGAGCCACTTGCCGCGCTCTATCGGATATTTCGGTTTGGCCATCGAACGAACTCCATCACGTCTGCCGCGGGTGGTTTGAAAAGGCCGGCGAGCCACATGCAAAAGCAGGTGCGGCATGGCTCGTCCGCCTGGAAATCGGTGTCGTAACGCTCGCCTCACGCGCCACAGCCTAGCGTCCAAAGCCGGACCGAGCCCTTGTTGCGCCGGGCCGCCAGCCGGCTGCTTGCGGCCACCCAAGCGCCGGCTGGATCATTCCTTGTTCGTGGGCACGCGCCCTAGCGCGATGCCGACTTGGCCTCGCCGGCGATCGGGCCGTCGTGATAGAGCAGCACCCGCTCTTCGTCGCCGTCGTCGTTGAGATAGGAAACCTCCGCGACGATGTTTTCCGGCTCGCCCAACAGATAAAGCCGCGTCCGCATCACCCGTTCGGCTGCCGCGATCGGGTGCGCGGCAATGGCGCGCACCGGTTTGGCGAAAGCCACGCCACCGCTTGCCCCGATATAGCGCGCCACCTGAAAGGTAAAATCACCCATTCACGCCTCCTCCGAGCCGCAGCGACCGGCAATACCCATGTCGTCGCCGGCGCCTCGCATCAGCCGCGCCGACCAAACTCTTCGAAAACTAGCCCCCGGGCGCAAATGCCCCGTGATGCCGGTTCAAATGTTACGTGATTTTCTCGTGATTTATTGTTTCATCTGCTAGGCTTGCTTGTCGTTAGAGCAGTGAGCAAACCCGGCCTGTGACTTCGCCCGACCTGTATCTGGATCTGCTGGGGCCCTTCGAAGTACGGCTCGAGGATGAGCGTGTAGTCGATCTCAGGCTCAGGACGGCACGACTTCTGCTGTCATGGCTGGTACTGCGCCCCCGCCAGAGCGGCAGCCGCGAAGAGATTGCGGCGCTGCTGTGGAGCGAGCGCGGCGAGGCCCAGGCACGCCAGAGCCTGCGCCAGACCCTCGCCGTGCTGCGGCGCTCGCCCATCGACAAAGCGCTGCAGGTGGATCGCGAAAGGCTCGAATTTGTCCCCGGCGCCGTGCACTCGGATGTCGCAGCGCTGCTGGCCGTCGGGGCCGATAGCGCGGTCGCCGAGCTCGAGCGCGCGGTCGCGCAGTACCGCGGCGAATTCCTCGAGGGCCTGAGCATTCGCGATCCGCTCGGCCAGAACTGGCTCGAGGCCCGACGGGCGGAACTGAGGGCGCTGGCGATCAAACGCTTCGAGTGGCTGCTCACCGCCTATGAGCGGGCGGGCCGGCACGACGCGGCCGAGCCGGTCGCCGTGCGCCTGCTCGATGTCGATCCGTTGGCCGAGGCCGGGCATCGTGCCCTGATCCGGCTCCACCTCGCCGCCGGGCAACGCGCCCTCGCCGTGCGGCAATACCAGCGCTGTCGCGATATCCTCGCGCGCGAACTGGGGGTCGAGCCGGCAGAAGAGACCAGGGCGCTGCTGCGGGTCACGTCAGGGCCGGCGGCAGATCAGGTGGCCGAGGTCCGCGAGCAGCCGCTCGGCCGCACCCAGCTGGCGCACAACCTGCCGCGCCAGCTGACCTCGCTGGTCGGTCGCGACCGGGAGGTGGAGGACGTGCTCGCCCGCCTCAACCGCTACAGGCTGGTGACGCTCACCGGCCCCGGCGGCGCGGGCAAGACCCGCATGGCGGTCGAAACCGGCTTCCGGCTCGCCGGCGGCTATGCCGATGGCGTCTGGCTGGTCGAACTGGCCTCTATCGCCGATCCCAACCTCATCGGCGAAGCCCTGTGCGGCGCACTGGGCGTGCCCGTAGCTGGCGACCGGCCGGCGGTCGCGAGCGCCATCGCGCATCTCAACCAGCGCGAAGTGCTGCTCATCCTCGACAATTGCGAGCACCTCGTCGCGGCCTCGGCAAAGCTGGTCGAGATGCTGCTCGGCGCCTGCCCCGATGTCTCTATCCTCGTCACCAGTCGCGAGAGCCTGTCGGTATCGGGTGAAAGCCTCTATCGGGTGCCCGGTCTCGATTATCCCGATCGCATCGAGGCGATCAGCCCGACGGCCGCGGTCAACTTCAGCGCCGTGCAGCTCTTCGTCGATCGCGCCGCCGCCATTGTCGAGGGTTTTACCCTCGATGACGCCAATACCCCGGCCATTGCCAGCATCTGCAGGCAGGTCGACGGCATCCCGCTGGCCATCGAACTGGCGGTCGGGCGGCTCAAGATGATGGGCCCCGACTGGCTGGCCGCCAATCTCAGTGCCTCTTTCCTGACGCTGCGTCGCTCCAGTCGGGCGGGTCCGAAGCACCACCAGACCCTCCGCGGCATGCTAGACTGGAGCTACGATCTGCTCGAGCCCGAGGAGCAGGCGCTGCTGCGCCGGCTGGCCGTGTTCGCCGGCGGCTGTACGCTGGCGTCGGCCATGCGGGTCGCGAGCGGCGCGCCGATCGCCGAGGATCAGGTGTTTGATCTGCTCTCCTCGCTGGTGGAAAAGTCGCTGGTGGCGGTCGACGTGACAGCGGCCGAGCCGCGCTACCGGCTGCTCGAGACGACGCGCAGCTATGCGCTCGACAAGCAGCGCGAAATCGGTGAGCCGGGCCGGCAGCGGCAGCTCGCCGATTACCTGGTCGAGCGGTTCACCGAGGCCGGCGACACCTGGCCGAGAACGCCCACCCTCACCTGGCTCGGTCGCTACGAGCCGGAACTCGACAATGTGCGCGCCGCGCTCGAATGGGCCTTCGGCCGGGAGGGCGACGCGGCGCTCGGCGTAGCGCTGGCGACGCTCAACATCCGGCTCTGGGATGAACTGTCGCTGTTCCGCGAGCGCGGGCGCTGGAGCGAACTGGCGATGCAGCGCATCGATGAAACCGCGCCGCCGGCCATCGCGGCGCGTCTCCACCTGGCCCGGACCTCGAACAGCGCGCATGGCGACGCGTCGGGGTTTTCCTATGCCGACCAGGCGGTGCAGCTGTTCCGCTCCGCCGACCGGATGCTCGATCTCGGCGAAGCCCTTGGCCGCGCCGGCGCGGCGCTGCTGACCATGGAAACCATCGGCAAGGCGCTGCCCTATCTCGAGGATGCGCTGAAGGTGCTCGAGCCGCTCGGGCCCACCAAGCCGCTGGCCAGCTGCCTTCGCTCCAAGGGAGTGGCGGCCTATCTCGGCGGCGACATCCAGGCGGCGCGCACCCTGATCGGCCGATCCATGGCGGTGTGCCACAGCGTCGGCGATATCCGCGGGGTCGCCAGCGCGCAGATCGCGCTGGCCGAAATGGATTTCATTGCCGGCGAGGTGGCAAGCGCCATCGATGGCATCCGGCGCATGCTCGGCGGCACCGATCATAACCGGCGGCAGGCCACCCTTGGCCTCGCCAACCTCGCCTCGTACCTGCTGTCCGATGGCAACACCGCCCTGGCGCGCCAGGCCGCCGGCGAGAGCCTGCGCGAAGCGCGGGCCCTTGCCTGGCCTGGGGCCATCGTGCGCGCCAGCGAACACCTGGCGCTGGTCGCCGCCCTCGAAGGCGAGGCCGAGCTTGCGGCCCGGCTCCTGGGCTTTACCGAAGCGTTCTATACCAAAGGCAGCGCCAGCCGCGAATGGACCGAACAGGTCACCCACCAGCGCCTCGTCGCCGAACTGGCGCGGCAACTGTCGCCTGCCCGCCTCAGTGACAGAATGGCCGAAGGCGCCGGCTGGAGCGAGGTGCAGGCCATCGAAGCGGCCAGCGCCGCAGGCGAGGTGAGGCATTAGGGCGGTTCGCTGCCCGCGTAGCGGCCACCAACCCCTCACCCGTCTCGGCCTCCGGCCGATCCACCCTCTCCCCGACGGGGAGAGGAATAGAGGTGATCGCCGATGCCGCAGTATTCTTCTCCCCGTCGGGGAGAAGGTGGCCCGAAGGGCCGGATGAGGGGATAGCCACCGAGGTTGCCGATTTCCACCACGGACAGAACGACCACCTTCCAGAGGGCAGGTTGATGGCGCACCCGCCGTGCTTCAACTCATCCTCTGATCCCAGTTATCCCTCGACCAGCGGCCAGACCTCGATCACCCCGTGCGCTACGGCGCAGGGCGATTTCGACGCCAGTTCGATCGCCGCCTCGAGGCTCTCGGCCTCGAGGATGCCAAACCCCGCGATCGGCAGGGCAGCCCGCAGATAGGGGCCGGACGTGGTTTCGACGCCCCGGTCATCCGGGTTGCGCACCTGCACCGGCTTGCCGGCAATGCCCATCTGCGCACCGCTGGCCACCAGCTTTGCATCGTGCTGATGCGCCGCTTCGCGCACGCTTTCCGGCGTCCGCTGGTAGCCGGCTTCGTCGCCATACCCGATCGTCACGAATTTCGGCATCTGCTGCTCCTCGGCTCGCGCCCCACGCTCGGTAACGCGACCGGCAGCGCCGTCGTTCCCTTGCAACTGCTGCCCCTTCCCCCACGCGGCCGCAGGGTAATCGCATAAGGAGGCACCGGCCTCTCAGGGTCCTCCACCGCGCAGCGGGGGAGGGGGACCAGCGGAGCTGGTGGAGGGGGCGGCCCCAAACATCGGCGCCTCCCGCCGCCCCCTCCACCGCCTTCGGCGGTCCCCCTCCCCCGTTACACGGTGGAGGAGCACCGGGAGTGCGGTGTACTTATGTGATAGCCCCGCCCTACGGCCCGGCTTCGAGGATCAGGTTGAACGGGTTATGTGCGGCCCGGTGTCAACCGGCACCCTGCCGGATCGCCCGTCGCAGCACCGCCGTTGCGCCCTCGTACAGCGCCTCGCTCGGCCCCAGCGGTGTCGCCTCGATGCCGATATAGCCGGCATAGCCCGCCTGCTCGAGCCAGCAGAGCTCTGCCGCCCAATCGTGGGTCCCTGCCCCGAACTCGTGCCGGCCGGGGAGGTCGGCGGCCTGGATGTGGCCGACGAGGCTCATATTGCCCTCGATGGCCCAGCCGCGCGGTTCGCCATTGAGGATGGCGTGGTAGCGGTCGTAGAGGAACCGCAGGTTCGGGCGGCCGAGGCGGCGCAGCAGGGTGAGCGCGCTCAAGGAATCCTGCAGCAGCGCGTTCGGCCCCTCGAACTCTCGGTTCACCACCTCGACCAGCAGTTCGACCGGCAGGCCGGCAATGGCGTCGGACGCCTGCGCCAGCGCATCATGCGCGGCGGCGAGCTGAGCTTCCAGCGCCACGCCGGCAATGCGGTCGCCGGCGAGCACCACCAGCTTCGGGCACCCCAGCTCCACCGCCACTCTTGCCGTCTCAAGCACCCGGCGGACGAACTCGGCATGCTCGGCCGGCGCCGCCAGCTGGCATTTGTCGCGCCAGTCTTCCACGCAGAGCGTTTCGAGTTTCGTGCCGGTGTCGCGCAGCGCCGCGCCGAGTTGCGCCAGCGGCTTGTCACGCCAATCCCAGATCTCGACCGCCGTAAAGCCGGCAGCGGCCGCCGCCCGCACCCGGTCGGGGAAACTGCGCCCGCCCTCGCCGAAGGCCAGCTCGATCGAGACGGAGAAGTCGATCACTTGCTCGAGCTCTTGGCCCGCACCGCCTCGACCACCGCCCGCCCGGCTTTGAGCGCCGCCACCGGGTCGCTCGCCGCATCGAGTTCGAGCAGCACGATATCCCGGCCGGGGGTCGCGAGCATCGCGTCCGACCAGGCCTGCCAATCGACCATGCCGGCGCCGAAATCGGCCATGTAGCGCTGCTGTTGGCTGTAGATCGTGTGGTCGATCACGAGGTCGGTGTCGATAGGGCCGACGGCATCCTTCCAGTGCGCGAGGATGATGCGCTGGTCGTGCCGGCGCGCCACCCGCACGGGATCGCCGCCGCCGAGCGTGATGTGGCAGCTGTCCGGGCAGAGCCAGACGTAGCGCGGGTCGGTATAGGCCATGAACAGCTCGATATCGCGCTCGTACCACAGCGCGCTGTTGGATTCGGTGTGGAGCGCCAGCTTGATGCCGGCCTGGCTGATCGCCTCGCCCACCGCATGGGCGATGCCGGCCATCTCGGCCATGAACGCCGCGTCGATGAACATCGGCGGCCGCTCGCCGCGGGTCTTCCGCATCGGCAGCCCGGTGACCAGCAGCTCGCCGCCGGCCTCGGCGATGAAGGCGGCGCGCCGCTCGGCATCGGCGACGATGGCGCCGAGGTCAGCGTCAGCACTCCAGGCCGGCGCATCGGCCATGAAGGCGCTGACCACCTCGAGCCCGCGGCTTTCGAGTTCGGCCCGGAAGGCTTTGGCGCTGCCGAAGCTTTTCAGCACATTGTCGATGCTGCCGGGGTTGAAGGTCAGCTCCAACCCGCTGACGCCGGCTTCGGCGAGCGCGTCGAGCACCGTGCTCCAGAACCTGTCGAGATTGGCCGCCGCCCAGCTGCCGAGCTCCGCCTCGCTCGCGAGGCCCCAGAAGCGAGGATGGTAGAAGGTGATGATATCGGTCGCGAGCCGGCTGGCCATGGGGTTATCTCCGCTGGATTGAATTGGGGATGGGAAGGGGTGCAGCGCGGGCTTACTTGAGCCCCGTCACGGCAACGCCGCGCACGAAGTACTTTTGCAAAAACAGGAACAGGATCAGCACCGGCAGCAGCACCACGATGGCGCCGGCGAGCAGCAGGCCATAGTCGATCGAGCGCGCCGCCTGGCTGGCGACGGCGAGGCCGACCGGCAGGGTATAGGTGCCCTGGTCCTGCGCCACGATCAGCGGCCACAGGAAGTAATTCCACGAGTTGAGGAAGGTGATGATCGCGACCGTCGCGATCGCCGGCCCGACCAGCGGCAGGAAGATGCCGAAAAAGATCCGGAATTCGCCGGCGCCATCGAGCCGGGCGGCTTCGAGCAGTTCATCAGGCACCGAATCCGCGAACTGGCGCATGATGAACACCGCAATCGGCATCACCGCGATCGGCAGGATGATGCCGGCCAGAGTATTGACCAGCCCGAACTGCACGATGATGAAGAACTGCGGCACGAACAGCGCGATATAGGGGATCATCATCGCTGCAAGGATGCACCCGAACACCAGCTTGCTGCCCTTGAACGGCAGCTTTGCCAGCGCATAGCCGGCGAGCGAGCTGAACAAGACGTTCGAGGCGACGGTGAAGGCGGAGACAACAAGCGAGTTGCCCATATAGGTGCCGAACTGCCGGCGCTCGAACAGCTCGGTGAAATTGGCGAGGTTGGAGAAATCCTGCGGCAGCCAGGCGCCCGGCGCCGCCATGATCTCGCCCTGCGTCTTGAAGGCGCCGAACAGCACCCAGGCGAAGGGCATGAGCACGATGACGGCGACGAGGGTCAGCGCGGCGTAAAGCAATGCGGTGCGCCACGAATGCTTGCCGCTCATCGCCAGGCCCTCAGGAGGCGCAATTGCAGGATGCCCAGCAGCACCACGATCGCCAGCATCACGTAGGAACCGGCCATCGCCGCGGCGATATTGCCGTGCCCGAACTGCTCGTAGACCCAGAGCGCCACCGACTTGGTCGAGCCCAGCGGCCCGCCTTTGGTGAGCAGATACGGCTCATCGAAAATGTTCATGTAGGAGACCGTCATGAGGACGCTCACCAGCACGGTCGCCGGCTTCAACAGCGGCAGCGTCATGGAGAGGAACCGGCGCCAGGCCGAAGCCCCGTCGATCGCCGCCGCCTCGTAGACATCCTCGGGGATGGCCTGCAGCCCCGCGAGAAACAGCACCATGCAGGTGCCGACATTGCGCCAGGTGGTGAGCAGGATCACCGTGCCGATCGCCATGTTGGGGTCGCCCAGCCAGTTGGGGCCGAGGAGCCCGATGGAGCCGAGGAAGGTGTTGACCGGCCCCTTCAGGGTGAAGGCGTATTGCCAGATCACCGCGGCGGCGACGATGTTGGTGATCACAGGCAGGTAGAAGGCCGAACGGTAGACCGCACGCAGCTTCCTGATGCCGCTGTTCAGCGCCAAGGCGAGGATCAGCCCGATCGCCATCGTCAAGGGCACGCCGATGACGATGAAGATGCCGGTGGTCCACAGCGACTTGAGGAACCCCGCATTGCCGAGCACGCGGGCAAAGGTATCGAGGAAGGTGAAATCCACCTCGAACGGCCGCCGGATATCGGCCACCCCCATATCGGTGAAACTATAGACCAGCGCCACCAGCGCCGGGATGGCGGTGAACACGAGGAAAATCGCGAGGAATGGCGCGACGAACAGCCAGGCCGTGGCAGTTTGCCACGACGATCCGCGCCTTGTGTCCATGGTGGCCAACAGAGTTCTCCGAGATGGTATTGATCGAGGCACTGCACTCTCCGTGATCCTCCCCCGCGTGGCGGGGGAGGGGGACCGCCGAAGGCGGTGGAGGGGGCATGAAGAGCCGATGGTTTGGCCGCCCCCTCCACCAGCTTCGCTGGTCCCCCTCCCCCGCAACGCGGGGGAGGATCACGGAGAGGCCGGTGACCACCTCAGAAAAGCCTCAATCCCCCAGCCCAGCCCCCTCCGCAAAGGCCTGCACATCGTCGAGCACCTGCTTGGCCGTCGCCTGGCCGCGCGCCACCAGTTCCATCTGCTGGCCGAGATAGGTGCCGACCTGGTTCCAGGTGGAAACCTGCGGCACGTCGACGGCGGTCTGCAGGGCCTCGCGCTGGGCGTTGAGCAACCCGTTGGCGGCGATCGCCGGATCGTCCCAGGCGGCCTTCACGGCGGGGAGGCTGCCGAAATACTTGTACCAGGCGACCTGCGTTTCGGGCTTGGTCATGTAGCGCACCAGCTTCCAGGCGGCGGTCGGGTTCTTGCCGTCCTTCAGCACGGCGAGGCTGCCCGAGCCGAGCGCCGACACGCTCCCGGCGGGGCCGGCCGGCATGGTCGCCGTGGCGAGGTTGGCATTGACCCACTCGCGCCCATTGGCATCGACCAGCCACTGCTCGAACCAGGGGCCGATATCCTTGCCGGCGATCTCGTTGGAGGTGAACCACGGCACGGTATCGAGGAATTTCGGGCCATCGGGCGAGGCGAGCCCCTCGGAAAAGAACGAGCCCCAGTAGTCGAGCGCCGCGACATTGGCGTCGGAATTGATGGTCCATTGCGTGCCGTCGGCGCTGATGAAGCTGCCGCCGTTCTGGTGCACATACTCGTTGAGGCCCTGGGCATTGTAGATATCGTAGCCGATATCCATGCCCAGCCCCCAGGTGGCGCCCTGCCCCTGCATCGCCTTGGCGAAGGCCTTCATCTCGTCCCAGGTCTTGGGCGCGCCGAGCCCGGCCTTGTCGGCAAGGTCCTTGCGATACTGGAACATCGTGGCATAGGCATCCATCGGCACGCCGTAGGCAACGCCGGCCTTGACGTTGGTGGCATAGGCGCCGGGGAAGAAATCGTCGGCGCTGACCAGGCCCTCGGGCACTGCGGCAAACGCCCCGGTCGCCATCAGGCTCGCCTGGCTCTGCGAATAGAGCCGCACCAGGTCGGGCACCGTGCCGGCGGCAATCGCGGTCAACAGCTTGGCATCGAACTGGTCGGACGGGATCTGGGTGATCTCGACCTTGAGCTCGGGGTTGGCCTGCTCGAACTCGGCGAGGAAGCTCGGCAGCTTCTCGCCCTCGGCGCCGCCGATCCACAGCTGCAGCACCCCGCTCGCCGGAGCATCGTCGATCGTCTGGGCATGGGCAGTGGCGGCTAGGCCGAACGACACGGCCAGGGCGGAGGCGCCGACAAGGACTGCCCTCCTGGCTACGCGATTGGTGGACATCATACCTGTTTCCCCGAGCTGATGATGGGTGGGCACGCGTGTCCGTGGGCGCCGTGTAGACGTCTTCCCTCGAGACACCGGTTAGGCTTGGCAATCGATTGCCATAACGCTATTGGTTGCATATGCTGATTTTCTACGCAAGCGGGATTTGTGCACATGAGATGGGCAGTTGCGAGCGACAGCGGGCCGGACGCGCTAAGCCCTTGGCACGGATTGGTTAGTCGTCGTCGGGGGATGGGCGCACCGGCCTCTCAGTGCTCCTCCACCGTGAAACGGGGGAGGGGGACCAGCGAAGCTGGTGGAGGGGGCGACCGCACATACCGGCGCTTCCTGCCGCCCCCTCCACCGCCTTCGGCGGTCCCCCCGGGGTGAGGCCTCCGGCCTCATCCCCTCCCCCGCTCCGCGGTGGAGGAGCACTGAGAGGCCGGTGGTCTTTCCGGCCCAATTTTGTTCAAACGGAGCACTTCCAACCATGGCTGATGCCACCTACGACGCGCTGATCATCGGCTCGGGCGCCTCAGGGATGTTTGCAGCAGAGGAGCTGACGGCGCAGGGGCTCCGCGTGCTGCAGCTCGAGGCGGGGCCCGAGATCGGGCCGGCCGATTTCGACGCCGCCAACACGCCGCGCCAGAGCGATATCAACCTGTGGCAGCGCGCCAAGGCGACGCTTCTTGGACAGGGGGTGCAGGCCCGGGCGGCGTTCTTCGATGGCCGCATGCGGCACCTGTTCGTCAACGACATCAAGCACCCCTACTCCACCCCCAAAGATGCGCCCTTCGTCTGGATCCGCGCCCGCCAGGCCGGTGGCCGCACCCACACCTTCGGGCGCGTGCTGCTGCGCTGGACCGATGACGATTTCAAAGTCAGGAGCCGCACCGGCAAGGGCGTCGACTGGCCGATCGATTATGCCGAGCTCGCCCCGTTCTACGACGAGGTCGAGCGCTCGCTCGGGCTCTATGGCCAGCCCGACAATGTCCCCACCCTGCCCGACAGCCTCTACACGCACCGCGCCGAGCTGACCGGACCGGAGCAGCAGTTCAAGGCGGCTGTCGAAGCCAGGTGGCCCGAGCGCCGGGTCGTCACCTGGCGCTATATCGGCCCCGAGCCGACCCGCGTGCTGCGCCCCCTGCGCGACGCCATCGCCTCGGGCCGGCTCGATATCCGCTACAATACCATCGCCCGCAAAGTGCTGACCGACGCCAGCGGCAGCCGCGCCACCGGCGTCGAGGCCATCGATACGCAGACCGGCAAGGTACAGGTACTCAACGCCCGCGCCGTCGTTATCTGCGCCTCGCCGGTCGAGAGCATCCGGCTGCTGCTCAACTCCGCCTCCGACCGCCACCCCGACGGGCTCGGCAACAGTTCCGGGCTGCTCGGGCGCTATTTCGTCGATCAGCTGCCTGCCGTCGCTGCCGGCAGCTTCCCCGCCGCCAAGGGCTGGTCCACTGCCGATACGGCGCCGGCCGACCCTTTCTATCGCCCCTCGGGCGGCGTCTACCTGCCCCGCTTCGTCGGCAAGGACGGCACGGCCAGCACCGATTTTGCCTACCAGGGCTCGATCGGCCGCAGCCGCACCGCCCCCGACAGCCCGGCCCGGCTCAGCTTTTTCGGCTATGGCGTGATGGCGCCCGACCCCGATAACCGCATCACCCTCAACCCGCGCCGCAAGGATGCCTGGGGCATACCGATCGCCCATATTCGCTGCAAGATCGGCCCCGAGGACGTCGACACGCTGCAGCGCGAGACCGCGGCGTTGGTCGAAACCATCACGGGCGTCGGCGGCGAGCTCGAATATGTCGGCTCGCCTTTGGGCCTTACGGAAATGGGCCGCGGCGCCTACCCCGATGCCGATCCGCTCAGCCGGCTCGCCTTCCGCGCATCGTTCAGGAAAACCATGGTGATGGGCGCCGCCATTCACGAGGCGGGCGGCGCGCGCATGGGACCGGATCAGGCGGATTCGGTGCTCGACCGCCACAACCGCAGCTGGGATGTGCCCAACCTCCTCGTCACCGACGCCAGCGCCTTCCCCGGCGGCGGCGTCTCGGGCACGACGCTGACCATCATGGCGATGACGGTTCGGGCATGCCGGGCACTGGCGGAGGAGTTGCGCAGCGCGAGTTGAGGCCCGCGCCCCCCTCTCCCCTGAGGGGAGAGGGTAGTGGAGCTTAGGACCGCTAGGTCCATAGCGGAACTAGGGTGAGGGGTTCAGTTTCTCAGCGAGCGCGCATGGCGCCGCTTCACCCCTCAACCGGCCTTCGGCCACCTTCTCCCCTGAGGGGGCTGTTGCGCAGTAGGCGGCGGTTGGAGGTTGAGCTGTAGGCTTGGACTGTGCGGCGGTTCGGTCGGGATTTGGCTGCTCAGTACTGGGTCTGGGCAGTGTTTTGGCGGTCACCGGACGTGGCTAGGCCGTGATGGCAGCCCATCGCCTGAGGTTGAAGGCGATGGCGCTCAGGGTAACCTGAGCACTGGCCTTGAGCAGCCCGACGTAGCGGATGCGGGTGAGCT
>NZ_DASZAW010000093.1:0-18142 GCF_035944845.1 Devosia sp. | reverse complement strand
TGATAACGACGACAAGCGCGAAGATTCTGGTGCCGGCGGCAAGAAGACGCTGTCATTGAAGGGAGGCCCCAGCGTGGGGGCACGCCCCAATGTGGCACGTTCGTCGCGGAACACTGTGGTCGTCGAGAAGCGCACCCGCTTTGTGCCGCCCGGCTCACCCGGCGCACACACGCCGCGGCCGCCCCAGACCGGTGGCGGTGCGCCGTCCCAGGGTTCGGGCCGCCCCGCTTCGTCGGGTGCGCCGTCGGGCAATCGCCCGTACCAGTCCAACCAGGGCCGACCGCCGCTCCGTTCCGGCGCTGCACCGCGTCCCGGTGGTGGCCTGAGCGCCACCGAGGCCGATGCCCGGGCCCGCGCCCTGCGCGAAGCTGCCGGCCGCCAGGCCGAAGACGAGGCTCGCGCCCGCGCCGAGGAAGCCCGCCGCATCGAGGAAGACGCCCGCCGCCGGGCGCTCCGCGAGGAGGCCCAGAAAGCCGAGGAAGCCAAGGCGCGTGCCGCCGAGGCCGATCGTGCGCTCGAAGAAGTCGCCGAGATTTCGACCGCTTCGCGTGAGCCGCGCGTATCGCCGGCTCGCCGTGCCGCCGAAACGGCGCCGCAGCGCCGCCCGGCGACCCCGGTGGCCGAGCTGCCGCCGACGCCGCCATCCGAGGCCGATGGCCGCAAGACCCGTACGGTTCCGGCCGCGCGGCCGCTGGTCAATGCCACCGAGCTCGAGAACGCCCGCCGTGGCGGTGCCGCGCGCACCGTGACCACGCCCGAGCGTCCGACCCGCCGCGCTGGCGAGGAAGCCTTCGCCCGTGGCCGCCTGACCGTCACCAATGCCGGCTCCGAGTCCGATCGCGACAAGGGGCCGTCGCTGGCCGCCATGCGTCGCCGTCGCGACAAGAAGATGGGCCGCAACCAGCAGCAGGCGCCCAAGCTCAGCCGTGAAGTGACCATTCCCGAGGCGATCACCGTCCAGGAGCTGGCCAACCGCATGTCCGAGCGGGCTGTCGACGTGATCAAGATCCTGATGGCCCAGGGCCAGATGGTGAAGATCACCGACATCATCGACAGCGATACCGCCGAACTGATCGCCACCGAACTCGGCCACACCGTCAAGCGCGTCTCCGACGCCGACGTGGAAGAGGGACTGTACGATATCCCGGCCGACGACAAGGCCGAGGATCTGACCAACCGCGCGCCGGTGGTGACCATCATGGGTCACGTCGACCACGGCAAGACCTCGCTGCTCGACGCCATCCGCGAGACCAACGTGGTCTCCGGCGAAGCCGGTGGCATCACCCAGCACATCGGTGCCTATCAGGTCGAAAAGAACGGCCAGAAAATCACCTTCCTCGATACCCCGGGCCACGAGGCGTTCACCGCCATGCGTGCCCGCGGCGCCCAGGCGACCGATATTGCGGTGCTGGTGGTGGCGGCCGACGACGGCGTCATGCCGCAGACCATCGAATCCATCAAGCACGCCAAGGCGGCCGGGGTGCCGATCATCGTTGCCATCAACAAGATGGATAAGCCTTCGGCCAACCCGACGCGCGTTCGCACCGAGCTGTTGCAGCACGAAGTGTTCGTCGAATCGATGGGCGGTGAAGTGCTCGACGTGGAAGTCTCGGCGGTCACCAAGGCCGGCCTCGACAAGCTGCTCGAAACCATCCTGCTGCAGGCCGAAGTGCTCGAGCTCAAGGTGGCCCGCGACGGGCGCGCCGAGGGCCTGGTCATCGAAGCCAAGCTCGATCGCGGACGCGGTGCGGTGGCGACCGTGTTGGTGCAGCGCGGCACGCTCTCGATCGGTGACATCGTCGTCGCCGGCACCGAGTTCGCCCGCGTTCGTGCCCTGATCAACGACAAGGGCGAGCAGGTGAAGGAAGCCGGCCCGTCCATTCCGGTGGAAGTGCTGGGCTTTACCGGCGTGCCATCGGCCGGCGACCGCTTCTCTGTGGTCGAGACCGAAGCGCGGGCCCGTGAAGTGACCGAGTACCGTCAGCGCCTGATCCGCGAGAAGACCGCGGGCGGCGGCGCCACCAGCCTTGAGCAGATGATGAATCAGCTCAAGGCCTCGGGCATCGCCAAGTTCCCGCTGATCATCAAGGGTGACGTGCAGGGCTCGGTCGAAGCGATCAACGCCTCACTCAACAAGCTCTCGACCGACGAAGTCTCGGCGCAGATCCTGATGAGCGGTGTCGGCGCCATCACCGAGTCCGACGTGACGCTGGCCTCGGCATCCAACGCCATCATCATCGGCTTCAACGTCCGCGCCAACAAGCAGGCCAGTGACCTCGCCACCCGCGAGGGCATCGAAATCCGCTACTACAACATCATCTACGACCTCGTGGATGACGTGAAGGCGGCGATGTCGGGTCTGTTGAAGCCGGAGCGTCGCGAGACCTTCATCGGCTACGCCGAGATCCTCGAAGTGTTCTCGATCACCAAGGTCGGCAAGGTCGCCGGCTGCCGCGTGACCGAGGGTATCGTCGAGCGTGGTGCCGGTGTGCGCCTCTTGCGCGACAACGTCGTGATCCACGAAGGCAAGCTCAAGACGCTCAAGCGCTTCAAGGACGAAGTCAAGGAAGTGCCGGTCGGTCAGGAATGCGGCATGGCCTTTGAAAACTACGAAGACATCCGCGCCGGCGACGTCATCGAATGCTTCCGCGTCGAGAGCGTGGTTCGTTCGCTGTAAAAGCGCTTCAAAGGCAGTACCGGATCGGGCATCAAGGTCACTTGGTGCCCGATTTCGTTTGGCTTTTTGTGATGGATCAATTTTCGACACAGTACACAGGTCGAGCAGCAGGCGTTTATCGAACTGGTCAACCGGCGCGCCGATCGGGCGATGATCTGACCTGATGTCCGAACCTCTCCTCACCCTCAGCTACACCCTGACCACTGCCGATGCGCTCGCCTATGAGGCCCTGCCGCGTGAAATGATCGGCTGGCGCAAATGGCTGCTGCTGATCTGGCTCGCGGTCGCGGGAGGCCTCGTGGCGTTCCTGCCGGCGGAGTGGGTCGGGCCGGAATGGGGCTGGCGCTTCTGGCTCTTCGCCCTGATTCTGGTCGGTATCGCCTATGGATTGGCCGCCGCTGTGATGACGCTCGCGACGCACCGCCGGGCGCGTCGCCGCATTCCCGCGCCCATGGTCGTAACGCTGGAGCAGTGGGGCGACCACCTTGCAGTGACCACGGCCGAGCGGCAGCTGTTCATCGCTTACGAAACCATTGCCGATGTCGCCATCGGCAAGTCCCACGTCTTCGTCACCGCGCCACCCGAGGCGCTGATCGTGCCGCTTACGGCGTTTGCCGATCGGGACGAGATAACGGCGTTCGGCGAGGACATCGACCGGCTGTCGCACCAGTCCGTCCCCTGACCGGTTCGTGCACCTGCCCGAATTGCTGGTTTCGCCGTAGCGCGCTCCACCCTAGAGTTGTTCTCGATTTCAGGATGATTTTCGATGCGTGGCGTTGGCGGTAGAGTCGGGGGCGGGGGACGTGGGGCGAACGGCCCGGACATCCCCGATGCCTTGCCGTTCGACAAGGGCGAGCGGCTCAAAACTTTCCGCCACCTCGGCCGGTTGTTCGCCCAGATGTGGCGCACCAGCCCCTGGCTGATGGGGTTGAGTATCGCGCTGCGGCTGGTGGTTGCCATCCAGCCGCCGCTGGTGCTGCTGCTGACCAAGCTGATCATTGACGAGGTGGTGCACCAGACCAGCCTCGGCGTGCCCGGCCCCGAGCTCAATGACTGGCTGCAGAGCGGCCGGCTGAGCTTCCTGATCGCCCTGCTGGTCGGCGAATTCGTGCTGGTCTTCGCCCGCGACGCCTTCAACCGCGCCATCAACGTGGTCGACAATATCCTGGGCGAGAGCCACTCCAACGCCGTCAGCCTCGAGCTGATGGAGCATGCGGCCAAGCTCGACCTCAAGCATTTCGAGCAGTCAGAATACCAGGACCGGCTGGAGCGGGCTCGGCGGCAGGCCTCGAGCCGTTCGACCGTCATCTCGCAGGTGTTCGGCCAGGCCCAGGCGATGATCACCGCCATTGCGCTCGCCGCGGGTCTCTTCGTTTACGCGCCGCTGCTGATCGGGCTGCTGGCGCTGGCGTTGATCCCGGCGGTGTGGGGTGAGTTCCGCTTCAACCGCCTCGCCTATTGGATCTCGCACAACCGCTCGCCCGAGCGGCGGCAGCTCGAATACCTGCGCCAGATCGGCGCCAGCGCCGACAGCGCCAAGGAGATCAAGCTGTTCGGGCTGGGCGATTTCCTCTCCGGCCGCTTCAAGGGGCTCTCTGACCAGATCCTGATTGAGAACCGCAACCTCTCGATCAAGCGCGCGCTGCAGACCGGGCTGCTCGCATCGATTTCGACCCTCACCTACTACGCCGCCTATGCCTATATCGTCTGGCGGACCCTGCATGGCGAGTTCTCCATCGGCACGCTGGTGTTCCTCTCCGGCAGCTTCTCGCAGCTCAACGGCTATCTGCAGCAGATCCTCATCGGCTTCACTCAGATCGCCGGGCAGTCGCTCTATCTCGACGACCTGTTCAGCTTCTTCGAGATCAAGCCAACCATTCTCGATCCGAAGCATCCCAAGACCTTCCCCCTTCCAGTGCGCCAAGGGATCGTGTTCGAGAATGTCGGCTTCCGCTATCCCGGCTCGGAAACCTGGGCGGTGCGCAACCTGAGCTTCACGGTCCCAGCCGGCGAGACGCTGGCGCTGGTGGGCGAGAACGGCGCCGGCAAGACCACCATCGTCAAGCTGATGACCCGCCTCTACGACCCCGACGAGGGCCGCATCACGCTGGATGGCATCGACTTGAAGGAATTCGCCACCGCTGATCTGCGCACCCATATCGGTGTGATCTTTCAGGACTTCCTGCGCTACAGCTTCACGGCCTCGGACAATATCGGCGTCGGCCGTATCGAGGTGGCGGGCGATCGCGAGCGCATCGTCTCGGCCGCCGAGCAGAGCCTTGCCGATCCGGTGATCCGAAAACTCCCAGGCGGCTATGACCAGATGCTCGGCCGCACCTTCCTCAAAGGCCAGGATCTGTCGGGAGGTGAGTGGCAGAAGGTCGCTATCGCCCGGGCCTATATGCGCAACGCCGAAATCATCATCCTCGATGAGCCGACCGCGGCGCTCGACGCCCGCGCCGAGGCGGAAGTCTTCACCCGCTTCAAGAACCTCGCCGAAGGCACCACCGCAGTACTGATCTCTCACCGCTTTTCCACCGTCCGCATGGCCGACCGCATCGTCGTCCTGGCCGACGGCAAGGTGGAAGAGCAGGGGACACATTCCGAGCTGATGGCGAATGGCGGGAGATATGCCGAACTGTTCGAGTTGCAGGCGGCGGGGTATCGGTGAACCCCGTGGCCCCTCTCCCCTGAGGGGAGAGGGTAGTGGAGCTAGGACCGATAGGTCCGTAGCGGAACTAGGGTGAGGGGTTCAGCTTCTCAGCGAGCGCGAGTTGCGCCGCTTCACCCCTCAACCGGCCTTCGGCCACCTTCTCCCCTGAGGGGAGAAGGGATCACCGCCCCATCAGCAACTCCGGCACCGGCATCGCCAGTTCTGCCCGCTCGGTGAAGATCGAGTCGATCAGCCCCCAGTCGCGCGCTTCTTCCGGCGACATGTAGCGGTCGCGATCCAGCGTGCGCTCGACCTCTTCGATCGTCCGTCCGCAGTGCTTGGCATAGATCCGGTTGATCCGTGCCTTCACCTTCTGGCTCTCCTCGGCATGGATCAGCACATCGGTGACCTTGCCCTGTGCCCCGCCTGACGGCTGGTGCACGAGGATCGAGGCATTGGGCAGCGCCATGCGGCGGCCGGGCGCCCCGCCGGCGAGGAGGAACGAGCCCATCGAATAGGCGGTGCCCATGCACAGCGTCGACACCGGCGATTTGATGAACTGCATGGTGTCGTAGATGGCGAGCCCCGCCGTCACCACGCCGCCGGGCGAGTTGATGTAGAGCGAGATTTCCTTGCCCGGGTTCTCGGATTCGAGGAACAGCAGTTGGGCGCAGATCAGCGCTGCCATCTGGTCCTCGACCTGGCCATTGACGAAAATGATCCGCTCGCGCAGCAGCCGCGAGAAGATATCGAATGAACGCTCCCCGCGGGTCGACTGTTCGATGACCATAGGGACGAGCTGCATCATGTCGCGCATCGGCAACCTCCTTCAGAACGGCTTTGGGTGATGAGTTGGGGCTTAAGCGGCCCGCAGCATCATGGTGTTGGTATTGGCCGGGATCGGCACCTGCATTGGCGCTCGGTCGTGCACCAGCCGCAGCCACGTGCCGCCCTCGGGTGTCGCCTCGAGCGTGAAGGTCACCAGCTCTCCTGCGGCATCGCCCTCGCGCCAGCTGAGGCGCAGCCGATGCGGCGGCACCGCTTCCACGACTTCAGCGGTGAAGCGTTCGCCATTACCGTCGGGCAGCAGCCAGGCATCGCGATAGGCCGGGATCGACAGCGCCCGCCACACCTTCTCCGGCGCAGCATCGAGCGCGCATTCGACCGTCACGCGCTCGGCTTCGGGGTTGAGCTCGCTCATTGATCCATCTCCTTGAGGAAGTCCTTGAGGCGACCCAGCCGTTCCGGCCAGAACGCCTGGTAGCGGCTCAGCCAATCATGCAGCGGCGCCATGCCGTCGGGGTTCACCGCGTAGTGGACGCTCCGCCCCTCGCGCCGCTCGGTGATCAATCCGGCGCCGCGCAGCACCGCAATATGCTGCGACATCGCCGGCTGCGAGATGGCAAAGCCCTGGCCCAGCGCCGAACCGGTTAGCTCGCCCGCCGCCAGCCGCTCCAGCATGGCGCGGCGGTTGGGATCGGCCAGCGCCTTGAAGATATCTGCTTCCATGGCCAACACATAAGCAAATACTTATGAGTCGCGCAAGCCCGTTCGACTCCCGGGCTTCCGGCGTTCGAGCTGTGCTGTCGGCACCACCGCATCGCCGAGATCGACCTACGAAACAACACAGCCCAACCTGTCCACCATGTCCCCGAACACCCCCACCTTGGGGAGGGATTAAGGGTGGGGGGTCCGCCGCACCGGCGGGAGCTGGTTAGGCGTCTCGCGCCGCCAGCGCCGCCCCCGTCAAACTCCCCTTCGCCCCGCGCAAACCGCTCGGCGTGCCCTCGAACACCACGCTGCCGCCCTCGTGGCCGGCCCCCGGCCCGAGGTCGATCACCCAGTCGGCGCGGCTGATCACGTCGAGATTGTGCTCGATGACGATCACCGTCGAGCCGGCGTCGACCAGCCGGTCGAACAACCCGATCAGCGTGTCGACGTCATTCATGTGAAGCCCCGTGGTCGGCTCGTCCAGCACGTAGATATTGCCGGATTTGCCCAGTTCGGCCGCGAGCTTCAGCCGCTGCCGCTCGCCGCCCGACAGCGTCGAGAGCGGCTGGCCCAGCGTCAGGTAGCCGAGTCCGACATCGTCGAGGCCACGCAGAATCTTCGCGATCGCCGGTTCGGTGAAGAACTCGGTCGCCTCGCTGACGCTCATCTCATAGACGTCGCTGATCGCACGCCCACGCAGCTTGTGCTGCAGCACCTCGTCGGTGAAGCGCTTGCCTTCGCAGCTCTCGCAGACGCTGGCCACCGGGTCCATATGCGCGAGGTCGGTATAGGTGACCCCCAGGCCTTTGCAGTCGGGGCAGGCGCCTTTCGAGTTGGCCGAGAACAAAGCCGCGTCTACGCCGTTGGCCTTGGCGAAGGTCTTTCTGACTGTGTCGAGGATACCGGTATAGGTCGCGGTATTGGAGCGCGACGAGCCGCGGTTGAGGTTCTGATCGATGATGACGGTATCGGGGTAGGCCGCCGGCAACGATCCCTGGATCAGCGAACTCTTGCCCGCGCCGGCGACGCCGGTGACCACGGTCAGCACCCCCTCGGGGATCGACACCGACACATCGCGCAGGTTGTTGGTCTTCGCATGGGCAATTTTCAGCTGACCCTTGGCCCTGCGGCCGTCGGCCTTGATCGGCTGGTGCTTCTTCATGTGGTTGCCGGTCAGCGTGCCGGATTTGAGCAGTCCGTCGACATCGCCCTCGTAGACGATCTCGCCGCCTTTGCTGCCGGCGAACGGGCCCATATCGACCACATGATCGGCGATGGCGATCATGTCGGGCTTGTGTTCGACGATCAGCACCGTGTTGCCCTTGTCCCGCAGCTGCTGCATCAGCCCGGCCAGCGGGCCGACATCGTGCGGGTGCAGCCCGACACTCGGCTCGTCGAACACATAGGTGATGTCGGTCAGCGATGAGCCCAGATGGCGCACCATCTTCACCCGCTGGCTTTCGCCCCCCGACAACGTCGAGCTTTCGCGGTCGAGGCTGAGATAACCGAGCCCGATGGTGACGAGATTCTCGAGCCGCGCCGCCAGCGCTTCGATCATCGGCTTGATCGACGGCGCCTCGATCGAACGGACGAACGGCGCGAGGTCGGAGACCTGCATCGCCGAGCATTCGGCGATCGACTTGCCGTTGACCCTGCTCCCGAGCGCCGCCGCGTTGAGCCGGGCGCCGCCGCAGGCAGGGCAGGTCTTGCGCGTGAAGATCTTGTCGTACTCGAGCCGCACATGCGGCTGCAGGTTCTCGGGGTCCTTCGAGCCCAGCCCCTTCTTCAGCTTGGTGACCACGCCCTCATAGGTGAGGCCGATCTTGCCGACCTTGATCTTGCGACCATCGTCGAGGTTCAGCAGGTTCTCGCGCTCTTCGGCGCTGAACTTCGACACCGGCTTGTCCATGTCGAACAGGCCGGAGTTCCTGTAGATCTCCCAGTACCAGGTATCGACGGCGAAATCCTTGGGCAGCAGGGCGCCCTGGTTGAGCGACTTCGACTCATCGATCACCGCGCTCATATCCATCGCCGCGACCTGGCCGATCCCTTCGCAGTCGGGGCACATGCCGCGCGGATCGTTGTAGGAATAGAGCCCGGGGGCGCCGAGTTTCGGCTCGGCGGCCCGCGAAAAGATCACCCGCAGCATCTGCGCGGCGTCGGTGACGGTGGCGACGGTGGAGCGCGAGTTGCCGCCGAGCCGCTGCTGGTCGACGATGATGGCGGCCGAAATGTTCTCGAGTTCGTCGGCATCGGGCTGGCCGTAATGCGGCATGAACTGCTGGACGAAGGCCGGGTAGGTCTCGTTGATCAGCCGCTGGCTCTCGGCCGCGATAGTGCCGAACACCAGCGAGGATTTGCCTGATCCCGAGACACCGGTGAACACCGTGATCTTCCGCTTCGGGATATCGAGCGACACGTTCTTGAGATTGTTCTCCCGCGCCCCGCGGATTTTGATCGAACCGTACATCTGCGTCCTCTTGTACTTTACCAGTTAGTTAAATAATGTTTTGGGCAAAGGCAAGGCCTCGCCCCAACCACCTTGTCACCCCGGCGAAGGCCGGGGCCCATCCTGAGGTCTCTCCACGATCCATGGCCGGCCGAGGCACCCCAGGATGGTTCCCGGCCTTCGCCGGGATGACATCGAGGCGGGGGGTAGCAGCCCCTCACCGCAGCCGGTCGAGCACCGCGAATTCGGCATGGATCCGGCGCCGCTCGGCTTGCGTTAGCGGCAGCGCCTGGAAGCGGCGGTGGAGGTCGGTTGCGACCTGCTGCTGGCCCATGGCCAGCGCCAGTTCGATGCGCGCGGCGAGCGCCTGGGCTTCATCCGGGCGGCCATTTGCCGCCGAGGGAAGGACCGGGATGCTGATATTCTCTGCGTTCATGATCTTGGCCTCGAAGGAGTAGGAACCGGACACCAGCATGGGCGTCCGGCTGTTTAGTCACTGACAGGCCGGGCCGGAAATCAGAGGCTCGCCTTGCGGATGGCCCGGGCGCCGATGCTGAGCCCGACCGCGGCGGTGCCGAGCGCCACCAGCACGCCCCAGAGCACCGTGGTGGTGAAGAACTCGCCGGCGAACAGCGCCCGCTCCGCCTCGATCAGATAGGTCAGCGGGTTGAAGCGGCTGGCGATATAGAGCCAGCCTGGCCCGTTTTCGATCGGCAGCAACACCCCGCCGAGCAGCATCAGCGGCAGCGCCACCGATTGGCTCACCATGTAGAACAGCGAGGTGTTGTGCCGCGCCGCGATCGCCAGCGCATAGGAGAGCGCCGCCACCCCGGCGCCGAACAGGGCCAGCAGCGCCAAGCCGAACAGCATCTGGAACGGATGCAGCTGAAGGCCGAACGGCCAGGCGAGCACGATCAGCGCCAGCGCCTGCAGCGCCAGCGGGAACATCTCCTTGAGCGAGCGGCCGAAGATCAGCGCCGGCCGGCTCATCGGGGTGGAGAGAAAGCGCTCCAGTACCCCGCTCATCAGCTCCTCGGTAAGGCTCCAGCCCACCATCGCGGTGCCGAACAGCGTCAGCATCACGATCATCCCCGGCACGAACCATTGCAGCGCCTCGGCGGTCGAGCCACCGAGATTGAGCAACGGCACGAAGAACGCGAGGTAGAGCACCGGCTGCACCAGCCCGAACGCCATCCAGGACGGATCGGCAAGGGTCGGCTTCATCTCGCGGGTGAACGAGGTGGCGACGTCACGGAAGAAGGTCATGGGTGAATCTCCCAAGTAGGAACGAAGGATGCGGTTCTTCTGCTTCCCTCCCCCTTGAGGGGAGGGATTGAGGGAGTGGTGCGGTTCTGGAGCCGATGGACCCCCACCCCCCGCCCCTCCCCTCAAGGGGGAGGGGAGCCAGAACCCGGCGCGGTTCATCTTCCGAAGCGCGCCGCCCTCGAATCGGTGCGAATGGTCCTTTCATGCTGCGGCCTCCCGCAGCGAACGGCCGGTCAGCCCGAGAAACACATCGTCGAGCGTCGGCCGGCGGACATTGGCGGCCAGAACGCGGGCCCCGCGCTGATCCAGCGCCCGGATGAACTCGGGCAGCACGGCCTCGCCGCCCTTTACCGTGACGCCGACCCTGGCCCCGTCACGGCTGATGTCGCGCGCTTCGGGCAGGTTGGCGGCGAGTTCGGCGGCGATCACCGCGTTGTCGGCATCGATGGTGATGCGGTCACCCGCGAGGTTCGCCTTCAGCCGCTCCGGCGTGTCGTTGGCGATGATCTGGCCATTGTCCATGATCATCACCCGCTCGGCCATGGAGTCCGCCTCATCGAGGTAGTGGGTGGTGAGGAAGATCGTCATGCCGGTCGACTTGCGCAGCTTCAGGATGTGCTCCCAGAGGTTGGCGCGGCTATGCGGGTCGAGCCCGGTCGAGGGTTCGTCGAGGAACAGCACCTTGGGGCTGTGCATCAGCCCGAGCGCGATATCGACCCGTCGCTTCTGCCCGCCCGACAGACTCATGCCCGTCCGCTGTTCGAGCCCGGTGAGCTCGAGCATGCCGATCAGCTCGTCGGCGCGGCGCGTCGAGTCGGCCTTGCTCATCCGCTGCGCGGCGCCTTGCGTCAGCAGTTCGTCGCGCAGCTTGTTGTAGCCGCCCGCCCCGGCACCCTGGCCGACATAGCCGATGCGGCGGCGCACCGCGTTGGCGTCGCGCAGCACGTCATGGCCGGCAACGCTTGCTGCCCCCTCGGTTGGCGGCAGCAGCGTCGTCAGCATACGCACGCTGGTGGATTTGCCGGCGCCGTTGGGGCCGAGGAATGCCACCAGCTCCCCTTCCGCCACGTCGAGGTCGAGGCCGCGTACCGCTTCGACGACACCCTGCTTGGTCTTGAAGCTGCGCTTCAGTCCGCGGGCATGGATCATTGCTTCACTCCTCAATACGCTTCAGGTTGGACGAGCGTAACCAGCCCTGCTGACATGACGTGTCAGCAGGCTGATTTTCGACACGCAGGGCGCGATGTCCGAAGGGATATCTCGACATTCGCGGCCAGGCGATATAACATTGTGCAGTGTACGGAGTTTGGATAGACCCAATCCCGTACGCTGTAAAGAGTTATTTTGTGGGAGGCCGGATGGCCGAGGAAATTACCGGTCGCGGCGATCCGATCCGGACGTTGGAGCTGATGTGGGGCAAGGCGGCGCCGCCCAGGCGCGGGCCCAAATCGCGGGTCAGCGTCACCGACCTGGTGGCGGCGGCCGTCACCATTGCCGATGCCGAGGGGATCGATGCGGTCTCCACCCGGCGGGTCGCCGAGGCAGTCGGCATTTCACCGATGAGCTTTTACACCCACATTCCGGACAAGGCGGTGCTGCTCGACCTGATGCTCGACGCCGTCGCCACCGGGCAGGCTGGCGAGGAAACGCCTCGGTTCCATCCGGACGATTGGCGCGCCAATGTCACCCTGGTGGCACGGAGTTTCCGTCGCTTCTACCTGGCGCATCCCTGGGCGCTGGAAATCGGCACCCACCGGCCGGTACTGGGGCCCAACACCATTCGGGCCTACGACAACTTCCTCACCGTTTTCGACGGCCTCGGCCTCGGCGAAGTCGAGATGGATTTCTGCGTCATCCTCGTCGCCAACTATGTGCATGGGGCGGTGCGCGACGTGGTTCGGGCCAACATGGTCAAGGCGCAGACCGGCATGAGCGACGACGAGTGGTGGTACACCATCGAGCCATTCCTTCAGACCATGGATTTTTCGCCCTATCCGGTGGCCAGCCGGGTCGGCGCGGTGGTCGGCGAACTCTATGGCCTGGGGAACCCCGACCTCGCCTTCGACTTCGGCCTCGAGCGTATCCTCGACGGGCTCGAGCGGTTGATCGAGGGCAAGGCCTCCGGCACGGACGGGGACAAGGCAGAGCAGTGCGCCTGACGCTCCTGCCTCGAGCGGAGGGGAACGCCCCACCGTTGACGGAAAGCCGCCAAGCGCCTAACTCACCCCGATGAAACGCGACACCCACAAGCCCACAGGTCCCAGCCAGCGCATGCTGCGCGTCGGCGAACTGGTGCGCCACGCCCTGGCGGGCGTCTTCTCACGTGGCGAGATCGAGGATCCGCTGCTCGAAGGCAAGGTCATCACCGTGCCCGAGGTCCGCATGACGCCCGACCTGAAGCTCGCCAATGCCTACATCATGCCGCTGGGCGGCGAAGGCGCCGAGGAAATCGTCGCGGCGCTCAACCGCCACCACCGCTTCATCCGCGGCCGCGTGGCACCGGCACTCGACCTGAAGTTTGCGCCCGACCTGAAGTTCTTCGTCGACAACACTTTCGACGAGTTCGGCAAGATCGACGCCCTGCTGCGCTCCGACCGGGTGCAGCGCGACATCCATAAGGATGAGGACGAAGAGTAAGCGACTCTGGCGATACCAGCAGTCGGGTCTCCCTCCCCTTGATGGGAGGGATCAAGGGTGGGGTGGAGCCCCACGCGCTTGTGCCGGCCGCCACCCCCACCCTCATTCCCTCCCCACAGGGGGAGGGAGGCGATGGAACCGATGCCCCAAACAAAATCCCCCAAGCGCGACGTCTCCGGTTGGTTGGTTCTCGACAAGCCCTATGACATGACCTCCACCCAGGCGGTGGGCAAACTCCGCTGGCTGTTCGGTGCCAAGAAGGCCGGCCACGCCGGAACGCTCGATCCGCTCGCCACCGGCATCCTGCCGATCGCACTGGGTGAAGCCACCAAGACCGTGCCGGCCGTACAGGACGGCACCAAGGTATACCGCTTCGCCATCAAGTGGGGCGAGGAGACGACCACCGACGACGCCGAAGGCGACGTCAGTGCCCGCTCCGACATGCGGCCGTCCGAGACCGAAATCCTGGCTGCGTTGCCCGACTTCACCGGCGAGATCATGCAGACTCCGCCCGCTTTCTCGGCCATCAAGGTCGACGGCGAGCGCGCCTATGACCTGGCGCGAGCCGGCGAGGTGGTCGAGCTGGCGGCCCGACCGGTCTACGTCGAAGCCCTCCGGCTCATCGAGCACGCCGGCGACATCAGCCGGCTCGAAATGACCTGCGAGAAGGGTACCTATGTGCGCGCCCTGGCGCGCGACCTGGCGCGCCAGCTCGGCACCTATGGCCATGTCGTCGAACTTCGCCGCACTGCCGTTGGCCCCTTCGATGCGGCGCGAGCGGTAACGCTCGCGGCCTTGGAAGCCGCCGCGGATCGCGATGCCCTGCTGCTGCCGGTTTCCGCCGGTCTGTCGCTGCTGCCCGAGATCCGCCTCACCCCCGATCAGGTGAGTGCCGTACGGCATGGCAACCCCGTGCTGCTCGGCGGCGCCTCGGCGCCGATCGCGCTCGACAGCGCCTGGGCCAGCAGCGCCGGCGTCGCGGTGGCGCTGGGCCGGGTCGAAGCTGGCATGTTCAAACCGCAACGCGTTATCGTCTGACAATTCTTGCCGAACCACTGGAACCAATGGTGATATACGGCGTTCCAGTGCACTTAAGTGCACAGGGGTTCGGGTTGATTTTCGCCGGGGTGCGTTATGGCTGACGGGCCAAGCCCGGCTGAGGGTGGTGCTGTCGCACGTCGCCGCCGCCCGACGGCCCGGCCAATTGCAGTTTACCTGTTCGTCCTGGCGCTGGTGGCGCTGGTCCCCGCCTTTATCTTTTCCGCCATCCTGCTGCAGCGCAACAACGAGGCGCAGGAGCGTGTGGTCGAAACGCTGATCACCGGCAATGCCCGCTCCATCGTTCAGGCGGTGGACCGCGAAATCAACGCCAACATCACGACGTTGCGCGTCCTCGCAACCACCCCACCGCTCAGCCCGGCCGCCTATCCCGAGTTCCACGCCCGGGTCAGCGTGGCGCTCGAGAACACCTCGTCCTTCGTCTATCTCGTCCACCCGGATATGACCTCGGACCTTTCCACGCGGGTGCCGATGTCGGAGCAGGAGGCCAATCCGATCGGCGATGTCGAGACCGCGCAGCGGGCCTTCGACAGCCGCGAGGTGGCGATATCGGATGCGGTGTTCGGAAGTCTCTCCAAGCAATGGGTGGTCAACATCCTGCAGCCGATCTTTCCGGCCGGCCAGGAGCCGCTGATCCTCGGCTTCAGCCGCGCCGCGGGCCAGCTGTCGAATACGTTGCTGGCGAGCCGCATGCCCGAGGGCTGGCATGTGGCGCTGGTCGACAGGAAGGGCGTGATCATCGCTGCCGCCGATCAGGGCGGCAACACCGGCGACGCCTTCAACCTCGCGCCGATCGACGAACTGGGCTCGACCGCAGGCTGGCGCAGCCTCGTTTCCGAGGGCAAGGACTACCTGGTCGTCGCCCAGCGCTCGACCCTCACCGGCTGGACCCTGGTGGCCTGGGCCGATCGCAGCGTCGTGGCCAAGCCCCTCGCCGACGCATTCTGGTCGCTCTTGGCCGGCGGCGTGCTGCTGGCGGCGCTGGTGGTCCTCGTGGTCTATGGCGTGAGCCTGCAGATCGGCCGCTCGGTGCATGGCCTCGAGGCCGACGCAAGGCGGCTCGGCGCCGGCCAGCCGGTGGAAGCGCGTCCCTTCCCGATCGAGGAGATCGAAACCGTGTCGAGCGCGCTCGGCGATGCCTCGCGTCGCCGCCAGGCCGCCGAGACCGAGGTGCGCTTCCTGATGCGCGAGCTGGCACACCGTTCCAAGAACCAGATGACGGTGATCGCTGCGATGGCCAAGCAGACGGCGCGCGGAGCCGATACGGTGCCCGAGTTCGTCTCGAGCTTCGAGCGCCGCATCTTCGGGCTGGCGCGCTCCACCGATCTGCTGCTGGCGCATGGCGTGGCCGGCGTCGATCTCAAGGAGCTGTTCGTCAGCCAGATCGATCCGTTCTGTCCGGTGGATGGCGAGCGGGTGGTGGTCGATGGTCCCTCGCTGCGCATCAACGCCCAGGCAGCGCAGATTCTCGGCATGGCAGCACATGAGCTGGCCACCAATGCGGTGAAGTACGGCGCCTTCGCCGGGGATGGCGGCCGGCTGGAGCTGACCTGGAAGCGGCTCGACGACGCCGTGAGCTTTGTCTGGCACGAAACCGGCAGCCTACCCGGCGAGGCCACCACTCGCCGCGGCTTCGGCACCACCGTGCTCGAGAACATGGTTGGCCGCTCGCTCAATGGTGAGGTCGAGCGCGAGGTGCACGAACTCGGCATCGAGTGGCGCTTCACCATTCCGCTGAGCTCGCTCGACCCTTCCGACAGCCTCAACGGCGCCGCCGAGGCCGACGCTTCCGACAAATAACTGGCGTTCTCGAGCCCTTTCCCCTATAGAGCGCGCAAGTTCCGGCCCGGCCGGCGCTTATTCATGGCTCCACCTGGACGACATCCCGGGCGGCAGCGTCCCGATGATCCTCTTTTGAAAGGACCTTTCCGATGTCGATTACCGCAGAGCGGAAGACTGCGCTCATCAAGGACTACGCCACCAAGAAGGATGACACCGGTTCGCCGGAAGTCCAGGTTGCGATCCTGTCCGAACGCATCGCCAATCTCACTGAACACTTCAAGCTGCACGGCAAGGACAACCACTCCCGCCGCGGCCTGCTGAAGATGGTTTCGACGCGCCGCCGTCTCCTTGACTACGTCAAGAAGTCGGACGAAGCGCGCTACAAGGCGCTGATCGAGCGTCTGGGCCTGCGCCGCTAATGGAGCTTGCTCGGCAAAAGTTGTCAGACTTTTGCGGTTCGAGCGAGCGACCACCTAGCAAGGCCAGGTTGGACTATGACTTGGACCCACGAGGCACGCCTCGCGGGTCCGCCCCGGCAGCGCTGCCGGGTCGTTGCGTAGGCTGACGAACTACGCGGAGCATGGCGAGATCATCGGCCGCTCACGGTGCCAGACCTTCCGCAAGGATGGGCACCTCCTGCTTCAAGGAAACTGAGCGGCTCATCGTCTTGTCCATGTTCCGCCCCAGCTGACACCTGGGACGTCAGCGCGGAAACCGTGCCGATTTTGGGCTGCTGTCGCACATGGGGTGCGGCGCGCGGCTGGCACACCGGATGAGTTCGCGGGGTGGCTACGCCCCCGCGTTCCCGCTCATTCCGGCAGAATGGAAAGACAACGAAATGCCCATCAACTTCGACTACCACAAAGTTGAGCTGAACTGGGGCGGCCAGCCCCTCACCCTCGAGACCGGCAAGATCGCCCGCCAGGCCGATGGCGCCGTGCTCGCCACGCTCGGCGAAACCGTGCTGCTCGCCACCGTCGTTTCGGCCAAGTCGCCGAAGCCGGGCCAGGACTTCTTCCCGCTGACCGTCAACTACCAGGAAAAGTACTTCGCCGCCGGCAAGATCCCGGGCGGCTACTTCAAGCGCGAAGGCCGTCCGACTGAAAACGAAACCCTGGTTTCGCGCCTGATCGACCGCCCGATCCGTCCGCTCTTCCCCGATGGCTACAAGAACGAGACCCAGGTGGTCGTCACGGTTCTGCAGCACGACATGGAGAACAACCCGGACGTGCTCGCCATGGTCGCCGCCTCCGCGGCCCTGACCATTTCGGGCATTCCGTTCATGGGTCCGATCGGCGCTGCCCGCGTCGGCTACATTGATGGCGAATACGTCCTCAACCTCGCCGTCGACCGTCGCGCCGAGTCCAAGCTCGACCTGGTCATGGCCGGCACCCAGGACGCCGTGCTGATGGTGGAATCGGAAGCCCAGGAGCTCTCCGAGGAAATCATGCTCGGCGCCGTGATGTTCGGTCACGAAGCCTCGCGCAAGGTCATCGACGCCATCATCAAGCTGGCCGAGCTCGCCGCCAAGGAGCCGCGTGATTTCACCGCTCCTGATTACTCGGCGCTCGAAGCCGACGTGCTGAAGGTGGCCGAGGCCGACCTCCGCGCCGCCTACAAGATCACCGACAAGGCGCAGCGCTACGCTGCGGTCGATGCCGCCAATGCCAAGGTCAAGGCGCACTACGCGGCCCAGATCGAAGCCGGCACCGTCTCGGCCGAGGACCTGGGCGAAGTCGTCCATAACCTGCAGGCCAAGATCGTCCGCTGGAACATCCTCGACACCAAGTCGCGTATCGACGGCCGTGACCTGACCACCGTCCGCCCGATCGTTGCCGAAGTCGGCGTGCTGCCCCGCACCCATGGTTCGGCGCTGTTCACCCGCGGCGAAACCCAGGCTCTCGTCGTTGCCACGCTCGGCACCGGCGATGACGAGCAGTTCGTCGACAGCCTCGAAGGCACCGGCAAGGTGAACTTCATGCTGCATTACAACTTCCCGCCCTACTCGGTCGGTGAAGCTGGCCGCATGGGCTCGCCCGGCCGTCGCGAAATCGGTCACGGCAAGCTCGCCTGGCGCGCCATCAACCCGATCCGTCCCAAGGCGGAAGAGTTCCCCTACACCATCCGC
>NZ_DASZAW010000092.1:0-71957 GCF_035944845.1 Devosia sp. | reverse complement strand
TGAAAATCTGGCGAACAGCCCATGTCCGACGCGCAAAACGTGCCATCAAACGGGCTCTCGTACAAGCAGGCCGGCGTCGACATAGACGCAGGCAACGCGCTTGTCGAGGCCATCAAGCCCGCCGTCCGCTCCACCCGCCGCCCTGGCGCCGATGCCGAGCTCGGTGGCTTTGGCGGGTTGTTCGACCTCAAAGCCGCCGGCTTCGTCGACCCGATCCTGGTCGCCGCCAATGACGGCGTGGGCACCAAGCTCAAGATCGCCATCGAAACCGGCAACAACGGCACGATCGGCATCGATCTCGTCGCGATGTGCGTCAACGACATTATCGTGCAGGGCGCTGAGCCGCTGTTCTTCCTCGACTATTTCGCCACGGGCAAGCTCGACGTCACCACCGGCGCAGCGATCGTCGAGGGGATTGCCGAGGGCTGTCGCATCGCCGGCTGCGCGCTGATCGGCGGCGAGACGGCCGAGATGCCTGGGATGTACTCGGGTAAGGACTATGACCTCGCAGGCTTTGCGGTCGGCGCGGCCGAACGCGGCACGCTGCTGCCGCGTGATGACGTCGAAGCCGGCGACGTACTTGTCGCCATCGGTTCGTCCGGCGTTCACTCCAACGGCTATTCGCTGGTGCGCAAGATTGTCGAAGTCTCAGGCATCGACTGGTATCTGCCGGCGCCGTTCGAACCGGGCAAATCGCTGAGCGACGCGCTGCTGGTCCCCACCCGCATCTACGTAAAGCCACTGCTGTCGGCGCTTAAGGCCGGCATTGGCATCAAGGCGCTGGCCCACATCACCGGTGGCGGCTTCATCGACAATATCCCGCGCGTGCTGCCCGACAGCCTCTCGGCGCATATCGAACTCAACAAGATCACCGTTCCCAGGGTGTTCGGCTGGCTCGCCCGCGTCGGCGGCATGAACGAGCGTGAAATGCTGCGAACCTTCAACTGCGGCGTCGGTATGCTGTGCGCCGTCTCGAAGCAGGATGCGAGCAAACTGGTGGAACACCTTGCTGCGGCCGGCGAAACCGCCTCGATCGTCGGCGAGCTGCGGCCTCGCAGCGGCGAGTCGGTGACCTTCGAAGGCGCACTCGCGCTCTGATGGCTCAGCCCCGCGGCCGGCTGATCATCATTTGCGGCCTGCCTGGTGCCGGCAAAACAACGGTCGCCGTCGAACTGACGGAGATGCACAAGGGCGTCCGCTTTTCGCCGGATGACTGGATGGACGCGATCGGCATCAACCTCTGGGACGAGAACGCACGCGCCGGCGTTGAACGCCTGCAATGGCAGCAGGCGCAGAGCATCCTAGCGCTGGGCGGCACGGCGATCATCGAATGGGGTACCTGGGCCCGTTCCGAGCGCGACGCCTTGCGCGAGGGCGCACGTTCGCTTGGCGCCGCCGTCGAACTCATCCACATGGATGCCCCAATCGACGTGCTCCTCGATCGCGTCACCCGGCGCGGCCGGGAATCACCGCCGATCGATCGCGCCATGCTAGAAGATGCCAGCCGGTCCTTCGAACGGCCAACCGCCGAAGAGCTCGCCCTCTACGACCCTCCAACAAAGGCCCCACTCCCGTGACCGAGCCGAAAAAGCGTGTCGCTATCCTGATCTCCGGCCGCGGGTCGAACATGACTGCGTTGATCGAGGCCGCGAAGGCGCCCGACTATCCGGCCGAAATCGTCGGGGTGTTTGCCAACAAGCCCGACGCGGCGGGGCTGCAGACGGCGGCCGGCCAGGGCATCGCCACCGCCTGGCGCTGGCACAAGGACTATCCGAGCCGCACCGGGTTCGAGTTGGCGCTTTCGGATGTGCTGAGGCTCTGGCGCCCCGACATCATCGCGCTCGCTGGCTTCATGCGTCTGTTCACGCCGGAATTCACTCAGAAATGGCAGGGCCGGATGATCAACGTCCATCCTTCACTGCTGCCTCTGCACAAGGGGCTCCACCCGCAGCAGCAGGCGCTCGATGCGGGCGACAGCGAGAGCGGCTGCACCGTACACTTCGTCACGGCGGGGACCGACGAAGGTCCCGCGATCCTGCAGCGCCGGGTGCCGATCCTCCCCGGCGATACCCAGGAGACCCTTGCCGCCCGCATTCTCGTCGAGGAGCACAGGGCGTATCCCGAGGCACTGGCCATGCTGGCCCGTGGGGAAGTCAGCCTCGACAGCTGATCACGCCGCCGCCGCCGACCGGCCGCGCCAGATCATGTGGACATTGGCCCGACTGTAGGATGAGCCTTCCCGGATCGTCGGTTGATGCTCGAAGCCGGTCCGTTCGTAAAGGTGGATCGCCGACTCGAGCCGCGTATTGGTCTCGAGGAACAGCTCCCGGCCGCCCAGCCGCTCGAACTCGGCAACTGCCGCTTCGATCAGCTTCCTGCCGATGCCGACGCCCCGGACTGCAGGATCGACTCCCATCTTGGTCAGCTCGTACTCGCCCGGCGCGTGCTGCTTCAGTGCACAGGTGCCGACCACCGCATCGCCCAGCAGCGCGAACAGCACCGCGCCGCCATGCTCGATGATCGCTTCGGGATTGGACATCACCTCGATATCGTATGGCTCGAGCACGAAGTAGCGCTCCAGCCAGAGCGCGTTGAGCCGATAGAAATGGCTGCGCAGGTCCGGGCTGAGCGGCACGATGTGGACCACCTCCTGCTGCTGCTCCTGTGCCTTGGCCGTGATGATATCGGCCAGCCCCGGCGCCGCCACGCGCTCGAGCCCGGCCAGGAGAGTCTCGGGGTCGAGACCGGCGCTGCGCACCCGCTCCTCAAGTCCATCGCGCATCGCCCGCCACAGCGGCTTGGCGGTCTGTAGCGCCGCCTCGGCCTTCGCCGTCAGCGTCAGCCGCCGAGTGCGGCGATCACCGGCATCACTGGCGGTGCTCACCCAGCCGTCGCGGACCAGCCGAGTGGTCAGCTGGCTGATCGCCGAATGGGTCTGGCCTATCGCACTCGCGATCTCACCCACTGTCATGGGCCCGCGGTCGTGCAACAGTCGAAGAATCGGAAACCAGCGGGCCTGCAGTTCAATGCCGTGCCGTTCGTAGACCTGATCCGCCATAGCGTAGAGCTGGTCGCTGATCGCCTTAAGCTGACTGCCCAGCGAGAGCAGCCCCATGTCGCCGAGATAGGTCACCATTTGCTCCTGCACGAGATATGTAAGTACTAACATATCTGCGTTCATGGGATCATCGCAAGGCGGTTTGTCTTCTCGGGTGATCCGCGGTGCACCAGACCTCGGCCTCGGCAATGAAAGCGCTCGACATCGGCCGGCGCATCGTGGAGCGTCACGCACGGGTTGGCCCCATCTGCTGGCAGCCCTCCATCGGTTTGCCATGCAGGTAGGGACGCCGCCGAGACCAGACGAGGACGAAACGCCGCCATCACGGGAATCGATCGCTCCCATCGTCAAAATCGGTTCGACGCGACCAGGGTTCTGGTCCATCTTCCGGCCTCCTCAAGGATATCAGCATGCCATCGACTCGAATCGAGACCCGCGCCGGCTGGATCGGCGATCGCCATGCGGAGTTGGTCGCAGCTGTACAGCGGGCACTGGTCGAGGGCATCCGCATCCCCGAGCGGGATCGCGACATCCGGATCATCGAGTATCCTGCCCACGCCTTTGCCCCTCCCGACAGCAAGGGCGAGCGCTACACCATCGTAGAGATCTCGCTGTTCACCGGCCGCTCGGTCGATGCAAAGCGCCGGCTTTATGCCGCCTTGGTCAGCGAACTCTCCGGGTTCGGCATTGCGGCGTCGGACCTCAAGGTGATCCTTCACGACGTGCCGCGCGAAAACTGGGGGCTGGGCGGCAAGTCTGCCGTCGACATGGAACTGGGCTTCAAGGTCGAAGTCTGAGACAGGACGATCACTTCAATGAAACTGCAATACTGGCTGCTCATCATCCTGCTCGGCGCCGTCTGGGGCTGTTCGTTCCTGTTCAATGCGGTACTGATCCGCGAGATCAGCCCGCTCTGGGTGTCGGCCGGGCGGGTCACCATCGGCGCAGCAATCTGCTGGCTGGTGTTTTTCGCGACCCGCAAGAAACTGCCTACCGATCCCAACCTCTACTGGCAGTTCCTCATTCTCGGCATCCTCAACTATGCTGTCCCGTTCGCGCTGTTTCCGTTTGCCGAGCAGACGGTCGCGAGTTCAATCGTCGGTGTCATCAACGGCATGACCCCAATGACCACCGTGATCGTCTCGCAGCTCTGGCCGGGCGGTGAGAAGGCATCCTGGAACAAGGTGGTGGGGGTCGCCATCGGCTTTGCCGGCGCGGTGATCCTCGCCCTGCCCTCGCTCGGCGTCGGCGCCTCGGCACAGATCATCGGCCTGCTGGCCGCGTTCATCGCGACGCTCTGCTATGCGCTGACCCTCAACTATGCCCGCCGCTTCGCCAAGGTGGAGCCCTATGCCGTGGCGTCGGCTTCGCTCACCGGCGCCGCGCTGATCTCGGTGCCCGTCGCGCTGTTCTTTTCCGGTATCCCGATCATCACCCGCCCCGAAACCTGGGGCGCCCTGTTCGGCATTTCGGTGTTCTCGACCAGCTTCAGCTTCCTGCTCGTCTACTGGCTGTTGCCGCGCGTCGGCGCCACCAACCTGTCGCTCAACACCTTCATCACGCCGATCTCGGCGATCCTGCTCGGCGTGCTGGTGCTGCACGAGCGCTTCGAGCTGATCCACATCCTCGGCATCATCGTGATCTTCCTTGGCCTCGTCTTCATCGACGGACGGCTGGTCAAGGGCTGGCGCAAGGCGCCGGCATGACGGTCAGACGGATCGTCGCAAATATAGCCGCCGACGACCTGAAGGCGGCGCAGCTGTTCTACGAGGACGTGCTCGGACTGGAGCGGCTGATGGATCACGGCTGGATCGTCACTTATGGCTCGGCTGCGCAGATGAGCCTGCAGGTGAGCGTTGCGCGCGAGGGCGGCTCGGGCACGCCGGTGCCGGATCTGTCGATCGAAGTCGATGATCTGGAGGGGACGCTCGCCAGGGTCAGGGCGGCTGGGTTCGCCGTTGAGTACGGCCCTGCCGACGAGCCGTGGGGCGTCCGTCGCTTCTACGTCCGCGATCCGTTCGGACAGCTGGTGAACATTCTCAGCCACCTCGAATAGCGTTCAGCCGCGGTTCAGGTTCGCGCCTTAGTTTCCCCAGTCATCATATGACCTGAGGAGGCCGCCTGTGTTCATTGGAACCATCGACGAGAAAGACGCCACCGGAGCCATTGCCGACATCTACGCATCCGAAGCGAGCGTTCTGGGCTTTGTTATGGAGGGCACCAAGTGCTGGACTGCCCTGCCCCACATCGCTCCGATGGTGGAGCACCTGTTGCATGCAGCGCGCAACAACTTCTCGCTCGGGCTGGTGAGCTGGCGGCTGATCACGCTGATCGCCGCCAAGCAAATCCCCTCGAGCTACTGCTCGCATGTCTATGCCAAGCTGCTGATCAGCGACCTCGGCTCGAAAGACAAGGTCCTCGCCATCCAGCATGATTTCCGCAGCGCCGGTCTCGCGGCCAAGACGGTAGCCATGCTCGCCTATGCCGAACAGGTCGCCCGCGACGCCAGCCTGATCACCGAAGGCGATATCGAATCGCTGCGCAGGCACGGCTTCAGCGATCGCGAGATCGCCGACATCGCGTTCTGCGCGTCCTACCGCACGTTCATGAGCCGCTACTTCGACGCCGTCGGCGCCATGCCGGAGGCGACCTGGCTCGATCCCGACCCCGACTTCCGTGCCGCGATGACAGTGGGTAAGCCGGTTTGAATCACCAGGTCGGGCGCGTTGCGGCGCCCCGATCCTCAGGCTGCTGCTGGTCAATGGCCGTGTCGCGTTCCACCTCCTCGATGATCACGTCTTCGCGCATGGCGAGTTGCGCGGTCGGAGTGGAGACGTCGATCACCATGCCGTTGAGGTCGCGGATCAACCCACGCGTCTGGCCGTAGTCGAGTGCAATGGCCTCCGACACCACGTCGGCGCCCATCGCCCGCGCCCGGTCGAGCACTTCGAATACGTCGTCGACCTCGAAGGTCAAGTAGGTCCCCTCATGCATGCCCCAGGCATGGCGCGGGGTGAACTGGCTCATCTGGTCGATCAGCCCGATCTGCACGTTTGGCTGGCCCTTGGGCGTGAGCACGACAAACCAATCGCTGTCGTAAATGGTCTCGAGACCGAACAATTCCTTGTAGAACCTGGTGCTGTCGGCGAGGTCCTTGCAGAGGACGTTGAACAGGACACGATTGAGCATGGACATCGCTGCCTCCGGTTGACGAGGGTGTCTTCGTCAACGGTCGCAGCACCCGGCGGTTCCGCTAATCGTGGTCGATCTTGGAGAGGAAATGCGTCAGGGCGACGATCATCAATGCCACCGCGCCGCCGAGATAGAGGATGTCGATGCCGGTCTCCCACACCACGGCACGGCCGAGGAAGTACACGTGCCAGCACGGTGATGGTGACGCCGACCAGCTTGGACTTCAGGTCGTCGAGGGTTTCGATCTTCAGCCATTTGGGCAGTTGCAGGTCCTGGCGGAAGTACAGCTGGTAGAGCCCGAGCGAAACCACCTGCACCACCGTTGCGAGGAGGAACAGGTCGACGATCTCGATGGCGAGAAGGATGGCTTCATCGCGGGTGACCGGGTGCCCGCCAAAGAGCGCGGCCAGCAGGTGCCGGGTCTCCAGCGCACCGTAGATGATCAACGCCACCGAGGCGACGCTGAGCGCGATCACCGGCACCAGCATGGCGATACGCACCACGAACCCGCCGATGACGAAGGGCCCCTGCTGCTTGCGCGTTTCCGCGATCCGCTCGCCCAGCGAAGCCTGTTCGCGCTCGCCCATCAGGCGTCGAGGCCTTCGACGATGGCAAAGTTGGCCGAGCTCGCCCCCAGCCGCGCCTTCATCCCCTGCTGGTACTCGGCGGAATGATAGGTCGCGAGGGCGCGCTCGTAGCTCGGGAACTCGATGACCACGACACGAGGAAGGAGCGCTCCCTCGACCGCACTCATCCGGCCGCCGCGGATGAGGAATCGCCCGTCATTGGCGGCGAGAAACGGGCGGACGAACGCCTGATACTGCTTGTAGGTCTCGGGGTCGGTGACCTCGAGATTGACGACCCAGTATCCCTTCGCCATCGCCCCTCCTATTCGAGCCCCAGCTTCTTCTTCAGGATATCGTTCAGTGCCTGCGGATTGGCCTTGCCGCCCGAGGCCTTCATGGCCTGGCCGACGAACCAGCCAATCAAAGTCGGCTTGGCCTGCACCTTGGCCACCTGGTCGGGGTTGGCCGCAATGATCTCGTCGACCACCTTCTCGATGGCGCCGAGGTCGGTCACCTGCTTCATGCCGCGCCGCTCGACGATCTCGGCCGGCTCGCCTTCGGGCTCCTCGGCGATGATCACCTGCAGCAAGTCCTTGGCGCCCTTGGACGAGATCGTCCCGGCCGCCACGAGATCGACGATACCGGCGATCTGGCTCGGCTTGATGTGAGTCTCGAACGCGGAAAGGCCCTGGCTGTTGGCGTAGGCTGCAATATCGCCGGTAACGAGGTTCGCCACGGCCTTGCCGTCACGCCTGGAGCCACCGTGCTTGACGGCGGCCTCGTAGTAGTCGGCGGTCTCGCGCTCAAGCGTCAGCACCATCGCGTCATATGGCGTCACGCCATAGTCGGAAATGAAGCGCGCTTCCTTTTCGTCGGGCAACTCCGGCAGATGCTGGGCCAACTCGTCGATGAAAGCCTGGTCGAACTCGAGCGGCAGCAGGTCCGGATCGGGGAAGTAGCGATAGTCGTGCGCCTCTTCCTTACTCCGCATGGAGCGCGTCTCGCCGGTCTTGGGATCGTATAGCCGCGTCTCCTGGTCGATCGTGCCGCCATCCTCGAGAATGTCGATCTGGCGGCGTGCCTCGAACTCGATGGCCTGGCCGGCAAAGCGGATGGAGTTGACGTTCTTGATCTCGCAGCGCGTGCCGAACTCGCCGCCGGGCTTACGCACCGAGACGTTGATGTCGGCGCGCATCGAGCCCTGCTCCATGTTGCCGTCGCAGGTGCCGAGATAGCGCAGGATGCTGCGGAGCTTCGAGAGGTACGCCTTGGCCTCGTCCGAGTTGCGGAGGTCCGGTTTCGAGACAATTTCCATCAGCGCCACGCCGGACCGGTTGAGGTCGACGAAGCTCATGTTGGGATGCTGGTCGTGGATCGACTTGCCGGCATCCTGCTCGAGGTGCAGCCGCTCGATCCCGATCTCGATGTGCTCGTCGCCGCCCATGTCGAGCCGCACCTTGCCCTCACCGACGATCGGGTCCTTGAACTGGCTGATCTGATAGCCCTGAGGCAGGTCGGGGTAGAAGTAGTTCTTGCGGTCGAAGATCGAGCGCTTGTTGATCCGGGCCTTGAGGCCTAGCCCGGTCCGCACTGCCTGGCGCACGCACTCGTCGTTAATGACCGGCAGCATGCCCGGCATCGCAGCATCAACGAAGCTGACATTGGAGTTGGGCGGCGAGCCGAATTCGGTCGACGAACCGGAGAACAGCTTGCTCTCCGACAGCACCTGCGCATGCACTTCCATGCCGATGACGATTTCCCAGTCCCCGGTGGCTCCCTGGATGAAGCTCTTGGGGTTGGGCGTACGGGTGTCGATAAGGGTCATAGGCCAGAGGTTCCGAGAGTCTTGGTCATTCCGACCTTGTCTATTGCATAACCCAACGTTTGGGAAAACGTCTCCCTACGCCAGACGGTGATGAATCCGTGCCGCCGATAAAAGCCGATGGCCTGCGCGTTGCTGGCGAGCGTCTCGAGTTCGGCAACGGGATGGCCCGCCTCCTCGATCTCGGCAATCAGGGCGGCCAGCAGCACCCCACCAATGCCACGGCCCTGTGCGGCCGGAGCGACCCACAGGTCCGAGATGCGCTGGTCCTCAGCTTCGCGAGCGCCCCAGCCCAACAGATCCCCGTCGGTCTCGGCAACGAGAATGCACCGTCCATGGCTGGCGCCGAAGCTGCGGAACTCGTCGAGCAGCCGGAGCCGGTCCACACGACCTCGATCGTTGGCGGCAAACGCACTCGCAGCCCACGCCGCAAAACCGACATCGCCCAGCGCTGTGGCCTCGTCAGCCCGGGCACGCCTGACGTTCACCTGCATGGGCAGGGCTCAGTCTTCGTCGTCGTTCAGCGGACCACGATAGGGCGAGAGGCGCTTTTCCAGCCGTACGCTGGTTTGCGGGTCGCTGCCGGTAGCACCTTCGCGCTTCAGCACCAGGATGCGGTAGCCCTGATGCTGGTAGAAGTTTACCGCCCGCACATTGTCGCTCAGCGTATCGAGCTGCACCCGATCGGCGCCTTCGAGCTCGATGATCGACTCCATGCGACGCAGCAGCAACGTGCCGATGCCCTGGTTCTGCAGCGTGGGGGTGACGAACAGGTAGGGGATGTAGGGGCGGCTGCGGGCGCGGGCGCACCAGCCGACGGGCGAGCCATCGATTTCGGCGACGATGGTACGATCGAGCAGTTCGTGCACGGCAATGCCAAGCCGGCGCTTCTCATTCTGCCGACTGGCGGCTTCACCGCTGAGGAAGGGCTGCAGGTCGCGCTCCCAGGCGAGCAGCGCGATATCGGCAAGACGCTCCGCCTCGCTCGCCACGGCCTTGCGGATAGTGATCCCCGGCGACGTCATCGAAGCCTCCACTCCGCCTCAGGCTAGCTCAGCCGTGGCGCTTGCGTGCAGCGATAATGCCCTTTTCGTAGTTCACATTCCAGCTGATCAGCGTGCGCCAGATCAACTCCGCCTGATCTTCATCGAGGTCCAGTTCTTCGGCGCGCCTGCGCTGCTTGGCGATGATCGCCTCGATGCGGGTCGGATCATATGCCTCGTGCGGGTCGGTCTTGATCTCGGCCATCCGCGTCACATAGGCGTGCCGTTCGGCAAGCAGGGTCAACAGGCCCTGGTCGATCCGGTCGATCTCGGCACGGACATCATCCTTGGACTGGCATTCGGCGGGGGCTTTGGTCACGGGGAGGCACTCGGCGCTAAGGTGGGAGTTGCTGGTTTGCACCGCCACGCCAGAGTTTGCAACCGACCACTGGCCGAAGCGGTCGCCTGCCGCTATTCATCGGCCGTTCATTGGCTACGCGCTATCGCGCCGCCGCCACTAAAGAGTCTGCCTCATGTCTAGCAAAGTTGAGATTGCGTAAGACCCCGTCCGCCCGCTGAGCCCTTTGGGCTCGTGACGTGTCGTGACGGGGTTACTGGAACCACGCTGCCGAGCCATGCGCGATGCTGGCCGGGGCGCTCTTTCCACGCATCCTCAGGCTAGATTTCTCATGGATATTTCCCGCCACGAGCAGCGGGTGCTGCACGTCCTCGCACAGGGCGGCAAGATCGTCGCGCTCAAATCCGACAACGGCAAACTGATCGGCGTCGAGTGCTTCAATCGCGACGGCTGGCTGATGCAGCAATGCACCCTGCCCTTGTTCAAGAAGCTCAAGGCCAAAAAGGCGATCGCCTCCAGCAATGGCCACCCGTACCGCATCACCCGGCGCGGGCTGGAGCTGGCGCGGAGCGAACTCGACAACCGCTAGATCGTCGGGGCCCCGGATGACTTCCGGGGCTCCCCCTCGCTCCTCGAATGACAGCCAGGCCCTCCCCAGCCTCGATCGTCATCCCGACGAAAGTCGGGATGACGACCGGTGGGAATCCACGGCGCTTGTGCGGGCCGCCCCTTCAGTGCTGCGTTACGCCGCTCAACTCGCGGGCGATGTGCTCCCACTCGGCCGAAACGCTGGCGGTGGCGCGCTTGCGGCCGGCGCGGCGATACCAGTAGTCGGCGTTGCCCATGTCGGCTTCGATCCAGTGCAACAGGGCATGCACCCAATCGAACTCGAAGGTGCCTTCCATCGCCTGGACGATGCGGTGCGCCTCCTCCCACTCGGGGCCGACACGCAGCTCGCCCTTCTTGATCCACCACAAAGCCTGCAGGGGCTTGGACATATCCTTGGGCGGGGCCGACCAATCAAGGGTCGTGAACACATCGGCCATCGAGCCAATCCTCTGAAACGAAACCACCGGCTTGGCCGGGAGGTCGACAAGTCTCAATTTGCGCATGGGCGGCAAATAGTGCCGAAATCGCTAGGATACAAGCGGTTTCAGGTTCTGGAGCGTGACCGGCAAAAGTTGCAGACTTTTGCAGTTCGAGAGCGCGACCACAGACATGTGGTTATCACCACCACTTGTCGGGGCTGAAGTCGATGCCGGCCGAGCGCTCGATGACCCGGCCCGCGGCGAACAGGGTTTCCTCGTCGAACGGTTTGCCGATGAGCTGCAGGCCAAGCGGCAGACCAGCGCCGTCCTTTCCGGCAGGCACCGCGATGCCCGGCAGCCCGGCCATATTGACGGTCACCGTGAACACGTCGTTGAGGTACATCTTGACCGGGTCCGCCTTCATGTCCTCATCGCCGATACCGAAGGCAGCCGACGGGGTCGCCGGGGTGAGGATGGCGTCGACGCCATCATTGAACACGATCTCGAAATCGCGCTTGATGAGCGTACGGACCTTCTGCGCCTGCACGTAATAGGCGTCGTAGTAGCCGGCCGACAGCACATAGGTGCCGATCATGATGCGGCGCTTCACCTCGCGGCCGAAGCCATCGGCGCGGGTCAGCTCGTAGAGATCGGTGATGTCCTTGCCGGTATCGCGCAGGCCGTACTTAACACCGTCATAGCGGGCGAGGTTCGACGACGCCTCGGCGGGCGCAACGATATAATAGGCCGGCAGCGCATACTTGGTGTGCGGCAGCGAGATGTCTCGAACCGTGGCGCCCTCAGCCTTCAGCCAGGCGATGCCCTGCTGCCAGAGCGCTTCGATTTCGGCAGGCATGCCATCCATGCGGTATTCGCGCGGAATGCCGATGACGAGACCTTTTACACCCCTTTCCACCGCGGCGGCGAAATCCGGCACCGCGAGGTCGACACTGGTCGAATCCTTGGGGTCGAACCCCGACATCGACGTCATCATGATCGCCGCGTCCTCGACAGTGCGGGCAATCGGGCCGGCCTGATCGAGCGAGGAAGCGAAGGCCACGACACCCCAACGCGAGCAGCGGCCATAGGTCGGCTTGATGCCGACCGTGCCGGTCAGCGCGGCCGGCTGGCGGATCGAGCCGCCAGTGTCGGTGGCCGTCGCAGCCGCACAGAGCCAGGCCGAAACCGCCGCGGCGGAGCCGCCCGACGAACCACCTGGAACTAGCTGGGCGTTGGAATTGTTCGCCCGCCAGGGGTTGATCACCGGGCCGTAGTAGCTGGTCTCGTTGGACGAGCCCATCGCGAACTCGTCCATGTTGAGCTTGCCCAGCATCACGGCGCCATCGCGCCACAGGTTGCTGGTGACGCTCGATTCGTATTCTGGCTTGAAGCTGTCGAGGATGTGACTTGCCGCCTGGGTGTGCACGCCCTTGGTGGCGAACAGGTCCTTGATGCCGAGCGGGATACCCTCGAGCGGCCCGCCCTGGCCGGACGCCAGCTTTGCGTCACTGGCCTTGGCCTGCGCCTGGGCTTGCTCCGCCGTCACCGCCACATAGGCGTTGAGCTTGGAATTACCGCCCTCGATCGCATTCAGATAGGCGCCAGTGAGTTCGCTCGAGGTGAACTGCCTGGCTTTCAAGCCGGCACGGGCAGCAGCAAGGGTCAGGTGGGTAAGGTCGGTCAAAGGCTTGGCTCGCGGGGAAAGGACGCGGGGAATGTCGACCGCCGTTCCTATAGCGGCGTCGCGATTACCGCAACATTGGCGGCATGCATCGCATCAGACGAGGGCGGCTTGCTCGATATGCTTCTCGAAGAAGGCCGACCATTCGCTGTCGGGATAATCGAGGAACGGCCCACGCGCGGTGAATCCGCTGTTGGTATAAAGCCGGTGCGCTTCGGACATGCCCGGGCCGGTGCCGGTTTCGAGCAGCAGGTGCGAGATGCCCTTGGAGCGCGCCAGTTCGGTGATTGCCGCCAGCAATGCCGAGCCCACCCGCTGGCCGCGTACCGATGGGCGGGTGTACATACGCTTCACCTCGCCCTCGGTGGCCGAGATCGCCTTCAGGGCGCCGCAGCCCACCGCCTCGCCGACGGCATCACGGGCGACGAATACCGTGGTGTCGGCGCCGGCCATCTGCTCGACCGTCATCTTGAACTGGAATTCCAGTGGCGACAGCGGAATCAGGTGCGCGTTCAGCTCTTCGACCAGCCCGCGGACATCATCCTGCAGCGGCGTCTCGATGGCGATAGTGACGCTCATATCAGTTACTCGACGACCTTGGGCACCATGAAGAAGTTGTCTTCGGTCAGCGGTGCGTTGGCGACGATCTTTTCGGGGTAGCCGCCGTCGGTGATCTTGTCCTCGCGGCGACGCAGGGTCATCGGCATCACCGAAGTCATCGGCTCGACCCCTGTCACATCGACCTCGCCAAGCTGTTCGACGAAACCCAGAATGGTGTTGAGTTCATTCTGATAGGTCTCGACTTCACCCTCCTCAATGCGAATGCGGGCCAGGCGCCCAATACGCTTCACGGTGGCGGCATCTACCGACATAGGGTCACTCCGAACGTCACGATTTCCGGCGTTCTAGCAACGGAAACGCGCGAAGAACAACGAAAAGCGTTGATGGGCGCCATCAAACTTCCAGCGCCATCCCAGCTTCCAGCGCCACCAGCGCGGTGCCGTCGAGGCGGTGGCGCAGGGCCGCGAAGGCACGCTCCACGATTGCATCAGACCCAGCGATAGCGATCAGTCGGGGCCCGAATGCCTCGAGCGCCGCGGCGGCCAGCCGCTCACCGTCGTCGCCGAACACCACGACCACGGCATGCCGTGCCCAACGGCCCGCCTTCGGCACGCTCTGCGACAGCAACAGCAGCGGCGCCTCACCGGCAGCAGCGATCAGTGCGCCGCCTTCGAGCCCATGGGTAGTCACCTGGCCGAGAACCTCTTCATCAAGCATCGTCGATGGTCGCCCCGGCTGCCAGAGCACCGGATCGATCTCAGGCAGGCTGCCATCCAGCGCAAAGGTAGCGTCGGCTCCCGACACCAGCTCGTCCGGATCCACCCCGCCGATCCCTGAGGGATCCGCGACGAGGATCTTGCCACCGATGTGAATACGGAAGGTGGTGCCGCCGAACCAGGTGAGTTTCATCGTTCTTCGCGCATATGGAAAACACGCGCCACGCGGATTTGATCCGGCAACACCTCGTATTGAATCTCGTAGAGATCGACGAACAAGCGCCGAAGTTCGACCTCGCCAGTGTCGTCAATCCGTTCCCCGGCGCGAGGATGCTCCAGGAGTCGGTTCGGTGCAGTGATCAAGGCCTGAACGACACGCGCAGCGACTCGCGGATTTTTGTTGCTTAGGAACTCTTCAAGCCGGACGAGGTCCAAGGAAGCCCTGTTCGTCCAATGCACCTTCATGATTTACGCGGCGTCGGTGGTGGCAAAGGATTGTCGGTTCCGAGACTGTTCGCCCAAGCCACCATTTCCTCGTGCGGGATGGTGCCGATCCGATCAGCTTCTTCCAGCGCCTCAAGAGAGAGCCGGGTCTTCTCCTCTTCCCAATCCACCCAGTTGGAAAGCGCCTGCTTGACGATCCAGGCCCGCGAGCGCTCCATGGATTCGGCGTAGCGATCCACTTTCTCCGCCAACTCTTCAGGGATATGTGCAGTGAGGACTCGGGTGCTCATGGCAATCGTCTCCAATCAAACCTAATCATAGTGATTGATCGCGATTATGCCAACCGAGAACGACCTCTCCGCCCTGCCCGCCGCCGGCAAACTGCTGGGGCTTGACCTTGGCACCAAGACCATCGGCGTCGCGATTTCCGATGGCATGCGTTACTCGGCGACGCCGCTCGAGACCATCAAGCGGCTGAAGTTCACCCAGGATGCAATCCGGCTGCAGGAACTGATCGCCGAGAATGATGCGGTAGGCATCGTGCTGGGGCTGCCGCTCAACATGGATGGCTCCGAGGGGCCGCGGGTGCAATCGACCCGCGCCTTTGCCCGCAATCTTGCGGCCAAGATCAACATCCCCATCGTGTTCTGGGACGAGCGGCTTTCGACCGCAGCCGTCACCCGCACGCTGATCGAGGCGGACATGCGCCGCGACAAGCGCGCCGAAGTGGTCGACAAGCTGGCGGCCAGCTACATCCTGCAAGGCGCACTGGAGCGGCTTCGCCGCTCATGAGGGTTCTCAACCAGAGGCTGCGACGGGGATAATCGCCCGAGCGGCTTGCGAGTCCGAACCCTACGGGTTAGACCCCCGCGAACATTCGGAACGGAGCGGCATGGCTACTTCCTCGCCAGCATCGGTCACCGGCGGCCAGGGGGTCGCGAGACCCGCTTTCCGCCATCGCCATCTTCTCGGCATCAGCCAGCTCAACCAGTACGAGATCGTCGATCTCCTGGATCGGGCCGAGGCGATGATCCCGATCTCCCGCCAGGAGCGGAAGATCCTGCCGACGCTCTCGGGCCGGACGCAGATCAACCTGTTCTTCGAGAACTCGACGCGCACCCAGTCTAGCTTCGAGATCGCCGGCAAGCGGCTCGGCGCGCAGGTCACCAACATGTCGGTGAAGACCTCGTCGGTCGCCAAAGGCGAGACGCTGATCGACACCGCCGCCACGCTCAACGCCATGCGGCCCGACGTGATCATCGTGCGCCACAGTGCCTCCGGCGCAGTGGAACTGTTGAGCCAGAAGGTCGGCTGCTCGGTGATCAATGCCGGCGATGGCGCGCATGAGCATCCAACCCAGGCGCTGCTCGACGCACTGACCATCCGGCAGCACAAAGGCGAGCTCGCCGGGCTGACCGTCGCCATCTGCGGCGACATCGCCAACTCGCGCGTCGCCCGCTCCAACCTGTTGCTGCTCGGCGCCATGCAGGCCCGCACCAGGGTAGTCGCTCCGCGCACCTTGCTGCCAAAGGGTATCGAGACCCTGGCGACGGAAGTGTTCACCGACATGCGGCAAGGCCTGGCAGGCGCCGACGTGGTGATGATGCTGCGCCTGCAGCACGAACGCGCCAATGGCCGGATGATCCCCTCGGTGCGCGAGTACTATCACTTCTACGGCCTCGACGAGGAAAAGCTCGGCTACGCCAAGCCCGATGCCATCGTCATGCACCCCGGCCCGATGAACCGTGGCGTCGAGATCGACCCGGCGATCGCCGACGGGCCGCGCTCTGTGATTACAGAACAGGTAGAGATGGGCGTCGCCGTGCGCATGGCCGTGCTCGATGCCCTCCTGGCCGATCGGGAGACGACGCAATGAGCAAGCCCGTCGTCATCGCCAACGCCCGCATCGTCGACCCCGCCAGCAACCGCGATGCGCCCGGCGCTCTGCTGTTGGAGAAGGGCAAGATTGCCGGCATCACCAATGGGGGCCCACAGGGCATTCCGGACGGCGCCGAAACCTACGACGCGAAAGGCCTGGTCGTCGCGCCGGGTCTCATCGATATGCGGGTGTTCACCGGCGAACCGGGACATGAGTATCGTGAGACGCTCGCCAGCGCCGCCGAAGCAGCCGCAGCCGGCGGCGTTACCAGCTTCGTGCTGATGCCCGACACCACGCCGGTTATCGACGATGGGGCACTGGTCGATTTCGTGCTGCGTCGCGCCGGCGCCAAGGCCTCGGTCAATATCCTCCCCGCCGCCGCGATCACCCGCGGCCTCAAAGGCGAAGAGATCACCGAATTCGGCCTGCTGAAGGAGGCGGGTGCCGTTGCGCTGACCGATGGTCGCCAGTCGATCCAGTCGGCCGGACTGCTGCGCGCCGCTTTCACCTATGCCCGCAACTTCGACCTGCCGGTGATCCACCACGTTGCCGAACAGACGCTGATCGGCGAGGGCGTGATGAACGAAGGCGCACTGGCGACGATCTCCGGGCTCAAGGGCATCCCGGTCGAAGCCGAGACCATCCCGCTGGCCCGCGACCTGCAACTCGCCGCCCTTACCGGCGTCCGTTACCACGCGGCGCAGATTTCGACCGGTTCGGCAGTCGAGCTGCTGGCGACGGCAAAGCGCCGGCTCGGCACCGTCTCGGCCGGGATTTCGATCAACAACCTGGCCCTCAACGAGAACGACGTGGCGCCCTATCGCTCGTTCTTCAAGCTGTCGCCGCCGCTGCGCTCCGAGGAGGATCGTCGCGCCGTCATCGACGGGCTGAACTCGGGCGCCATCGACACCATCCACTCCGCCCACGACCCGCAGGACACCGAAGTGAAGCGCCAGCCGTTCGCCGAGGCGTCGGACGGCGCCGTCGGGCTCGAGACCCTGTTGGCCGCTGCGCTACGGCTCATGCACTCGGGCGACGTGCCGTTGCTCACCCTGCTCCGCGCCATGACCAGTCGCCCGGCCGAACTGCTGGGCCTCACGTCCGGCCGTATTGCCGTGGGTGCTCCGGCCGACCTGATCATCGTCGATCCGGAGTTTCCCTGGGTGGTCAAGGAGACGGCGCTGCGCTCGCGCTCGCGCAACACGGCGTTCGAAGGCGCCCGCATGCAGGGCGCCGTGATGCACACGTTCGTTGCAGGCCGTCCGGTCTTCAGCCATGCTGCCGCCACCGAGGGGGCCGACGCATGAACTTCCTGATCGCGACTGTACTGGGGTATCTCCTCGGCTCGATCCCATTCGGCCTCATCCTCACGCGCGCCGTCGGCATCGATATCCGCTCTATCGGTTCGGGCAATATCGGCGCTACCAACGTGCTCCGCACCGGCAACCGCTGGCTCGCCGCAGCGACGCTGCTGCTCGATGCGGGCAAGGGCGCTGCCGCCGTCCTCATTGCGCGCTACTTCCTCGCCCCCGGCGCCGAGTCGCCGCTCGCGGCCGAGTACATCGTCTATGGCGCCGGCATCGGCGCGTTCTTCGGTCACGTCTTGCCGATCTGGCTCGGCTTCAAGGGCGGCAAGGGCGTCGCCACCTATATTGGCGTACTGCTGGCCTGGAACTGGGTGGTGGGGCTGATCTTCTGCGCCGTCTGGCTGTTGATCGCCGTCGCGCGCCGCTTCTCCTCACTCGCCGCGCTGACGGCCGCTGCAACCGCACCGATCTTCGCCTACACCCTGGCCGGTACCGACACGCAGGGCTTTACGTTCGCTGCCGCCTGCGGCCTGCTCAGCTTTGTGCTCTATTTCAAGCACTGGCAGAACATCCGGCGGCTGTGGAACGGCACGGAGCCGAAGATCGGCTCGGAAAAGCCCCAGGCCTGAACCATGGCGCGCGACGGCACCGAACTGACGCCGTCGCAACGCATTGCGTGGCTGCGGCTCATCCGAACCGACAATGTCGGCCCGCAGACGTTCCGCCAGCTATTGAACCGCGAGGGCTCGGCAGAAGCGGCGCTGGCCGTGCTGCCGGATATGCTCAAGCGTCTCGGCAACCCGGCGCGTATCCCCTCGATTGCCGAAGCCGAGGACGAGGTCGACCGCACCGAGCGACTCGGCGCCCGTTTCGTCGGCTCGAGCGAACCGGGCTATCCGCCCCTGCTCCGCTACATCGCCGGCGCGCCGCCGCTGGTTGCCATCGCCGGCGGGGCCGAGCTCGACTGGCAGCACACCGTCGCCATTGTCGGGGCGCGGAACGCCTCCACTGCTGGCCAGAAGTTCGCGCAGATGCTGGCCGCCGATCTGGGCGACGCGCGCTACACCGTGGTTTCCGGTCTCGCACGCGGCATCGACACCGCGGCCCACAAGGCGGCGCTTCGCGGCGGCACCGTAGCCGTGCTCGCCGGCGGCCTCGACCGCATCTATCCCGGAGAGAACCTGCCGCTGGCCCACCAGATCGTCGAGCATGGCGGCGCGCTGCTCACCGAGATGCCGCTTGGCTGGGAGCCGCGGGCGCGGGACTTTCCACGGCGCAACCGACTGGTCTCGGGGCTCAGCCTCGGGACGGTCGTCGTCGAGGCGGCCAAGCGCTCCGGCTCGCTGATCACCGCCCGACTGGCGTTGGAACAGAACCGCGAGGTGTTCGCCGTGCCCGGCTCTCCCCTCGATCCGCGCGCCGAGGGCGGCAATGCGCTGATCCAGCAGGGCGCCAAACTGATCACCGGCGCCGCCGACATTATCGAGACACTGCGTGAAGCCGACCCGTCACGCACCGGACTGTTCGAGCCCGACTGGTTGCCGGAGGCTGAAGCGATGGACGCCATCCCGCCCTCGCACGATGAGCGATCCCGGCTGATCGAGGCGCTCAGCGTCACCCCGATTCCGGTCGACGACGTCATCAGATCCACCGGCATTGCGATCAACCGGGTGCAAATGCTGCTGCTCGAACTCGACCTCGAGGGGCGGGTGGAATGGTCAAGCGGCCAGTTGGTGGCGCTTCGCCCCTGAACGCTTCCCGCCGGCCCCAAGTTTCTTCCCCCCATAGGGGGAACGCTACATGGCGCCGGCGGGCTGGTTGACAGCCCAAGGACGCTTCACCATGTTGCGCCGCGTTCGAATGCCACTCCCGAAAGCCGATCCATGAAGCTCGTCATCGTTGAAAGTCCCAACAAGATCAAGACGATCAGCGGCTATCTGGGCAAGGACTATGAGGTTCTTGCGAGCTTCGGTCACGTCCGCGATCTGCCGGCCAAAGACGGCTCGGTGCTTCCTGACGAAGACTTCGCAATGAGCTGGGAAGTCGATGCGGCATCGAAGAAGCGGCTCACCGATATCGGTAACGCGCTGAAGAATGCCGACGAACTGATCCTCGCCACCGACCCCGATCGCGAGGGCGAAGCGATCTCCTGGCACGTGCTCGACGTGCTCCGGCAGAAGAAGCTGGTCAAAGACAAACCGGTCCGGCGCGTCGTCTTCAACGCCATCACCAAGGACGCGATTACCGAGGCGATGCGCAACCCGCGCGACATCGACGAGCCGCTGGTGGACGCCTATCTGGCCCGCCGCGCCCTCGACTATCTCGTCGGCTTCACCCTCTCCCCCGTGCTGTGGCGGAAGCTCCCGGGCTCGCGCTCGGCCGGCCGCGTGCAGTCGGTGGCCCTGCGTGTGGTGTGCGATCGCGAGTCCGAGATCGAGAAGTTCCGCCCGCAGGAGTATTGGTCGGTCGGCGCGCGCCTCAATGAAAAAGGTCGCAGCTTCGAGGCACGGCTTTATTCGGTGGACGGCAAGAAGACCGACAAGCTCGACGTGGGCACCGGCCAGGACGCGGAGGCGCTCAAGGCGGCAATCGAGGCCGGCACCTTCTCGGTCAGTGCCGTCGACAAGAAACCCACCAAGCGTAACCCGTACGCACCGTTCAGCACCTCCAGCCTGCAACAGGACGCGTCCTCGCGTCTCGGCCTCGCTCCGGCGCGCACCATGCAGATCGCACAGCGCCTCTATGAGGACGGCATCATCACCTATATGCGAACCGATGCCGTGCAGATGGCGCCGGAAGGCATCGACCAGGCACGCCGCGCCATCGTGAAGAACTTTGGCGCCGACTACCTGCCGGAGAAGGCCCGCATCTATTCGACCAAGGCCAAGAATGCGCAGGAAGCGCACGAGGCTATCCGCCCCACCGACATGTTTCGTCACCCCGATACGCTGCGAGGCGATCCGGACAAGCATCGCCTATACGAGCTGATCTGGAAGCGCACCCTCGCCAGCCAGATGCGTTCGGCCGAAATCGAGCGCACTACGGCCGACATCTCGGTATTTGCCACCAGTCGTGACATCACCCTGCGCGCCGTCGGTTCGGTGGTCACTTTCCCCGGCTTCCTCGCGCTCTACGGCGTCGAAGCCAAGGAGGACCGCGACCCCAACGCCGAGGAAGACGAGGATAGCCGCGAGCTGCCGCCGCTCAATGTCGGCGACCGGCCGAAGCTCGAACAGGCGCTGATCGAGCAGCACTTCACGCAGCCGCCGCCGCGCTACTCGGAAGCCAGCCTGATCAAGAAGATGGAAGAGATCGGCATCGGTCGTCCATCAACCTATGCCGCGACGATCTCGGTGCTGCAGGACCGCAACTATGTGCGGCTCGAAAAACGCGTGCTGATCCCCGAAGATCGCGGCCGCATCGTCACCGCCTTCCTCGAGAGCTTCTTCACGCGTTATGTCGAGTACGGCTTCACTGCCTCTCTCGAGGAAAAGCTCGACCTGATTTCTGACGGCAAGCTTGCCTGGAAAGACGTGCTGCGCGACTTCTGGAACGACTTCCAGCACCATGTCGAGGAGATCAAGGATCTTCGCGTCTCCGAGGTGCTGGACGCCCTCAACGACCTGCTGGCCGACCATATCTTCCCGGCCAAGGCCGATGGTTCCGATCCGCGTCGCTGCCCCAATTGCGGTACCGGCCAGCTGTCGCTGAAGCTCGGGAAGTTCGGCGCCTTCATCGGGTGCTCGAACTATCCCGAATGTCGCTACACCATGCAGCTCTCCGACGCTGCGACTGGCGGCGCCAGCGAAGCGGGCACCGGCGACGGCATTCTCGGCACCGATCCCGAGAGCGGACTGGAGGTGGCCTTGAAGTCGGGCCGTTTCGGTCCATATGTGCAGCTTGGTGACGGCGCGGAACCCAAGCGCTCGTCGCTTCCCAAGGGCTGGACGCCCGACAGCCTGACGCTCGAAAAGGCGCTGCAGCTGTTGTCGCTGCCGCGCCCGGTCGGCAACCACCCGGAGACGGGTAAGCCGATCAGCGCCGGCATCGGTCGCTACGGGCCGTTCATCCTCCACGATGGCACCTATGCCAACCTCCCCGAGGTCGAAGAGGTGTTCACGGTCGGGCTCAACCGCGCCGTCGACCTCCTCGCCCAAAAGGCGGCAGGTGGCGGACGGTTCGGTCGTGGCGGCGGCGGCACTCCGGCGGCGATCAAGACCTTCGAGCATGATGGTGGCCCCATCTCGGTCCGCGCCGGTCGCTATGGCCCTTACGTGAATCAGGGCAAGGTGAACGCAACGCTGCCCAAAGAGTTGAAGCCCGAGGATGTGACGATCGAGCAGGCGCTCGAACTGATCGTAGCCAAGGGCGGCGCCTCCGGCGCCAAGAAATCCTCGTCGCGGTCCGCCGGCGCCAAGAAGGCGCCCGCGAAGAAAGCGGCGACCAAGAAACCGGCGGCCAAGGCCAAGTCGACCGCAGAGGCGGCGAGCAAGCCAAAGGCCGCAGCGAAGACGAAGGCGGAGACTTCCGCCTAAAGAAAGAGACAATGGCGAAAGCGCCAAAACCGAAAACTACCCCCAAGGGCCCGCGGCAGTTCGCCGTCGGTACACTCCCCTCTCGCGAAGCCATCCTCGAAGCGATGGCCCAGCAGCCGACCCTCGATGGCAAGCGCGACCTGGCGCGCCATTTCGGCATCCACGGCGATATGCGCACCCCCTTCAAGGTGCTGCTCAAGCAGATGGAGGGCGAGGGCTTCATTGCCCGGACCCGCAAGCAGATCCGCCCAACCGCCACCCTGCCCGCGGTGACTGTCCTCGACATCCCCGGCGACGCCGACCCCGACAATCTCCATGCCTTTCCGGCGCAATGGAACGACGAGGAAGGCGCGCGTCCGCGCGTCATGATCAAACAGCCGAAGGACGCCCGCGTCGCGCCAGCCCCCGGCGACCGGATCCTCGCGCGCATCAGCTCAGGTGATGGCGAGCTGCCGAACTACACCGCCCGGGCAATGAAGATCCTCGACAAGCCGCGCCGCGGCCAGATCGGCATCGTGCGCATGGACGACGACGGCGCCCGGCTGATCCCGGTCGACCGCAAGCAAAAGGAAATGCGCATCGACGGCGGCGATCTCGGCAGTGCCCGCGACGGCGACCTGGTCGAGGTCGAAGTCAAGCTCACCGGCCGGTTGATGATCCCCAAGGCCAAGGTGACGAACGTCATCGGCAATCCGAAATCCGAGGGTGCGGTCTCGATGATCGCCATCCACAACCTCGAGATTCCCTATCGCTTTCCCGCCTCGGTGACCAAGGAGGCCGAAGAGGCGAAGGAAACCACGATCAAGGGCCGCGAGGACTGGCGGCACATTCCGCTCGTCACCATCGACCCGGTCGACGCCAAGGACCATGATGACGCGGTCTATGCCGAGCCGGACAGCGATGCGAACAATCCCGGCGGCCACATCGTCTATGTCGCCATCGCCGACGTGGCGGCCTATGTCCGCCCGGGCACGGCACTCGATCGCGAGGCCTACATTCGCGGCAACTCGGTCTACTTCCCCGACCGGGTCGTGCCGATGCTGCCCGAGCGGATCTCGAACGACCTCTGCTCCTTGCGCGAAGGCGAGAACCGCCCGTCGCTGGCGGTGCGGATGGTGTTCGACCAGCACGGCAAGAAGCGCAGCCACAGCTTCCACCGCGTGCTGTTCCGCTCAGCCGCCAAGCTGAGCTACCAGCAGGCGCAGGCGGCGATCGACGGGCGGCCGGACGACAAGACCGGCCCGATCCTCGACACCATCCTCCGCCCGCTCTGGGCCGCCTATGGGGTGATGGAGAAGGCGCGCGACAATCGCGGTCCGCTCGACCTCGACCTGCCCGAGCGCAAGATCATCCTCGACAAGACGGGGATGGTCGTCGACGTGAAGGTACCCGAGCGGCTCGATGCGCACCGGCTGATCGAAGAGATGATGATCGCCGCCAACGTAGCGGCCGCCGAGACGCTGGAAAAGCACAAGAGCGCCCTGCTCTACCGGGTGCACGACACGCCGAGCCAGGAGAAGCTGGTAGCGCTGCGCGACTTCCTGAGTTCGCTGCAGTTGCCGGCGCCGAAGTCGGACGCGGTGCGCCCATCGGATTTCAACCGGATCCTCGACAAGGCCCGGACCGACGGCAAGATCCAGCAGGTGTCGGAGATCATCCTGCGTACCCAGGCGCAGGCCGAGTACGCCGCCGAGAACTACGGCCATTTCGGCCTCAACCTCGACCGCTATGCCCACTTCACCTCGCCGATCCGCCGCTATGCCGACCTGATCGTGCACCGCGCGCTGATCAGCGCGCTCGAACTCGGCAAGGATGGGCTCACCGACGGCGAAATCGCCAAGCTCCCGGGCATTGCCCAGCACATCTCGGCCACCGAGCGCCGCGCCATGCTGGCCGAGCGCGAGACCATCGACCGGCTGCTGGCGCAGTTCCTCGCAGCGCATGTCAACGCCAAGTTCGAGGGCCGCATCTCCGGCGTCACCCGTTCGGGGCTGTTCGTGCGGTTGAGGGACACCGGCGCCGATGGCTTCATCCCGGCCTCGACGCTTGGACAGGATTACTATCGCTTCGTCGAGGAGATGCAGGCGATGGTCGGCGACCATACCGGCGAGACCTTCAGGATCGGCGACGACGTGAGCGTGCGCCTCCTCGAAGTCGCCCCGGTGGCCGGAGCCTTGCGCTTCGAGCTGCTGAGCGAAGGCAGCCGCGGCGTTCCGTCATCTGGCGGGCGTCAACGCAAGGGACCATCTAGCAAGCGAGGCAAGGCGGGCGCCTATCGCAAGCACGCCAAACGGAAGAGATAGCGATGGCGGTCGAGATCGGTTTTGTGCGCGAGCAGCGCTCGCTGTGGAGGGCAATCGGCAATGGCGTGATGTGCCGCTGCCCGAACTGCGGCAAGGGCAAGCTGTTCCGTTCCTACCTGAAGATCAACGATAGCTGCAGCGAGTGCGGCGAGAAGCTGAGCTCGGCCCGCGCCGATGACTTCCCGCCCTATATCGCCATCTTCATCGTCGGCCACGTGCTGGTCGGCTGGATGCTGCATGCCGAGATGAGCGGGCCGGTCGACCCGATGTTCTACGTCTGGACGATGATCCCGGCGGCGATCCTGCTGCCGCTGATCATGCTGCCCTCCATCAAGGGCGCGGTGGTCGGCCTGCAATGGGCCAACTACATGTACGGCTTCGACCCGACGCGCGGCGATACTTCGAAGAGCGACGTCTGAGCCCAGACTGGGCGGCTTCAGGGCCGCTTGACATCGGCCCGAAAATCCGTAGTTTCCGGCCAAATTTCCACGGGCCGGTTGGCCGGTTGAATTCACAGCCCCGCGGATTGCGCGCGGCAAGCCGTTGCAAGGAATGTGACCATGGCCAAAGCCGTATCCCTCAAGATCAAGCTCGTGTCGACTGCCGACACCGGCTTCTACTACGTCACCAAAAAGAACTCGCGTACGCAGACCGAGAAGCTCTCGTTCAAGAAGTACGACCCGGTCGTGCGCAAGCACGTCGAGTTCAAGGAAGCCAAGATCAAATAATCTGGCTCGTCCTGCCCTTTCGAAAGCCCGCGCTCCCCAGCGCGGGTTTTTCGTTATGGGCCCACGATAAAAGGGCACGATCAAGAGCACGAGAAGTCTTCGCGGGACGTCACGAACGCAAAACGCCCGCCCCGATATACGGGACGGGCGTCTGAAGAAGCGGCTGGTCCGAAGCGGCATGTCGAAGAGGCCACTCTTGCCCGCTGCGGACCAGCCTCCCTACGGACCCAGGAGTTGCGGCGGACCTGAGGAGAACCGTAGGGGTGACTGCTGACACCGAAAGTGTCGGCGTTGTTTCTATGGGAGTAGCTTAACCCTTTCCGGCGTAAGGGCAAGTAGCCGCTCCACAACGTTACTAATCCTTAACCTTAATATTCCGCGTCGGCGCTGGTCGAAACTAGGCGGCGTCGACGACGACGCGATTTCGCCCCTCGCGCTTGGCGCGATAGAGCGCCACATCGGCGCGCTTCAGCAGCAGCTCCGGAGTGTCGGTTTCGTGCTCGTTGAGCGCCATGCCAACCGACACCGTGACCGGCAAAGGCCGCCCGTTGCCGGCCTCGAACCCCTTCTCCGCCACGGCGCCGCGTACCCGTTCGGCGACGCTGTGCGCCTGTCTCGAGTCGGTATCGGGCATCAGCACCACGAACTCCTCGCCGCCAAAACGGCAGGCGAGGTCGACACCGCGAATATTGCGGCGCAGGCGGTCCGCAAACTCGCGCAACACTGCATCGCCCGTGTCGTGGCCGTGCGTGTCGTTGACTTCCTTGAAATAGTCCATGTCGATCAACATCAGCGCCATGTCGCGGCCCTGCTGTTGCGCCTTCTGCAACAGGATCGACAAATGCCGCTCGAAGTAGCGCCGGTTGTAGAGCCCGGTCAGTTCATCGGTCACTGCCAGCGCCAGAGTATTGTTGACGCTCTGACGCAGTTCCACGGCATAACGCTGGCGGCGAATCTGGGTCCGCACCCGCGCCATCAGTTCGTTACGCTCGACCGGGCGCATGATGAAGTCGTTCACACCGAGATCGAGCCCGCGCACCACGCGGGGCCGGTCGTCCTCTTCGGCGATCAAGATGATCGGCAAGGTGCGCGTCTGTTCGGCGGTGCGCATCTGCGAGCACACCCGCAGCGGGTCGAAATCGCCCAACGCCATCGACACCAGCGCCAGCTCATAGTCTCCACCGCTCACCGCCAGCACGGCGTCGGCGGGATTGGCAAGGATATCGACGCGGTTGTGTGCCTCGAGATAGCCGCGGATGCGCTCGGCGTGGCGCAAGTCCGGATCGACGAGCAGGATGCGTCCGTCGTTGTGGTCGATCGAGTCCATCGCCCGCATGGCGTCTTCGATGGCAATCTCCTGGCCGGTGCGTGCCCGGGCACGCAACTCGTCGGTCAGAGCCTTGAGGCGCACGAGGCTCTTCACCCGCGCCATCAATTGCACGTCGTCCACCGGCTTGGTGAGAAAGTCGTCGGCGCCGGCTTCGAGCCCCCGTACGCGATCGGAGGGCTGATCGAGCGCCGTGACCATCAGTACCGGAATGTGGCTGGTGCGCCGGTCGGCCTTGAGTCGGGTGCAGACCTCGAAGCCATCCATCTCGGGCATCATCACATCGAGCAGGATGATGTCGATCTCGCCTGCGGCACAGATGGCGAGCGCCTCCCTGCCCGACGCCGCCGTGACGACGTCGAAATACTCAGCCGAAAGCCGCGCCTCGAGCAGGCGGACGTTCGTTGGAATATCGTCGACGATCAGCACCCGCGCCGTCAAAGACCTCAGGCCCCGCGATTTGAGGAAATCCGCCCGAATGCCAATAAGGGCAAAGCCTAGTTGGCAGGTCCAATGTAGCGGGCAATGGTTTCCAAAAAGTGAGGCACGGAGATGGGTTTAGAGATGTACCCCTCGCAGCCGCCCTGGAGGATTCGCTCCTCGTCGCCCTTCATGGCGAAGGCAGTCACGGCAATGACCGGAATCGCCATCAGCTCGTCGTCTTCCTTGAGCCACTTGGTGACCACGAGGCCCGAGACTTCCGGCAGCTGGATATCCATCAGAATCAGGTCGGGGCGATGCGCCCGGGCAAGATCCAGCGCCTCCAGACCGTTACGGGTCTGGATGATCGAATAGCCACGCGATTCAAGCAGATCGTTGAAGAGCTTCATGTTGAGCTCATTGTCTTCGACGATCATCACGGTCTTGGGCATACGGGGACTCAAATCCACCCTGAACGGGGCCGGCAAGCCCTCGTGTTCTGCCCGAAGTTCGGGGTAACATCAATCCGATTACCAGCGAGACCCTGCCCCTTGCCCAAAACCCTCGAACTCACCTCCCGAACGCTGGGCGAACTCTGCCTGCACCACCTCGCTGAGAACCCGGCGCAGCTTGCCGAGTTCATGAGCCTTACCGGCTATTCCCCGGAAGCGCTGCGCAAGGCGGTGGGCGGCGGCGGGCTGGATCGCGGGCTGATCGATTACTTCGCCGCGAACGAGGCGCTGCTGCTGGCGCTCAGCGCCAATAACGGCTTCAAGCCAGACGACTTCATGCGCGTCTGGGCCCGGCTCAATCCGGCGGGATGACGGATGCTGGCGATCTGCCGCGACTGTTCGGCAACGGTGGAGGCGTTCGAGCCCCCTACCCGCTGCCGCGCCTGCGGATCGCCCAGAATCAAGGCCCATGACGAGCTGGGCGCGCTCAGCATCGCGCATGTCGACTGCGACGCGTTCTATGCCTCGATCGAGAAGCGCGACGATCCCAGTCTCGTCGACAAGCCATTGATCATCGGCGGCGGGGTTCGCGGCGTCGTCTCCACCTGCTGTTACATCGCCCGGCAATACGGCGTGCGCTCCGCCATGCCGATGTTCAAGGCGAAGGAACTCTGCCCGCACGCGGTGATCATCCCGCCCAACATGGCCAAGTACGTCGCGGTGAGCCGCGAGATCCGAGCGCTGATGGATCAGTTGACCCCGCTGGTCGAGCCGCTATCGATCGACGAGGCCTTTCTCGATCTCACCGGCACCGAGGCGCTGCACAAGGCGAAGCCCGCGGTAGTGCTCGCCCGCTTTGCCAAGCGCGTCGAACAAGAGGTTGGCGTCACCATCTCGGTGGGCCTGAGCCACAACAAATTCCTCGCCAAGGTCGCCTCCGACCTCGACAAGCCACGTGGCTTTGCGGTGATCGGCCGGGCCGAGACCATCGCCTTCCTCGCGCCGCATCCGGTGACGCTGATTTACGGCGTCGGCCGGGTGTTCGCCGAAACGCTGCGTAAGGACGGCTTCGAGACCATCGCCCAGTTGCAGGCGACGCCGCCGGAACAGCTGATGCGCCGCTACGGCGATTCCGGTGCACGCCTCGCGCGGCTGGCGCGCGGCGAGGACGCCCGCGCCATTTCCACCGACGATCAGATGAAGACCGTCTCGGCCGAGACCACCTTCAATACCGATCTCAGGAGCTTCGATGAGCTGTCCACGGAGTTGTTGGCGCTGTGCGAGCGGCTGTCCGACCGGCTCAAGGCCAAAGCGATCCTCGGCGACACCGTAACGTTGAAGCTCAAGTCGGCAGGTTTTCGCTTGCGCACCCGCGCCCGGCAATTGATGATCCCGACACAGCTTGCCAACGTGCTCTACGAAACCGGCGTGCAGCTTCTCGCTCGCGAGATCGACGGGACGGCATTTCGGCTGATCGGCATTGGCGTGAGCGGCATTTCGGAGGCAGACGGGATCGATCCGGTCGATCTGATCGAGCCGGGAATCGCCCGGCGCGCCGCTGCCGAAAGGGCCATCGATCGCGTACGCGATCGCTTCGGCCGGGACGCGGTGATCCGCGGCAAGCTATATGATCGGGTGAAGGCTCGTGCCGCCCGCAACGCAGACAAAGACGAAGAGAACCAGGATGACCAGCCCCCTCGATAAGCTCCGCGAATATGGCTACGAGCTGCCGCAGCCGAAAGCGCCGGTCGCCACCTATGTGCCGATCACCCGGACGGGCAACGTCGTTTATGTCTCGGGCCAGATTTCCTCGGGCGCCGATGGCGTGGTCACGGGGCTGCTCGGCGATACCATGAACGTCGTGCAGGGCGGCAACGCCGCCGAGCTCGCCGCGGTCAACTTCCTTAGCCAGATCGTCCACAGCGCGGGCGTCGACCTCACCAAGGTCAAGCGGGTGCTGAAGCTGACCGTGTTCGTCGCCTCGACGCCCGAGTTTGCCGAGCATCACCTCGTCGCCAACGGCGCATCTAACCTGATTGTCGGCGTGCTCGGCGACAAGGGAAAGCACGCGCGCTCCGCCATCGGCATGGCCGCCCTGCCCCTCGGCGCTGCCGTCGAGGTCGAAGGCATCATCGAAGTCGAGGACTGAGCGCCAGGGCGACGCGAAAGTGTCATGCGGGGCTGCTAGCGGCGGCGCTGCTTCCACCCCATATGACGGCTAGAGCATGTGTGCCAAACCAAACTTTGATCGTCCAATAGCCCACCGCGGTCTGCATGACCGCGGCCGCGGCATCATCGAGAACACCGCCAGCGCCTTCGCTGCAGCGATCGAGGGCGGCTATGCCATCGAATGCGACGTGCAGCTCAGCCGTGACGGCATTCCGATGATTTTCCACGATGACGATCTCGATCGGTTGACCGGCGTTGCCGGCCCGGTCGGAGCGCGCACCATGGCGGAGCTCTCGAGCTACGCCCTGCTCGACAGCGCTGCCGGCGATACACCGCAACGGTTCGACGAATTTCTCGCCCAGATAGACGGCCGCGTGCTGCTGCAGATCGAACTGAAGCAGCAGCCCAACCAGGCCGCGACCGAGGTGCTGGCGCAGACAGTGATGGATGCGCTCAAGAGCTATCGCGGTCCGGTGACGCTCGAATCGTTCGATCCCAAGCTGCTCATCGAGGTGCGAAAGCGCGGCGCCACGATGCCGATCGGCATCGTCACCTATGGCTATGACGAGCCCGAATGGGACCAGCACCTGAGCGATGCAACCAAGTTCATGCTGCGCCACCTGCTGCACTGGCCGCTCAGCCGCTTCGATTTCATCTCCTGCCGTGACAAGTCGCTCGACCTGCCGGCAGTGAGACTGTTCCGCTCGTTCGGCGTGCCGGTCACCGCCTGGACCATCAAGTCACCGGCGGCGGCTCTCGCCGTGCTCGGCAAGGCCGATCAGATCGTTTTCGAGGGGTTCGATCCACCAAGTGCTTGACGGAACGTTCAGCGCCGACGTGCTCAGTTCCATCGCCGAGATTCCCGCGGCGGTGTGGAACGGGCTGGCGCCGGCGCATGACGGGGTGGTCGACAACCCATTTCTCGATCACCGGTTCCTGCTCGCCCTCGAGCAGTCGGGCTCCGTTGCCAACCGCACCGGCTGGCAGCCGCAGCACCTGCTGTTGAGCGACAGCGCCGGTGCGCCGGTCGGGGCGATGCCGCTCTATCTCAAGTCGCATTCGCAGGGCGAGTACGTCTTCGACCATGGCTGGGCCGACGCCTTCCAGCGTGCCGGCGGCGAGTATTACCCCAAACTGCAATGCGCCGTGCCGTTCACCCCGGTAACCGGCCCGCGCTTCCTCGCCCGCGACGACGCGACCCGCGCGGCGGTGATCCGAACGGCCGAAACGCTCGCCACGCGCAACAACATCTCGTCGGTGCACGCCACCTTCGTCAGCGAGGCGGAAGCCGAGCTCGCCCGCGGCTCCGGCTGGCTGGTCCGCCACGACACCCAGTATCACTGGCATAATGAGGGCTTTTCGAGTTTCGAGGATTTCCTCGGCACGCTCTCGTCGCGTCACCGCAAGGTTACCCGTCGCGAGCGCCGCGAGGCGCTCGAGGCCGATGGTCTCACCGTCACATGGCTCACCGGCGCCGATCTCACCGAAACGGTGTGGGACCAGTTCTTCGATTTCTACCAGGATACCGGCAGCCGCAAGTGGGGCCGCCCCTACCTCAACCGCCGCTTCTTCTCGCTGCTGGGCGAGGCAATGGCCGACCGGGTGTTGCTGATGTTCGCCTATGACGGCGACGAGCCGGTCGCCGGCACCTTCTCGATGATCGGACACGACCGGCTCTACGGCCGCTACTGGGGCGCCACCCGCAACGTGCCGTTCCTGCATTTCGAACTCTGCTACTATCAGGCCATCGACTACGCCATCGCCCACAAGCTGCCGGTGGTCGAAGCCGGGGCCCAGGGCGAACACAAGCTGGCGCGCGGCTACGCGCCGGCCACCACCCGCTCGGTGCACTGGATCGGCCATCCCGGGCTTCGCGATGCAGTGGCGCGTTTCGTGGCCCAGGAACGCGCCTCAGTCGCGCGTGAGCAGGAGCAACTCGAGCGCTATACCCCCTTCAGACATGGGGACCAGCATTAGCCGGGAGTTGCACGCCCGCCGGCACTGTGGTTCGAAGGCACCACACTGGACGGGTTTGGGTCCGGCGCGGTATTTTGCTGCCTCAGCCAGACCATACTCTCGATAGATATGACGGCCGCCTCGTTCCGAGGCCCTGGAGACCGAATGAGCAAGCGCATCGCCATAGCCGCGATTGGGACGATGGGGGATGTCCAGCCCTTCGTCGCGCTTGCACTGTCGCTGAAGAAGCGTGGTCACTCGGTGGTGCTGTGCGCCACCAACGACTTCGAGGGCTTCGTCACCAGCCATGGCGTCGAGTTTGCAACGCTGGGTAGCGACATCCAGGCGTTCATGCGGCAGAGCCAGTTCGACAACGTGATGTCGAAGAACTCGCTGCTCTATGCGCCGAAGCTGTTGCGCGACGGGCAGAAGATCATGAAGACGGCCTGCCGGCACCTCTGGGCCACCGCCCAGGACGTCGACGCCATCATCTTCCACCAGACTACCAATTTCGCCGTCGACGTTGCCGAAGCGCTTGATATCCCGGCGATCATGACTGCCTTCCAGCCGATCAACCCGACCGGCGAGTTCCCATATTTCGGCTATGACGGCCCGCCGCCGGAGCCGCTGTTCAACCGCATCAGCCTCGATCCGCTGTTCAACCGCCTGAGCTACGTGGTGCAGGCGGCGCACCAGAGCTATTACGATTTCCCGCGCGACCGGATGCGCGCCAAGCTGCTGGGCCTGCGCAGCCGCAAGCGCTCGGGCTTTTCCAAGAACGCCCGCGGCGAGCCGATCCCGGCGCTGCATGCCTATTCCCCGGTGATCTCGCCGAGGCCCGGGGACTGGCCTGAGACCACCACCGTCACTGGCTTCTGGCGGCTCGACGACATCACCGGCTGGGAACCGGACGCCGCGTTCCGCAAATTCCTCGATGGCGGCGAAGCGCCGATCTATCTCGGCTTCGGCTCGATGCCCTGGGGTGCGGCGCGGAACACCGAGATCATCACCAAGGCGCTGAAGGAATGGGGCGGGAGGGCCGTCGTCGGCAAGGGCTGGGGCGGCATCAAGGCGGAGGACCTGCCCGACACCGTCTACACCATCGACAAGGCGCCCCACACCAAGCTGTTCCCGCTGATGAAGGCGCTGGTGCACCATGGCGGCGCCGGCACCACCTATGCCGGCCTTTACGCCGGGCGCCCGACCTTCGTCGTGCCGCATTTCTTCGACCAGCCCTACTGGGGGCGCCGGATCTATGAGCTGGGCTGCGGCCCCGCCCCGGTCCGCCTGCGCAAGCTCACTCCGGGCATCCTCGCCTCGGCTCTGGAAGAACTCGCCACCGATACCTCGTTCCAGATCGCGGCGACCGAGCTGCGCGATCGGCTGGTACTCGAGGATGGCACCGGGTTCGCCGCCGACATCGTCGAAGAGACGATCGAGACCTATCCGGGCAATCTCTACGAAACCGACGAAGCGATGGGGGCTGCCTCGTGACTGCCTACGACCCGAGCAACATCTTCAACAAGATCATCAAGGGCGAGATCCCCTCCCACAAGGTCTACGAAGATGCGGATGTCCTCGTGATGATGGACATATTTCCCCAGTCCAAGGGGCATGTGCTGATCATCCCCAAGGCGGCCTCGCGTAACCTTCTCGATGCCGATCCGGCTGTCCTTGCCCGCACCTTCCCGCAGGTGCAGCGGATCGCCAGGGCCGCACAGAAGGCTCTGAACCCCGACGGCATCCGCGTCGTGCAGTTCAACGAGGCGCCGGCCGGCCAGTCGGTGTTCCACCTGCACTTCCACGTCATCCCGGTTTACGAGGGCGAGGAGCTCGGCCGGCATGGCCAGGGCAAGGCGGATGACGCCGAGCTCGCCGCGCAGGCCAAGGCCATCGCAGCGGCCCTCGCCTGACGTGACGCCCGCTCCGCAGCTCAGCCTCGGCCTGCTGCTCACGGCCGCCGCGGGGATGATCGACGTCGTCGGCTTCATCGAGCTGGGCGGCTTCTACACCTCGTTCATGAGTGGCAACACCACCCAGCTCGGTGCAGGGCTCGCCCATATGGGCCCGGCCCTGGCTTTGCCTGCCGGCCTGATCGTGATGTTCGTCGTCGGCAGTTTCCTCGGCAGCCTGATCTCGGGGATCGGCCAGCGACACGGCCGCATCGGCGTGCTGGCGATCGTCATCGCCGGCCTGCTGGTGACCCTGGTGCTGCACGCCAACGGGTTCTCCGCCGCCCAGGCCATGCTGGCGCTGGCCACCGCTGCCGGTGCGCAGAACGCCGCGCTGCCGCAAACCGGTGCCGTCAGGCTGGGCGCCACGTTCGTCACGGGTACGCTGTTCGCGGTCGGCCAGGACCTGGCCCGGGCAGTCCGCCGCGAGGCGCCGCCGCTCCGCTGGCTGCAGCACCTGCTGGTCTGGTTGGCGCTGTTGCTGGGCGCAGCGATCGGCGCCTTCAGCTACGGACAATGGCAGGTCGGCGCCCTGATCGTGCCGGGTGCGATCTACCTGGCGTTCCTCAGCGCAGCCGTGATCCAGGCGGCGCGCTAAGCAACCACTTTTCGGTATCGGACGAAACTGCTAGAACTTGCAGCAGTGATGTGCAGCACATCAGTTCGTCGACATTCTACGCTAGACTTCCTCGTCCAGGCGTTAGCACCGATGATGACCGCCGCTCAATTGCGGGCCGCCCGCGCCCTGCTCGGCATCGACCAGAAGACCCTGGCCGAGATGGCCGGGGTGTCGTTGCCGACGATCCAGCGCATGGAAGCGAGCGACGGCACCGTGCGCGGCATCGTCGAAACCCTCACCAGAGTTATCGAAGCCCTCAACGAGGCCGGGGTCGAATTGATCGGCGACAACGCCCGAAGCGACGCAGGCGGTCGCGGCGTGCGCCTCCGACAACCGGCGCCAAAGACCGACTGAGTTCAGATGTCACTTGGGCGATCACGGCCCTAGCCCCGCTGATCGCCGCGCTTGTTCGCGAAAGGCGAATGATCCGATGGCCGGTTCCGCTCCCACCTCGTCCGCGCCTGCCCTTACCGAGCTGTTTACCCCCAAGCTGGTCACCGTACTGCGCGAGGGCTACCGGCTTGCCGACCTGAGGGCCGACGTCCTCGCTGGGCTCACCGTAGCCATCGTCGCGCTGCCGCTGTCGATGGCTATCGCCATTGCCTCGGGGACGACGCCCGAGCGTGGACTGTTCACCGCCGCCGTCGGCGGCTTCCTGATCTCGGCACTGGGCGGCAGCCGCTTCCAGATCGGCGGACCGGCGGCGGCGTTCACCGTGCTGGTCGCCTCCACCATCAGCCGCCACGGGCTCGACGGGTTGCTGCTCGCCACCATCATGGCTGGGGTATTCCTGCTGCTGATGGGGGTGTTTCGCCTTGGGAGCTACATCAAGTTCATCCCCTACCCGGTGACCGTCGGTTTCATCTCCGGTATCGCGGTGATCCTGTTCGTCGGCCAGCTCCACGATCTGCTCGGTCTGACGCTGCCGGACCCCGATCCGGCGGACATCGTCCCCAAGCTCATGGCGCTGGCTGGCGCGATCGGCACCATCAACCCGGCTGCCCTGGGCATCGCCGCGCTCTCGGTCGGCATTATAGTGGGGCTGCGGCGCTGGCGCCCGCACTGGCCCGGGATCCTCATCGCAGTGATCGCCACATCGCTCGCCGGTGCATTGCTGCACCTGCCGGTAGAAACCATCGGCACGCGCTTCGGCGGCATCCCGAGCACGCTCCCGAGCCCGGCGCTACCGCCCTTCTCGCTCGACAAGATCCAGGCGGTGCTGCCCGATGCGATTGCCTTCGCTCTGCTCGGCGCCATCGAGTCGCTGCTCTCCGCCATGGTGGCGGATGGCATGACAGGCCGGCGGCACCGCTCCAATATGGAGCTGGTCGCGCAGGGGATCGCCAATGTCGGATCGGCGCTATTCGGCGGTATCTGCGCCACCGGCACGGTGGCCCGCACCGCCACCAATGTCCGCTCAGGCGCCCGCAGTCCGCTGGCCGGCATGTTCCACTCGGTGTTCATCGTGCTGTTCATGCTGGTGGCTGCGCCGCTCGCGAGCTTCATCCCGCTTGCCGCACTCGCCGGAGTGCTGGTGGTGGTTGCCTGGAACATGGCCGAGAAGAACGCCTTCGCCACCCTGATCCGAACCTCGCCGGGCGACGCAGTGGTGCTGCTGGCGACCTTCGGGCTCACCGTGTTCCGCGGCCTCACCGAAGGAATCATCGTCGGCTTCGCGTTGGGCGCCCTGTTGTTCATCCACCGCATGGCCCAGCAGGCCGGCGTCGAGGTGCACGTGCCGTCGGTGCTCGAGGATCAGGCGGACGCCGCGAGCCCGGCCCGCCCACCCTACGACCCGGCCATCGCCACCGACCCCGACGTTGCCGTGTACCGCATCACCGGGGCATTCTTCTTCGGTGCGGCGGCAACCGTCGGCGCCGTACTCGAACGCATTGCCGACCAACACCGTGCCTTCGTCATCGACTTCTCGGCCGTGCCGTTCATCGACTCGACCGCCGCCAACACCATGGAGGGCATCGCCCGCAAGGCGGCGCGCCATCACGTCGTGCTGCTGATTTCGGGCGCTTCCCCGGCGGTGCGGAAATCCCTCGCTGCACATGGCGTCGGCGCACCGGCGGTGCTGTTCGAGCGCAACATCGAGGCTGCCATGGGCGCCGCCCATGCGGAAATCACCCGGCGCGGCGCCCCAGGCGTCGCCGCGCCAGCCCAGGGCACTGAGCCCTAGCTCAAGAACTCCGTCCGCGCCCGTTCGATCACCAGCGAGCGGATCGCCACATTCCGCGGCTGGGCGAGGACGAACAGGATCGACTCGACGACATCCTTGTCGCTAAGCGCATCCTCGATGCCGCGCGGATGATCCCAGTTCTCCTCGAGCGGCGAGGTGTCCTCGATATGGCCGGGATAGACCGAGGTGACGCGCACGCTGGTGCCGGCCATCTCCTCGGTCAGCGCCTGGACGAAGCCGTTCTGGGCGTGCTTGGCGGCAACGAACGGCACCGATGAACCGCGCATCCGCGCATAAGGCAGCCCGCTCATCGAGACCACCGTATGGATATCGGCCTCCGGCCGCTTCAGCAGCAGCGGCAGCAGACGACGGGTCAGCGCCATGGTGCCGGTTACGGCGGAATCGACCACGGCGGCAATCTGCGCATCGGTCATCGCAGTGTAGGCGCCACCTACCCATTGCGAGCCGGAATTGACGAGAATGTCGAGTTCGGGATGCACAGTGGCGATCTTGCTCGCCGCGCCGGTCAGCGACAGCGGGTCGGCGAGGTCGCAGACAAAGGCGTCCGGTCGCTTGCCGGTTCGTTGCTCGATCGCCTCGGCCACGGCGCCGATGCCCGCAACGTTGCGACCCAGCAGCAGGGGGATCATCCCGCGGTCTGCCGCGACGATCGCCAGCGCTGCCCCGAGGCCGCGCGCCGCGCCGGTTATCGCAATAGTCTTGCCCTCAAGTCCCATTCAGTCCTCCCCCCCCAAGAAAAAGGCCGGGATCGCTCCCGGCCTTGCATAACCCCTGCATGGGATCTCAGCTTTTCTCTTCCGCCGGCTTGTCGGCCGCGGCCTTGCTCTTTTTGGGCTTGGGCGCGGCGATCGCCTTGGGCCGGGCCGGTCGCGGCGGTACTGCTATCAGCTCGAGCTTGGCGTCGGTACCGACACCGACCACGGCGACGGTGACCGAACCGCCATTCTGCAACTCGCCGAACAGCACCTGATCGGCCAGCGGCTTCTTGACGTGTTCCTGGATCACACGGCCCAGCGGGCGCGCGCCCATGCGCTCGTCATAACCGCGGACAGCCAGCCATTCGGCGGCTTCCGGGGTCAGCTCGATGGTCACACCGCGCTCGGCCAACTGGCCTTCGAGCTGCAGCACGAACTTCTCGACCACCCGACGGACGACTGCCGGCGGCAGCGGACCGAACGAGATGATGGCGTCGAGACGGTTGCGGAACTCCGGCGTGAACATCCGGTTCACCGCTTCCTCGTCGTCCCCCTGCTCGCGCTTGCGACCAAAGCCGATCGGCGACTTCTGCAGTTCCATGGCGCCGACATTCGACGTCATGATCAGGATGACGTTGCGGAAATCGACCGACTTGCCGTTGTGATCGGTCAGTTTGCCGTGGTCCATCACCTGCAACAGGATGTTGAACAGGTCGGGATGGGCCTTCTCGATTTCGTCGAGCAGCACCACGCAGTGAGGATGCTGGTCCACGCCATCGGTGAGCAGCCCGCCCTGGTCAAAGCCGACATAGCCCGGAGGGGCGCCGATCAGCCGCGACACAGTATGCCGCTCCATGTATTCCGACATATCGAAGCGCAGCAGTTCGACGCCGAGCGTATCGGCCAATTGCTTGGCCACCTCGGTCTTGCCGACGCCGGTCGGACCGGTGAACAGGTAGGAGCCGATCGGCTTTTCCGGCTCGCGCAGCCCGGCACGAGCCAGCTTGATCGCCGACGACAGCGCCGTGATCGCCTGATCCTGGCCGAACACCACAGTCTTGAGATTGTTCTCGAGATTGGCGAGGAGTTCGGAATCCGACTTCGACACCGACTTCGGCGGGATGCGGGCCATCGTAGCGATGGTCTGCTCGATATCGGCGACGTCGATGGTCTGCTTGCGGTTCTCCGGGGTCAGCAACATCTGGCTGGCGCCAGTCTCGTCGATCACGTCGATCGCCTTGTCGGGAAGCTTGCGATCGTTGATGTAGCGCGCACTCAACTCGACGGCGGCCTTCAGCGCGTCGTCGGTGTACTTCAGCTTGTGGTAGTCCTCGAAGTACGGACGCAGGCCCTTCACGATCTCGATCGCATCCGGGATGGTCGGCTCGGCAACGTCGATCTTCTGGAAGCGACGGACGAGCGCCCGATCCTTTTCGAAGAACTGACGATATTCCTTGTAAGTGGTCGAGCCGATGCAGCGGATGTTGCCCGAAGCCAGAGCCGGCTTCAGCAGGTTCGAGGCATCGAGCGCGCCGCCGGAGGTAGCGCCAGCGCCGATCACGGTGTGGATCTCGTCGATGAACAAGATCGCGTCGGGGTGCTTTTCGAGCTCCTTCATCACGGCCTTGAGCCGCTCTTCGAAGTCGCCGCGATAGCGCGTCCCGGCCAGCAGCGAGCCCATGTCGAGGGCGTAGATGACCGCCTCGCGCAACACCTCGGGCACGTCGCCTTCGATGATCTTGCGGGCGAGGCCCTCGGCAATGGCGGTCTTGCCGACGCCGGCGTCACCGACATAAAGCGGGTTGTTCTTGGAGCGCCGGCAGAGGATCTGGATGGTCCGGCGCAACTCGCTGTCGCGGCCGATCAGCGGATCGATCTTTCCGGCCCGCGCTTTCTCGTTGAGGTTGACGCAGAAATCGGCCAGCGCCGAGCTCTGGCCATTGCCCGAGCGTTCGCCCTCTTCCCCCTGCCCGTTGCCGGCCGGAGTCTCGGCGCCGCGCACCCGGCGCTCCTCGCTCGGCCCCGACTTGGTGATGCCGTGCGAGATGAAGTTGACCGCGTCGAGCCGCGTCATGTCCTGCTGCTCGAGGAAGTAGGCGGCATGGCTTTCGCGTTCGGCGAAGATAGCGACGAGCACGTTGGCACCCGTAACCTCTTCCTTACCGGATGACTGGACGTGGATGACGGCGCGCTGGATGACACGCTGGAAGGCCGCGGTCGGCCGCGCGTCCTGCCCGTTGGGCACGACGAGACTGTCGAGTTCCTCGTTGATGAAGTCCTCGAGGTCCGACTTCAGCGCTTCGATGTCGACATCGCAGCCGGTCAGTACCGCGATGGTGTCGCGATCGTCGGTCAGCGCCAGCAGCAGGTGCTCGAGCGTGGCGAACTCATGCGCCCGCTCGCGCGCCAGGTTCATCGCCTGATGGAGGGCCTTCTCAAGTCCGCGGGAGAAAGAGGGCATATGTCGGTTCCTATTGCTTTTCCATCACGCACTGAAGTGGGTGCTGGTTCTTGCGGGCCGCGTCCATCACCCTGGTGACCTTGGTTTCGGCCACCTCGAAGGGGTACACACCACATTCGCCGACGCCCTGGTTATGGACGTGAAGCATAATGCGCATGGCCTCTTCGCGGGTCTTGTTGAACACATCCTGCAGCACCAGGACGACGAACTCCATCGGAGTATAATCGTCGTTCAGCAGCAGCACCCGATAGAGGCTGGGGCGTTTGCTCTTGGTCTTCGGCTTGGTGATGGTCGCCGTATCGTTCTTGCTTCCCCCATCGCTGTTGCCGCGCTTGCGGTCATCGTCGGCTCCACGGGGTGGCATCCTTGATGCACCTGATGTCGGGAGCGTCAGTTCGATGGCTGCACGCATGGCTCGGGTCTGGGGGATATCGGTTCGAAGCAGCATGGTGAAGCCATTATGTAGGCAAAACTCGATGCCTGTTAAGTGGCCAAGTACCTAAACTTTGGAGCAGGTGCCTCGTGCAGGGAGCTCTTAACCAAGTGCCCGAAATCCATCGCATTTTACGGAATGGTAAGACGGGCTGACTAAGGTGATCGGTAACAGGGAAGTGGCTGGTCTCGTTTTGGGGAGGATCAGCAACAGCTTCTCGAGGCGTTGAGTACGGGTGGCGTTTCCGCCCGAGAGTAGTTGGAGTACCGGGTGCTTTCCGAGAAGCATTTTTCCCATTCGCACGCGCTGTTTTCGCGCGTTGTCGCGGCGATCGCGCTGACCCTGGCGCTGCTTGCGCCGATGATCTCGGCAGCCGAAGCAGCCGGCGTTCCGCGTAAATTCGCGGGCATCGTGGTCGACGCCAAATCAGGCAAGATCCTCTACGAAAGTTCGGCCAACGCCGCGCGTTACCCGGCGTCCGTGACCAAGGTGATGACCCTCTATGTCCTGTTCCAGGAACTGGAGGCTGGTAACATTACCTTGAAGACCAAGTTCACGGTGTCGAAATACGCCGCGCAGGCGGTGCCGACCAAGCTTGGCATCAAGGCCGGATCGACCATCACCGTCGAGAACGCCATCAAGGCGATCGTCACCATCTCCGCCAACGACATCGCCCGCGTCATTGCCGAAAACATTTCCGGCTCCGAAAGCGCGTTCGCCAAGCGCATGACCGCGACCGCCAAAGCGCTGGGCATGTCGAACACCACGTACCGCAACGCCTCGGGCCTCCCCGACAAAGGCCAGGTCACGACGGTGGCCGACCAGGCCATTCTCGGCATCGCCGTCTACCAGCACTTCCCGAACTATTACGAGTACTTCCAGACCCGGAGCTTCTCGTACGGCAAGCGCACCTACGGCAACCACAACCGGCTTCTCGGCAACAACGGCGTCGACGGCATCAAGACCGGCTATACCAATGCCTCGGGCTTCAACCTGTTGACCGCAGCACGCGCCGATGGCCACCACATCGTCGTCGCCGGGTTCGGCTTCGACTCGAGCGGAGCTCGTGACGCCAAGGTGCGCGAGCTGGTCAAGAAGTATCTGCCCAAGAGCCGCAGCGGCGGCTATCTCGACGTCGCCATGATCCCGCAGCCGGGCCGCAAGGGCGCGACCGTCATGGTTGCTTCCACCGATCCGGTGCCGGTCATGCCCGCCCCGTATCCGTCCTTCCGCGTCGGCGGCGGCACCATCTCGGTCACCGCCAAGCTGCAGCCGACCGAAGCGACACAGCAGGCCGACGATATCGTCGTCGCCTCGATCGGCGAAGCGGCGCCACTGCCGGAAGCCCGCCCTGCCGATCTTGGCTTCGACGAAGCCGTGCAGGCAGCCAACAAGCTCGCCAGCCGTCCGACCATCGCCAGCATCGCCCCGCGTGAAGAGCGCCCGCTCGACGTGATCGGCGCCTGGCTCAGCGACACCTTCTCGCTCGGCGCGGCTCCCGCCCCGCTCGGCCAGACCGCGCCGTCCGCTCCGCTGCTGCCGCCGGTCGGCATCGGCGAAGAAGGCCAGCCGATCGACCTGATGACCTCGGGTGGTATCGGCGACACTGCGCCAGATATCGTTGAAGACCAGCCCGCTCCCGCCCCGCTCGCCGCCGTCGAAGTGGCTGAGGTGCCGCAGGAAGTCAGCGGCGGCTGGATCGTCCAGATCGGGGCTGCGCCGACCGAGGGGGGCGCCAACTCCCTGATCAGCGATGCCTCGTCCAAGGTCGGCAACCTCGGCGCAGCCCGCTCCTACGTCGAGCGGTTCGAGAAGAACGGGCAAGTGTTCTTCCGGGCTCGCTTCGGCGGTTTCAGCGGTCGTGAGGATGCGGCTGGTGTGTGCAATGAACTGAAGAAAGCCAAGATGAGCTGCCTCGCGATGCAGTCCTGATGGACTGACCCTGTAGCGCTTTGGTTTCGTGAAGCGTTCCAGTCGTGAAAAGCAGCCGCCCCAGGGAAGCGAATTTGTGGCCTGTGTTGGAGTAGCCCAAATGAGCGATACGTCTAGCCTTACCGAACTCGCCCGATTTGTAGGGCAGTCGGCCCTCGCGTCCGAAGATGCCGTTGTCCGCAGGCAGGCGGTCAATGCCATGGTGACGCGGTTCAACCCCGGCCTGAAGCGCCGAGGCGTCGGCGACCTGCTCGGCGTGGTGATGGCCCTCAGTGCCCGCACCCGCCGCATGCTGATGCCGCATGTCGAGATTGAACTCGATGTGTTCGCGCCGGCCGGTGGCCGTGCGGTGACGGTCACCCTGCCCCGTCGGGGCTAGAGCACTTCAACCGGCGCCCATCAGTGCCCTTGCACTGGGCGGCGCCAAACACTCGGCGTTCATCCCTGCGAAAGCATGGACCCAACTCACCGCCCGCGCCAGCTGATCAATGGGTCCCTTGCTTTCGCAGGGATGACAGCTGGTGGGTGGGCACGATCGTTACCGCTGCATAGGGACATGCTTCCCCTGGAGGCGCTCTGATCTCACTCGCCGGCCATGTGCTCGAACTTGGCCGGCTCGCCGGCACTGGCGGCCAGAGCCTTTTCGCCCTCGATGCGGGCCTTGGCCCGCTCGCTCACCGGCAGCTTCAACGCCTCGACCAGCGCCCGGTATTCCTGCCGGGCACTGAGGTGCGACATCGACGGCAGCCCTCCGAGCATTTCGGCATCGAGCGGATCGAACACCGTCATCCCGGTGGGAAACAGCGAACGGAAGATCACCCGCTCGGCAATGCCTTCGGCAACCCGGCAGCCGAGCCGCACCGCGATCTTCTCGATGGCGCCCTGCACGATCTTGGTCGAGCGTGACGGCAGCATCGAGATGCGGTTGCGCACGATCACCCAGTCGATGGTGCGGCCGTCGATCGACAGCCGCTCGGTTCGCGCCCGCTGCACCAGCCGCGCGTAGTGGCTCATCTCGCGCGGATCGCCGGTCACTGGGTCCACGTGCGCCATGACGTCGAGATCGATGATCGAGTCGTTGAGCGGAGTGATCAGTGTGTCGGCCAATGAATGCGCCAGCCGGGTCAGGTGCGTATCGAAGCCGGGCGTATCGACAATCAGGAAATCCGCCTCGCCTTCGACCTCGATGATCGCCTGGCGGAACAGGTCGAACTCGACACGCTGGTTCTCCTTGACCGAATCCGACTTCGACAGCGGCAGGTGGAAATGCGTGGCGTGCGGCAGTTTCAGATCGTGCGCCTGCGCCCAGTTGCGCCGGTTGCGCACATAGTGGGTCAGCGTCTGCTGGCGACTGTCGACATCGATCGAGGCGACGCGAAAGCCCTGGTACATCAGGAAAACGGCAAGATGGAACGCCGTGGTCGACTTGCCTGAGCCGCCCTTCTCATTGCCGACGACAATGACGTGCGTGCCTGTCCTGCCCATCAGTCTCCCCTGCCGCTCCAGTGACCCGAAGCGACGCGATTTCGGGATTCGTTGTTTGTTCGCCCGAGCGAACTATTGATGAGACACCCACCCCGTTCAAGGGGGTGTTTCACCACCATGCGACGAGGACCAGGCAGCGTCACCCTAAAGCCGCGCTTCCAATGCTGCTCGGTCGGCGAGGAACATCACCTGCCCGCGCTGATTGCTCTCGTAGATGAAGTCACGCAGCGATGGGCTTTCGAGGGTGAAGCGCGAGATGTCGCCGAGAATGGCAACCCGGAAGCCGTATTGCTGGAACTTCTGCAGCACGGCGCCGGCCAGCCTGCTGCTCAGCCAGAAGAAATCGTCCACCAGCCGTTCCGCCGGGATAGCCACCAGGTCGATGCCCAGCCCGTAGGTGGCGCCGATCACGTCGTTGACGTCCGCCTCAACAGTGATCACCGGCCCCTCGTAGAAGCCGACATTGACGCCCTTGATCTCCGTGCTCTGCATCAGATCAATCCCAGTCTGGCCAGTTCTTCGGCGAGTTCGAGTGAGCCTTCCTCCTCGAAACCGCCTTCGCCGATATCGGCGGGAGCATCCTTGGGGTCAAGATAGCGCCAGCCCTGGAACGGCGACTTCGGCCGCGGGATGGTGCGCACCATGTCGGGCGCCATGATGATGTCGCAGCATTTGAGCCCCTGCTCATCAACGGCTTCGGCGAGTCTCAGGATCGGCTGGCGGCAGCGCACCACTCCGGAAATCACCCAGTAGATCGAGCCCTGCCCCTCCATCTCGTCCTTGCGCCTGGGCATGGTGCGGGTGCGATGGACGTGCACGTCCTCGCCATAGTCGGCACCCCACCAATGGGCGCGTTCGCTGCGATAGGATTCGAGCTCCTCCAGCGTCGCAACGCCGACGCAGAGCTTGATCATGTGCATCATGCGTTGCCGGCCGCGTCCCGCCTGGCTCTGATGATGTCGATCTCGTCAAACTCGACCACCCAAGGCTCTTTCACTGCCTCGGCGAACCACTCCTGGAAGGCCGGCAGCGCGTAGATCGCCTCGACATATTCCTGCGCCAGGTCGCTCACCGGCAACTCATAGGTGCGGATACGGGTGGCCACCGGCGCGAACATGGCATCGGCGGCGTTGAAAGAGCCGAACAAATACGGCCCGCCGGAACGCGACAGCAGGTCCCCCCAGATCCGCTCGATGCGCTTCAAGTCGTCCGCCACCTCATCGAAATCCACCTTGCCCGGATGCGAGGCGCGCAGGTTCATCGGCGCCGCGCTGCGCAGGGCATTGAAGCCTCCATGCATTTCGGCCGCTGCCGAGCGCGCATAGGCCCGCTCGACGCGGTTGGATGGCCAGATGCCTTTGGCCGGGTATTTGTCGTTCAGGTACTCGATGATCGCCGTGGTTTCCGGCAGCACCACGTCGCCGTCAACCAGCACCGGCACTTTGCCGCTCGGCGACTTCCTGCGCAGGTTCTTCTGCCACCCCTCGCCATTGAGCAGCACCAGTTCCTCATCGAACGGGATGTTGAAGTGGCGGAGCACCAGCCAGGCGCGCAGCGACCAGCTCGAGTAGTTGCGGTTGGCGAAAATCAGCTTCATGGATCGGCCTCAAAAAAGCGGAAGGGCGCCGAGTGGCCCGGCGCCCTTCCAAAATTCTGTACTATCGAAGGACCTTCAGGTCCAGTTGCGCTCCGTCCTAGGCGCCGGCAACGATAGTGAACACAAGTGACATGGCCAGCAAACAGACGAGTGTCCAGGACACGGTCGGTAAGGCGGAACGCCACCATACGGTCTTTGATTGGCCTCGCATCAAAGCTCCTTCTTGCCGTTCACGGGCTGCCGCAACCACACTTGGTGACGGAATTGCGACAGTAATGATTCGTTAACTCGGCAAGGGCGTGGTTGGGAAGTGGCGGGAAAGCCACAGTGGATAGGTCGAGTATCCCTGTGGAAAGCAGTTCAGAACAACCCGAACCAGAGCCCGGCCAAGCCCAAAAACGCGAAGAATCCAATGACATCGGTGACGGTGGTGACGAAGACCGAGGAGGCGATCGCCGGGTCGACCTTGAGCCGGTTGAGGGTCAGCGGGATCAAAATTCCAGCGCTGCCAGCCGCAATCATGTTGATGATCATGGCGAGGCCGATGACCATTCCGAGGCTGGGATTGGCATAGCGGAGCCAGGTGATCGCGCCGATCAGCACCGCGAAAATGCAGCCATTGAGGAAGCCGCCCGTGACCTCGCGGAGGATCAGCCGGCGCACCCTGCCCCGATCGAGATCGCGCGTCGCCAGCGCGCGCACCGTTACGGTCATGGTCTGGGTGCCGGCATTGCCGCCCATCGAGGCAACGATCGGCATCAGCGCCGCCAGCGCCACCATCTGCTCGATGGTGGCGTTGAACAGGCTGATGACGAACGACGCAAGCATGGCGGTGATCAGGTTGACCACCAGCCAGGGCGCGCGGCTGCGTACCGTCGACAGCACATTGTCGGACAGCTCTTCATCCCCGGCCACGCCACCGAGCAGCTTGATGTCCTCGGTCGCCTCCTCATGGATGACATCGACGATGTCGTCGACGGTCAGCACGCCGACCAGCCGCTTGTTCTCGTCGACCACGCCGACTTCCACGAGATCGTAGCGTTCGAAATCGCGCGCCGCCTCTTCCTGGTCCTCGGTAGCGTCCACGGTCAGGACGTCGTGGTTCATCAGGTTTTCGATGCGCACCTGGCGCTTGGATCGCAGGAACTTGTCGAGCGGGATGGTTCCGAGCACCCGGTAGCCGGGGTCCACCACATAGAGCTGGAAGAACTCGTCCGGCAGGTCCTTTTCCACCCTCAAGTAGTCGATGGTCTGGCCGACAGTCCAGAACGGCGGGATGGCGATGAAGTCGGTCTGCATCCGCCGGCCGGCGGAGTCTTCGGGGAAATCGAGGCTGCGCTTGAGGCTCAGCCGCTCGAAGGCCGGCAACTGCGCGAGGATTTCCTCGCGGTCGTCGGCATCCATATCCTCGAGAATGTAGACGGCGTCGTCGTTGTCGAGGGTCGCGACACCGCGCGCCACATCCTCGGTCGGCAGTTCCTCGATCAGATCGGAGCGGACGTTGTCGTCGACCTCGGTCAACGCCAGGTAGTCGAACTTGTCGCCCAGCATCTGGACCAGCGCGACGCGCTCGTCCTGCTCCAGGGCCTCCAGCACGTCGCCGACGTCCGACGCGTGTAGCGGCTCCATCATTTCGGCGACGTCGTGCTCCTCGCCCGCCGAGAGGTGGGCGCGCAGCCGCTCGATCCACTCCTGATTCAGGTGATCGTCCGGACCGCGAAGCGCGTTCGGATCGGGCCGGGTTTCCCCGATTTCCGCGATGTCGGATTCATTGGTCATGGAGACCCCGGGAGGCAGGCGCTTCGGGTTCAAACGTGGTGTAGCCAATCGGCCGTGGATGCGCCAGACTTGCGAAGCTCGTCGAGCGCTGTTTTTTGCTTCGCTGAGAAGGAGATGGCGATGGGCCGCGAGATGGACCGAATGCTGCGCCTCTGCGCCGCGCTGCAACTCCCCGAAGTCAGCCAGTCCACCAGCTACGGCGCGCCATCGCTAAAGGTGAAGGGCAGGAACTTTGCCTCGGTGCGCGGCAAGCAGGAGATGGTGCTGCATTGTCCGCTCGAGCAGAAGGAACTGCTGATGGAAATGGCGCCCGAAATCTACTGGCAGACCGATCATTTCAAGGGTTGGCCGGGCCTGCTGGTCCGGCTCGAAGTGATCGGCGATGAGGAACTGTCGCTGCGGCTCGAGGACGCCTGGAGTTCCGGGCGCCGAAGCGGCTGGCCGACGCCTACGCGGCGGCGAAGGGGTAAGCGCGCTCTGCCCCGATATCGCGGCATCCACCGGGTCATCCCCGCGACCGCGGACGCGCCACGCTGCGGTCGTGCCACCCACTGGCTGTCATCCCTGCGAAAGCAGGGACCCATTCATCCGCTTGCGCCGGCTGTCAGTCGGGTCCCTGCTTTCGCAGGGAGGGCTCTGCCAAGTGGCATGTTCCCCCTATCGCCGCGCCGCATCCGAGCAATGGATATCCCTAACTTAGTGCATAGGCGCGAAGAAGCGGGGGAACCTCCGTTTGCGATCTCTCGGGCGGCACCAAAGCAGTGGTTCCCGCTTTCGCGGGAATGACCCGGTGGTTGTCTCAACCTTACGGCGTCAGGTCCTTTGGCGGCGTGATGCCGTTGATCAGTGAGGCCGTCGTCACCGTGTTGGCGAGGAGACAGACGATGGTCATCGGCCCTACCCCGCCTGGCACCGGGGTGATGGCGCCCGCCACCTGCGATGCCGCCGCGTAGTCGACATCGCCGAGCAGGCGGGTTCTGCCTTCGCCGCGCTCGGGCGCCGGGATCCGGTTGATGCCCACATCGATGACGGTGGCGCCCGGCTTGATCCAGTCGCCCTTGATCATCTGCGGGCGGCCGACCGCGGCAACCACGATGTCGGCGCGGCGAACCATGTCGGCGAGATCCTTGGTCTTGGAATGCGCCACGGTCACGGTGCAGTTTTCGCGCAGCAGCAGCTGCGCCATCGGCTTGCCGACGAGATTGGAGCGGCCGACGATCACCGCGTCGAGCCCTTCGAGCGAGCCGAGGGTATCGCGCAGCAGCATCAGGCAGCCAAGCGGCGTGCAGGAGACCGGCCCGGGCAGGCCGATCTGCAGCTTGCCGACACTCGCCGGGGTGAAGCAGTCGACATCCTTGTCCGGGGAAATGGTGGCTATCACCTTGTTGGGATCGATCTGCCTGGGTAGCGGCAGCTGCACCAGGATGCCGTGAATGGCCGGATCGGCGTTGAGCTTCTGCACCAAAGCCAGCACCTCTGCCTCCGAGGTTTCCTCGGGCAGCTCGTACTTCTCCGAATGCATGCCGACCTCGACGGTCTGCTTGGCTTTCTGGCTCACATAGATCTGGCTGCCCGGATCATACCCGACGATCACCACGGCGAGGCCGGGAGTCACCCCGTGGTCGCGCTTCAACCGCTCGACATGGCCGGCGATCCGCGCGCGCAGCCCCTCGGCATAGGTCTTTCCGTCGATGATCTTGGCGGTCATGGGAGCTCCTTGGGCTGGAAGCGCCGATATGGAGCAACTCGCCCCGCCGCGCAACCTCAGTAAGGGGCGCGGATGGCGATCCCCTCGGCCTCGAGCGCCTGCCGTACCGCACGGGCGATCGCCACCGCCTCCTCGGTATCGCCGTGGATGCAGAGCGAGGTGGCCTGGGTAGAGATCACTGATCCATCGATCGCCACCAGTTCTCCGGTCCGCGCCAACCGGACGGCCCGCTCGGCGATGGCCTTGATATCGTGCAGCACCGCGCCGGGCTCCGACCGTGGCACCAGCAGCCCATTGGACTGGTAGCCGCGATCGGCATAGGCCTCGCGCACTACCGGATAGCCCAACGCCTCGGCCACCTCGACCTGGGCGCTGTCATCGATCGCCAGCACCGAGAGACCCGGCACCAGCCCGGTCACCGCGGCAAAGCAGAGGGCCGCCACTGCCGGCTCTTCAGCCGCCATGTTGGCCAGCGCGCCATGGAGCTTCAGGTAGCGGACCGGCACGCCCTCTTCCTCCGCGAACTCGACCAGTGCGCGGACCTGCCCTCGCACTTGCTCGTCCAGTTCCTCCGGCGGCAGCAGCAGCCGACGACGGCCAAAATGCTCGGGATCGGCAAAGCCCGGATGCGCGCCCACAGCAACACCGCGTGCCTTGGCCGCCCGCAGGCTGAGCCGCATCGTCGTCTCGTCGCCGGCGTGGCCGCCACAGGCGATCGAGGCCGACGAGATGATGTCGAACAGCGCGGCATCACCCGGCATGCCCTCGCCGAGATCGGCATTGAGATCGAGCGCGTTCACGGCTTCAGTCCTTCTGCATGGGCCACGGTCACCGGTGCGAACCGTAGCTGGGTGCCCGGCCGCAACTGGGCAAACCGATCGAGGTCGGCCGTCACCACGGTGGCAATCCGCGGATAGCCGCCGGTCGGCTGATGATCGCGCATCAGCACGATGGGCGTGCCATCGCCGAGGATCTGGACATCTCCCGGCACCACGGCATCCGACACCAGCGAAAGGATTTTTGCCTCGGCGAACACCTGTCCGGGATCGGCAAGCCGGACGCCCATGCGGTCGAGCTGCGGCGATACCGCGAAAGCATCGGTAACGAAGCGCTGACGGATCGCATTGCTGAAGCGGTCGGCATGAATGCCCCAGATCACGCGGATCGGGCCGCTCGCCACCATCGCCGGCGTCGGATGCTGGCCCCGGCCGCGTGGCAGCGTCGCGCCGAGCGGCAGCACATCGCCAGCCCGCAAGGCTCGCCCATCCAGACCGCCGATCCCAGCGATCGAACTGGTTCCTCGGCTGCCCATCACGAGGGGCATATCGATTTCGCGGTCGAACCGCAGATAGCCATAGTTCCCGGCCGGACCCGGTCGGATGTCTATAACGGAACCAGCGCTCAGCAGTGCCCTCGCTGGCCATGACTTCGCTTCGCCATCGATGCTGAGTTCGAACGCCCCGCCATCGACAGCGATGGAAACCGAGCCTTCGGCAACAAAGCCGAGGCCTGCCGTAGTGAACTCGATCCCGGTCGCCCCCGCGGCGCCGAGCCAGCCGCCTGCCCGTTCGAACGCCGTGCGATCCATCGGGCCGGAAGCGCTGATGCCGTGCCGCAGCAGCCCCGGTCGCCCGGCATCCTGCAACGTCGCCAGCGGGCCGGCGCGGGTGATGCGGATCGTACTCACGCTGCCATGAACTCGATGCTGTCGCCGGCGCGCACCGTGGTCGGCGGATCTGCTGCGGGGTCGAAATTGCGAAACCTGGTATGGCCGATCACATGCCAGCCGGTCGGAATGGGGGTCGAGGTGATCGCCGTCTGCCCGGCAGCGAACAGCACCGTGCCGGCCGGCACCTGCCGCCGCACGACATTCCGTCGCGGCACGAGGAGCGCGTCGCCGTGCATGCCGCAATAGACGAAGCCCGGTGCAAAGCCGGTCGCCAGCACGCGCAGTGGCGCGGCGTTGTGGGCAGCGACGAGGTCGGCCACCGCCATGCCCACCAGTTCGGCCACCTCATCGAGGTCCTCGCCGTCGAAGCTGACGGTCACCGTATGCCGAACGCCCTCGGTGCCCGGGTCGTCCGCCAGCGGGGCCAACAACCGGATCTCGCCCGCCAGCCGATCGAACGTCAGCTTCGCCGGGTCGTACCGCACCAACACCGAGATGAGGTTGGGCACCACTTCGACCACATCGGGGATCGCTGCTGCCTCGATCCGTTGCGCCAGGGCAATGGCGGCCCGGTTGGCGTCGTCGGACAGCGTCTCGCCGAACCGCATCAGCAGTCCCTGGTCGCCCAGCGGCAGGATCAGCGGTGAGTGACGCGCGTCGGGCATGCCCTGACCTAGCAACGCCAACAGCCCGCCGAAAGCCCCAATCTCCAATTGCCGCGTCCGGTGCCGCGCGCTAGAGCCGGATCATGTCCATTCCAGACTCCAGCGTCATCGTCGAAGGCCATGCCATCATCTCGGTCGACGGCATGATTGCCGCTGCCGATGGCAGCATGCCGCCGGCACTCCGGAACGAAGCCGACTGGCGCATCTTCCAGGCGGCGCTCGATGCCGCGGCGCTGGTCGTGCTTGGCCGGCTGGGTCACGAGCGGCATCCGAACCCGGGACGCAGGCGGCTGGTGCTGACCCGCTCAGTCGCAACGCTCGAACCCGACCCGGCCGATTCCCTGACGCAGTTCTGGAACCCAGGCGGCATGGAGATCTGCGATGTGCTGAAGCAGCTCGAGATCGCCTCGGGCACCATCGCCATCACCGGCGGCACCGGAACGTTCGACGTGTTCCTGCCGCTGCTCGACCGCTTCGTGCTCTCGGAGGTTCGTGACCTCGCATTGCCCGACGGCATCCCCTGCTTCAGCAAGGGCCACCCACGCCTGGTGCTGCCGGGCGCCGGGCTCGAGGCCCGAGACATGGACCTGATCGATCGTGGCGTGGTCCAGACCCAGTGGGTTCGGCCCTGATCAGCTCGGATCCTCGATCCGGAAGCCGACCTTCATGACCACCTGATTCGCTGATCGTCTGGGGGCCCGCATGCCGAAGGCTGGAAACCCATCTCGACGAAGTCTCGGAGATCATACGCCACTTCCTCGATCGGGTGGCCCGCCAGGCCGCGCATAGCTCCAGATCGCTCGAACACCTTGACGATGCGGCCCGCCATCCCTCACTTGCTCGGGCCCTCCTCCCCAACGTAGTCCCAGATGTCACCTCGCCGGATTGATCTCGCCGCCAACCTTGCCGCGCTGGCGGCAGGAGCCCTGCTCTCGCTCATGGTCCACCTCAACGGTGAACTGGCTCGCCAGGGCGGTGCGCTGTTCTCCTCGTGGATGGCGCACGGCACCGGAACACTGGCGGCCTTGCTGGTGATCCCGCTGTGGTGGAAAGCCATCCAGCGCAGCGATACCGCGCGCGCGTCGATACCGCTCTGGGCCTATCTCGGCGGCTTTGCCGGCGCTGTGACGGTGATCATGACCTCGACGGCGGTAAACTCGGCGCTGGCGCTCAGCGGTACGCTGGCGCTGGGTCTGGCGGGGCAGATCGTCTTCAGCCTCGCCGCCGATCGCTGGGGGCTGTTCGGCATCGCAAAACGGCGCCTGCGATTGGGCGATGCCATCGCGCTGGCACTGATCGTTGCCGGCAGCGCCCTGGTGATCTGGGGCAGCCTATGATCGAAGCAGTGGTTCTTGCCTTTGTCGCCGGCGGACTGGTCGGCGTCAGCCGCCAGCTGAACGGCCGCCTCGCGGTATCGACCTCGGCGCTGTTCGCCTCGTTCTGCAACCACCTGGTCGGCTTCGGGCTGCTGACCGTCATCGGACTGGCGATCGGCGGGCTGCTCAGCGACGCTGCGTTCTCGGGGCCCTGGCATATCTATTTCGGCGGGCCGGTGGGCGTGGTGTTCGTGGCGCTGAGCAGCTGGATCATCGCCCAGATCGGCGCCACCCGCTCCACCATGCTGATCATCGCCGGCCAGGTGCTCGGCGGGGTGGCGCTGGATTGGGTGCTGACCGGCAAGCCGGTGTCGCTTGCGGCCCTCTGCGGCATCATCCTGATCGTCGCCGGAGTGCTCGTGGCGCAACGGCAGCGGACGGGCACTTCTAGCGCGGCCTAAAACTCGTGGGACGTGGGAAGCTAGTTCGGTGGTGAACCTTCCCTTGGCCATACGATGCCCTTGCGGGCGGCGAGGCCGTCCCGCAGGCGGTGCAGCAGCCACTGCGCGGTGCGCATGACGGCATTCATCCTGCGCGCTCCGCCAGAAATGCCCGCCAGCCGCCAAAGCGCGTAATTTCCTCCGCCTCGGCTACCGCATGGGACTCGCAGAGGAAGCCTGACACGGCGGTCCCATCCTCCAGCGAGATCTTGCCGATGCCGAGCGGTGCGGGGATGGCGGCAACGAAACGGCCGAAAGCATCGGACGGTAGCGACCAGACTTCGACTTCGAGGCCGGGGCCGGCAAAACCTGGCTCGCGCACCATGCCGGGCTTGGGCGGCGACGTGTTGGGCAGCGCGAACAGCCGGTAGTCGGGGGCCGTGCGGCAGCGCCTGACGAGCTGGCCGCCCGATGAGGTCAGCTGCGGGTTTAGCGGCAGGCCGGAGAGATGCGCCCCGACGACCACGATGGGAAGCACGCCGTCAGCTTGGTTCTCGGCCATGTTCAGATCTCCTCCAGTACGATGATGACGTCGCCGGTCTTGACGTTTCTCCCCGGCCCGGCCCGGACGTCGCGGACGGCGCCGGCGGCGTGCGCAGTGACGGTGATTTCCATTTTCATCGATTCAATGATGGCGACCGGCTGACCCGCTTCGACATGGGCGCCATCCTCGACCAGGATCTTCCAGATATTGCCGGGCACCGAACTGGCCACGCCGAAGTGGCCGGTGGGGATCTCGCCGCTGTCGGCAGCACTTGCGCCGTCGTCGGCAACGAAGCTGTCGAGCCCCTCGTCCTTCCAGCGCTGACGCTCGGTTTCAAAAGCCGACTGCTGGGTGCGCTTGAAGGCCCCGATGCTGTCGGCATTGCGCGCGAGCTCGGTCGCGTAATCGGCATAGGAGAGCTGCGTCCCCTCGATCCGCACTGGATAGCCGCCATGGAGGAAAGCAGCGCGCGCTTCGGTCAGCTCTTCATGGCTGACCGGGAAGAAGCGGATCTGGTCGAAGAAATCGAGCAGCCATGGCGACCTGGCGAAGGCGGCCGTCCGGCGCCAGGTGTTCCAGACCTGGATGGTGCGGCCGAACAGCTGATAGCCGCCCGGACCTTCCATGCCGTAGATGCACATATAGGCGCCGCCGATGCCCACCGCGTTCTCCGGGGTCCAGGTGCGGGCCGGGTTGTACTTGGTGGTGACGAGGCGATGCCGGGGATCCATCGGGGTCGCGACCGGCGCACCGAGGTACACATCGCCCAGACCGAGGACGAGGTAGCTGGCGTCAAAGATGGTGCGCTTTACCGCCTCGGTATCCGGCAAGCCATTGATGCGGCGAATGAACTCGATGTTGTCGGGACACCAGGGCGCGTTCGGCCGCACCAGTTCCTGGTACTTCCGCATCGCCAGTTGCGCCTCCGGGTCGTTCCAGCTCAGCGGCAGATGGACGATGCGGGAGGGGACCGTGACCTCTTCCGGGACCGGGAGGGATTGCTCCATTTCCCGCAGCAGGCCGAGCAGATGGCCGCGGCTGATGCGGGTCGAATCGTAATGGATCTGGAGCGAACGGATGCCGGGGGTGAGGTCGATGATGCCGTTGCTGGCGCCGAGCCTCGCTTCCCGACGCACGGATTGCATCAACAGGTGGACGCGCAGGCGCAAGGCGAGGTCGAGGGCCATCGGGCCGTACTCGACCAGCAGGCTGTCATCACCCTGCCGCCGGTAGACCACCGGCACGGGACCGTCATCGGAGTGGCCGACGATGGCCGAGCCGGCTTCGCTCGGCCGGTGGATCGCCGGGCCGGCCACGATGTCATCGGGCCGGGCGACGGGGACAAAGCGGATGCTGTCGCCTGGCTTGAACTGGCCGAGTTTCCAGAGCTCGTCGCGCGCCATGACGGCGGGGCAGACGAAGCCGCCAAGGCTCGGCCCGTCCGGCCCGAGGATGATCGGCATGTCGCCGGTAAAGTCGATGGCGCCGATGGCATAGGCGTTATCATGCAGGTTGGACGGGTGGAGCCCCGCCTCGCCGCCATCGGCACGGGCCCATTTCGGCGCCGGCCCGACCAGCCGGACGCCGGTGCGCGCCGAATTGAAATGCACCTCGTAGGCCGTCGAGAACAGGGTCTCGATGTCCTGCTCGAGGAAGAAGTCCGGCGCACCATGCGGGCCGTAGAGCACCCCGACCTGCCAGGCATGGGTGAGTGGCGCAGGATCGTCAGCGGGCCGTGCAATCTGGCCGGCGCGAGCGAGATGGAGGACCTCGCCGGCACGCAAGGTGCCGGTGGCATGGCCACCGAATTTGCCGAGCGCGAAGGTGGCCCGGGACCCAAGCACTTCGGGCGCCGCAATGCCGCCGGAAAAGGCGAGGTATGACCGTTGGCCGGGCCCCTCGATCGCACCGATGCTCAGGATCTGGCCTGCCCCGACCTCGATGCGCTGGTTGTGCGGCAGCGGGGCGCCGTCGAGCTTCATGGGCATATATGCACCCGCCAGCGCAATCGTCGCCGGCGCATGAAACCGCAGCGTTGGTCCGGAAACGGTGAGTTCGAGGGCCGCCGTTTCATCGGCATTGCCCACCAGGCGATTGGCGTGGCGAAAGCTGCGCTCGTCCATCGGTCCCGATGGCGGCACGCCGACGTGCCACAGTCCAAGCCGACCCGGCAGTTCCTGCAGCGAGGACTGCGCGCCAGGCGTGATGACTTCCACCACGTCCGGGGTGAAAGCGAAACTGCGCAATGCCGTCGTCGCCACCAAACCGGAGGCGAGGAGGTCGGACGACGCGATGGCGCGGAGGTAGTCGAGGTTGGTTTCGACGCCCGAAATGCCGGTCTCATCCAGCGTGGTGCGCAGCTTCGCGATCGCGGCCGGACGATCATCGGCAGCGACGATGATCTTGGCCAGCATCGGATCGTAGAAGCTGGTGACCTCGGTGCCGGTCTCGACCCAGGTATCGACGCGGGCCTCACCGAACTTCACCTCGGTGAGCAGCCCGGCGCTGGGCTGGAAGTTCGCATGCGGGATCTCGGCGTAGAGCCGGACCTCCATCGCCGCGCCCTTCGGCGTCAGCGGCGCGGCCGGGATGATGGTCTCGCCGGCGGCCTGGCGGATCATCCATTCGACCAGATCGATGCCGAAAACCGCTTCGGTGACCGGGTGTTCGACCTGCAACCGCGTATTGACCTCGAGGAAGTAGAACTCCTCGCGGACCGGGTCGTAGATGAACTCGACCGTACCGGCGGATCGATAGCGCACAGCCTGACCGAGATTGACGGCAGCCTCGTGCAGGCGAAGCCGGGTGGCAGCTGAAAGGTTGGGCGCCGGGGTTTCCTCGAGGACCTTCTGGTTGCGCCGCTGTAGCGAGCAGTCGCGCTCGCCCAGGGCAATCACCCTGCCCTTGCCGTCGCCGAAGAGCTGCACCTCAACGTGGCGGGCGTCGGACACGAAGCGCTCCAGATAGACCCGCGCATCGCCAAAGCTGGCCCGGGCCGTGCGCTGCACGCCTTCAAACGCAGCACTCAGCGCCGCTGCGTCATGACAGAGCGACATGCCGATGCCGCCGCCGCCAGCGGTCGACTTGAGCATCACCGGGTAGCCGACCGTCTCGGCTGCTTCGAGCGCTTGCTCGGCGGTGGCGAGAAGATCGGTGCCGGGGAGCAGTGGCACACCGTTGGTTCTGGCCAGCTCGCGAGCCGTGTGCTTGAGGCCAAAGGCCTCGATGTTCTCGGGCGTCGGCCCGATGAAGGTGATGCCTTCGGCTTCGAGCCGCCGGGCGAAGGCCGTGTTCTCCGACAGGAAGCCGTAGCCGGGGTGGACCGCTTGTGCTCCGGTCGCCTTGCAGGCACCGATGACTGCGTCGACGTCGAGATAGCTCTCGGCGGCCGGCGCGGGGCCGAGGCGGACGGCTTCGTCAGCGAGTTGGACGGCCTTGGTGAAGCGGTCGGCGTCGGAGTAGACCGCGACCGAGCCGATGCCCATGCGCTTGAGCGTATGGATGATGCGCACCGCGATCTCGCCGCGGTTGGCGATAAGCACCTTGGTGAACATCACTCGGCGTCCCAGACCAGGACCTGGATCGGGGTCGGGTTGAAGCCGTTACAGGGGTTATTGATCTGCGGGCAGTTGGAGATGACGCAGAGCACGTCCATTTCGGCGACGAGTTCGACATAGTCACCGGGCTTGCTGAGCCCATCGACGATGGTCATCTCGCCCGAGGGCGAGATCGGTACGTTCATGAAGAAATTGATGTTGGGGACGATGTCCCGCTTGCTCATGCCGTGTTTGCTCACTTCCAGGAGGAAGTTGTCGCGGCAGGCGTGCAGATAGCGGGTGTCGTGGCCGAAGCGGACGGTGTTGCTCTCGCATGAGCAGGCGCCGGCCATGGTGTCATGCCGGCCGCAGCTGTCGGCAACCACCGTGAGCATGGTGTTGCCCTCGCTGGAGACGATCTTCGTGCCGACCCCGACATAGGCTGAACCCTGGGTCCGCAGGGTGTCCTGCGCGCTGTAGCGTTCGGCAAAGTCGTCGGCGCGGTAAAAGATCGTGTCGACGGCCTGCTGCCCCTCGGTGTCGACGATACGGATGGTCTGGCCCTTCCTGACGATGCCCGACCACGGCGCTTCGGCGGGGATGGAATGGGACTGGATGGCGGTGGCTGGCTGACGCATTTCAGGCCCCCGCCCGCGCGTTGTTCGCAAAGCCGCGAACGGCCTCGGCGGTGGCGGTGCGACAGAGGTCATCGACCGGCACCTCGGCGACGTAGCGGGTGATTTCGACGGGGTTCGGAGCGTAAACCGGCCCGGGATCGAGCGGGTGCGGACAGTTGGACAGCGCGACGAGCAGGTCCATTTCGGCGCGCAGGTCGACATAGTGGTTGCCGTCGAGCAGGTCGGACTGCCAGGCGAAGTGGCCTTCGTCATCGGTAACGCGGACCGGCGCGAACAGGGTGAGCGCCATCGGCAGATCGCGTCGCGACAGGCCGAGCTTGCCGGCAGCGAGGACCAGATTGTCCCGGGTGTTCCGGGTGGCGACATCAGGATATTTTGCAGCGTTGGCAGCGGCGGTGGAACCGCCGAGCAGCACGTCATGTGCGCCGCCCGAGGAGTCCTCGGTGATCGACAACATCACCCGGCCCATATCGGAAAACAGCACCCTGCCCCGCTGGGCGCGGGTATCCCACTGTACCTTGACGGTGTCCGGCAGGTTGAGCCGCTCGCTGGTGTCGCGGGCGCTCCAGCAGACGAGCGCGACCGAGGCGAAACCGTGCGCCTGGGCGATGCGCAGGGCCTCCCCCTGGCGCAGCAGGGTCGACCAATACCAGCCACCGGCCAGGGTTTCGGTGGCGATGACATCGCCCGCTATCGGCGCGGCCGGCATTGCACTGGCTTCGGGCAGCGCCCTGGCGGCGAAGGTGAGGCCCTTTCTCTGGTGTTCTTCGTAGCGGGCGCGATCGGCAGCGATCTGCTCTGGGGTTCGGCTCATGCCGGATCTCCTTGAGGGGATGGCGCCGGGTCGTCCCGGCTGGCGCCCGCCTCGTGGATCGGGCCGTCCCGATCGGGGCTGTCTGGGTCGAGAACACCGGCGCGACGCGGCGGCCAGATGTCGATGTCGCGGCTGAGCGAGGCGCCGTATCGCTCGCGCTCGTCGGGCCGGTTGCGCGGTCGCTCGAAGGCGATGACGCGGGTGCCAAGGGTGAAGGCCTCGCGCATGTCGTGGGTAACCATCACGACGGTGAGATTGGTTTCGTTCCAGAGCCGCTTCATCAGAACGTGGATATCGGCGCGGATGCCGGGATCGAGCGCGCCGAACGGCTCGTCGAGCAGCAGCACCCGCGGCTGCATGATGAGCGCCTGCGCCAGAGCGAGGCGTTGCTGCATGCCGCCGGAAAGCTGGGCCGGATACTTGTCTTCGCTGCCGGCGAGGCCGACTTCGGCAATCAGCCCACGCGCCTCTTCGATGGCGTCGCGACGGGCCGGGCCGACGAGCCGGGCGCGGAAGCGGGAGGCTTCAAACTCCTTGCCGAGCAGCACGTTGCCGAGCACGCTCAGGTGCGGGAACACCGAGTAGCGCTGGAACACGACACCTCGGTCGGGGCCGGGTTCGGGTGCCAATGGCTTACCATCGAGGGCTATGGTGCCTTGGGTTGCCTGCTCTTCGCCGAGCAGCAGCTTGAGGAACGTGGTCTTGCCACAGCCGGATGGGCCAACCAGGGCGACGAAGGCGCGGTCCTCGATGGTCAGCGACACGCGCTCGAGGACGATCTGGTCGCCGTACTCCTTCCAGACGTTGTCGACGACAATCATGACGCCTTATCCAGTTCAGACCACGGAAAGGCCCGGATGCGGACGAGATCGATCAGGACGTTGGTGAGGACGGCGAGCAGCGTGATCCAGATGACGTAGGGAAAGATCACGTCCATCGACAGGTAGCGGCGGACGAGGAAAATGCGGTAGCCGAGCCCGGAATCCGCGGATATCGCCTCGGCCGCAATGAGGAACAGCCAGGCCGGGCCGAGTTGCAGGCGAAGGCAGGTCAGAAGGCGCGGCAGGATCTGCGGGAGGACGACCCGCAAGGCGATCTGCCAGGAGTTGCCGCCCAGCGTTTCGGCCTTCACCGTCTGCTCGCGTGGCAGTTCCATGACCTTGAGCGCCAGGTCGCGGATCATGATCGGGGCAACGCCGATGACGATGAGGGTGATCTTGGATGTTTCACCCAGCCCCATGACGATGAACAGGATGGGCAGCAAGGCGAGCGGCGGCACCATCGAGACGGCGGCAAAGAACGGGGCCAGGAGTGCCCGGGCATAGGGGAACATGCCGACGATCATGCCGAAGACGAGCGCGATGAGCGTCGAGATGCCGAGCGCGGTGAACAGACGGCCGAGGCTCGCCAGCGTGTCCGACCAGAGCAGGTATTCGCCGGTGCGCGGGTCGGGCACGAAGGCCAGGCGGTTGACAGCATCGGCGATACTGCTCAGCGCCGGCAGCAGCTTGTCCGACGGGTTCTCGGCCAGGCGAGCGGTAGAACCGAGTGCATAGGCCAGCAGCAGCGCCAGGAACGGCAGCAACGCCAGGAGCAACTGGTTGGTTCGCGATGGCTTGAGGTTGATAAGACGCATGGGGTGCTCGGTGGTGGTGGAGACCGACCCCTCAGCCGCCGCTCGGGTGCCTTCTCCCGGCGGGGAGAAGGCGAACCGAAGCTGCGGTGAGACGTGTCGTGGCTACAGCGAGCCTTCCGCCGCGGCCTTCATGTAGACGTCCGAGAACCGCAGCTTGATGTTGTTGGCGTCGCCGAGCACCTCACCACCCGGCAACTCGATGCCGATGACGTCGGCAGAGGCGGCGCCAGACCCGAGCAGGCCCTTGTCGAAGAGGAAGGTGCGGACCTTTTCCATCGTCACCTTGAGATCGGGTGAGGTGGTGAAGCTCACGGCTTCCGCCGCGGTCGGGAACAGTTTGGTTGCCGCGAGCTGGGACTCGAAGCCGGCCTGGTCGGTGCCCGAGGCGGCGCCCATCGCGGCGCGGGCCGCCGCCCCTTCGGGGGTTTGGGCAGTCATCACCGCCATGGTGTCGTACCAGATGCCGGCCAACGCCTTGCCGAAATCGGGGTTGTCGGCGAGCACCTGGGTGTTGGCGACCATCATGTCGATGATCTCGCCGGGGATCTGCGCGCTGTCGAACACCTTGTGGGCGCCGGGCAGAGCAGCGATCTCGGAGACCATCGGGTTCCAGGTCACCATGGCGCTGACATCGGCAGTCTGGAAGGCGCCGACCATGTCGGGGTCCGAGGTGTTGACGACGTTGACGTCGCGCTCGGTCATGCCGACGCTTTCGAGGGCGCGCGCCAGCAGGTAGTGCGACACCGAGAACTCGACGAGGTTGACCGGCAGCCCCTTGATGTCGGCGAGGGCAGTCTTGTCCTTGAGGATCACCGCATCATTGCCGGCCGAAAAGTCGCCGATGATGACGGCGGTGGTATCGACGCCACCGGCAGCGGGGATGGAGAGGCCATCCATGTTGGTAAGGGTCACCGCGTCATAGGCGCCGGCGGTGTATTGGTTCATCGATTCGACGTAGTCGTTGAACTGCGTGACCTCGATGGTGATGCCGTATTTGTCGGCCCATTTCTTGACGATGCCGTTGTCGGCCGCATAGCCCCAGGGCATCCAGCCGACATAGATCGACCAGGCGACCTTGAAGTCGCTCTTCTGCTGCGCCTCGGCGGTGGTCGCGCCAGTGGCAATGAGCGCCGTGAGCGCGAGGGCTGAAACCAGTTTGGTGATCTTCATGCGCAATCCCCTGTTTCGACTTGGGGATCGGCGATGGCGCGTAAAGACCCGCGCTGCCAATCCCTTGGCTACGAGGTCTCCCGGGCTTTTGTCCCGCCGTGTCCCGGAGGGATGTCTCCCGCTCCGGTGGATGCTCTCGGACCTGACGCGCCGGATACCGGCGCCGGAACCCTAGCTCCTAACTCTGGATACAATGGAGCAAGGGCCGTGCCAGACACGAATACGGTTATATTTCAGCATATTAGATGATGCAGCCGTCATCGCTCAGCCAGCGTTCTGTCGAATGCAACAGCAACCTGCACACAAGATAGGCACTGCACGTGTTCTGGGCAGCGCTTCTTACCTGGTGATGGCGGGAGCTCCCGCACTGGCCCCCAGGTACCGCTCTTCCCACCAGGTGAAGAGCATGTCGCGCAGCGCTGCGCCGTCATCATTGCCGTAGAGCGGCTGACGAGCGGCGTCGAACAGCAGGGCCTCTTCCTCGGTCAGCGTGACGGCAAGTTCTTCGATGCGGATCGGCACGTTGGTGAAGGCCGGAGCGTAGCTCGGATCGCGGTAGAGCTCGCGATCGGCCTTGATGACGGGCTGGCGGAAGTCCCGCGGCGTGCGCTGGCTGCGCAGAACCGGCGTCGGCGGGACACTGGCGAGGTCCGACGCAGTCGCCTCGAACACGGTGAGGCGGATCGGCTTCAGCGAGAAGTTCGAGGTGCGCATGATATCGGCGCCGCAGACATTGGGCACGGCGAGCACATCGGTCAGCGCCAGCAGGTCGACATGGTCCCCTGCCCGGCTCGACTGCCGGGTGATGGTAGCCCGACCGTCGGCGCCGACTTCGGTGTTCATGAAGAAGTTGAAGCTGTCATGCACGTCGTCCGGGGTCAGGCCGTATTCGCGCTGTGCCTCGGACTGGATGTCGTGGCAGTTGGTGTGATCGTGAAAGCCGTAGGCGCTTTCATAGAGATAGGCCGAGCAGCGCGGGAACAGCACGTCGTTCCGCTTGACGGTATCCTTGAGGATATAGAGCAACGCCCGCTCGCGCGGCGGCTGGCTCCACAGGAACGCGCCCTCGGTCGGATTGAACCCATGCACCGTACGCGTGCGCCCGCAATGCATGAACTCCTTGTAGTCGTGCAGGTTGAAGGCGTTGAAATCGACGCATTGCCCGCCCTCCACCTGCTCGATGCGCAGGATCTGCCCGGCGAGCAACTCGATCGCCTTGCCGGTGCCCGGCTGCAGCATCAGGGTCTCGAGCACGGCCCTCATTTGGCGCTCCGTTCGGCGTGTTCCCGAATGGCCAGCTTCACCAATGCCACGCGGTCGGGTGCAACGCCTTTTGCGATGGTGCGGTCGATCAGCTCGAGCTGCTGCTGGTTGAGCTTGAGGATAATGGTCCTGGCCGGCATGCGCCCCTCCCGTTACGAATACCAAAACTGTATACATGATTGACGGATCGACGATCCTGTTCTGCGCAGATCAGCCATGCAGTTCGCGCATGTTGAAGGCAAGTGGCAGCAAATCGCTGGGGTTTTTGCCGTCCAGCGGCGAAATCTGGCATACTTGCAACGTGCCATCTCGTATGCATGAATGGATGGGCAACACGAGGTTTGAATGACCAGGCCATCTCCCCGCACCGATATCGCTCACGAGGCGCTGAAGCAGGCGATCCTCGAGCGGGCGCTGCAACCGGGCACCAAACTGCCCGAGGATGAGATCGGCGCGCATTTCGGCATGAGCCGGACGCTGGTACGGGCGGTGCTGGCCAAGCTGCAGTCCGAGGGGCTGGTCGATGCCCGGCCCAAGCGCACGGCCATCGTCGCCCAGCCGACCCTGGCGGAGGCCCGCGACGTCTTCGAGGTGCGGCGCGGCCTGGAGGCCCAGGCCGTCGACCTCGTCATCAAGCGCTGGAAACCAAGTTTCGGGGCCGAGCTCGAAGGACTGGTGCGCGAGGAGGATGCGGCCCGCGAGCGGCATGAAGAACACGTGGCAGGACGCCTGGGCGGTGAGTTTCACATCCGGCTGGCGAAGCTGAGCGGCAATGTCCTGCTCGAGCGCTACATGTCGGAACTGGTGACCCGCTGTTCACTGATCCTCGCTGTTTACGGCTCGCCGCACAGCCACGATCACAGCGGCCCCAACGAGCATATCGAGATCATCGCCGCGCTGCGTGCCGGCGACGCCGCCAGGGCCATCGCCCTCATGGACGCGCACATGTCCACCGTGGAGCGTCGGGCCATGCACGATACCGACCCAGCGGGCGCGGCGCTTGGCGATGTGCTGGCCCGCTATGCCGTCGCCATCGCGGGGCGCGACAGCGCGATTCCGCTCAAGCAGAAGCGCGCCAAATGAGCGGCCCAACGAGCGGGCACGTCCATTTCGACTTTGCCGAACTGAGTGCGCGCGAGCGCTACAAGCTGCTGATCGGCACGGTGATCCCCCGCCCCATCGCGTTCATCACCACGCTGAGCCGTACCGGCCAGCGCAATGCCGGGCCATTCAGCTTCTTCAACGTCCTCACCCACGACCCGGCGATCGTCGCCATCGGCATCGAAAACTACGATGACATGCGGCTGAAGGACACGGCGCGGAATATTCGCGAGACCGAGGAGTTCACCGTCCACATCGTCGACGACGCGCTCGCCGCGCAGATGGAGATCTGCGCCATCAAGTTCGGGCCCGCTATCGACGAGTTGGCCGAGGCAGGGCTCGAGACCGTGCCGGGCGTGGCGGTGCGCAGCCCGCGCATCGTATCGGCGCCCGCGGCGCTCGAGTGCCGGCGCCATATGACGATCGAAGTCGGCAAGGCGCGCGAGATCGTCCTGGGTCAGGTGCTGGGTATCCACATCCGCGCCGACATCGTCGATCCGGCGCGCCTCCACGTTGACCAGATCAAGATGGACGCGATCGGCCGCCTCGGCGGCCATGGCTATGCTCGCACCCGCGACCAGTTCGACATCAAGACGCTCAGCGTGGGCGAATACGAACAGCGCAAGGCCGACGGCCTGGTGACTGAAACCGGCGCCGCCTGACCGCGCTCCGGAACTAACCGACTAAGCCATCGCCGCGCCACCGCGCGGCAGAGACGGCGGGCGCATGCAGCGCTCGCCGAACGATGAAACCTGGACTCATGGGGGTGCAACCTTGTCCAATTTCTCAATGAACCGCCGACACTTCCTCGGCAGCGCCGCTGCCGGATCGCTGCTGCTGGCAAGCGGCATGCAGGCCAAGGCCGCAACGCCGCTGACCATCGGCATGATCTATGTCGGTCCGGTCACCGATTTCGGCTGGAACCAGGCCCATGCCGTGGGCGCCGCTGCGCTGAAGGCGCTGCCTGATGTCACCGTGGTCGAGGAGGAGAATGTCCCCGAGACGGACGCGGTCGCCCAGTCGATGGAATCGATGATCAACCTCGACGGCGCGAAACTGCTGTTTCCGACCTCGTTCGGCTATTTCGACCCGTTCATGAAGGAAGCGGCCAAGAAGCACGCGGACGTCGAGTTCCGCCACCCGACCTCGCTGTGGAACAAGGACACCGACCCGGTCAATCTGGGTGGCTACTTCTGCTATCTCGACCAGGGCCACTATGTGAATGGCGTGGCCGCCGGTCTCTCCACCAAGTCCAACAAGATCGGCTTCATCGCCGCCAAGCCGATCGCCCTGGTGCTGCGCAACGTCAACGCCTTCACGCTGGGGGTGAAGAAGGTCAACCCCAACGCCGAGGTGCGCCTCATCATCACTGGCGAGTGGAGCCTGCCGGTGCGCGAGGCCGAGGCCACCAATGCGCTGGTCGATGCCGGCTGCGACGTCATCGCCTGCCACGTCGACAGCCCCAAGGTGATCGTCGAGACGGCTGAGGGGCGCGGGGTCAAGAGCTGCGGCCATAATGCCGACCAGGCGTCGCTGGCCCCCAAGGGCTTTATCACCGGCGCCGAGCTCAAGTGGGGCACGGTCTATACCGAATATGCCAAACTGATCGCCGCCGGCGAAAAGCTGCCCAACGTCAACGAGGGCGGCTACGATAAGGATATGGTGGCTTCGACGGCGTTTGGCGCCGGGGCAACCGAGGCCGCGATCGCCGCCGCCACCAAGGCCATCGAAGAGACCAGGTCCGGCGCCCCGATCTTCGTCGGTCCGCTCAAGAACAATACCGGCAAGCTCGTCATCGACGGCACGCTGGGTCTTTACGATGGCGCCCTGTGGGGCACCGACTATCTGATCGAGGGAGTCGTGGGTTCGATCACCTGAGAAGGGTCAAGAGTTCGGGCCTCGTCGAGAGGCGAGGTCCGCAGTCGTCTCCCTACGCTGCTGCGCAGCTTCGGGAGATCACCCTGCGCCCTGTAGTCTCCGGGTGGCCTGCCACCCGAAGCCCGCAGGGCGCAGGGTGGCGGGTAGGGAGGGATTCGAACCCCCGGAACGCTTTCACGTTCGCCGGTTTTCAAGACCGGAGCAATCAACCGCTCTGCCACCTACCCGACGATGACGCGTTTAGCGGCACATCGGGTGCAGGGCAAGTCATGTGAGAGAGATGGCTGGCCCGGGAAGCGGCAGCGACCGAAATCCGGCGACATCCCGCATTTCGCCAACCGCCCGATAGAATCCCCAAAGATTCAGCGGTCCCATTAGGATCTGCTCAGGGCCTAAGATGACCATTGAAGTCTCATCGAGCGAGCCGTTGTGATCTTCGTGCAAATGTTGCTTCGGGCGCGACTTCACGCGGACGGCGTCAAAGCCATGCTCGTTCACATCTCGGACCTCAACCAATCGTCTCATCGACGAGAGGAACGTGCGTCGCTGCTGGCGATCAATGGCGAGCTGGCTCGCGCCGTGCTCGCAGATTCGAACTGCGCGAACGGCATGAAATACGAACGACTTGGCCAGTGCCATCGTAACTGCAGCTTGCGCTTGGTAGGCTGGACCGTCTGCGGCGACAATCTGTGTTCTCCCCGAAACGAGTGCGACTAGCACTTCGAAGTCGCGACATGCGGTCTCCAGCATGAGGGCGAAGGACTCAGCCGTCGAAATCACACCGCCCTCCCCTACGGCAAGAGCAGCGTCGAGCCGGTGGTCTCGCGCGCCTCGAGCGCCATGTGGGCTTTGGCTGCCTCGGCCAGCGGGAAGGTCTGGTCGATGGCGATCTTAACCTTGCCCAGCGAGATCACGTTGAACAGCGCTTCGGCCCCGAGCCGCAGGTCATCCGCCGTCCGCAGGTAGCCCCCAGTGGTCGGGCGGGTGAGGAACAGCGAGCCCTTCTCCGCAAGGATCGTCAGCTTGGGAATGGATACCGGACCCGAGGCATTGCCGAAGCTCACCATCAGGCCGCGTGGCCGGAGGCAATCGAGCGAGGGCTCGAAGGTTGCAGCACCGACGCCGTCATAGACGACATCGACGCCTTTGCCGCCGGTGAACTGCTTCACCGCTTCGACAAAGTTCTCGGTCCGGTAGTTGACCGTCAGGTCCGCGCCGTTCTTTTCGGCAATGGCGCACTTGTCGTCGGAGCCGGCGGTGGCGATGACCGTCGCGCCGATCGCCTTGGCCCATTGCGTGAGGATCTGGCCGGTGCCGCCGGCGGCAGCGTGAATGAGGATGGTCTCGCCGGCCTTGAGCGGATGGGTCCAGTGCAGCAGGTAGAAGGCCGTCAGGCCCTTGAGGATCGCGGCGGCCGCCACCTCGTAGCTGATGCCATCGGGGATGCGCACCACCCGGTCGGCCGGCAGCAGGCGCTCCTCGGCGTAAGCGCCGACAGAGCCCTGGTAGGCGACGCGATCGCCAACCCGCCACTGGGTGACATCGGGCCCGACCGCGATCACCTCGCCGGCGCCTTCATTGCCGGCGACGAACGGCAGCGCCACCTTGTAGAGTCCGGTACGCTGGTAGGTGTCGATGAAGTTGAGCCCGATGGCGTGGCTCCGGATCTTGATCTGGCTGGCGCCGGGCGCCGGAACGTCGACCTGCTCCAGCGTCAGCTTTTCCGGGCCACCAACTTCGTGGACGACGATTGCGCGGGACATCGGTTACCTCATGTAGTTCACCAGCGACAGCTGACTGAGCAGTGCGGTGGTCTGATAGCTCGCTTCGAGGCGCGTCTTCAGCGCCAGGATCTCCATGGCGATCGTCTCGGTCGGCGCCGCCTCGATCTGCTCTAGCATGTTTCCGAGCTGGGCAGAGTGCGCGGTATGCCGCTCGGCGATCGCCCCGGTGGTGCTCTGCGCGAGGCCGAGTTCCACAGTGATGGCGGCGAGCGAGCCGGGCTGGTTGTCCTTGGTGTCGGCAAGGCGGGCGGCGTTGCGCGACATCATCGAGGAATAGCGCTTCTCGGAGGTCGGGTCGCTGTCGGGGAAATCCTGTACAGCGACGGCGGCGAGCGTCTGGATGAGGTTGATGAAACCGGCCTCGTTAGCCTGGACGCCGTAGCCAACCGTAGTGCCCTCCCCCACCCGTGCCGTCACGGTGCTGCGCGGGTCTGCGCTGTCCTCGCCGGTGTACCAGAGCATGGTGTTGGCCGAGGTGCCGGCGATCAAGCCGGTGGCGCTGTCGAAGGGCGGGCCATCGACGCGCATCACCTGTGCGCCCTGGCCATTGAAGAAGTTCTCGGCCGCGGCATAGGCGGAAGCGGAAACCAGCGTCGTTTCGGCAAGTTCCTGCACTGAACCGGAAAGGGCGGTCTCGAAGCTCGCGGCAGTTGCATCGGCGTCGGCGCCGATCTGGAACTCACCATCGCCCGGAGTGCCTGACGTGGCGACGAGAACGATCTGCTCCTCGGTGCCGTCGGGCAGCGTGAAGCTCACCTGCACCTTGTCCCCGGCGGTGGGCAGCGGCGTGCCGAACTGGACGGTCAACGCCGGCGGCGGACCGCCGCCCGGGGCGGTGACGGCGATATTGGCCGAAGTGGTGGTGATGCCGGAGAGCTTCATGCCGAAGACGGTGTTTTCTTCGCCCAAAGTCACCGTGTCGGTGGCTCGGGTGATGTCGAGCCGGCCCAAGTGGTCGGCCCCGAGATCGGCGAGCTTGCGTTCGCCGGCCACCTGCTTGAAGCCGGCGCGTGCGCCGACGCCGTTCATCACCTCCGAGGAGTTTGCCACCGGCCGGCTGTCGGTGCGGTTGCCGCCGAACATGTAACGACCGGCGGCATCGGTGTTGAGCAGCGTCAACACCTCATCGAAGCGGGAGCCGGCTAGAGTCGGGGTGGTCTGGAAGTTGATTCCGGAGGTGCCGCCACCTCCCGAGATGGCGGCCGCGCGGGCGTCGGACTCGATGGTGTCGAGTCGGCTCATCACCGTATCCAGCACCTCGAGGCGCAGGTTCACCGTCGAGATCGACTGCTGATAGCCGTCCATCCGCGCCATGCGCTGCCGCAGCGCCAGGTCGAAATAGCGGTCGGAGCCCATTTCGGCGAGGGTCGAGGCCTTTTCGCCGCTGGCCAGCTGGGTCTGCAGCTGGTCGTAGCGGGCCTTCATGGCGGTGATGTTCTTGATGCCGTTGGCGAGCGGGAACATCGTCTTGCCGACAGAGGTCATGGTGATCGCTCCTTACAACTGCATCAGGGAGTCCATCAGTTCCTGCACCACGCTCATCACCCGCGCATTGGCGGCGAAGGCGTTCTGCAGTTCCATCAGGCGCGCCATTTCTTCGTCGACGTCGACGCCGTATTCGCTGTCGAGCCGCTGTGTCAGGGCAGCCAGCGTCTGCTGCTGCGTCTCGTTGTTCGAGATCGCGGCCTCGGCCACGTTGCCCTGGTAGTTGAGGGTCTGCGAGATCAGGTCGGCGACCGTGCCACCGAGGCGTGAGCTGGCGTCGCTCAATCCGCTCCCCTGCCCGCCCGAAAAGCGCATATCGTCGAGGTTGGAGATCACCTGGTTGAGCCGGTCCTGATCGCCCAACGGCGTGGTGCCGGTGTACTGCACCAGCAGCTTGTTGTCGGCGACGATCGAGGCATTGACGCTGATGCGGCTGGCAAAGCCGAGCTTCTGGCCGACGCCGTCGAGGCTGTTGGTGAAGTCGGCATTATTGGTATCGACGAACAGCGAAAAGCCGAGCGTGCCGTTCTGCAGCCCCGACGAGGTGGTGCGGGTCGAAAGCGACAGCATATCGGTGGTGCCGGAGACGCCATCATCCATGATCCTGAGCGTGCTGCCCGTCGGCTTCGAGACAGTCAGCCCCCCACCCAGCCTATTCTGCAACTGCGAGGCGACCCCTGCCGCTCCGCCGGAGAAATCGAGCCCGATCACCCGCGCGCCATTGGCGTCGACATAGTCGACCGGGAGCTTGGTGGTGTCGTCGACGCGCAGCACGCGGACGGTCTTTTCAGCGCCGCCCTGGGTGTACTTGAAGGTGAACTCGTTGCCGTTGCGGACGTCGGCGAGGTCGACCTCGTAGCCGTTGGATGGGCCCGAGGTGACCTGCGCGCCCTGGGTAACGTTGGTCGACATGGCCTGTGCCACCGAGGCGGCGATCTCGTCGAGCTGATCCTGTGCCTGCACCAGTTGCTGGTCGCGCAGCTGGATGAGGCCGGCGAGTTCTCCCGATTGCAGCACGTTCTGCTTGACCAGGTCGATCTCCAGCCCGGCCGGAGTCATGATCGAGAGCTTACCGACGCCGCTCACCGCATCGTTCGGGCTGAAGCGCGACGCGGCCGACAGCGCGCCAGCGCTCTCGTAGCTGAATACCGACGCCTTGACGTCGAGAATGCCGACGCCCGAGCGGGTCATCAGCGAAACCGTGCCGTCGCCGCGATAGCTGACGCGCAGGTCCATCTGCTGCGACAGGTCCTCGACCAGCCGGTCGCGCTGGTCCATCAGGGTAGCCCGCGAGGTGGTGTCAATGCCCTGGTCGGCGAGCCTCAGGTTCACTTTTTCCAGCGATTGCAGCTGGTTGTTGATCGAGTCGACGCTGTTGGAGAGCTTGGCTTCGATCTCCTGGCGCAGCGACTGGATGTCGGAGCTCAACCGGTTGAGCGTCGAAGCCACCGTCTGCGCCTTCTGCACCAGATCGGCCCGGTTGGCGTAGCTGTCGGGGCTGGTGGCCACGGCGGCGAGCGAACTCTCAAAGGCATTATAGGCGCTGTCGATCGAGCCGACGGTGCCGGGTTTGCCGAACAGGGTCTGCACGCGATCGAGAAAGCTCGCCTGTACGCTGGTGAAGCCGGATTCGGCGGTCGACCGCGTGTAGTGCGCCTGCAGGGATTGGTTGAAGGCGCGGCTGAGCTGGCCTTCGCGGGCATAGGTCGAGTTGACGCCCAGCGAGTCGATGACGCTGACCGAACGCCGGTGATAGCCGGGGGTGCCGGCATTGGCGACGTTGTTGGACAGCGTATCGAGCGCGTTCTGGCCGACACGCATGCCCGAGAGCGCATTGCTGAGGGTAACCGAGAGCCCCATACCACCCTGCTCCAGTTGAGAAAGCTCCGGCGCAGGACGGACCCGCGCCGGAGGGGTTCAGGTCCGCGTCAGCGGATCATGTTCAGCGATTCCTGCAGCATCTGGTCGGCCGCCGAAACGATGCGGGTGCCGGCCGCGTAGGCCTGCTGCGTGACGATGAGCTTGGTGAACTCTTCCGAGATGTCGGTATTCGAAGCCTCGACGGCCGAGCCGATCACCCCGTCGGTGTCGAGCAGCGGCTCACCGGATTCCGAGGTCGCCGCGAACACGCCGCCATCCATGCGTTTCAGCGCATTGACGGCGTTGAAGTTCGCAGTGACCACCTGGGCCACTTCAAGCTGCTGGCCGTTGGTGTAGGAGACCACGACGCGGCCATTGTCATTGACCGCGACGGAGACGAACTCGCCCGCGGCATAACCATTCTGGTTGAGCGTCGTCACTTCGGCGTTGCCGTTCGGATCGGCGAACTGGGTCAGGCCAGAGGCGCCGTGCTGGAGGCGGATATCGCCGATGGTGACGCCGTTGACCATGAGGCCGGGCAACTCGGTGGCCTCGACCGGCGGGTTGGGCGAGCCGTCCGGCCCGAAGGTGTAGTCGCCACCCATTCTGGTCCAGGCCGTACCGGTGCCGGTGGCCTGCGAGTTGGTGAGGATGAACAGGTTCCAGCGTTCGGCGCCGCCATTTGCCGTCGAGTTCACCTTGGCCCAGCGCATCTGCACGTTTGCCGGTGCGCCGTTGCCGGCATAGACCGTCACGGCACCGCCCGAGATCGACTGCGAGATGAACTCGTCTGCGTCGTCGGCGCTGATGTTGTCAACCCGCTGCTGCAGGGCGAGCGCCGACGAAACGGTCGGGTCGTAAGTGCCGTCGGCCAGGCCGAGGCCGAGCGACGAGCTGCCGGTGGTATTGTCGGCTATGGTGATGGTGTCAGTTGCGTTGGTGGCGGAGACAGTGATCGCCCCACTGGAGTTCCGCCCGATATCGGTTCCCGGCACCAGCGCCTCAATCGCGGCCAGCATGGCATCGACATCGGCAAATGCGGTGTAGTCGAAGTCAGCGGCGGTGTTGCCGCCGCCACCATTGCTGAAGTTGACGACTACGGGAACACCGCCATTGACCGCGATACTCAAGGTATTGCCGTCCGACACGATGGTAGACGGCAGCGCCGTTCCCGTGCTGGTCGCGCCCGACGTCGTTGCAGCCGTGTCCGGCGTGATGCTCAGGAAGTCCTGCGCCCGCAGCAGCTCGCTGCCGGGAGTCTTCGAGGCCTGGTAGGCCGCGGTCTTGGGCAGTTGCGGCAGGTTCAGCTCGTAGTTGACCGAGGTGGTCTGCTGCGCCGGGAGGAACGCGCTCGAGACCTGCAGCACCTGCGGGACCGAACTCGAGATGTTCTGAGTCGCCGGATCGATCGGCAGGCCCTTGAGGTAGTAGCCCGAGCCGTTGACCAGGTAGCCGTTCTTGTCGAGTTCGAAGTCGCCGCGGCGGGTGTAGTAGTTGGCGCCGGCGAACAGCGTGTCGCCGTCCGACATGCCGATCGGCGGCTCGACGACGAAGAAACCGTTGCCGTTGATGGCCATGTTGGTTTCGGTCGAGGTGCCCTTGATGTCGCCCTGGATGTTGTTGGTCGAGCGCGAGTAGCCGAGCACCGAACCGGCCGTCTGCCGTTTCTGGGCGGCATCGGGGATCATGTCGACGAAGTCGGTGTCGATGCGCTTGAAGCCGGTGGTCTGGCTGTTGGCGATGTTGCCCGAGATGTTCTCGAGCGCGAAGGATTGGGCGCGTAGCCCGGTGACTGCGGTCGAAAGA